>CAZXPC010000012.1:0-8861 GCA_964643135.1 uncultured Candidatus Saccharibacteria bacterium | reverse complement strand
AAAATTTCTAGCAAGAAATTATTGTGTTTCCCGGAATGGGATAAGGGAGGGCGAGACAGGAATGCCGAGGCAGATTAATTCTTATAATTTACCTCTGCTCAATGAGCGTTAGGGCTTTGCCTTTCATGTTGCCGCGGCCGGTTCGGCCAATGCGGTGAACGTAGTCGTCGTAAGTCGCCGGAAGGTCGAAGTTGATAACGTGAGTAACGCCGGGGATGTCTAGTCCGCGGGCCGCCACGTCGGTAGCCACAAGCGCCTGGATCTGGTCAGTTTTGAATAATCCCAGGGCCTTTTGGCGGTGCGAATGTTTCTTGTCGCCGTGGATTGACTCAGCTTTGAAGCCGCGCTTATTGAGATTGACCGACAATTTTTCAACGCCGTGTTTGGTGCGGCCGAAGATCAAAACCTTCTTGAATCCGCCCTGAACCAAAAGATCATGTAAGGTGTCGATCTTATCCGAGCCCGGTTTAACGCGGACAATGTCTTGGTCGACGTTTTTCGATGTGTCTTGAGTCTTAACGGAGATCTTAACCGGCTCTTTCAAGAAATCTTTAATCAAGCGATCGATCTCGGGGGACAAAGTGGCCGAAAAGAACAGAGTCTGTTTTGCGGCCGGCATTTTGGCCATCATGTATTTCATGTCGCCGATGAAGCCCATGTCGAGCATGCGGTCAGCTTCGTCAAGAACAATCGTATTGAAGAGCGACAAATTGATGAGTTTGCGTTCGATGAAGTCTTTTAACCTGCCCGGAGTGCCGATAATGAAATTGTTGTGGTACCTCAACTGAGTCATCTGCGGGTTCATCGGAGCGCCGCCGACGCAGCAGGCCGAATACATGCCTTTCATATTGAAGGCTTTGAATTCATCATTGATCTGAATCGCGAGTTCACGGGTCGGGACAACAATCAGGATATTTTCTTTAGGATTTTCGATGACTTTGTTAATCAAAGGGATCAAAAACGCTGCCGTTTTACCGGTGCCGGTGTTGGCAATGCCAACTACGTCGCTGCCTCTCAAGACGTGGGGAATCGCCTTATCTTGAATCGGGGTCGGGTCCTGATAACCGCGAGCAACGATGCTTTTCTTTAAGCGGTCGTTAACAGCAAAATCAGTAAACTTGTGTTCTGGCTTAAAGTGCTCGACTTCTTCAGTGATGACCGCCTTATTGATAAATTTGGATATATCAATATGAGCGCCTTCAAAACGCTTCTTGCTGGGCCGAGAACTACCTCTGGAGCCGCCTCTAAAGGAGGGCTTAAAACTTGATCTAGGTCCTCCGAATGACCTTGGTCTTCCGTGACTGCTGCTATTGCTTCTAAAGTTTTTGCTGTACATAAAAACTGACTACTTACATGATGGATTTCGAATCCATGTAGTCTTTATTAATTGAGAGCGAACTCCCGAGAGTAAGGCGACTACGTTTCGCCCCTGGAAACCTGCGCGTATCGAGGAGAAAACTTACTATTAGCCCTAGTATATAATAGATCTATTTGGATGTCAAGGCAAAGGCTATCTGCGCATTATGTAAAAATGTGTTAACATATTTATCAACATGGAAAGCGAATTTAGAAGAGATGTAGTGTCGGGCGATTGGATTCTGATCTCTCCGCGCCGCGGCAAAAGGCCGGATGAATTGACCAGCAAGGAGAGACCGATCAGAACCAAGGAGCCTATTACTTCGTGTCCTTTAGAGGTCTTTCTTAAGCCAAATTCAGAGGGTCAGCTAGTGATTGCCGCTTACCCGGACAAAGATCAGTGGAAAGTTCTCGTGGTGCCTAATAAATATCCGGCTGTTTATAGCAAGCACGATGTGCCGCGTGAGGCTCTGCCAAAGCTCGTTAAAGAAACTGAAAAGGGGCCCTATTTGGTTAAGCCCGGCTTCGGCGCACACGAGCTGATTATTACGCGCGATCACGACAACGCTTTTCCTGAGCTGAGCCGCGAAGACGCCGTCATGGTCATCGGCTCCTTCCGCGATCGGTATTTAAAGTTTTTAAATGATAAGGAGATTGTTTATGTCGGGATGTTCCACAACTTCGGCTCAAAAGCCGGCGCCAGTCTTTACCACCCGCACTATCAGATATTAGCCGTGTCGGTTTTGCCGCCGGATATTCAGCACTCGCTCAGAGGTTCGGCGCACTATTTCGAGAAACACGGAGAGTGCGTTCACTGCGAAATTCTGGCCTGGGAGGTGAAAGAAGGTAAAAGAATCATTTTCGAAAACGAATGGGCGGTGGCGCTGGCTCCTTATTTTTCTAGAGTGCCGTTCGAAGTCAGGATTTTCCCCAAGAAACATTTTCCGTATTTTGAAGATACGCCGACCGAGACGCTAGTCGGCATAACCGAGGCCTTGCAGGAGTCGCTCAGGAAAATAAAGAAGGCGCTCGATCCCGATTACAATTTTTTCATTCACACGGCGCCGATTAAAGATAAAGAAACTTATACTCATTACCACTGGCATATCGAGATATTGCCTAAGCTCAGCAACTACGCCGGCTTCGAGCTCCAAACCGGCATCGAAATCAATGTGGTTGACCCGGACGAAGCAGCCAGGTTTATCAGCTCCGGCGGCAGATAGACCAAATGATATAATGGAGTTATGAATAAAAATATATTAATTGTGCTTGGTATAGTTCTGATCGGCGCCGCTATTTTCCTTTTTGGCGGCTCTCACTATGGGTCAGTTCCTCTTCCGTCAACAGCGCCGAATACGGCTCCAGCTCCGGCGTCAACTCAGGCGGGATCTTTCACACTCGTCCCGGCGTCCGGCAAAGAAGGTGCGGAAATAAATATTTCTTACCCGAATGCTGCGGCGCCCCTGCCCGAAACTGCCACCGTAACTTTTCATGATGGCGGCGAGCACGGCTGGAAGATCATTAGCGGCGGTGCGGGAGTCTACATGACTTATGACTCCACCTCTGGCCTCAGCTACACCGCTAACGCAACTAAGTCCGCCAATGGAACGGGCTACTCGATAATGGTTCCGGACGGCATGTGTGGTTACGTTGTCCAGTCCATTCAAGCCCCGCCAGCCAAGCCTAAAATACTTTCAGTGTCGATTAATGGGCCAGACGGCAAGCCTCTGTCCGGTACTAAGCCTTCAAATTTTACCCTCGAGTGCGACAAATACACTTTGAAAGTTACGATTAAAGCAGTGCCGGATACGGTCTTGCCCGACGGCGCGAGCCAATCTACCGTAACCGCGAACTTGACCGTGACTGGACCGGCTAAGTTCATAAACGGCCAGAAAATTCCGAACGGATCTAAGCCGATTGTTTTGACCACGCCGCTTGGGCTGACCATGGTTCATTTCAATAACAGCCTTGGCAACATTGTTCCGAACCCGGCTAATGTTAAAACTGACTTGGCGGGGGACGCGGTTGTGACTGTCAGTTCGCCCGATGCCGGCATTGATAAAGTTCAGGCGATTGCTTCGGGTATCGGCGACGCAATTGTTAACGTTTACTTCAAGCCCAAGATCGTCGGCGTTCGCGAAGATTTTGTCGAACCGAACAGCCCGACTAATTATCAAATCTCGACTATTCCGGCCAACCCGAAAGACCTGACCTTCAAGTGGGAGATTATCCGCCCCGCCGGCCCTGTTTGCGGCAGTTTGACTGGCCCGGCAACCGGCTTGGCACTTTCAAAGAACGGTTTTTTCCACGGCCCAACCGGCGCTTTCCCGGATGGCTGCCCGCAGGATTACGAAATGGCAACTAAAATAAAAGTGACCGTAACCGACAAAGACGGCCAAACCGACACCAAAACATTTTCAGCTCGAGCCTTCGAAGGCCAAGGGGTAGTTAAGCTCTAATTTTTTAGGCTTTTCTCACTACAACTTCTTAATTTGGAAGTAGAAGAGGTAATTTTCTTTGCTGATTGCAATACCGGCGGTGCGGAGGGGCTCGACTCTGACGAGTATAATTTCCAGGAATTGCGTAGTAATCGGCTTATCTAGTTCAAAAATCTGCGCTGACTCTCCGTTTTCATCAACCAGATTCGCACTGACTTTAACGGTGCCGGCCTGGATGCATTGAACATTAGTTGGGCAGCGGCTGTCTTCCAAGACATCTTTGGGTGTAACAGCAGCGCCTAAGGCAGTTTTGGTTTCGTTTAGCTTAACTTGAATAGTCTGCAAGTTTGGATTAGGGGGAGGTTCGGGAGCTATCGACGGCGAGGGAGAAACTGGCTGGCCAGTTGAAGCGCTAAAAGTCCAGATAGCCAGCCCGACCGCGATTATTCCAGCTCCTATTAAAATTAAAATATTTTTATTTTTCATAAGTTAATTATTTATAAATAAAGATACCATTTGATATAATCATGTGTAAATGATCATAAATAACCCTATTAAATTTATTATTTCGGTCGTGGTGTCTGAGTTGGCCGGGGTGGTCGGCGCAATTTTTACTACTTCGTCTGTTACGACTTGGTATGCGACGCTCAATAAGCCGGCTCTTAACCCGCCGGCCTGGGTGTTCGGTCCGGTTTGGACGACGCTATATTTCTTAATCGGTATCTCGCTTTACCTGGTCTGGAAACGAGACTGGAAAATTGTGAACCATTTCTGGGAGAACCGTGATAAGCCGTGGAACCCGATTTCAAAAAGGCTGTGGCAAGGGGACTGGCAAAAAGCGAATGTAATAGCGATATTTTTGGTGCAGTATATTCTAAATATTCTTTGGTCCTTGGTGTTTTTTGGCCTGCACCAGCCTGCTTGGGCGTTTTTTGTGATCGTCGCTCTATGGGTGTCGATAATTTACCTAATAATTAATTTTTACCGAATATCTAAAACCGCTGCCTGGCTTTTAGCGCCGTATTTTCTTTGGGTAAGTTTTGCCGCGTACTTGAACCTAGCGATTTGGGCGCTGAATCTAGCGTAGATTCTTGATTAGGTCCGGAATCTGTTCAAAATTTGAAGTGTGGGCGTGTGGGTTGCCTGTGTTTTCTTTAGAAAATAGAATCGCTTTCATACCGGCGCTGTGGGCGGCTTTAATATCGTTTTCGACGTCGCCGATGTAGACGCATTCTTTGGGGTCTATGCCCAATATTTTGGCAGCCAAGAACAACGGGTCAGGGTGAGGCTTGTGATTCAAAGTATCCTCGTAGGATACAGCAACTTTAAAGTATTTTTCTAACGCGGCTAGTTTCGGCGCTTCGTAGACGTAATTTTTCACTCGGCTAGTAACAATGCCTAGAATGTAATCTTTGGATAAATCCCTTACGACTTTTTCCGCGCCCTCTGTCATATCAATATCAACGGGATAATCCAGCTCCTGGTTCTCGGCGAGCTTAAAGACTCTCAGAATTTCTTCGTCGGGCTGAGGTCCGATCTGGAGCTTGATAAAATCCATCATGCTAACGTGAAATAATGGCAAATATTCTTCGCGAGTCGGCGCTCGATATCCGGCAGTAATCAAGAGACTCTGAAAGAACTTCAAATTAGACTCGAATGAATCGAGCAGCGTTCCATCTACGTCGAAAATAACAGCTTTGATCATGACGATAGTTTGAGCGCGGCAAAAATCATAATTGCGGCGGCGATAAAGCGAATTCCATAAATGCGAATTGGGTGTTTCTCCAGAAGATGCGGCGCAAATATAGAAAATCCGAAAGCGATAATCATCGAAAAGGGTATTCCAGTGATTGCAGTCGTGAGAGTGACATTCATGCCGTAGGCTTTATTCACCGCTAAGTCTGCAAATACGCCAAAGAAGCCCGTTAAGACAGCTCCAGAATATCGCTTTAGTGGTGTCGCCAATAAATCCTTGTAGAAAAATGGCAGTGTGGTTAATTCGAAAATTGATGTAAAAATCGCCATCCAAAGGGATGTTTCCCAAAAACCATTTTCCGCAACGGCGGTTTTAACTGTAAACCCAAAGATGGCTGAGACCAAAACTGCCAGCAGTCCGATCATGTTTTGTTTTCTGAAGAAAGCTTTAAGTTTGAAATGTTCATCAAAACTTAAGAATATGCCGCACACAAAAATAATTGCTATCAGGAAATATTGATTGCCGGTCAGGACCTCGCTTAAAAAAGCGGCACCGATAAGGGAAGTAAATACTGGGCGGAAATTGTATAGCGGCCCGATAATTGAGACATCAAGCTGATATAAGGCTTGTATGTAGACTACGCCCGTAAGGAACGAGAAAAAGCCGGTGATCACTATGCTAGTCCAAGCCTGCGGCATCCCAACATGATTCGCGAGCGCGATCGGAATGGTGCCGATAAGTACAACTGATGACCATACGAAATTAAAGAGCCACGGGTTGGCGATAGCGTGTTTGGCGGTTAGCTTTGCAACAACGGAATTTACGCCATATATAATGGAAGCGATCCAAGCAAAAAGCATGATATAAGTTTAGCGTAGATTCCTAAAAATCCTAGCTCAAAGAGTTCGCTGGAACCAATCCAAGGTCCACTCTCTAAATTGAGCGCGCCATTTATCATTGGTCAATTGATGTGTGGCTTCGGGTATTTCCTTTAACTCTTTCTTATTCGCATGGGCCGCAGCCGACAAGAATGCTAATGAAACTTTCGGCGGAATGATATCGTCGTTTTGAGACGTAATTACGAGCAAACTGCCGCGAAAATTACGCATTGCTTTAATGGGCGGAGTATCATGAACCGCCATTTCTTTAAATATCCGCTCCTCATCCGACATAATATCCGGGTACTTCATCTTGAGCATCTCGGTTGTATAAGTTGCGGGAACGCGCAGAACCAAGCTTTTTATATTGTTATTTTCTTCGACCATAAGCGCCGCGATTGCCGCGCCTAAACTTGCGCCGCAAATTCCTAACCGGTTTTTATCGATGATCGGATTTCTCACCAGAGTTTCAAGAGCAGCCAAGCCGTCTTTCACGCTATCTTCAACTGTGAGTGAATCAAAATTGCCCTCGCTTGTTCCGTGCCCGCGGAGATTTATAGTCATCGCCGCTATGCCGAGGTCCGCGAGTTTTTCGGCGATCGGAATATAGTTTTTCTCACTGCTCGTTGAACCATGCAGAAATAAAACCGCCGGATAGGGTGCTTTTCCATGAGTCGGAATAAAAAGATGGCCGTCGATATTCTGGCCCTCGCTTTTCAAAGATATTTTATCTGCTAAATTCATAAATCCTACGAGTTTGTCTTTAACGCCTCGGCAACGATTCCTTCGTTCCAGGCTAAAATAAACTCAGGGTGGAATTTATCGCCCCGCTCGATCATTTTCTTAATTTCTTCTATTGCAAAGAACTCAACTCTTTCAACCTCATTTACGTCGTGAGTAAAGGGTCCATTGTGTTTGGCTTTATATATCCAAACATCATTGTCGCGGGTAATGCCGGGTTTCCAGGCCGGGTAGGCATAATGCCTCTTCGCAATGAAATCCGCCTGAGCCTCTATGCCTAGCTCCTCTTTGATCTCTCTTTCGATTGATTTCTTTTCATCTTCACCATTCTCAATCCCGCCACCGGCTGAAAAATCCCAATGAGAGGGGAAAGAGTCGTCATGCGCAGCCCGCAGCTGTAGAGCGATAGCATCCTTATCGTTGGATATAATCACAACTGCGCCTTTCTTGCGGTCAACTTGGTTAGCCATCTTCGGGTGGTTAGATTTTATCGTTAACACTTCCTTGTTATGAATTTTGCGGGCCACTTTATCTATAATGTTATTCTGTATTAACAAGCTAACGATTTCGTCACGCTCATTGTCGGTATAAACTAAATCAATATAGCCTCGGATTTTATTAATAACGTCTTTTCCATATCCCACTGAATCTGTGCCAGAAACTTTGATTCTACCTGCGTCAGGAAAAGCGACTAAGGAAACTATGGGTCTTTTTATTTTTTGTGATCCTAGCAAATTTTCAATCGCTTTAATATGAGCATAATTCTGTCTCAATGGGTTATAAAATCTCTTTTTGTAGTGATATATAACTTGTGTCCATTGATCTTGGTTAGCGTTTCCAAATATCCAGCCTTGGTAAGCCTTCGTTTCGATACAAAAAATTCCGAAATTCGAAATTAAAATATGATCTATTTGTGTCGCTGCTGAATTCCCCCCGGAGGGAAGCATTATATCATTCAAGATTTTGTAATATCTCGGATCGAACTCATGAAGTTTCCTGGAAATAAATCTTTCTCCACCCTGGCCTATCCAAATAGGCAGCCTTGATCTAATAAAAAAAGCGAGCCATATCGCAACGATTAGAGGGGCATATACCAAAAGAATTAAAGATATCATTGTCTCGAATTCAGCTGTTATCTAATAAATCCTCTGCACTGATTTCTTGCCGGCTGTCTTTGTTGATTTGTCCGCTGGCATCCCGCTTGGCGTGATTTACCCAAAAGTGAGTTATATTGGCCGACCACATTTTTTGCGCCGTGCCGCCGGAATAGTAGTCAGGAGTTAATAAGTTCTTGCCTTCCTTAGCGCGTAACTCATTGTTGATCGCCAAAGCTTTTATCAATTCGTCGCCTTCCAGCGCATGCCCGCCCTCTGCTCTTATATATAGGCCGCCTTTTTGCACATCAATTGCGTCATAGAGAACAACGAAGACGCTGCCCGTTCGAAGAATATTTTGCGAATGCACAGCGTGAGGATAAGATGCCCAATATACATATTTAAACTCCGGGTCGCGCATGAACCGGAAAGGAGTATTGTGGGGCGAGCCGTCCGCATTCACAGTCGCCATCGCCGCATGACGGATATTGTTATAAAGATCTTTCGCCTTAATAATATTTTTCTTTAAATCTTCATTCATCGGTTTTAATATTTCCGCCACGGGAAAACTTCCGTTTTCCCGACCCCTTTCCCGTTCGAACCCATCCCACAGATATAAAATAAGATACCATGAACGGCATCTTATTTTCCATTGCTG
>CAZXPC010000011.1:0-9367 GCA_964643135.1 uncultured Candidatus Saccharibacteria bacterium | reverse complement strand
TTAAGGCGACGACTAAGGTGGCGAGTGGTAAGAGAGATGATATAGCGAGGGCGCAGAATGGCCAGTATTTATGAGGGTTTTGGAGGGGCTTGACAAGAATTCCCTATGTGCTATTATGACAAAGCTTCAATCGGCCGTACTGAAATCCCGATTGATTCGCGAAGGAACAACACCGAGGATCCTCAGGAGGGCTCCAAGAAGTTGAACTAAGGCTAGCCTTATAGGTTTCGCCTTAGGGCTTCTCACAGTCCCGTGAATTTACTCCGGGACATCACGACCCAGTCGATGCGCTTGCGCTCCTGGGTCCTTTCTTTTTTAAGGCTTAATTTCGTTGTATAATGTCCATTATGAAACTGATTGTTGCGAATTGGAAGGCCAACCCGCTCAAAATTGAAGACGCTGCTAAACTGGCTAAAGAAACCGACCAAGAGGGTGTCGTGATCGCACCGCCTTTTATTTTTCTTGAATCGGTTAAAGAGAACATTTCTAAAGCCAAACTTGGCGCGCAAGATGATTTTTGGGGCAATCTCGGCGCTTACACCGGCGAAGTCTCCTGGCGCCAGCTTTTAGAGCTGGGCGTTGAATATGTCATCTTGGGCCACTCGGAGAGGCGAAAATATTTGAAAGAAACCGACGAACTTATCAATAACAAAGTGATTGCGAGTTTGGATGCGGGCCTCAAAGTGATTTTGTGCGTTGGCGAGGCGAGCGAGGTGAGAAACAAGGGCATCAATCATGCTAAATTATTTGTTGAACAGCAGCTCGATAAAGATCTGATTGGCTTTGACGCTAAGTGGGCCGACAAACTGGTTATTGCTTACGAGCCTATTTGGGCGATTGGCACAGGGGACGCAGATACGGGAGAAAACGCTGCTGAAATGGCTAAATCAATTAAACAATTGATCAATTCTAAGTTTGGAGTAAAAAATGTGCCGGTCTTGTACGGCGGTTCGGTAAAGGCTAAAAACGCTAAAGAATTTTTGTCCCGTCCGGAAATCGACGGCGCTTTGGTTGGCGGCGCCTCGCTCGAGGCCGGTGAGTTTAATAAGATCTCAGACACAGCGAACTAACCCTCTCTGAAGCAACATCCCGCAGGCTGGTGGAGCTTGGAGCTGCGTTTTATATTCGCAGACCACCGGCCGAGGGCGAAGAAAAATCTGCCGCAGGAGCAGATTTATTCTGTTTGCTGAAGAGACGGGTTTGCGAGCCCCTAAACCTTCTCGATTTTGTTCAGCTTGTTGGCGCCAACAGCGATTAAGATGTATCCAACCGCTATGATAGCTAAGAGAACGTAGATCAAGATAAGAATCGGCACGATGCTGTTAGCAGTTAACAGCCCTACCAGGAAAACTGTTGAGGTGGTTAGGAACTGGGTAAAGACCGATCCTAAGATTACCGCGTTGACGCCAAGGGCGACAAACTTAAGAGCATCGCGATAGATGACTCCCTGCACCTGCTTCCGGTAAGCATTGATTGATGCCGCGGCCTGAAAACCGATGAACCATGAGAAAAGATAGGGGAGGACGATCGTGAAGATGATCGTAAGGTCCGGCAGGTAATAAGTGGCTTTGCCGCCTTCGACAATTGGAGTGGCCCTGTTAGGATCGTGCAGAACCGCGTAAATATAAAGGCCGGCGATTAAAAAGTAGAGCGCATTCCAAACTAGCGATTTCGCGGCGGTTACATCGATCTGCTTGCTCTTAGCCATCAGTTCAGCCGCGCGGCTTATAAAATAAAGGGCAGCCACGGTGATGATGACTGAAATATATTTGCTGACAATGGTTGAAATGGGATTCAGTGTTGCGGTCGTCAGATTCATGCCGAGCAGATTGAAAGAGCCGTTCAGAGTGGCTACAGTCGTGGCATAGCTAAAGAGAGATGTGACGAGCGATGAGATCGGCGACCCCCAAGCCCAGACTGCTAAGCCATAAGATAGATATTTGAGCGGTTCGGCATCGGGCTGCCCTTGGATTAAAGCCGTATAGGACCGGAATTTCAGATAGCTGTAGAAGATCGTAGCCCAGATGCCAACCACAATCACGACGAAACTGGCAATAATTAGATAGTCTTGGAAAGGGGTTATGTTATATTTTGCCAGATTGGTTAAATTGAGCGGGGTCAAGAACGATATCAGTACATAAGCCAGAATCAGAACGGAAAAAATAATGTAATTTTTTTTCTCAAATAGTGAGGTCATTTTTTTAATAATTTAACTGCCTTGGATATTATACCATATTCAGTTTCGAAAACGAATGTTCTATAATGTCCACATGAAAATAAAGCATCTTCTAACGCCCGCCGTGTTTTTTATTTTATTGATTTTCTTGATTCTGGCAGTGAGCCAGCCGAATTCTCTTAAGGCGCCAAGTCCGGAGCCTATCCCGCAACCGCAACCCGCTCCAACACCTCCGGTGCCCATTCCTCCATATGTATCAGTTAACGGTTTAGTTATCCCGGTTGAAGTTGAGCAAACTGAGGCTCAGGTAAAGAAGGGGCTCTCGGGCCGAGCCTCGCTGGATGCAGAGAAAGGCATGCTCTTCGTATTCTCCAAACCCGATATCTATCACTTTTGGATGCCCAACATGCATTTCTCCATTGACATTATTTGGATCAATAATGGCCAGGTCGTCGACATTACGCCCAACTTGCCCTACGATGCCGCCCATGCTGCCATTCTTTACGAGCCGAGCAAGCCGGTAAAGTATGTTCTGGAGATGAACGCTGATTTTGCAGCCAAACATGGTATAATCAAAGGTGCAGCGGTTAGCGTAAAAATATAAAATATTATGGGTATTTTTGCTGTTCCATCAACCGACAGGAAAGATTGGAATGGTTTTATAAAAAATAATTATCCCCCCGTCGGGGCGTTTATGCAGACGTGGGAATGGGGAGAATTTCAAGAGAGACTCGGGCGGAAAGTCGAGCGATATTTCGTGGCGGAGAACCCAAAGGGCGGCCGGCTGGCGGCTTTTACGGTGATTGAATATCCGCTTCCGCTTGGCCTAAAGTACGGCTATGCGGCCCGCGGGCCGGTTTTAGAGAAAGGCGCCGCTAAAGACGCTAAAAAAGTCGGCGCAATATTCAGCCTGATCAAAGATTGGGTTAGGCGCGAAAAGCCCGGCCTTGTTTTTCTGCGCCTCGAGCCGCCGATTGAGTTATTGGACGAAAGCCTTGAGTCCTATTTGGCAGCCAATGATTTTGTCTTTCCCAACTATTATGTCCAGCCGCGCTTGAATCACGTGATCCCGCTCTCTAGCGACGAGGAGATGATCGGCCGCTTTCATCCGTCGACCAGATCGAATATTAACCGAGCTGTTAAAAGGGGAGCCACCGTCAGCATGAAGACCGATCTAAATCAGCAGGAGTATCTCGAATTTTCCAAAATGATGGAGGAAACAATCGGGAGGAACGACGGCAAGAATGTTTATCCGGACGCAAATTATTTCCGAGCCTTTCTGGAAGCGATGCCAAGGCTGGGGCAGGACGGCGACTCCGGTAAATTAAGCTTAGGAATATTTTACGGCTATCAGAACGGCGAGCCGGCGGCGGCTAACATTGTGCTCTTTTTTGGAGAAACCGCGACCTATCTTTATGGCGCAGCGAACACTAAGAGTCTTAACTCTAAAATTACGACCTATCTGCATTGGGAGGCCATGCGGGAATCGGCTCGGCGGGGATACAAATATTACGACATCGGAGGAGTTGATCCGGATCTCTGGCCATCCCTCACAGTGTTTAAAAGGCAATTTAGAGGTGATGAAATGAGTTATATCGGCAATGTCGATGTGCCGATTAAAAAAATGGCCTACCTGGCCTATAACGGCCTCAAAGAATGGAGGAAGAGGTTGAAGTCTTGAGCGGCTTTGACTCTTTTGTAAGAATATAGCCCACTTAACGTCTAGATTATGGCAAGGGATATTGTAAAAAAGGAATACCTGCGAGCGTACGATGATCTTTCGGATGCTATTTTTAGACATTGCTATTTTAGAGTGTCTAACCGCGAGAGAGCCAAAGACCTCGCCCAGGAAACGTTTATCAAGGTTTGGGAGTATACGGTCATTAAAAAGAACATTGTGCAAAACATGAAAGCTCTACTCTACAAAACCGCCAATAACCTGATCATCGACGAATATAGAAAGAAGAAGGCTTTTTCGCTGGAGGCTTTGCAGGAGAAAGGTTTTGAACCGGCCTCGAACGACCACAACAACATTGAAGCTGTTTTTTCAGCGAAAGAATTGTTAAAACTGATAGAAAGGTTGCAGCCCAAATATAAGGACGCGGTCGTTATGAGGTATATTGACGGCTTGTCGCCCAAAGAGATATCTGAAATAACGGGAGAGAACGAAAATAACATCTCAGTTAGAATTAACCGAGGGATTAAGCAGGTAAGGGAACTGGCCAATGAGCAATAAATTATCTTTCGAAAAATCAATAAAGAGGGCCGCCCATGAGGCCGGCTTAACGGCCGAAGAAAAAACCGCTATGCGGGGCGCGTTGCTTTTGGCGATGGAGCCTGAGCATCAGAACCGCCAATTTATTTTTATCCCGATTTATTTGGCATTGGTTCTATTTGTTGTAGGTGTAGGCACCTCATCGGTTTGGGCCGCGGAGAGTTCGTTGCCCGGAGATCTGCTTTATCCGTTGAAGCGGCTCTCTGAAAGCGCCCGCTTGTCGCTGTCTTTGGGAGCGGAGGCCAAAGCCGAGAGAGAGTCGGAAATTGCGGTTAAGAGGCTTGAGGAGATAGAAAAGCTTCAGGGCCAGGACAAGCTCGACCCAGCGACAGTAGTCTCGGCGGAACATGATTTTGCGGCTCACTCGGAATCTATCCGGGCGGCCATTGCCTCAATGCAGGTCAGCGGCCAGTTGCCGGCGGCTATAAAAATCAACAAAAATTTTCTTTCTAAAATTAAGACTCATGAAGCCATTTTGAGAGCTCAGTTGGCCTCGGAGCAGGCGGGCCAAAATAAATTAGATTCTTTGGTCGCAACCATAAAATCTGAGGGCAATATCCTCTCGGAGGCCGAAAAAGTAAGTCCCCAATCAGCTGAGACTTCGAAAGATGTTACGGGTGATTCGCCTTTGGTTCTTCCGATTCCGCCGCGCGTCCCGAAGATAAAAGCTGAACCTGATGTAAAACTGGACGAACCAGCTCCGCAATTGCCCGCTCCGCCGGTTCATAAAATAATTCCCAAGACGCAAACACCTACTATAGATAATTCTTTAGGGGGTGTTATGATGTAGCCAGGCTATGAGAATCAGGCAGATCTTACATTTTAAATTATTTATTTTAATGACCGCGGCCTTCGTTTTCGGCGTGTCGGCTTTTATATTTGAGAACACCTACGCGGATACTTTCTATCCCGGCGTTGTGATCGGCGGGGAGCATGTTGAGGGCAAAACCTATAGTGATGTAGTGGCTGAAATTGGGCACAAAATTAAGACTCTCGAAGACAGCGGCTTCCAGGTTGCAATTTTAGGCGCCAAGGGAGTTTTAAATATTCACATTCCGATGCAGGATTCCGGACTTACTTCTGACACGGTGGTCCAATATTTTTCTATCGGCAATTGGGAGAGCTCAGTTCAGACGGCTTATGAATGGGGGCGATCCGGCGGAATGTTGCAAAATATTTCGAGAAAAATAGGGCTCTTTTTCGGCGGGAAGGAATTTAATTTGCCAATCTCGGCTAATCCGGAAGCCATTAAAGCGCTTATCGCGGATGAAACTTCCGGCCTAATTCAAGGAACAGTTCCGGCCGAGTTTTCGCTTACCTCCAAGGGCATATCCATTTTGAAAGAACAGCCGGGAGAAACCGTTGACGAAGCCGCGATTGAGGCCGCCTCCGAGAGGGGTCTGCAGGATCTGGATACGACCGCCCTGACTTTTAAAGCCCAATCCGACCTGCCCTTAGCCACCGAAGACAGCCTGACTCCATTTATCGGGTTGGCGGATCAGCTGTCTAAAAAGGCGAAGATTACTTTGTATTACAATGATCACAAGTGGGCCATCGCGCCTAAAACTTTGGTTTCTTGGCTGACGTTAAAATCGAAAGAAGAGCTGGGTATCAATAACGACAAGCTAAACACCTTTCTTTCTAAAACCGTCGCGCCTTTGATCGATGACCCGCCTCAAAACAGCCGTTTTGAGATACAGGGAGGCCAGCTGGTCGAAATTCAGGCCGGTAAAGCCGGCGAAGTTGTCGATGTGGCCAAAACCGCCGATAAGATTTCGGCCATCATTCCCAAAGTTCAAAAATCATTTGCCGCGACCGGCAACATTTCACTGGCTTTGGGCGAGGCCGCCTCGGTCGGCGTCAGCCAGGTTGTGGGCGGAGTTCTAAAAATACCGATTGACGTAATTCACGCCGACCCGAAGATCACTAAAGACACGATTAGCCAGTTTAAGATAAAAGATTTGGTCGGATACGCCTCAACTAATTTTGCCGGCGGCAGCTTGGCGCGGCAGCAAAATATCGCGACTGGCGCCGAGAAATTAAACGGCTTATTGATTGCTCCTGGCGAGGAATTCTCGACTGTAAACGGCCTGGGTCCGACGACCGAAGAGGCCGGGTTTGTGAAGGAATATGTTATTAAGGGAGACAAGACTGTCAAAGAAATCGGTGGGGGGCTCTGCCAGGTGGCGACTACGCTTTTCAGAACGGCTTTGAACGCCGGTTTGCCGATCACCGACCGGACAAATCATAGTTTCATTATTCATTACTACGGTCCAGGGCTGGATGCAACTATCTATGGGCCAGAGCCGGATTTGAAGTTCGTGAACGATACGGGCAACTATCTGCTATTGCAAGGCGCAGCGAAAAATAACGAAGTAACTTTCGAACTTTACGGCGTGCAAGATGGCCGTAAAGTGGAAATATCTAAGCCGATTTTATCTAACCTTATTCCGGCTCCGCCGACCAGGTTTGTGCCGACCGCCGAACTCTCATTAGGCGAAACTAAATGCAGCGAGATACCCAAAGAAGGCATAACGGCTGACGTAACCTACACGGTAACTTATGCGGATGGCATGGTCAAAGTCAAAACTTTTCACAGTGTTTATGCGCCCTGGCAGAAGGTTTGTTTGGTAGGAACAGCTCCATAACAAAAAACCGGCCGATGAAGGCCGATTTTTCAAGAGTTGTTTTTAACTAAAGGCTATTTGGCGGGCGGAGGAGGGACTTTGCCCCCGGCTGCGCGGGCTTCAGACAGGCCGATCGCAATCGCTTGCCTCCGGCTCTTAACAGTTTTGCCGCTGCGGCCCGATTTCAATTCGCCTGACTTGTATTCACGCATGGCGTGCTCTACTTTTGCCTTGGCTTTTTCTCCGTATTTTGCCATGGTCCTTCAGTTAATATTGATATTGTAAAAAGAGTATTGATTTTTTCGTTCTATTTCTTCTCGCCGCCGGAAGTGTCGGTCCAGGCAGATGGTTCTTTTCTAGCTTTTTTGGGTTCGTCCATCAGTGCTACGACCTTCTTAGGCTCTTTAACCTTGGGTTCATCCCAGGTGGCGAGCGGTTTATAATACAGAACCTTCTTAGTATCCAAAGAAGTGGTCATGATCAATTATTTTGCTTAATAATGTCGACCTTTACCCCACTTAAGACGGCTTCGCCCGATTTATCTTACTATCAGTCGAATTGCCTGATAAGCGTAGAGTAGTTAGATACGGCTCCGATTTCTTGCGATTTTTGGGTGATGTAATATTTCTGCCGAGCTTCTTCGAGCGTCAGGCTTCCCACGTCTAAAAGGCCGCTGTCATAGGCCAGCCTATCGGCATAACCGGTGAGCCACAACTGCCACGGAAAGGCCGGCAGCCGGCCCGGCGAGATCCGGTTAATGTGGTAGGCGATGCTCGAAGTGCAATTCGCGGTTAGCGTGTTGTACCAATCCGGATGTGCGACGAGATCATTCATCCTTTGGAGCATATCAACCAAAAGAAGCCTTGCATTCTCCGGCTTTTGAAGTTTGACCGGGTACATATAAACATCTGATTTGCGTATGTTGGTTCGGACGAGTACAGAATCGCGTTCATCAGCCGCAATATACATAAGCGGGTAAGTGTGCAATAGGCCAAAGTAGAGGTTATAGTCCTGCCCTTTTAACTTCCGGGCTTCGATGGTAATACTCAAAAAATCCTGATTCGAAAATTCAAATGACACAAAGGTGTGGGCGGCAACGCTAAAACCTTTAAACGGCTCAGTGATATACCACACTTTGGAGAGCTTAGTCAGGTCATATGTTTTGTCGTAATAATTGGGGACAAGATCGGCCTCGTTCTCACTGCCGTTGTAGCGGAAATTTCTGACATTATGAACAGTCACTAGGTCGCCCTTGAATTCAGCCGTTGATAGGATCGACAAAGGCAGCTGCCAATCGCCTTCGGTCGGAACCTTAATTGAGGCTTGCCAAATCGCGAATATAACGATGAAGCCGGCCAAGCCTCCCAAAATATATCGGCGCGCGGGATGCTTCTTGGATTTGGGCATTATTTTAAGAATAGCAATATCAGCGCCAGCGCGACCATGCCGAAGTCTTCGATCAAGGTGATATTGGTGAGCGGAACTTTTAAGAATGTGCCGAGACAAACGCATTTGACGGGTTCTTTGAGCATGACTTTGCGGAGAACTCCCCAGCCGCTAAAACCCATTACGACCACTTCGGCTACGAGAAGCGGGTTGCTTTTTATTCCGGCGAGCATGGCTAGGCCGAAACCCAATTCGATAAAAGGATAAACGTAACCGTAGGCGAATATTTTGCCGGCGAGAAGATCATAAGTAGAGTAGCCCTCGGCAAAGCCTCGCAAGTCCATCAGTTTGAAGGCCGAGAAGGCGACGAAGAAGCTGATCATAAAATATGAGATCGACTGAGAAACAGAAAAAACGCCGGCTTGATAGTCGGTCCATGAAATTATGAGTGTGATCGCTGAGATTATCGAGATAATAACGATCAGCGGAATATAATTCTGCCAAGTAAGTTCGCCCAGGCCTTTATCTTCGGCGGGTTTATAATTATTTTCTTTAGCGGCAGGCACTAGCTGCATGCCGCACTTTGGGCAGCGGCCGGGCGCGTCAGTCACGATCTCGGGGTGCATTGGGCAGGTGTATTTCATAACTTAAATTATATACCATTCCTTCAGACCCCGCCTCCGAACTCGCTTCCGCCCCTCGGAACCAGGATATTTTTAGTACTCTAAAAATTCCCTACCGCTCGGCTACCCGCCTCCGCAGTTTCCTCAGAGCGAAACCGAGTTCTCGGCTCTGTAGACTAGCCCGACCTTGTTCCATGAAGGGAATCTGCGCAAGCCCATGTAGATGGGTGAGCAAAAACAAAATTTCTAGCAAGAAATTATTGTGTTTCCCGGAATGGGA
>CAZXPC010000010.1:0-9596 GCA_964643135.1 uncultured Candidatus Saccharibacteria bacterium | reverse complement strand
GCTGCGGGACCTGGGTTCGAACCAAGATTTTCGCTTTCAGAGAGCGACGTCCTACCATTAGACGATCCCGCAATATATCGAATAATACTCAATTTTCGGAATAAATCCAGCCTGAATACATGGACGGCTGACCGAGTGGTATAATCTATGTATGCATAGTTTGCCACCAGATTTACGAAAAGCCCTTGCTTCTTCACCGAAAGCTTTGGCGGTTTGGGACGATATTACTCCGCTTGCGCGCAATGAGTGGATTTGCTGGGTGACAAGCGGCAAAAAAGAGGAGACAAGAGATATTCGTATTGAAAAGGCGCTCTCCAAACTTAAAGGCGGGATGCGCCGGCCATGCTGTTGGGTCGGATGTATTCACCGTTAAAATAAATTTATTTTTGGCACTTTTTATGCCATAATAATCGGTATGGCCAAAGAGAATAACGCAATTGAGCAGGAACTATCGAAAGCCGTTGAGGACGTTTCGATTATAAAAATTGTTAACTATATTATTGAATACGCCTATCGCGCGCGAGCTTCGGATATCCACATTGACCCGGGAGAAAATGCGGTGGTGGTTCGGTTTCGCATCGACGGCGTGATGAACGAAGTCTTTACGATTCCGAAACAGATCCAGCAGGAAATTATCAGCCGTATTAAGGTTCTGTCCGGCCTCCGAACCGACGAGCACCAGACGGCTCAAGACGGCCGGTTCAAATTTATCACTAAAAATGACGGCGAGGAGAAGTTCGATATCCGCGTTTCGATTACGCCGACTTATTACGGCGAAAACTGCGTGATGAGGCTCTTAGTCGAGCAGGGGTCTAACTTTACGCTGGAGAATATCGGCTTTGAAGACCGGGATGTTGAGATCGTGAGAAAGGCCATGAAAAACCCGTTCGGCATGATTCTTGCGACCGGCCCGACCGGATCCGGCAAAACAACGACGCTCTACACTATTCTGAAAGAATTGAATACGCCGGATGTTTCGATCATCACGATCGAAGACCCGATTGAATTTTCTTTGGAGGGGATTGACCAAATTCAGGTCAATAACCAAACTGGACTGACTTTTGCGAACGGGCTTCGTTCAATCTTGCGGCAAGACCCGAATATTATTATGGTGGGTGAAATTCGAGATGAAGAAACTGCCGGCATTGCCGTTAACGCCGCGCTGACCGGCCACTTATTGCTTTCGACTCTCCACACTAACGATGCGGCTACAACTCTGCCAAGATTATTGGATATGAAAATCGAGCCGTTCTTAATCGCTTCGACTGTTAATATCGCGATCGGCCAGCGTCTTATCAGGAGACTTTGCCCGGTTTGCAAAATTAAAAAAGAGTTGACCGATAAACAGCTCGAAACTCTTCAGGGAGATTTTCCGGATGAGAGCTGGGGCGGAACAAATGTCTTTTTCGGCCCGAAAGGCTGTAACGAGTGCAGCCAAACCGGCTACAAGAGCCGCGTCGGCATTCACGAAGTGCTGGAAGTAACTGATGCGATTCGATCCGCTATTAGCAAGCGCGCCTCGTCAGCTGAAATTAAAAAAATCGCGGTTTCCGAAGGCATGACAACTATTTTCCAGGATGGGCTAAAGAAGGCCAGGGCAGGAGTAACCTCGCTTGAAGAAGTTCTAAGAGTAATTCATGAATAATTATGGCCGAAACCAACGAACCCAAAAAATTTAAATATAAGTTCAGGTTTTCGGATTTGTTTCCGGTTAAGGTGTCTTTGGGTGAACAAACCTTGCTCGCTAAACACTTGTCGATGATGCTCAAGTCCGGCGTTTCGGAAGTTGAGAGCCTGCAGATTATCCGCGACCAGATCAAAAGCAAAAGATTCCGGAAACTGCTCACTCTTATTATTGCCGACGTGGAAAACGGGCAGTTTCTTTCAGAGGCCATCAAGCGTTACAAAGAAACTTTTGGCGAATTATTCGTGAGCTTGGTGAAACTCGGCGAAGTGAGCGGCACTCTGCCGGAGAACTTGGATTATCTCTCGGAAGAAATCAGAAAAAAATCCGAGCTTAAAGGCAAGGTCCGGAGCGCGATGGTTTACCCGGTCATTATTTTGATCACCATGCTGCTTATTACTTCGGGGCTTTTGATTTTCGTTTTCCCTAAAATTTTGCCGATTTTGGTGGCTTTGAACGTGCCTCTGCCGATCACAACCAGGATCTTAATAACGATCTCAAATTTTACGAGCTCATATTGGCCAGAGCTTTTGGTCGGCCTAGTGATTTTAATAATTCTTTGGTCTGTTTTGATACGCACAACTATTTTCAAATATATTTTGCACCGCATTTTGCTCAGCACGCCGATTGCCGGGAAAATTGTTCGGGATTACAACATGGCCAATATCGCGCGGACAATGGCTTTGCTTTTAAAGAGCGGAGTGAAGATCGTGGAAGCGGTCGCCTCAACTGCCAACAGCGTTTCGAATTTGGTGATCAAGGACGCTTTTATGGAGGCCGCCGAGGAAATTAAGCGGGGAGGTACTATCTATAAGGCGATTGAGCGCAAACAAGGCTTATTCCCAACAACTTTCAGCCGCATGGTGCAGATCGGCGAACGCACCGGCAACCTGGACGCCAACCTATTTTATCTGGCGACATTTTATGAAAACGAAGTGAGCGAGAAATTAAGAGACCTTTCCGCCACGATCGAGCCGATCCTGATGATTCTGATGGGTCTGATGGTCGGCTTCATTGCCTTGTCGATTATTACGCCAATTTATCAACTGGCCCGTGGAATATAGTTAGCTTATAGCTGTTAGCTTGAAGCTTATAGAGAAATGCAAAAAACAAATTACAGAAAAGGAGTCCTAAAAGCTCACAGCTATCAGCTGGCAGCTATCCATGGTTTTACGCTGATTGAGCTCTTGATCGCGAGCGCGGTCGGGGTGGTTATTTTGACGACCGGCGTGGCTATCGGCGCCGGTCAATTCCAGACTTACTCTCTCAGAACCGAGCGGGACGTTGTGGTGAGCATGCTGGAGCGCGCCAGAGCCAGAGCCATGAGCAACGTCGACCAGGCGAATCACGGCTTTTCGGTTCAGGCTGCCAATTTCGTTATTTTTGAAGGGAATTCATACGCGGCCCGAATTGCCGCTAATGATCAAATTGTGCCCCGGTCTGGGTTTGTAACAGCCTCGGGCGTCTCGGAAGTAGTGTTTAGCGAGCTCAGTGGAAACGCCTCGGCAAGCGGCGACCTCATTCTGGCTACCGGCTCGGGCAGCCGAACAATTAATATTAACAATGAAGGAAGAATTAGCTATTAGCCAGCTTATAGCTGTTAGCTTAAAGCTTATAGAAAATGAAAAAGATGAACCCTAAAATTGAATTCCTAAAAGCTAAAAGCTCCAAGCTGAAAGCTCTCCGGGGCCAAAGCGTTTTGGAAATTATTATTGCGATTGCGATAATCGGCATTACGATATCGGCTATTATTGCCGCGTCATTCGGCAATCAGGCAATTCTCTCCGACTCGAAGAATAATTCCGAAGCCCTCCAATTGGCGCAGGAAAATTTGGAAGCTACGAGAGCTTCGGCCCAAACTGATTTTTCATCGATCTCGTCCGTAACGACAACCAGCGGAATTTTTACTAAAGAAATCGTGGTGACCAGCATTGATTCCACCACCAAAAAAGTTTTAAGCCGGGTTAGCTGGAATACCGATCCTTTGCGGACGCAGAAAATTGAATTAACCGAAATTATCACCGACCCGGTTACGGCGCTGAAGTCCGGCGGAGATCCGGGCTGTAACGATACTGCGAACGCCAATTGGCAGAATCCGCAAAGCACTGGATCGGTGGACCTTGGTCCAGGGGAATCGGCGACCGGGCTGGACGTAGGCAATAAAATTGTTTATATGACGGCTACGGCTTCTTCGTCATCAAAAGCCGACTTCTTTATCGTCGACGCCAATGATCCTGCCAACCCGGTTATCAAAAGCAATTTAGAAACCGGACCCGGCTTAAATGGCGTTGATTTTGCCGGACACTATGCCTATATCGCCAACAATAAAACGAGTTCGCAGCTCCTGATCGTTGATGTTTCCGATGTTAATGCTCCTTCGCTCCTTACTTCTTTCACACTGCCGGGTGTTTCTGGAACTGGGGCGATTGGCAATTCTATTCTTTATTATGGTTCGAAAGTTTACATCGGAACCAAAAAGGCAACCGGGCCGGAATTCCATATCATTGACGTATCCAACCCGGCTTCGCCCGTAGCGCTCGGCAGTTTCGAAGTCGACGCCGATGTTAATCAAATTAAAGTGGCGGGGGATTACGCGTATTTAGCGACCAGCTCAACAACTGCGCAGCTCAAAATTTTAAACATCGCCGATCCGTCCAATATTTCCACTGCCGGCAATTATGCCGCTTCGGGAACGCAGGCCGGATTGAGCGTCTTTGTTTCAGGCGTTAAAGTGTACCTGGGGAGGCAATCCGGTTCGGGTGATTTCTTAATTCTAGACACCACTAACCCCGCGTCGATTCAGCTAACCGGATCTAAAACGCTCAACGCCAACGTCGATGCAATTGTTCAGAATCAATATATCTCCTTTACCGGAACCGATGATGCTAATAACGAGTTCAAAATTCTAAATTCTTCAAACCCGGCGAACATCACCTTGACCGGTTCCGTGAATTTCCCGCAAGTTTTGCAGTCGATGGATTGCGAGAAGAACATTATTTACGCGGCGATGAGAAGCAACGACGCTTTAAGAATAATCACCCCGCAATAGAAATAGCTTATAGCTATTAGCTTAAAGCTTATAGAAAAATGCAAAAGACAAATTCT
The DNA here is from genome assembly GCA_964643135.1 of uncultured Candidatus Saccharibacteria bacterium. Classification (GTDB taxonomy): domain Bacteria; phylum Patescibacteriota; class Minisyncoccia; order UBA6257; family Colwellbacteraceae; genus CAZXPC01. The sequence continues at coordinate 4,807 of CAZXPC010000010.1, read as the reverse complement.
AAAATACAATCCCTAAAAGCTAAAAGCTCCAAGCTAAAAGCTCTCCGAGGTTTTACTCTAATGGAGACGCTGATCTACGGTGTCCTGGTGGCGATTGTTATCGGCGGAGTCATCCTCTCTCTTTATGTTTTAGTTGTGTCGAGTCAGGCCATTAATGACAAAGTGGTCGTTGAGGAGGAAGCGAATTTTATGATTAAAAAGATGGAATGGGCCTTGGCCGGCTACCAGACTATCTCGAGCCCGGCTTCCGGGGCGTCGGGCGCCAGCTTATCCATAAATAAATTTAATTATGGGAGCAATCCAATTGTTTTTGATCTGAGTGGCGGCAGCCTCAGAATTACCGAAGGCGGCGGCAGTCCGGTTCCGCTCAGTTCGGCCAAAGTTATGGTGAGCAACCTTAATTTTAACCACTTGGCCGCCATTGGCACCGGCCCGGACGGAGTAAAGATGACTATGACGATTAACGGCCGCGATTTCGAGCTGGTTACATATAAAAAATAAAAAAGAGCCATGACCATTCATAAAGATAGAACAGGCTATGTCGCTCTCACCTCGGTCATCGTCGTTTCGATTATAGCGCTCGCGATAACATTTACATTAAGTTTTACAGGCTTCTTCGTGCGGTCGAATATTTCCGACAGTTATTTTAAAGATATTGCTAATTTTCTTTCAGAATCTTGCGCGAGAACGGCCATACTTAAGCTGGCCAATGACCCGACTTACGCCGGCAATGAGAATATAGCCGTAGATTCAGACTCCTGCAACATCCAGGCTATTCAGACGTCCGGGCAGACAAAGATCATCCAAACTAAAGGGATTTACCAGAAAGCGACCGCGAATTATAAAGTTACGGTCAATACGGCGGACCTGTCGGTCATTTCGTGGGAAGAGTTAGCGACGCTTTAAACAGCTTATAGCTGTTAGCTTAAAGCTTATAGAAAAATGCAAAAGATAAATTCTAAAATACAATTCCTAAAAGCTGACAGCTATCAGCTGAAAGCTGTTCGAGGGTTTACTTTGATCGAGGTTTTGATCGTGATGTCGGTAATCGTTATCCTAAGCTATACCGTTCTTTTCTACTTGAATCCTTTTAACCAAATAGCCCGCGCTAACAACAGCAAAAGACTCGCGAACGTGAGTTCAATTTTAATTGCGGTTGAAAGAAGGGCGGGAGATAACCGCGGCATTTTCGAAACCGGCTGCGCGGCTGGGCCGATTCCAAGCGTTTTAACGAATATCGGGAGCGGCGCCGGCAAATATAATATTGCGTCCTGCCTCGTGCCGGCTTATTTGCAAGTCATGCCCTACGATCCGAAGGGCGGCGCGGCGTCTGATACGGGCTATCAAATTGCTAAAGATTCCAGCGGTTTGATAACTGTGGCGGCTCCTTGGGCAGAATTGGGTGCCGTGATATCCGTGACGAGGAAATAAGTCAAAACTAGAGAAGGCCGGTCAAGGACGACGGCAATTTTCCTTCGGGCTGGATCTCCGAAACTTTAAGTAAGCCCGCCTCCAAATGAGCTTTTAGAATCTTGATCCGTTTACTATTTTTCAGCGTGTAAACACCAGGCTCAAAGCCTAGGGCTCTCACTCTGGCCTCGATTGAAAGCGCGAGGCTTTTGTCGGCAGTTTGAGCCTGCGCTAGATCGGCATGAGCAATATAGCCGTCTTCAGACAAGAATTTCTTAGTATAGGTGGCTTCGGCGTCGTTCTGCGGAACGGGTTTAATTTCTCCCTTAGTAAATTTGGGCAGAACCTCAATCAGCATATCGCCGGCGAGCTTGGCCAATTCTCTTTCGAGTTCCTTATAATTTTTATTTTTAATTTCTATCTTTTGGCTCGCGAGTATCGGTCCGTTATCCACTTTTTCGTCAATCATAAATAGATCGACGCCGGTTTCGGATTCGCAATTTAATAAAGCGGTCTGGATGGGCGATGCGCCGCGATATTTGGGCAGAAGCGACGGGTGAACGCCGATCACTCGGAGCGGGGGAATCTCGATCAGCTCTTTTTTGAGGATCTTGGCGTAAGCGGCCACAATATAAAAATCCGCATTTAACTCTTTCAAGAGAGTTAAGAAACTTTGATCGAGCTTTTCGGGCTGAAGAATCTTAATTCCATTGGACTGGCGCGACATTTCCTTTGCCGGCGGCGGAGTAATAATCTTTTTGCGGCCAACCGGGCGGTCGGGGTTGCAAACTAGAGCCAAGGGCGGCAAACCGGCCTTGATGAGTTTCTCCAAAATTATTGCGGCGAAATCGGGCGTGCCGAAAAAAATATAACGCATGTTATTTAGCTTTTTTTGTAATCTATAAAAAGTCTTCCGTTTAGGTGGTCGATCTCGTGCTGGAAAATAAACGCCAAAAGTCCCCAGGCCTTGATTTTAATGGTTTTACCGTTTTTGTCAGCGCCTTTGATCACTATCGAATCGGGCCGCGAAACTCGGCCGAAGTGATTGAGCACGCTGAGACAGCCTTCTTCCATCGACGACTTACTCTCCGATGTTTTAATGATCTCCGGGTTAAAAATAGCATAAAATTTGTTATCAGCCTTGGCGACAAAAAGGCTGAAGTCCTGGCCGATCTGATTAGCGGCTAAGCCAACGCCATTCTTTGATTCCATGATCGCCCGCATTTTCTTTATTAATTCATCGCGGTCTTTTCTAGAATATTTTTCAAAATCGAAAGGAATCGCCTTTCTTCTCAAGATCTTGGCATCCTCCGGGTGGTCGATATTCAGAATCCGTTCGTTAATTATCATGGCGGCAATTTACTATTTTGAATCTTTCTGGAGCAATTTCATAAAATAGGCGCCCATATTTTTGATATCTTTCCGGTCGGCGACATCCTTAGCCAGCTTTAAAAGTTTATCGTTATCGTGTTTCTTGGCGAGCCTCATATATAAAGATTTATGTTTAGGATCGTGGAGAATTTCGGCGAGCATTAAGCCAGTCATTTGGTGGGGCGAATAGACTTTAGATTCTTTGGCCCGCTGCTTTAACAATTCAACATAATCCATATTTGATAGCCTATATCTTATACTATATACTACATACTAAATTATGCACATTAAGCACCAGAAACATGTGTTGGGCGTGGGCGCGGTTTTGGCTGGGGTTGTTGTAATTGCGTCTGTATTCTCGGCCGGGTTTTCCATAGGCCAAGCTCAAACCAAGAATATTAATATTGTCGGGCTGGAGAATGGAACTACGCCGGCCGGAGTGAGCGCTGACTTCAGCGTTTTTTGGCAGGCTTGGGATTTGCTTAAATCCAGGCAGCTCCACAGCAAAGATACCTCGTCGACGGAGCTCGTGGGCGGCGCCATTAAGGGTTTAGCAGGCTCTTTCGATGATCCCTACACCGTTTATTTTAGCCCGGCCGATTCAAAAACATTCAACGAGGAGGTTGTCGGTAATTTCGGCGGCATTGGCGCTGAGATCGGCATTAAAAACGAACAATTGATAATTGTGGCGCCCTTAAAGGGCAGCCCGGCGGAAAAAGCGGGCCTGAAACCAAAGGACCAGATTCTTGAAATTAACGGCAAGGGTACAACCGGCCTGACGGTTGAAGATGCGGTAAAACTAATCCGCGGCGATGTCGGTACAAAAGTAACGCTTACCATATTCCGCTCCAGCTGGGACAAGCCCAAGAAGATCGAAATTGTACGGGACAACATCAAGCTCCCGACAGTCGATTCTAAGATCGACAGCAATGGTTTCCTGCATCTCAGCCTCTACCAATTTAACGCCAACGCTGAATCGGCCTTCCAAAAGGCGATCTTAGACGGCTTAAACCAGGGAGCGAAAGGCTTGATCTTGGATTTGCGGAATAACCCGGGCGGTTATCTGGACGTGGCGGTCAATTTGGCCGGTTGGTTCTTAGATAAAGGCAGTGTCGTCGTGAAGCAGCGGGATGCGAGCGGAAACATAACTCCTCTTAAAGCTTACGGCAACGAGTCGCTTAAGAACTTCCCGACGGTTGTTCTGATCAACGAGGGCTCCGCTTCAGCTTCAGAAATTTTGGCCGGCGCGCTTCGGGATGATCGTCACATTAAACTGATCGGCGAGAAGAGCTTCGGTAAGGGCACCGTGCAGGAACTCGATCCTCTAAAAGACGGCTCAACCCTGAAAATAACTATTGCTAACTGGCTCACACCGACGGGGCAGTTGATTGATAAGACCGGCATCACTCCGGATTATGTAGTGGCACTGGATGACCTTAAGTTTGCCAAAGATGGAACTGATACTCAGCTGGTTAAGGCGGACGAAGTTCTAAAGTCGCAGATAAGCAGCCGATAAAAAATAAATTTGTAACGGTATGAAAGTTATTCTGACGCAAGATGTAAAAGGCTTGGGGCGTAAAGGAGAGATCAAAGAAGTATCGGACGGCTACGCTAAGAACATGCTTCTGCCTAAAGGTTTGGTTAAGCTAGCCACCGCTTCTTTGGTGAGCGATATCAAAAACAAGCAGGCTGATGAGGCCAAAGGAATTGAAGACCTTAAGAATTCTTTGAAAGCGATTCAGGTGGAAACGGCCAAGAATCCGTTGGCGCTTAAAGTTAAGGTTGGGGCGCACCAGGAAATCTTTGGCGGCATTCACAAAGAAGACATCGAGAAAGCGCTTTTTAGCCGCGGGTTTATGAATTTGGAATTAGAGAAATTAGAAAAACCGCTGAAACAGCTTGGCCGCCACAAAGTTAAAATAAAACTAGGCAAGGGAATTGCGGGAGAGATCGATATTGAAGTGAAGTCGCTTTAGTCATCCGCCTTCGAAATCCGAATCTACCTTTCGCTTAGCTCTCTCCTCGT
>CAZXPC010000009.1:0-21918 GCA_964643135.1 uncultured Candidatus Saccharibacteria bacterium | reverse complement strand
GTTCGATGATCCAGCTGCGGGCTACTACTCTAATCTTCCTCTACATAGCCGAGAACTCGGTTTCGCTCTGAGGAAACTGCGGAAGCGGGTAGCCGAGCGGTAGGGAATTTTTTCAGTAGAAAAAATATCCTGGTTCCGAGGGGCGGAAGCGAGTTCGTAGGCGGACTAGTTTGGGAGGACGAGCGGGGAGGGCTGTGCTACAATAGCTATATGGACAACCCAGCAATTTCGAAATCGCGGCCGAAGGAAGTTTTCCTCCATCTTTTAAATATAATTACCCTTTACATTTCGGCAGGTAGTTTGATTACGCTGTTTTTCCAGTACATCAATTATTATTTTCCTTATGCGACCGACTACAACTATGGAGGTGAATTTCACGGCGCTGGACTGATTCGCGGGGCGGTGGCGGCGCTTGTCGTAGCCTTTCCGACCTACATCGGTGTTTCGATTTTCTTAAACCGGCTCTATAAAACTGAACCGGAGATCAGGACTCTTCGAGTCAGGCGCTGGCTTTTGAATTTAACTCTTTTTCTGACAGCCTTGATCGTGCTGGGAGATATGATCTCGCTTGTTTGGAATTTTCTGAACGGCGAAATTACTCTCCGGTTTATCTTGAAAGTCCTCTCAATTCTAGCGGTGACTTCTTCGATCTTCTTCTATTATCTTTTGGATTTGAGGGATAGAGAAAATTATAAAAAAACTTTGAAGATTTTTAGCCAAGTTGTTATTGCGGTCGTGACAATTTCGGTTTTGGGGAGCTTCTTAATTATCGGCAGTCCGCTTTCGAGCCGTCTTCGCAATAACGATGCTCTGCGGGTAAATGACTTGCAGTCGATTCAGTACGATATCATAAATTTCTGGCAGGCCAAGGCGAAATTGCCGAGTACTCTAGATGAATTAAATGATACGACGCGCGGAATTGTTGTGCCGGTAGATCCGATCACTAAGAATCCGTATGTCTATTCAAAAACCGGAGATCTGTCTTTCGATTTGTGCGCTAATTTTGAAACTGCGAATTCTGCTCCGAAAGCTGTCACTTCACCTGCCTATCCGGCTTCAGTGCCGCGCAGTGTGGATACCAATTGGTCGCACGGAACGGGCGAAGTGTGCTTCCACCGTACGATCGATCCGGCTTTCTATCCGCCGTTTAATGCTCCGCCCAAATAAGCTATAGATCCAATCCGATCTTTGTGAGCGTCACCGAGTAGTGTTGCTGTTATGGGTTATTAGTTATATGTTATTAGTTAATGGCTCAGCCCTCGGAACAAATAAAAGAGAAGCTTAATATTGTGGATTTTATCCGCAACTATGTTGAATTGAAACCGGCTGGCCGGAATTTTAAGGGGGCGTGTCCTTTCCACAACGAACGGACGCCGAGCTTCATGGTTTCCAAGGATCGGCAGATTTGGCATTGCTTCGGCTGCGGTTTGGGCGGTGATATTTTTAAGTTTTTAATGCAATATGAAAATATTGAGTTCCATGAGGCGTTAAAAATTTTGGCCGAAAAGGCCGGTATTGAGTTGAAGCGGGTGAGCCCGGAAGATTACCGTCAATTTGGAGTTTTATACGATATCAATAATGCTGCTAAAGACTTTTACGTGACGAATCTTCACCCGGTTAAATCCGCCCAAGAGAATCAGGGCGGTGCGAAGCAATTTAACCGGGCGGTGGCGCATGATTATTTAACTAAGCGCGGGCTAAAGGATGCGTTAATCGAGGAATTCGAAGTTGGTTTTGCGCCGAATGAATACGACAAGACGACGACGAGCTTAATTCAGAAAGGTTTTAAAGTGGACGACGTGATCCGCGCGGGCATCGCTTTCCGGAGCGAGTCGGGGAAAGTGGGCGACAGGTTTAGGGGTCGGATAATGTTTCCGATCCACGATCACTCCGGCAAGGTGGTTGGTTTTTCGGGGCGTATTTTGCCGGAACTCGAAGCTAAAACCGACATGGGCAAGTACGTAAATAGCCCGGAGACGCCCATATTTAATAAGTCGAAAACGCTTTACGGCTTCTGGAAAACCAAGAGGGGAATCCGCGATTCGAAAACCGCTCTTTTGGTTGAAGGCCAGATGGATTTCTTGATGACCTATCAGGCAGGTATTCATAATGTTGTTGCGACTTCCGGCACTGCCTTAACACCGGAGCATTTGCGGACGCTTAAGCCGATCGCCGAAAAAATTATCTTGTCCTTCGACAACGACTCGGCTGGCGCGACGGCTATTGAGCGGGCGATTGATTTAATTGGCGCTAACGATATGAATGTTTTGATTCTGGACTTGGGGCAATATAAAGATCCGGGGGACGCTGCCGCGGCCGACCCAAATTTCATGAAGGCGGCGATGGAACAGGCTAAAGTCGGCATGGAATTTTATTTTGACCGATATCTTAAGGGCGAATTGGTGCGCGCCAAGAAGAATGTGCGGGCGGTTTTAGAAAAGATCAAGAAGATCTATAGCCCGGTTGAGCGCGCCAACTGGATCCGCGAACTGTCTTATAAGACCGAAATCAGTGAAAAAGATTTACGCGATGAGATGGATAAAATTGAAGTTGAAGGCCAATCTGGCCAGAATAAGAAAGCCGAACCCGCCGCCGCAAAAGTTATGGCGGGCGAGGAAACGAGAAGCAGTATGATCGCTTTTAAGATATTGGCGATTTTGTGCAAAAGAAAAGATTTGCTTGCTGATAATAGTTTTGCCGCTTATTTACCGAAACACGAGGAACTCGATTACGCCAAAGCTTTGCGGTTGCTCCGGGAGGAGCCGGTTAACTGGAAGGCGGTAGACGAGGCACTCGGGGGTAGGACCAACGAATTAACTTTTGCGGCGGACGTTGAGGGCGACATGACCAAAGATGATCAGGATAAAGAATTCTTAAAACTGATCAAAGAATTGAAGATGGAATCTATCAAAGAACAAATGGAGCTTTTACAGCGCGAGATTGATTCTATGAAGAATAAGGGTGAAAGCGACGAGATGATATCCAAACTGGCCCAATTTGCAGAATTAGCCAAAAAGCTTTATGCTATTAAGCGATAAGCGGTCTCACCGTTATTTATGCAGTAATTTAATCCATGAGGATTCGTCTATTGGGATAGACGTATATTAAAATTTTCCCTGGTTTATAAAAAAGGTTCATAAACATTATTAACTCATGAAGAAAAAAGCCTCCAAGAAGGTTAAAAAGCCTGTTTCGCGAACTGCGAAAAGGGTTGTTAAAAAGAATCTAAAAAAGGCGGGTAAAAAGAACATCAAGGCTAAGGTTGTTAAGAGGCCTAAGTCGACTGCCGGCGAACCAACCAACGAAACTCAGCTAGCCGATCTTATTTTGCGCGGCAAGCCGAAGGGCTTCGTGACCGATCTTGAAATTCTTGATTATTTCTCGTCTATCGAAGATGACCCGAGTTTCTTGGACAAGATCTATGCTGAGCTTGAAAAGCATAATATTAAGGTTGTCGAGGTTGAGTCGCTGATCCAGGCCTCGGGCGAAGAAATCAGTGAGAAGGAATTGAAAGAGGCGACCAAGTTCGATGGACCGCTCGCCGACAATGTTCAGATCTATCTTCGCGAGATCGGCAAAACTCCGCTCTTGAAGAGGCAGGAAGAGAAGGATCTGGCCAAAAGAATTATCAAAGGCGATGAAGATGCCCGCCAACATTTAATTAAAGCCAATTTGCGTTTGGTCGTTTCAATCGCTAAGCGCTACATCAACCGCGGGCCGCTTAGCATTTCAGACTTAATCCAAGAGGGGAATATCGGCTTATTTAAAGCGGTTGAAAAGTTCGACTACACTCGGGGATTTAAATTCTCGACTTACGCGACCTGGTGGATCAGGCAGGCTATTACTCGCGCTCTCGCGGATCAATCGCGAACGATCAGAATCCCGGTCCACATGGTGGAAACCATTTCAAAGTTCACTCAGGTTAAGAGAAAGTTGGCGCAGGAACTTGGCCGCGAACCATTGGCTGAAGAAATTGCTGTGCAGATGGGCATTGGAGTGGACAAAGTTCGCCACATTCAGAAGATCTCACAAGAAGTTATTTCATTAGAATCTCCAGTAGGCGACAGCGATGACAAATCGACTTTAGCTGAATTCATTAAAGATGAAAAAGCGCTGACGCCTTCACAATCGACCTCGCAGGAATTGTTGCGCGACCAGATTAAAGAAATATTAGGCGACTTAACCGAACGCGAACGTGTGATTTTGGAAATGCGTTTTGGTTTGAAAGATGGCGTGGTCCACACGCTGGAAGAAGTGGGCAAAGTTTTTAACGTTACTCGCGAACGTATCAGGCAAATTGAATCGAAAGCCTTGGAGCGCATCAAAATCCACGACAAGTCATTCAAGCTCACAGACTACTAGCTTTTGTTTCTCTGCGCCCTCGCTAGATCATCTCTCTTACCACTCGCCACCTTAGTCGTCGCCTTAACACAAGATTTTCCGGAGATTGTCCCCGCGAAGCGGGGAGCACTCCGGCATACGACCGGCAAAATCTTGGTTGTCTCCTCCTGGTTACCGGCTCGGGATGCGTTCGATGATCCAGCTGCGGGCTACTACTCTAATCTTCCTCTACATAGCCGAGAAATCCGAATCTATTCTGAAGGGATTCGCGGAGCCGGGTCAGGCGAGCGGAAAGGAAAATTTGAGCCCCAAATTTATCCTGTGCCCTGAAGGGTAGATCGGATTTCGGAGGCGGGGTATTTCGTTTCCCGAGGAGGCTGTGGTTGGAGGCTCGGGAATGGAGGAGCAGAATGTGTTGGTTTTTTGGTTTTTCTTTTTGCTGACTTTGTCTATATAATTGATCCTATGATTAGTTCACGCGAAATCCGCCAGAAATATCTTGATTTTTTCAAGTCCAAGAGTCACGCGATTATTCCTTCGGCCTCTTTGATTCCGGAAGATAAAACCGTGCTTTTCACGACCGCGGGCATGCAGCCGCTGGTGCCGTATCTTTTGGGCAACCCGCACCCGGCCGGGAAGCGCATTGCCGATGTTCAGAAATGTTTGCGGACTGATGATATTTTAGAAGTCGGAGACAACCGGCATTTAACTTTTTTTGAAATGTTAGGTAATTGGTCATTGGGGGACTATTTTAAACAAGAAGCCATCGCCTGGAGTTTTGAATTACTGACTTCTGCATATTGGTTTGGCATTGACCCGCACAAACTTAGTGTGACGGTTTTTGAGGGCAACCCGGAAATGGGCATTGGCTTGGATGACGAATCGATCAAGCACTGGATTAACGCTTTTAGAACCGCTGGCATCGAGACAAATCTGGGTAACCGAATTTACGCTTATCCGAAAAAGAAAAACTGGTGGGAACTGGCTGGTCCGGGCCCCTGCGGCCCCGACACCGAAATTTTTTACGATACCGGTAAAGATCACGACCAGAAATATGGCAAAGAGTGCCACGTGAATTGCGATTGCGGCAAATATGTTGAGATCTGGAACGACGTTTTTATGGAATATGAAAAGAAAGTTGACCCGGCAGGTGGAGTTTCATACTCTCCGCTTTCTCAGCGCAATGTTGATACCGGCATGGGTTTCGAGCGCATGGTGATGGTCCTGCAGGGCGTCGAGACTGTTTTTGATACTGATTTATTTACACCGATTACTAAAGTTTTGGGTGATCTACCAGTTTTTTCAAAGCGAATCATTGCTGACCACATGCGTGCGGCCGTGTTTCTGATCGCTGACGGAGTTACGCCGTCTAACAAAGACCAGGGCTATATTTTGCGGCGCTTGATCCGCCGGGCCATTCCGCACTTGAAGGGCGTAATCTCACCGAATGAAATTGCGAAGATTGTTATTAAAGAATATTCAGGCGTTGAGCAGTATACATATTTGAAAGGCAAAGAGGCCGATATCATTGCGGTTTTGGAGGCCGAAGAAAAGAAATTCGCCAACGTTTTTAAAGACGGCGAAAAGAAAATCAATAAGATTATTGAAACGCTTAAGAAGGAAAATAAAGACACTATTTCAGGGGAAGAAATTTTCGACCTGACAACCACTTACGGTTTTTCATTCGAGTGGATCAAGGATAGCGCCGATATGAACGGCATGAAGCTCGATGTTATGGGTTTTGAGAAAGCGATGGAGAAGCACAAAGAGCTTTCCCGCGCCGGAGCGGAGAAGAAGTTTGGTGGCCATGGGCTGATCTTAAATACGGGCGAATTGAAAGCGGGGAACGAAGCTGAGCTTAAAAAAGTAACGCGCCTCCACACCGCAACACATTTGCTGCAGGCAGCATTGCGGCAGGTTTTGGGCGATGAGGTTTCGCAGAAGGGTTCAGACATAACGCCCGAACGAACTCGGTTTGATTTTAATTTTTCGCGTAAAATGACCGATGGAGAAATTAAAAAAGTTGAAGACTTGGTGAATGGCGCGGTCAAGCAAGCCCTCCCGATGCAAAAAGTTGTGCTGCCGCTTGAAGAAGCCAAAAAAACCGGCGCGCTCCACTATTTCAATACTAAATATCCGGATGAAGTGAATGTTTATTTTGCCGGGAAAACTTTGGACACAGCTTTCTCAAAAGAATTTTGCGGTGGTCCGCATGTGACAAATACTAGCGAGGTTGGCCAGTTTAAAATCTTGAAAGAAGAAGGCATCTCCGCCGGTGTTAGACGGATTAGGGCGGACGTCTCCTAGCTCTATTTGCAATCAAGTATAATGTTTTGTATAAAGGTGCGGTGGTTTGATTGAAGGAAACTTCGCTTTCGTTTCGGGCTGTTCCCAAGGATATGGACGTTATTTGGATCGCGGTGCACTTGACCAACGACGGCAAGTTCATCCGTGATTTTCACTTCAGGACAGCCAATCGCAGGACTCGAGTATGGGAGAAACTCGAGGAAAAAACAGGAAGAACGAGGAAGAAGTTGTACAAAGAGGGCTTCAGAGTCATCAGGGCCCGACTTGTTCCCGTTTAATCCCATCGCACCAATGCAACAGGCTCGCGTCCGCGCGGGTCCTTTTTCTTTTCGAACCATCTAGTCCCGCCCTCGAATCTGCCTCTGCCCCTCGGGAAACAGAATAAATTTCTGACTGAAATTTTTCTTCGCGCTCGTCGCCTACGCTCCTGCGCGATGTTCCTCGGAACAGAGCCAGATTCCAGGGCTATGTAGAGGAAGACTAAAGCAGTAGCCCGCAGCTGTATCATCGAAAGCAGCCCGAGCCGGTAACCAGGAGGAGACAACCAAGATTTTGCCGGTCGTATGCCGGAGTGCTCCCTGCTTCTAGCAGGGACAATCTCCGGAAAATCTTGTGTTAAGTCGACGACTAAGGTGGCGAGTGGTAAGAGAGATGATATAGCGAGGGCGCAGAATAGTCATTTTGTGGATGATTTTCTTTGCAACTCAGCACGAAAAATTATATAATTATGGTAGTGCAGCAAATTCAAGCGAGACAAGAATCGAATACCGATTTGGTATCTACTATTTTCTACGGAACGGTTATTGAACGCCCCAATTCAGCATCGCCTATCTCCGAAACCGACCTCGAAAACTACGTCGCCGAAGCCGCCTGGAAAACTTATGACAAATTCCGAGCTGAAACCGCCAAGCGCCTAAAAGTCGGCGAAATGGATTTAGTTTTGAAGAGCGTGATGGTAATGGGCGTCAAAATCGACGGCCATCGTGTTATTAACCCCGTTGGTTTTCGCGCCAAGAAAATTGAAGTAACGGTATTAGTCACAATTTCTAAAAAGAGTTTTTCTTGTTCATCTCTCGATTGTTTTGATCAAGGAACTCTCAATGCTTATATCGTGGGCGAGACCGATAATGAAGAAGCCTCGATTTACGCGGAAATTGGCGCCGAGAAAACCGATATTTATGTGAATAATTATAAAAAGACTTCTCATGTCGGTGCATTTCCTTGGGGCGAGATCCAGATTATTAAATCGATTGAAGAATTGTTTTTGGGCGACCACGCGGTGAGCCAACTGATATTTGAGAGGTATCTTCGGGGTGAAGTGTCTCTAGCCGTCAAAGATAAAATCAACAAATGCTTCTACGGCGAACTTAAAACTTTCTTAAGCGGCCTCTCAGACATGACTTTGAAGACCGCGGGGCTGAAGAAGGCGGGGACGATGAAGATTTTTGTAAAATCAAAGATGTTGCCGATCGGGATTGAGGGGAAGCCTTTCCTATTTAATTCGAAAAGAGTTAGAATTACAGATGTAGGAATTGGTAATACCGTTCAGGAATTTTTAGATCAGAAAGATAAGTTATACGGGCCGCTTAACGAGTCAGTGGTGCGGAGAATGAAGTGGATAGAAGCTTAAACGCAATGAAAAAACTATATATTGATAAAAACGATACGGTGGCGGCGATCGTTGAGAAGATCGTTAATTCGGAAGACTCGGAAATAGTTCTCTATGTGCCCCGCTTTACTAAGCTTTCTGACACGAGCAATAATTTCAGGCTTTTAAAACGGGAAATTGAATCGACTGATAAGGCGGTTGAAATAGAATCAGTTGATGATGAGGTTTTGGTGATGGCCAAAGCGGCCGGCATCAACGCCCGCAATCCGTTTTTCCAGAAAAATAAAAAATCTTTCTCGGACATTGTTTCGCCGGGCGGCAATTTAGGTAATGAGAGCGGCCATCACGAGGGAAATGTAAAAATCCACAGCCACAAGAATGTCGAAAGCGATGAGCCACAGGACGAGATGGAGTCCGATATTGTGGGTCCGGTCTCGCGCGAGGTTGAATTGGACGAGGAAGATGTTTTGGAAACTCGCGACGGCCGCAAGAAGCCGATCCACTCCAAAATTTCCAGATTGAGAAAGAAAATCAGCTTTAGGCTGAAGGGGGATGACGAAGAAAATGAGGGTCTAGTTGTGTCGCCGGCTAAATGGATCGCGGGCGCCGTTATTGCGCTGATTATAATTATCGCGGCCGCTACGCTTCTTAGCCGGGCCAAAATAACAGTGGCGCTGGATAAGGTAAATTGGAATTTCAGCGGCACGATTTACGCCTCGACCGTCATCAAAGACCCTTATTTTGCCAATGGCCAGGCCAGGATTGCCGGCGTGGTGCTTCAGAAAGATAAAAACATTACCGGCACTTTCCCCGCGACCGGCACCGAAGATGTTAACCGCAAGGCGTCGGGCCAGATTACAATCTATAACGCTTACAGCACGGCGCCCCAAGCGCTCGTTAAAGACACCCGCTTTGCGACACCGGACGGGAAGATATTTAGAATTAGGGAGGGAATTGTTGTTCCTGGGGCCAAACTGGTCAACAATAAACTGGTACCCTCAACTTTAGTTGTTACTGTTTATGCCGATAAGCCCGGCGCAGATTACAATATTCCGCCGGCAACTTTCAGGATCCCGGGCTTCCAGGGGTCTCCCAAATATGAAGGCTTTTCCGCTCAATCAACCGCGCCTATGATGGGCGGTTTGATCGGCGTCGGTAAGGTAGCGACCAGTATTGACATCGCCAAAGCCAAGGACCAAAACAAAAAGAATTTGAGCGATGCTTTGCGGACCGAGTTAACGTTGAGCGTTCCGCAGGAAATTAAACTTTTGAGCGGCGCGAGCGTTTTTACCGTGACCAAAGAAGTGGTTTCGCCGGACGCCGACTCGGCCGGTAATTTTACGGTTACGACCGCCGGAACCCTGAAACTTTTCGGTTTTAAAGAAGATGATTTTACCAAGGCTCTGAAGAGCGCTCTCGTCAACGCGCCGCCCGCTGGCGCGACGACCGATTCAACTGAGGCTATTTCGAATGACGACCTGGTCTTAAAGAGCGGCACGCCCCAGTACGGCAACCCGCAGGTTGATTTTAACAACAACAATATGACGATGAGCGTTACGATCGATTCTGTCTGGGTTCACGCCTTTGATGCCGACCGATTCCGGACCGAGGCCTTGGGCAAATCTCCGGAAGAATTGAATGCTTCGATAAAGAATTTCCCGGGAGTCAAATGGGCGACGGTTTCCCTGTGGCCATTCTGGGTCATGCATGTGCCGGGGAATCCTAACAAGGTGACTATTGACGTTCAATAACGGGCTGTGATACTATATCCACCACTTGCGCTCGGAATCCTTTTACGGGCGCGATAAGCATTAAAGGCCAGTCTACTAAATGCCATCCAGGGACCAAGATACAACAATAATTACAGGCACGGTTACAGAAGCTTTGCCTGGAGCTATGTTTAGAGTAAAAGTTCCGGATGCTCAGGCTGAATCTGGCGAGAGGGAACTCTTGGCCTACGCCTCAGGCAAAATGAGGATGAACCACATCAAGATTTTGCCGGGCGACAAGGTAACGCTCGAAGTGACGAAATATGACGACAAACGCGGTCGGATCACCAGGCGAATGTAAAGCAGAATATTTTTTTGCGCAATCCGATCCTAAGTTTTTTATTTTTAAACAAAGTATTCAAATGAAAGTCAGAGCATCAGTCAGAAAAGTTTGCAACAATTGTAAGACCGTCCGAAGAAAGGGCCGGGTCTATGTTGTTTGTTCAACTCCTAAGCACAAACAGCGTCAAGGCTAAACTAACCAATAACTCATAACCAATGACCTATAACAAAAACAAATCCAATACCAATACAGCTGAATCAAAGTCGTTATTAGTTATTAGTTATTAGTCATAAGTTAACTATCATGCGTTTAATCGGTGTAAATATTCCAGATAATAAGAAAGTCGAAATCGCCCTGACTTATATTTATGGTATCGGCCGGACGACCTCTACTAAGATTCTGACAATTGCTAAAATCGACGGTTCTAAATTGGCTAAGGACTTGACCCCAGCGGACTTGAACAAGATCAAAGAAATTATTGAAAAGAACTACAAAGCTGAAGGTGAATTGAGGCAGCTTATAAAACAAAACGTAAATCGCTTGATTGATATTAAGTCTTACCGCGGCACCCGCCACATCAAGAGATTGCCGACTCGGGGTCAGCGAACCAAGACCAATTCCAGAACTGTCCGCGGCAATGTCAGAAAGACCGCCGGATCGGGTAAGAGGAAGGTTGACCTGAAGTAATTTTAAGCAATCAGAACTAACAAATAACAATGGGAAAGAATAAAGTAGCAGAAAAGGCAGAGCCAAAATCAACCGCTGAAGCGGCTGGTAAAAAGGCTGCGCCTAAAAAGGGCGGCCGCAAAGTTGACGAGGGCAGGGTTTATATCAACGCCTCCTTTAACAACACTACTATTACTATCACCGATAACAAAGGCGGCGTCGTAGCCTGGGCAACTGCCGGATCGTTGGGATTTGCCGGTCCCAAGAAAGCAACTCCGTTTGCGTCATCTAAAGTGGTCGCCACTCTGGCCGAAAAAATCCAGAAAACAGGACCATTTAACGTTGAAGTTTTTGTCTCGGGTGTCGGTTCCGGCCGGGACTCTGCTGTTCGATCATTGGCTAATCACGGGTTCAACATCTTGGCGATCCGCGACGTGACCCCGGTTCCGCACAACGGCCCGAAACCGCCCAAAGTTCGAAGAATCTAGCCCTTAAATATTTAAAACTATGCAAAGAATTTTAGAAAAAAGAGAAAGGAGTTTGGGCATTAAGCTGGGCATCAAGAACGATCGTTGCACTTCGCCGAAGTGTGCCTTGATCCGCAAGCCTCATCGCCCCGGCCAGCACGGCAAGAACCCGTTGAAGAAAGGGGAATTCGGCACACAGCTCCAGGAAAAGCAGAGGATTAGGTTTACCTATGGCCTCAGCGATAAACAGCTTAAGGCGATTTTTGCCCGCGCGACGAAGCGTGAAGAGCCGACTCCAGCAGTAGTTTTGAAAGAATTGGAAAGCCGTTTGGACAGCGTCGTCTACCGATTGGGTTTTGCTCCTTCACGCTCGATTGCCAGAAAATTAGTTGGTCATGGCCACTTTGCGGTCAACAACCGCCGGGTCGATGTGCCGTCGTTCCACGTTAAGACCGGAGACGTCATCCGACCGAGGCCGGAATCGAAAGATATTGGGCAGTTTAAAAACTTGGCCGAGAGTATTAAAACAGTTACGCCGCCAAGCTGGTTATCATTAGACAAAGAAAAGATGGAGGCGAAAGTTCTGAGCGCTCCCAAGGATATCGACTCTCCATACGATGTTAGTTTAGTCGTCGACTACTACCTACGCTAATATTCAAAAAAAATAATACACAAAACAATGGAATTCGCATATTTAAGCGAGAGCGTAAAAATTAAGAGGGTTTCCGAAGACGAAAAGAATGGAGTCTTCGAGATCGACGGTCTTTACCGCGGTTACGGTGTTACAATTGGCAATGCTTTGCGCCGGGTGCTTTTGTCCTCCCTCCCGGGTGCGGCTATTACCCGCTTCAAGATCAAGGGAGCCGGCCACGAATTTACGACTATCGACGGCGTCATTGAAGACGTGGTTGAGATCGGCTTGAACTTAAAGAAGGTTAGATTTGCTTTTAACTCCAAAGAGCCTCAGACTTTGACTTTGAAAGTTAAGGGCGACAAAGAAATAACCGCCGCCGACATCAAGGGCAACGCCGAAGTCATGGTTGTTAACCCTGAGGTTAAGATCGCGACTTTGACTTCGAAAGATGCCGAACTCGACATGGAAATCACTGTTGAGAAAGGTTTAGGATATGTTCCGGTGCTTAGCCAGAAAATCGGTAAGCTTCCGATTGGCACGATGGCGCTGGATGCGATCTTCACCCCGGTTCGGAACGTTAACTTCACTGTATCTAACATGCGTGTCGGTGAAAAGATCGACTACAACAAAGTTAGGCTGGAAGTTGAAACCGACGGTACCATTTCTCCGTCTCGCGCGATTCACAAAGCATCTGACATTCTCTTGGACCACTTTAAAAATATTGCGGATATTGATATAAAGGATGCTGACGAGAACGCCCCTGTCGGCGAAGCGAAAGAAAAACCGGCCAAAAAGAAAAAGAAATCCGAAGAGTAATATTTAGAAATTCAATCCCACAAGAATACCATGCGTCATTTAGCAAAAGGCAGAAAATTTGGCAGAACACGCGGTCCGCGCAAGAGCTTCTTTAAGGGTCTTTTGAATAACCTCATTATGGAAGAGAAGATCAAGACGACTCCGGCCCGAGCTAAAGAAATCAAACCGAAGGTGGAGAAGCTTATCACTATGGGCAAGAAGCAGAACCTGGCCTCACTTCGTTTGCTCATGTCTCGAGTTCCGGAGCAGGCCGCGACTAAGGTCTACTATGAATTAGCGCCTAAATATAAAGATCGAAAAGGCGGCTACACCCGGATTATCAAACTCGGCACTTTCCGAAAGAGAGATGCCGCCCCTCAGGTTACAATCGAATTTGTATAAATAACATGCAATACGTAATTGACGCCAAAAACCAGACCCTCGGAAGACTAGCTACCAAGATTGCTTTGATTTTGCAGGGCAAGGACAAGGCGAGCTATGACCCAGCTAAGATCACCGAGAACACTGTTTTAGTTAAGAATATCAGGCAGATCAAGATTTCCGGCAGCAAAGCTGAAACCAAAGTTTATCAGCACCACACCGGCTACATGGGCCACCTTCGCACTGCGAAATATAAGCAAGTTAAAGAGGCTCATCCGGAGAGAATTTTGGAACACGCCGTCCGCGGAATGCTGCCGAAGAACTTTATCCGCGACCGCCGCATGCACCTTATGATCATCGAGAAATAAATTAGCCAAAAGATAAATCAGAATGGATAAATCAACACCAAAAACTAAAAAGGCAACCGCGACAGGTCCCGAAGCTAAATACTTTGAAGCCGTAGGCCGCAGAAAGACCGCGACCGCCCGCGTGCGTGTTTACCCTAATAAGCCAGGCAAGGACGTGATCGTAAACGGAGAAAAGCACAGTGAATATTTCAAAGTGCCTCGGCTAGAATACAGCGTGACTGCGCCGCTGAAGCTCCTCAAGATCGATTCTTATGTTGAAGCCAAGGCGATGGGAGGGGGAATCATGGCTCAAGCCGAAGCGGTAGCTCTAGGCATCAGCCGCGCGCTGATTAAGTGGGAACCAACCTACAAAGTAACCTTATCGGCCGCAGGATTCATGACTCGAGACGCCCGCGCCGTTGAAAGAAAGAAGCCGGGGTTACGCAAGGCTAGACGCGCTCACCAGTGGAAGAAGAGATAAAATAAATCCCCGCGAAAGCGGGGATTTGCGATTTTGACAATTTGAGATATAGTTTTGTCATGAATCCGGAGGCATATATAACTCTAGAAAATCAAGAGTCGAAGCCCAGCATGACTGAGGTGCAAACCAAGGATTTTTTGCGTGAACAAAATATCGCGCCATTGCAAGACTGGAAGTCTGGCGAGCCAATATTATATGTTTTGGAGGAAAATACCAGATTCAAATCGCGGGACGCAAGTCCGGGCCCTCAGCCTCCGAATAAGATTCCGAGCATCATTAGAATTGATCACCCTACCCATATTGATTTTGCTGACCCCCAGACAGATGCGAATGATCCTGAACGCACTGTTTATCGCTTAGACAATGAAGATCGGCAGATAGATTACTATTCCATTGACCCCGATACCAAAGAAGTGAGGGTAGTAAGAACAAGTTTCCCGCACAAGACCGCTCACACTGAACAAAAATTGTTTGTTAGGCAGGGCAATCTATTTGTCGCTGAGGATAGCGTTTTCGCCAAATCATAGCCAAAAGAAGCTAAATTGGTCTCGGTTTTAGATTTGTAGTATACTGAAACTAATGAGACCCTATTTATCAATTATCTTAGAGAAAGTTGATGAGTATCTCCCGATGCTGCCATTAACGCTGATCGATCTGGATCATCACCTATCGAAGCTCGATATTTCTTATGAGGTATTAATTCTGGCCAAAGACAAGAGGAATCACGAGATCGCCGATAAATTTGCGAAGCTCGTCAAGAAGAATGTTTTTAGAACATTCCCGGATAGAATTTCGGCGGAGGACATCAAGGGCCACACTTGTTTGGTTTTTAGGACCAACTTTATATCCGAATTCGAAAGTTTCAGCAACCTGGTTCAGTCGATGAATTCGAAAGAGAATACCGACGGTTATGAGCTGGTTTTCGGCGCGATTAAGGACGAGAGTTCGGGGAGCGGCGCTTTTGATAAGCTCGGCCGCTTGCTCGGTTCGCCGATCGATCTGCGCTTCAACCATCCCGTGATTGGTTTCACCAAAAACGTAGCTCCGGCGATTTTGTCGCTTAGTAAATCTAATGACATTCATTTGGCGATGCTCGCCGAGAAACAGGGCTTCATTGTGGGAGAATTGCCGGTGCGTTTTCGCAGCGGAGAGGCGCAGTTTTCTTCAACTGAGAAGAAGCTTGGCTTATTATTTGAGCTCATTAAGATAAAGATTTTGGGCATCGAGGGTTTGAAGCAGACACAGCGAGCTAAGAATTAGCTTGTCTTGTTTGACTAGTTAGGGGAATACCTTTATATTTATACCCAACTAAAAACTATGGAATACTATTTAACAGAGGAACGTTTGGCGGACTTGAAGAAAGAATTGGAAGAGCTAAAAACCACCAAGCGTATTGAGGTTTCCGAGCGCTTGAAGAAGGCCAAAGAATTGGGCGACTTGTCCGAAAACGCCGAGTATTCCGAAGCTCGCGATGAGCAAGAGAGAGTTGAGAAGAGAATCGCCGAAATTGAAGACATTATTTTAAACGCTGTTATTATTAAGAAAGGAGCTGACCGAAGTGTAGTTGATATTGGTTCGACCGTTGAGATCTCTAAGGACGGCAGAGGAATGAAGTTTTTTATTACCGGTTCGACCGAAACCAAGCCGGAAGCCGGTCAGATCTCGAACGAATCTCCGCTGGGCCGCGCGCTTTTGAATCACAAAGTTGGCGACACAGTAACTGTCGAGACTCCGGATGGCCGCAAGGTGAATTACAAGATCTCGAAAATTAGCTAGCAACAAATCCCCGCATTGCGGGGATTTTTGATTTAATAAGGTTTTTCAGCTTATAATATCTTTATTCACATGATCGAATCATTGCGAGACGAGCGGGTTAAGAAGCTCAATAATTTAAAGGCGGCGGGGATTAACCCGTATCCGGCTAAGTCTAAACGCACTCACACAATTGGCGAGGCTATTAAAAGTTTTGGCGCTTTAAGTAAAGCTAAAAAGAAAGTGTATTTGGTTGGCCGCATTAAAAGTGTTCGCGGGCAGGGCGGCATTATGTTTATGGATATAAAAGACGAAACCGGCACTATGCAGGCCGTTGTTAAAAAAGATACTTTTAAAGATTTGGATTTTTGGAGAGATAACCTCGACTTAGGTGATTTTGTTGAAGTTAACGGACCGCTTTTCAAAACCAAGAGGGGAGAAATGAGCGTGGACTTAAAAGGCATCAAGATGCTTTCAAAATCTTTGCGCCCCGTTCCATCTGAATATTATGGTGTTCAAGATGCTGAGACCAAACTTCGTAAGAGGTATTTGGATATATTGTCGAGCCCTCAATCTAAGGATATTTTTGTTAAGAAATCTATTTTCTGGGGTGAGACTAGAAAGTTTCTTGAAGCCGCCGGATTTATGGAAGTTGAAACTCCGGTTTTTGAAGTGACTCCTGGGGGCGCTGAGGCTGAACCGTTTGTAACGCATCACAATGCTCTCGATACAGATTTTTATTTACGCATTTCTCCCGAGCTCAACTTGAAGCGCTTAATGGTAGCCGGCTTTGAAAAAGTTTTTGAGATTGGTCGGATTTTTAGAAATGAAGGCATTTCAGCTGAACATTTGCAGGATTATACCCAGATGGAAATGTACTGGGCGTACCAGGATTACGAGGGACTAATGGATTTTATTGAGAAACTAAATAAGCACATTATTAAAAAGACATTTCGAACTTTGAAACTGAAGCATGGCGAAAAGATGGTTGATTGGGGTAAGAAATGGAAGAGGTTTGATTATTACAAACTTTTCCAGGACGCGAATAAGATTGATTTGGCTAAGGCTAATCAGGCTGAGCTTGTCGCAAGAGCGCGCGAGCTACATATTGAATTTGAACCAAGCGCTGGCCGGGGCAGGCTGATCGATTTGATATACAAGAAAACTGTTCGGCCGAATTTGATCGAGCCTGGTTTCTTGATCAATATCCCAATTGAGCTTGAGCCGTTAGCCAAAAAGATGCCGAATGATCCAACTCGGGTTGAGCGTTTTCAGATTGTGGCTTATGGCACCGAACTCGGCAAGGGTTTTTCAGAGCTAAATGACCCCATGGACCAGCGCGCCAGGTTTGAAGAGCAGATGAAATTGCGCGAGGCGGGGGACAAAGAAGCGCAGATGCTCGACGAAGATTATATCGAGGCGATGGAATACGGCATGCCGCCAACGGCGGGCTTTGGCATGTCGGAGAGAAACTTTGCGGTATTAATGGGCCTGCCTGTGCGCGAAGCAGCGCTCTTCCCGCTCATGCGCCAGAGAAAACAATAAAATATCTTTGCGCTTTTGACGCAGGATATTTTCTCTGTTAGCCTATCTTTGAAGGTGGTCCACATAGCCAATATGATCTTCATGACGAGCCGGGCTAGCCAGCCGATCAAGATCGCTTTCGTGATCAAGAGCATCGACGATGGCCTCAGCCAATTCGAAGCTCGCGGCTGGGTTCCGACCGGCAGCAGGGAACGCCGCGAGCACCACTGCGTTGACGAGAGCGGGATTGGCTGGTTTGCCGAGATCGAGGACATGACCCGGCTTCCCGATGATGTGGAAGTCAGGCCCATCGAAGAGATGCCCAAGTGGGGTCCGATCGATCCTCCTATCAAGAAGGAGTGAAGAGTTCTTCGAGCGCATGCCCGACCGGTATTCTGGGCTGCGCTCTTTTTCTTTGATCGGTTTGCAACTTTCATGTTTTAAATCTAATAGTTTAACTGCCCATTATTTCAGGAATAGCCCAATTTTGACACAGCGAATCTTGAGTCAGATTCTAGGCGCGACGAGCGATGTGTGTAAGTGCAACGACACATGAGCGACGAGCAACGAAGAAGATGGCCAAGATTCGCCTGCAAAAAGTTTAATTATTCTCGAATCTCTGCGTTTCTCCTCCTCGGAATATTCTATATTCCTTGTCGTCGTGCCTTGACCTTCAAGAAAATTAAACTTTCAAATTTTGGGATACTCCTGATATAATGGGCTAATGGTTGATATTAAATTCATACGGGAAAACGCGCCGGCGGTTAAAACCGCTATTAAGAATAAAAATATTCAGTTAGATTTAGATGCTCTTTTAGCGGTGGATAAAGAGCGGGTTAGGCTTCTAATTGAAATTGAGAAATTACAATCAGAGAAGAATGCTTTGAATGATGAGATGCAGAAAGCCAAAGATCCGGAAAGCCGCAAGCCCATCATCGAAAAAGGCAAAAAAATAAAAGAAACAATCGAATCACTGGAGCCAAAAGCTCATCAAGTCAATCGTGAATTTGAAGCCTTGATGGTTAAAGTCCCGACTGTTCCTTCCGCCGATACCCCGGTGGGGAAAAGCGAAGATGAAAATGTCGAAGTCTATAAGTGGGGAGAGATTAAAAAATTTGATTTTGCACCAAAGACTCACATTGAGCTTGGAAAAATACTGGATATTTTAGATTTAGAGCGAGGCACGAAAGTTGGCGGCTACCGCGGTTATTATTTGAAAAACGAAGGAACGCTGCTCGTGATGGGCATGATGATGTATGCCATAAAAAAGATGGTTCAGCACGGTTACGAGCCCATGATCCCGCCGACGCTGGTTAAAGAGTTCGCGCTTTTCGGGAGCGGCTATTTTAAGGGCTTGGAGTACAATCCGGAAATAGACGAAATCTACCAGGTAGCGACCTCAGATAAAGAGGCTACCGGCGAAGCTTCAAAAGATAAAAAGTTTTTAGTCGGCACCGCCGAGCCGTCGCTTTTGGCCTATTATTCGGGTGAAACGCTGCAGGCAAGCCAGTTGCCGATGAAGATCTGCGGCTACAGCCAGTGTTATCGCAGCGAGATCGGCAGCTATGGTAAAGATACTAAAGGCATGTATCGCGTCCACGAGTTCATGAAAGTCGAGCAAGTGGTTTTATGTGAGGCCGATGCCAAGCAGGCAGAAAAACTGCAAGACGAAATGATCGCGATCTCAAAAGAGATGCACGAAGAGCTGGGCATTCCATACCGCCAGCTTCAGATCTGCACTGGCGACATGGGTGCGGGCAAATATAGGCAATATGACCTTGAAGCCTGGCTGCCCGGCATGAACCGCTATGGCGAAACAGGATCGGCGAGCATCTTTCTAGATTGGCAGTCGAGACGTTTGAATGTTAAATATGTGGATTCGAACGGCGACAAGAAATATGTCTACATGCTTAATAATACCGCTCTCCCTACGCCCCGCATTTTTATAGCAATCTTAGAGAATTATCAAACTAAAGATGGGACGATCATGGTCCCGGAAGTTTTACAGGCTTATGTTGGTAAAAAAGAAATCAAGCCTAAGGTCCAAGCTTAAGTGGCTTATTTTGCCTATCATTTTGGGCGGGCTCGCTTATCTTGTTTTCTATTCGCCGGTTTTCGCGATCACTAAAATTGATGTGGTGGGTAGCGGCGTTACTCCTGATGATATCGTCAAATATCTTGGCGCGGGCACGGTTGGGTCGAATATTCTTTTTTGGCAGCCTGCGACCGACATCGACGCCCTGAAGCCGCCCATTTTTACTTTGCGCAAAAATTATTTTAACCGGACGATTACTTTAAATGTCATCGAACGCGACAAGGCTTTAGTTTGGTGCTATGAGAAAAACAAAAATTGCTTTTGGGTAGATCAAAATGGAGTGATTTTCCAAAATGCTCCGGATACCAGCGGCAACCTGATCAAAGTTGTTGATGATTACACAGATAGGTCTGGAAATATTGGCGACACAATTTTGCCCGCCGATTTCACCGCCAATTTTATGCGGATTTTAACGGTGATCGATAAATTAAATTTGTCCATTCAGGAAATTCGTCTGGAAAATCTGAATTACCGCGAGTTGATCGTTCTTTTGAACAGCGGCCCGAAAATAATTTTCAGCCTTGAGCTGGATCCGGCGTTTACCGAAGCGGGGATAAAAGAATATAAAGATTCGAGTAGTTGGTCTCGGATTAAGTCGATTAACCTGACAGTTGATGGCCGGGCCTATGCTTCATTTTAGTCTAGACTAGATCTTGTAGATCCAGATTGTCCCGATTTTCAGGTAGGGTTCGTTCGCGTTGGCGAGCCATAGATATTCTTGCTCGGCGCTCCTGGTTTCGCCGGGTTTAAGCTTGCGTCTGGCCTCATAGATTTTTTCGATCGATATCGCAATATAATTGAGTCCGATCTCATCGGGCGCGCTGTAACTCGATTGCCAGGGAATATAGGCCTGGCCTAGGTAATCTTTAGGATTTGAATCGCCAAAATAATCAAGGCCGATCTTGGCGCCGCTTTGATCTTTTGCCCAGGCCGCGAACCTCTTTAGGTCTGTGCCTAGATCGTAATTGGCTCCGACTAAATATTCGGCCGGCTTGTTTGCCAGGATACTTAGATTAAAGAAACTGTTATAAAACGGAAAAGCTATTAGTGCGGTGGCGATTTCTGTCAGGATCAAAATTTTGGCGAGCAGCGTTCGCGCCTTGGTCTTCGAGCTATTTTTTTTAGCGAAATTTTTCATAGCCGATGCGGAGAGAATATAGATCAAGGCCAGAATTCCCAAGCCGTCAGCCAAATTGACCGAAGATCGAGAGGCATTGAGGAGGAGATATGCGGGAATAATGGCTATCATAATCGACTCGGCGGGATTGATGGTCGCATAGTTTATCAAAGCCGCGCGAGCTTGGGGGGCTGCTTTCATGATGTTTCTGATGGCGAAAAGGCCTGAGAGTAGAATTAAGATTAAGACTGCGGCCGGAACTTTGAGCCAATAGTTGAGGAAAATATTCTTCCAAATGGTCGAATCTAAGAGCGAGTTCAAGGAACCAAAACTATAGTTTTTGAACGAGAAAAAGAGAATTAAAATAGTAATTATTCCATAGATGCTGATTTTGAGATAGCGGTTTTGACGAAAGGCTGGTCGGATAGATGTTGCGACTTGGGTTAAGCAGTAGGTAAAGATTAGAAGACCAAAGGCGTTAAAGATCTCGGGCCGGAAGTAGTGTCCAGAAGCCAGAAAAATTGGAGAGAAAGCTAAGAGCGCAGTTGGTATCAGCGCCCAGAACTTGCCCAAGAGCCGGTTTGCCCAGAAGTAGAGAAAGGTTAACAGGAGAAGGGAAGTTGCGATGGGAATAATCCTGAAGAGGTAGAGGCTGCTACCAATTGGATTGACTTGGACACCGAAAATATTTTTGATGTTAGTGACCTCACCAAGAGCAGCCGAGTCGCCGTATGAAGCGGCGAACATGATTGCGCCGCTAACTAAGATTATTAAAGATAAAATTGCGGTTGGATTCGAGATGTATCTTTTGAAAGTCATATGCTAACTTAAATATATATGAAAGAATTGCTTTGGACCAGCCACGCCAAAATGAAAATGCGGTATTATGGGCTTTCGGAGACGCGAGTTAAGCGCGTTTTGCGCAATCCGGAACGAGTTGAAGAGGGGATTGCCGACAATACCGTAGCGATGATGCAATTGGGCAGCACGACAGCTAAAAACCCGTATGAAATTTGGATGATGATTTCAAAAGATAATAAGAAAAATACTCGGGTGATTAGCGCCTGGAAATATCCCGGCCGAACCAAAGCCGGCGAACCGTTGCCCAAGGCGATTTTGCGGGAGTTACGGGAGGCGATCTAACCCCCGATCGTCCTCGTGACCGTGCTTCCAAGCTGTCTACAAGGGCCGCTCAAGGCCGCTTGGCCTAGGTGTTTAATCCCTTTACGACAGCTTGCGCGCCAACTCGGACGAGCTAGAGATAGCCCAGAACAGTAGCCCGCAGCTGTATCATCGAAAGCAGCCCGAGCCGGTAACCAGGAGGAGACAACCAAGATTTTGCCGGTCGTA
>CAZXPC010000008.1:0-31446 GCA_964643135.1 uncultured Candidatus Saccharibacteria bacterium | reverse complement strand
TTCAGTAGAAAAAATATCCTGGTTCCGAGGGGCGGAAGCGAGTTCGGAGGCGGGGGTTAGAGCCGCACTGTCACCCAGTTGTCCTCGCCGAACACAGGCTCGTCGAAGATTTTGATCATCTTCGGCCGGATAACGTAGATTCTTGATTCGGTTATACCTTTATTAAAATCATCGATCGTCTTGATATATTCTCGGAACCAGACATAGCGCTCAGAATATTTTTGGAAACCAATCGTGAGAGCGCCGTCGGCGGCAAGCTCGCCGATGCCGGATATTTGCAATCCCTTTTTAGCGTTTTTGGGATCTTGATGGGAATCAAAAATTGAAACTGCCACGGAGTGATTCCTTTCTAAATTCCGGCTGTGCTGGGTAGTTCCGGGCGTAAAAATATAAATATTTAAGTCAGCATCATAGGCGTAATAGGCGGCGTTGATCCAGGCCTCGCGGTTATCCCCGACCGTCGCCATTGAAAGCGCTTTATTGCTTTCGAGAATAGAAAAGAGACTCTTGGATATCTCTTCTGATGAATAGGTCGGATGTTTAAAATGAATCGGCATGCTACATATATTGTACCTCTATTGTACTACTTTGCCGTCGCCTTCGTGAACGGACGGGTCGGCTTCGAGGCGAGTCGTGAGGGCGGGCGACGAGGAAGTAAGATCGGCGCCGGTAAAATCATCGACTGCCGAAATATTAGTCTCGCTCAGCAAAGACATATAATTGCCGAGGTCAGCAGCGGCCGGTTTCGCTTTGACTTGGAAGATCGCCTCCGGCTTATCGCCCAGAACACCGGTTGTGGCCGCGATGCGGTCAATCTGCCAAATCACATCACCCGAAGCCGTATCGATCATGGGGATCGTGCCGAGCGTCGACTTGGCCGTTCCGGTAAAAGTAACGCCGGTGGGCAGCTTGGCGCGCACGGTTACGTTCTTAACATCGGTCGAGAAGTTGGAGATCTGCCAGTGGATAGTAAAATCGGTCGCCGTGCCAACCCTGGGCGGCAGCGAACCGGCATTCAAGATCAGCGAATTGGCGTCGCGGAAAAGAGCCAAGGCGCTGACATTGATTAACCCGACAACTTTGTTCTGCGAACTGGCGATATCGGTCAGGCTTTGAGCGTTGAGGCCTTCCGGAACCGTGGGCGAACTTATTTTGCCGTCAACTTTGAGGATAAAATTCCGGTCATTTATTTTCTTGATCGGGTAATCTTTCAAAACGCCGATCGAGAAAGAAACTGAGCCGGTCGTGTTGGGCAAAATGGAAGTGAGAGCCGAGCTGAGAGTCTGGTCCCACGAAATAGTGGCACTTTGTGGATCAAACCTGGCACCGCTAACTTTAAGCGTAGGCAAGTCGAACATGGCGCCCGTAAGTTTGGCCGAAAGAGCGATATTGCTAAGCGGGATATCGGTATTGTTGGTATAACTTAAGGTGTAATTGACGACGTCGCCGGGTTTATAAACAGCCGATCCTTCCGGTTTATCCTCGCCGGTTGATATTTTTAAAGAGAGCGGGGCTGGCGAAATGGCGACATTTATGTATTTTGTTTCCTCGACATAATCGCGGCCCAGAATATTGATGATCGCTTTCACAGCCATGGTGAGCGTTGAGTCATTCGGTAAAATTGTACTGCCCGTTAAAGTTACTCGACCCTTGGCACCATGATTCAAAGACCCTAGGCTCCAGACATTATCTAGAATGCCGGTATCGGGCTTGGCGGAAATCCTCTTAAAAGAGTCCGGGTAGTCAACCTGGAGTTTGAGGCCGTTCAAGGTGTCAGTCCCCTCGTAATCATAGGTAATAACTGTATCGAAGGCCTCACCGGAAACGACGCTTTGGGGAGCCTGCGCGTCCAAGTTGAGAGATACGTCTGCGACCGCTAGGTGGGCAGTTTTAACCTGCTTGAATTTAGCGCTCAATTTGCCGATAGAGTAACCTAAAGAAAAGGCCACGTCTCGCGACTGGCCGGCGTTGGCGTAATTACCGGCAGTCGGCACCACGATAACTTTGATGTCTTCGGTGTGGATCGCGTTGGGATTGATCTCGCCCAACGGAATTCGCTGAAGTTTAACCTTGCTGCCGTTCTCAAGAATTAATCCGTCGGGCAGAGTGAACTGCAAGTCGGCGTTTCTTAAAATATCGCCCGAATTGTTATTGATCGAGATATTGAGATCGACGGAATCGCCGACTTGGGCCATGTCGGTTGAGGGCGCAACGTCGAATTGGACCGTCACGGTTGAAGAAGCGTTGTAGAAATAGAAGAGCAAAACCACCAACGCCCCGGCGATGAGAAGAATCCAAACCTTATATCTTAACAACGTCGCTTTCATGAATGTTGAGCCGTTTCAAGGATTCTGAACATAAGAATATTACATCACGGGGGTCAAAATAGGAAACTTGGCCGGATTCGCAGTTGTGGCAACGGGCATACTTGGCCCCGAAACCTAATATTTCCAGAAACCGGCGATAAATTTTAGCATTGAGGTCCGGGCCGGCGCTATTGATGAGCCCATTCTGGAGGACGTACTCCAGCCCCTGCCAGAGATGTAAGTCTTGCGTCTCGTAGGGCGTCATTAGATTCACGAAGTTGAGGAACTTCAGAACCTCTTCGTCGAAATGAGTCCGGTCCGATAGAGCGTCAACCAGCTTATAGCTGTCTTTTCTAACAAGCCGGGCATCCACAAAACGGCCGACCTCCAAATGAGGAGAGAGCTTGGAGACTATGCGTTTGGAGCTCTCCACCCTAGCCATAATTTTGCCTAAATCTTTCGTATAGACGAGGACCCGTTCGTCCTCTTCACCCCTTGGATTCCGGTCCAGGACTATTCCTTTAGTGCTATATTCAATCATTAAGATGATTATAGAACATCCTAGCCAAACATCCTACATATGCTTCGCCTCGGTAAAAGCCAGCATTAATGCGGGTTTACGGACCTACACTTGCCCGTCGCTGACACTCTTGACATTAGCTGTCAAGTCTGATAGTATTGTGTGTGTAAAAACTCCCGTGAAGGGGGCTTTTTGGTACAGGGGTATGCGGAAAGATCGCCCCGAAAAACATAACTATGAATAAAATCCATAAAAATCTATTGTCGCTCGGCATAATTATGCTGATTCTGGCCCTCAAGGTTGGAGTCATGCAGGGCAGCGCCGACGATATCGTTCCGGCTGAGGATACAACGGTCGTTAACTCGGCTCTCTTAAGCGACCGGCCAATTTTGAAACCGGCCGTGAAGCTGACCCACAAAGTGGAGATTACCGCTTATTCCAGCCAGGTAGATCAAACCGACTCAACCCCCTTTATCACCGCTTCCGGAGCGCGCGTCCGCGACGGCATTGTCGCCGCTAACTGGCTGCCGTTGGGAACCAAAGTTAGAATACCCGCCCTTTTCGGCAGCAAGATCTTCATAGTTGAGGACCGAATGGCTAAGAAGAACGACGGCAAGCTGGATATCTGGTTCGCCTCAACTTCGGCCGCGCTTCATTTTGGCGTCCAGCACGCTCAAATAGAAGTCTTGCCCGATGAAACCGACTTAATCGGAGAACTAGCTCTAAATACTAAATAAAAATTAGACCATGATCATAACATCAATAATCGAAGCGATCGTGACTCTGATCAAATCGCTCCGTTAAATAAGAACTTGAGACTCGAATCCCCGCCTGACGCGGGGATTTTTCGTATAAAAAATGGAGAGAATAAAGATCCTCTCCGAGCGGAGTTCCCGCTCGAAGAGCGGAACTCACGCGGTTCCCGAAGCTGCCAAGACTTCGACGTCCTTCTGGTCGAAGAGACCGATCCTCAGGCCTTCTTCGATTAGCTCCGCGGCGACGTTGCCGAAGACGCTCGCATCTTCCGAGAAGTAGAAGGCGGTACCGATCTCTACAGCATCGGCGCCAGCGAGGAGAAAGTCGCGAGCTGTTCGCCCGTTCCCCACTCCCCCGACGCCGACGATCTTCACCCTCAGAGGCAAGAAAGTCCGGCAAAGCCGCACCTGGCCGAGAGCCCAGCCGTGAAGCTGCGTGCCCGCGCCACCGGCCAAACCATCCTTGAAGGTGATGTGCGGATTGCCATCATCGTCGAAGGAAAGCGTGTCCGGAATGGTGTTAACGGCCATGACCGCCTTCACGATCTCGAAGCGCCCTAGGATCTCACAGAGTTCCTTCAGCCTCACTCGATCGGAGTCGGGCGAGATTTTGATCGAGACGTTGATCTTCTCGCCGAACTCGTTGGTGAGGGTCTGGAGCACGTCTTCGACACCTTCATGGTCGAAGCAGAGAATGCGGTCAGGCACCCCCTCTTCGCCCTTTATGTTGGGACAGCCCATGTTGATCTCGATGAAGTCGACACCGCACCGGATGGCGAGACGCGCGAGCTTCAGGGTCTCCATGGTGTTGAACCCCGCGATGCTGAAGCCGATGTACTTGCCAGCTCCGTGCGCGAACATGACCATCTCGGGCAGGGCCTCCTCCCAGTAGGCATATCCACCGTTCTCGAGGCCGATCGTGTTACGAGACGATCCCGTCTTGGGATCAAGATACTTCACGACCGCCCCATCCTTGCCGTTGCCGGCGCGACTTGCGACCGTCGCCGAACCGACCGTGATGACCTGGATTGCCGAACGCGAGAGCGCTCGGACGCCATCGACAGTCTTCACCGGCGCTGAGGTACCGGCCGCATTCCCGAAGACCGGGTGAGCGAGTTCCATTCCGAGGATCTTGCGAGAGAGAGTCTGCTTTTGCATCCTGTCACCAACTAAAAAACTAATATAGAAAATGTTTAAAGTCCAGAAAAAATAAAGGGAGAGAATAAAAATTCTCTCCGGGCGAAGTCATCCGCCCGGAGGTGGATGCTTCGCTTGCTTCAGGCTACGGGAGCAGGCCGGTAACGAAGCACTTCGGTCTTCGTCGTGAGCGCGTGGACTGGAACGCCGGTCGCCTTCTCGAAGAGATCAACTTGGAGCTGTCCTCCACCGTCAACTTCTTCCCGATCGACCCCAACGACAACACTTGAGACCTTGAGCTGGGGAAAGACACTTAGCATCTTGATCGCTTCGAGCTTCGTTCCTCCATCTGTGAAGACGTCATCGATCACGACGGCCTTCGTCACCTTCGAGAGGTCAACGCCGATGAAGTTTCCTCCTTCGCCATGGCTCTTCGGCGTCTTCCGGTTGTAGGAGATGGGAACGTGGACACCATACTTCGTCGCAAGAGCCATCGACGTTGCGGTGGCGATCACGATTCCCTTGTAGGCTGGCCCGAAGAGTGCGCCCACGCCCTGAAGGAGGTCCGCCTCGACCAGGAAATCAGCGTAAGCTCCTCCCAGCAAAGCCAAGTGCATCCCCTGGGAAACATCCCCAAAGTTGATGAAGATGTTCGACTTGCTGCCGTTCTTCAGAGTGAAATCTCCGAAACGAACGGCCGGAGTAGAGGCGAGAAGCCTAGCGAAACTGCTGGCCTTCCTCCAAGCTTCACGACCCCCACTTGCGGCTGGGGCACCGGATGTTACGAGATCATCGGATTGGATTATATCACGGCTCCTGAAGTTCGTTTCTCGCGAACCTCATGTTCTGAGCCTAAAACAAATATATGTGTAATTCAAGTTTAGATCAAAAAAGAAGCGGAAGCCAAGAAAGTTATGGTTTTTTATAGAATTTAACTAATTCTCGGTAGAGAGCGTCGGTAGAATCTTGTATTTGCTCCATTAAAGGACCCTCGCCGCCGACACAGAGCAAAAAATCCCCGCCCAGAATTCCGGACTTGGTTTTTATACGCACCCAGTTGATTGAATAATATTGCATCAAGACAGGCGGCGCTTCGTACCTTTCTATCGATTGAATGTCCTGCCTATTAAGTTCAAATTGGATTGGCTGCATGTTTTCATATCGGCCGGCCAAAGTTTTGAAACCTGAGGGCGTAAATAAGATTTTGCTTTCTTCAATATTAATTTCTGCGCTACTGAAAAACACCACCGGCAATTTAAGCACCAGCATTAGTCTAACAAAAGGAAATCCGGCGGGGATTTTGTAATACCCGACTAATTTCTGAAAAAAATTAGACCCATTTGCTATCTCGGCAAATTTATTCAAGTGCTCGACTGAACTTATCCAAATAGGTTTAATTTTCACTTGGTGCGCGGGAGAGGATTCGAACCTCCACGCCCTTACGGGCGCTGCCACCTCAAGGCAGTGCGTCTCGCCGTTTCGCCACCCGCGCATTACTTTATTAATTTGCCAGCTACCTTTAGCGCTTTTTCGATTTTCCTGCGCTTACGAGATAGGCAAACAACCTCGGTATCATAATACAGTTTGGGCAACAATTTCAATGACTCAGCCTTGGCATACTTGAGTTGATGAACTGAACTATTAATACTCTTGGTTACATGGCCCTTGATCTTTAGTCTATCAAAAATCTCATTTTGTAACCAAAGAATATGCTTTTTGCTGGCAGAGATAAAGCAGGTGTAAAACATAAAGCTGGATTTCCACCTCGGATCCCAATATGAATAGAACGTCCCATCGCCATCAGCATGTCCTCGCAAAAAGTCGAAAAAATACTTATTAGGAATATCTATTGCTCCCAGAGTTTTAGATTTATTAGCCATCAAACCAATACCTCCAAGAAATTTATAGAAATTAACATCGCCAAACTGAACAACGCAATATTTTTTCTCTTGTTCGAATCCTCTCGACTTCATACCGATTTTGTTATCTATAGCCAAACAATTCTTAAAAGTTTCGGCGAGTTCCCTATCTTTCGAAGTAAAGTTAACATGGCGCCCATCCGGCGACAGGTTGCCGTCAGTCGTTAAAAGTCCGATCGCATAAGCAAATTCGGGCGACCATTTTATTTTTACTTTACTCTGCGGCTTCATGAAGTTAATCTAATTATAACATAGCTCAAGGTAATAGCGTCTGCCATTGCTCGCTTACCGGATTACTTCGCCTCAAACACGCGTTGCGGTTTTCGCCTACGCTATCCGCCGCTGCGCTCCCCATTGCTTAGCAACGGGGCACCCCATAAACACTCTTGAACCAAAAACCGCCCTTTTGGGGCGGTTTTTGTTTCTTATTCTACTCCAAGTTTTTGGCGTATCCCCTTCGGAGCGAGATCGCGAAGGTAATATAACTTCGCGCGGCTAACTTTCTTAGGCGAGGTCAGTATCTCGATTTTGCTGATAACTGGGCTGTGGATCGGGTAGTTTTTTTCCATCCCCACTCCGGCCACGGTTGCGCGGACAGTGAAAGTGGCGCCTGGTTCATTGCCGTGCTTCCGGGCGAGGACAATGCCTTCGAAAACGCTGATTCTCTCTTTAACGGCTTTGGCTTCTTTAAGCTTGTTTACAGCCTTTTTGGCTCCCCCACCGCCCTCTTCAACGGTCATATCGATAAGCACGCGCTCTGTGACGCGAACCCTGGCTCCCGGCTTGATTTTGGCGAGTATTTCCTTAGAAATCATGATGAAAGATAGTATATCTTATAGCGCCTTTTTGTCAATGAGACTGGCTAATTCAGGCGGCAAATCGGCGGCTACTTTAAGGCGCTTGCCGTCCAGATTGGCGAATTCGATTGATTCGGCATGTAAGAAGTGGCGATCAAGGCCAAATCTATCCCTCTTGCCGCCATATACGCTGTCGCCAACTATAGGGTGGTTGATCGAGGCCATATGGACTCTGATCTGATGCGTGCGGCCGGTTTTGGGCATCACTTCAACAAGCGTAAAATCTTGCGGCTTGCCGTCGACTTCGAGCGTTAGATATTTCTTAACTTTGTATTCGGTCAAAGCTTCGCGAATCATTCTGGCGTTCTTAGTATGGACGGTTCTTTTGATCGAGCCGTCTTTGATGCCAATCGGTTTATTGATGACGCCGGACTTGGGGTCAACTTTGCCCCACACGAGCGCAAGATATGTTTTCTGAATTTCGTGAGTCTGGAAAAGCTTTTTTAGATATGAAAAATATTCTTGAGATTTGGGCACAACCATTACGCCCGAGGTTTCGCGGTCGAGCCGATGCACAATGCCGGCGCGCTCGTCCGGATTATCCCCCACCAGCTTTATTTCGGGGTGGCGTTCAACGATCCAATCAACGAGCGTATTTTCCTGGCGCTGAGTGCCTTCGCGGAAATGCTTGCCGCGCACGCCATGAACAATCAAGCCCGCGGGCTTATTGATCACCAGCAAATCTTTATCTTCGTAGATAACTTCGGGATTCATATTGGTATTGTGCGCCTTGGAGGGATCGAACCTCCGACCTTTTCAATGTCAATGAAACGCTCTACCACTGAGCTAAAAGCGCAAACTTTAACTTACACAATATAATAGATAACTCGGCTATCTTCAAGAAAAATGGAGCGCCGCGCGGGACGCTCCTGAGAGACTCAAGCCGAGACGGCATCGACCGTGCTGTCGTCGCGGACGGCGACCGGGCGACGAAGGCAGCGGTGAGGACGAACCTCGTGCTGGCGCGAATTCTCGTGCGGGAAGTCGAACGCGAAGATCTCGCTCATGACTTCGAGCTCGAGGTACTGGAGGCGCCAGAGCTGGCCGTCGAACGCGAGAACGCCGCGGGCTTTCATCGAGACATAGTCATCAGCGATGAAGAGATCCGCGCCGGGCAGTTCAACCAGCATCTCAGACTTGCGGGGATCCCTGGGAGAAACCCCCTCGAACGGCGCGGCCTTATGGCGCACCGCGGCTCCGAAGCTGTGGACAGGAGCAGGCTCCCACTGCGTCTGCTTCAAAGCCTCGATGACCGCGAGCTTCAGCCTCGTGACGGCGCTGCCCTCAGAGGGCAGTTCTTGGGCGGCTACTCCCTCGGCTTCTTCGTCGAGCCAGCGCTTCTTTGGATCGATTGGCAACATCGGTTAACCCGCGAGAAATATACAACTTAATGTGTAAAAGAGTCAACAGCAGCGAAAATCGCAACGCGTGTTTGAGCGGAAACAATCCGGTAAGCGAGCAATGTGGGTGTAGTAGGAATCGGACCTACGACCTCTGTCTTATCAGGACAGCGTTCTACCACTGAACTATACACCCAAAAATCTGACTACTAACTTAGCAAATAACAAATAACTTGTAAAATTAAGCGCGGCGGCAAATTTATAACTTGAGGCTCTTGGCGCCTTCGATATCAAACTTTATTTGCTCGCTAGCTTTGGGCGCGAAAGTGAAGGCGCTGATAAAACTAGCACTTAAAAAGCTGAGAGTAGAAATCAATCCCCAGATAATGAGGGCTACCATAAGCGCGCCCGAAAAAGTAAAAATTATTTCTATTTTTTTGGCTTTTTTCATATTAAGGCTTGAAAATTATCGAACCGCCGATCGTACCGCCATATTTTTCAACCTGTCCGCCCAAACTAAAGTCAGTCAGGTTTAAAGGGTAGCCGGAGCCTTCCAGATCTTTCACGAAATTGACTATATCGGTGTAGTTGCCCTGAAGCGTGATCTGGAAACTTATTCTGCTAAAACCGCTTTCGGCGGGCGATTCCAAACCGAACTTAAACGACGCCTCCAAATTGTTCTTAACCGCAATCGACTTAACACCCGCCGAGAAAGTGAAGAGGCCCTCTCGTTTGACGGTTATCTGATCTATCTTGGCCGAATATGAAGCCGCGGCTTTTGCTTCGTCTCGGAGGCGGTTCAGGTCATTAGCCGACTGGAGGCTGCCGGAAAGGCTTGAATTCTTGTTGTAAATTGCTGAGCTCTGGGAACTGATATCGGAGCCCAAGAATATAATAACCGCCAACAGAGCGGCTGTTATTAAAAATGTCGCGCCCAAATGCATTAATAATCTTTTACTAAAAATTGAGAACATATTCATTTGCTATCAGTTATTATATCCCAAAACGATGAAATCAGAAATAAAAATCATGGGACGGGAGAGCGGCGATTTTCCAAAGCTGCTTAAGGAATCCGACCTGCGCGTCGAGCGGCTTTTCGTGCGGGGCAATGTTGAATGCCTGAGCAGTCCGTCGATCGCCATTGTGGGCACGAGAAAAGCGACAACGGTCGGGCTTAAAATTGCAGAGGAGATTGGTTATGAATTGGGAAAGTGTGGCTTTACGATAGTGAGCGGACTAGCTCTCGGGATTGATGCGGCGGCGCATAAGGGAGCTCTCCGGGCTCAAGAAGAAAACGGCCGAACTAAAACAATAGCGGTGCTGGGTAATGGAGTTGTGAAAATCTATCCGGCCCAGAACGAAGGCCTCGCGCAAGAAATTATAGAAAGCGGCGGAGCTATTGTTTCAGAGGTTAAGTCGGGGCCATCCCGCCATCAGGGAATTTTCTTAGAGCGCAACCGAATTATTGCCGGCCTCTCCATTGCCACCATTGTCGTTGAAGCCCCCTATCAATCAGGCTCAATTAATACGGCCGGCTGGGCGGGCAAGCAGGGCAAGCCTGTCTTCGTGGTGCCTGGGCCGATCAATAATCCTAACTATGATGGCTCACATAAACTTATCCGCGACGGAGCAACGCTCGTGGCGTCATATAAAGACGTGTTGGAAGATTTAGGCATAGAAATAAAAAAGCCGGAGATTGCCGAAATTTCATTTGAAAATAAGACTGAAAAGCTGATTTTCGGCGTTCTCAAAGAAGCCGGCGAGCCGCTAAATGTAGACACGCTGGTAGAAGAAACCGGCCTGCCCACGAGCGACGTCAATACTTCTTTAACCATGCTCGTCTTGCGAAAAATAATCTCCGAAACCGCTGAGGGATTCACGATTTAGAAAATAGTCAGATTTGACAATTAACACTCAACCAGGCATTTTTAGAACAACGACATGAAATTAATGATCGTGGAGTCGCCCACTAAAGCGAAAACAATTTCTAAATATTTGGGTTCAGAGTATGAAGTCCTGCCAAGCGTGGGACATATTCGTGATTTGCCCAAGAGCAACAAAAAAGCTATCGACATCGAGGGCGGTTTTATTCCTCACTACGAGATTTCTAAAGGCAAAGAAAAAGTTGTCGAAGAAATAAAGCGCGAGGCCAAAAAGGCAACTGAAGTTTTGCTCGCGACTGACCCTGACCGTGAAGGTGAAGCCATCGCTTGGCACATTCAGGAAACTGCAGGCCTCAAAAACGCCAAGCGCGTGGTTTTCCATGAAATCACCGCCGATTCAGTTAAAGAAGCGATCAAACATCCGCGCGACATTGATATGAACCTATTGAAGGCTCAAGAAGCGCGCCGCGTCTTGGACCGGCTCGTGGGCTATGATCTCTCCGGCCTCATCTGGAAAAAGGTGCGCTATGGCTTGTCGGCCGGTCGGGTACAATCCCCCGCTTTGCGCATTATTATGGAGCGCGAACGAGAAATCCGCGCGTTTATCCCAGAAAAGTTCTGGGTTTTGTCCGGCGAATTTGAGGACAAATCAAAAGAGAAGATTGTTTTAACCTGCGATGACGAAATCAAACAGGAAGAGGAAGCTAAAAGAATTGTCGCTGTTGCCGAAGCGCACAAAAATCTCGGCGATTGGAACATACAAGAAATAAAACAAACTGAGGCCAAGCGCTCCCCTCGCGCGCCCTTTACGACTTCGACTTTGCAGCAAGCCGCGAGCTCGCGCCTTGGCTATTCGCCGTCATACACTATGTCGATTGCTCAAAAACTTTATGAGCAGGGTCTCATCACCTACATGCGTACTGACAGTGTAAATATTTCTAAGACCGCCTTGGGTGAAATTTATAATTTAATTGAGAAAGAATACGGCGCGAACTATCTCTCGCCACGAACATATACGACTAAAAGCAAAACCGCGCAGGAGGCTCACGAGCCGATTCGTCCGTCAAAAATTTCGATGCGCATCGCGGGCGCGGCGCCGGAGCAAAAGAAGCTTTATGAATTAATTTGGCAGCGCACAGTCGCTTCGCAGATGGCTGATGCAAAAATTTTGCGCACAAAGATATCGGCTAACCTAAAAAATAGTTCTGATAAAATTCCTAATTTTTCTGCTAACGGCAGTGTCGTGATTTTTGACGGCTGGCTAAAGGCAGATGAGGACGGCCGCGGCGACGATGTGATTTTGCCCAAGCTAAAAGACGGCGAAGACTTAAAGCTTAATTTTATCCAAAATGAAGAGAAGCAAACCGAACCGCCCGGCCGCTACACCGAGGCTGGTTTAGTTAAAGAGCTCGAAAAGCGAGAAATCGGCCGGCCTTCAACTTATGCTTCGATTATCCGCACTATTGAAGAACGCGGCTATGTTGAGAAAATAAATAAGTCCCTCCACCCGACCGATACCGGGGACGTGGTGAGCACATTCTTGGAGAAGAACTTTGCCGAATATATTAGCGATGGCTTCACCGCGGAAATGGAAAATAGTTTGGACGGCATTGCCGAAGGCAAGACTGACTATGAACGTTTGCTCACTAATTTCTATAAGCCGTTCTCGAAAGACGTAAAAGCCAAAAGCAAATCGGCCGAGAAAATCACTAACCTGGGCGATGCTGACCCATCGATCAAGTGCCCAGTCTGCGGCAAAAACATGGTGATCAAGCTCGCCAAGAACGGCAAGTTCTTGAGCTGTATCGACTTCCCAACTTGCCTCGGCGCGCGCAAGCTCGACGGCTCGATAATGGAAGGGCCGAAAGAAACCGGCGAGCTGTGTCCCCAATGTAGTCAACAGGGTGACAAGCCCGAAAGCAAAACCAAAGACGGCAAGTTAATTGAGCGCGAAGGTAAATTCGGCAAGTTTATTGCTTGTTCAAACTACCCGAAATGTAAATACATTAAGAAGAGTCCTGAGGAAGAAGCCAAGGGCAAAACAGGCGTCATGTGCCCGGAATGTAAGACTGGCGAAATAATGGAACGCCGCGGGAGGTTCGGCGCGTTTTATAGCTGTTCCAACTACCCGACCTGCAAGTTCGCCATGAAAGCGAAACCCACCGGCAAGGTCTGCGAGCTCTGCGGCAGTTTAATGATGGAAGGGACAAAAACAATCCCGGAACGCTGCTCAAATAAAGGCTGCCCGAACCACAATCCGCACAAGCTAAATAAGTAACCCCGCCCTCCGAAACCCAATCTCCCCCTCAGGGCACAGCATAAATCTCTGCTGAGATTTTGCTTTCCGCTCACCCGCCTGCGCGGGCTTCCGCGAATCCCTTCAGAGTAGATTGGGTTTCTTTGGCTATGCGGATCAGTCCTTCCCGCTATTGACACAGGCATAGAACTATGGCAAGATATTCGCAGGTGACAGCAAATTGATGTCCATGAGTTGCCACGGAAACCCCAACGGAACCAAGACCGTTCCGAAGGAGAAGGTTCTGGCTGCCTGGTGGTACCACAACGAGGAGATGGTCAGGCGGTACGCGAAAGAGAATCGGTGCACTTACGAGGTGGCTCTGCACCTCTTCGAGCAGACCAAGATGTTCCTCGGCGTGGCGGCTACGGCTGAAAGGCCCTGCGCCCCGTCGAAGAAGATCGACAGCATGTGGCACCATTTTGTGCTGCACACGCTCTTCTACGAAGAGTACTGCAAGCAACTCGGCATCTTCGTGCATCACGTGCCGACCGAGCCCTCGAAGCGGGCCGGTGCTACCATCACACCCGAGCAGCTTCTCGCCGAAGCCAAGGAGCTCTTCGGCTACAAGGTCGACGAGACCCTCTGGCCGAAGACGAAGGGCGAGGTCGAGAAGCACGCCCGGACTCCTACCCTGACGAGCTGACTCAACGCTCGACACCACACCCCGCGTCTGGATTCGTTCCGGATGCGGTTTCTTTTTTTACATTAAAATTATCAAAATAAAAAATACCCCGCGCGCGAGCTTGGGGTGAGTTGGCCTTGGTTATAGATCCATCGGCGCGGCAATCGCCACGAAGTGATCCAAGTAACCAGGCCGAGGATTGATGTAGGCAGACCTCTCCTTGAGGTCGCGCTGACACGTTAGCGTGAGCGGATAGATCCGTTTTGACCTATCACTCACAACAACTTCAACGTACGTCCCGAATTCGATAAGGCCAATCGGCTGAGCCAGCCTTCTTCCCGGCTGGTGACTGGCCAAGAACCAGAGAGCTCTCAAGGTCCCGATCGATTGGGTGTATTGAGCTCCGAAGGCGAAGAACTCGAACGGGTCAGCTAGTCTCAGTCCGAGCAGCGCGAGCCTTGAGGCGGCATGCTCTCGGGCAATCCAACGCTCTCTCGGTTCAATATCGAGCTCGAAATTCGACTCGATAACGACCGGGATAACGAGGGCTGTTTCTCTCGATCCGGACCCAGAAGAGAGGGAGGCATGGACCTTTTCGGAGATATCGTCATCTGACAGATCCCCCGAATAACGTCCGGCCTCGACCAGCTTGGCGATCGATGAGCCGAGCGCCACCGGAAACGCGCCGAGAGCGCCCTTTTGCTCGAGAATCTTGTAGATGTGCGACTCCTCCTACATTCAAAAACTATTATGTCAGCCAAGATAAGTCAACCTCGACAAAGAACGTAAATAATGATTAGATGAGGGCAACGAAGTGTTGCTCACATGGCCAATTTAGACTTTATCAAAAATAGGTCCGCTCTAGTCAATCAGGCCTATCTCTTTGCACGCGAGGCGCACGAAGGCCAGAAAAAACATGGGCAAAAATACATCGACCACCTCGTCGGCACGGCCGAAAGTTTGGCTTCGTGGGGGCTGGATGACGCCACAATTGCCGCTGGATTCCTGCATGATATTCTGGAAGACACGAAAATAACGTTAAAAGAACTGCAAAAAGAGTTCGGCGAAGAGGTCGCTACTCTAGTTGACGGCGCGACGCGCATTAAGGCGGTTAAGTATGATCTCGAAAAAGCGCAGGCTGAAACCTTGATCAAAATGTTCATCGCGATGACCAAGGATTTGCGCGTCGTGATGATTAAGCTCGCTTCAAGGCGCGAGAATATGAAAACAATTGAATCTCTCGGCAAAGACGAACAGCTAAAGATGGCCAAAGAGACCATGGAAATACACGCGCCGCTGGCCTACCGGCTCGGCATGCAGAGGTTATCCGGCGAACTTGAAGACGAAGCTTTTCCATACTTATATCCCGAAGAGCACAAGTGGCTGCTCGCTAACGTTAAAGAACGTTATGAAGAGCGGGAAAAATATTTGGAGAAGATTAAGCCGATCGTCGAACGAGCGCTTGTTGAGGACGGGGTTACAAACTTCAAAATCGATTTCCGGGCTAAGCGCTACTCGAGCCTCTACAAGAAACTTTTGCGTTACGAAATGGACCTGGACAAGATCTACGACCTAATCGCCTTTAGGATCAACGTGCAAGATATCCGCGACTGCTACGCCGTGCCGGGCATAATCCACAAGCTCTGGCCGCCCCTCCCGGGCCGCATCAAAGACTATATCGCCTTGCCCAAACCAAACGGCTATCAAAGTATCCACACGACCGTGCTTTGTGACGATCAGAAAATAGTGGAATTCCAAATCAAGACTCAGGAAATGCATGAGAAAGCTGAAAATGGTATCGCCGCGCACTGGCAGTATGAGAACATGAAAGACGGCAAGGCTTACATCAAGCGCCGGAGCTCCTTTGCGGACGACAAAGACATTCGACTGATCAATCAATTGAGAGCTTGGCAAAAGGGTTTGTCAGATACTAACGAACTGATCGATTCGCTGAAAGTCGACTTCTTTGCCGACCGAATTTTTGCGTTGACTCCCAAAGGCGAAGTGATCGACCTGCCGCAGGGTGCGACGCCGGTTGATTTTGCCTACAGCATTCATGAGAATCTCGGCAACGAATGCATCGGCGCCAAAGTGAACGGCAAGATTGCGCCGCTCGATTATAAATTGCGGTCAGAAGATGTGGTAGAAATAATCCGCCAGAAAAATAAAAAGCCGACCGCTTCGTGGCTTGATTTCGTCGCGACTTCGCACGCGAAAGACCACATCCGCCACGCGCTCCGCAAAGAAAAAAGCTTCCTCAAAAACTCCAACCCGATGAAGACAGAATTCAGGATAACTATGGAAGACAAGCCGGGTCTGCTGAAAGCGATATCAGACGCAATCACCAGATCTCACATTTCGATCATTGGCATCAATTCATCCCAGCAGAGCGAGCGATTCCACACTCTTCGAATTAAGTGCGACCTAACTGATAAAACAAAAGTCTCGAAGATGATGCTCAAAATCAAGAGCATCAAAGGTGTGCGAGAGATTGACTACAGATTTGTCTGATCGCCGTCTTTAAATAGTTTCTCTAGGATCGCCTGCAGCTCTTCTTTTGAATAGAAATTAATCATGATTTTGCCGCGATCTCCCTCTTCTTTGAGTTCAACTTTAGTACCTAGAAATTCTTCCAGCTTTTCCTGAAGCGCGGCTGATTCGGGGTTAACGAATGCTATTTTATTCTCGGTTTGCTCTTTAGTCCTCAAGATCCTGGCCTTGATCTCGCGGACGCTTAAATTATTGGCCAATATTTCTTCAAACATTTTTTGCTGCTGACCGATATCTTGCAAGGTTAGGAGCAGGCGGCCCTGACTTTCGCTCAATCTGCCTTCTGAAATAGCTTTTTGGATATCAGTCGGGAGATTCAAGAGGCGTACAGAGTTCGCCACAGCTTCGCGGCTTTTACCAAGCTTGGCCGCAATTTCACGCTGAGTCAGCCTAAATTCATCTTGGAGGCGGGTGTAAGCCCGGGCTTCTTCAATCGGGTCCAAGTTGCGGCGCTGAATGTTCTCAATAATCGCAATCTCAAGTTTTTCTCGCTCGGGAGTAGTGCGGCGGATAATCGCCGGAATGGTGCGCAAGCCAGCCAATTTTGAGGCCATGAGACGCCTTTCGCCGGCGATAAGCTCATATTCAACGTCGGCGCCGGTATCAGAATCCTTAACAATTTTTGAAACCAGAATCGGTTGGAGCACGCCGAATTCCCTAATTGATGAGGCAAGTTCGCGCAGTCCCTCCTCTTCAAAAGTTTGGCGCGGCTGATGCGGATTGGCCGTGATCTTATCAACTTCGATATGGAAAATTGATTCCTGTTTGGGAGCAACTTGCGGGTGAAAGTCCGGCTTCTCTGTTGTTACTTGGGGAATCACCGGCGCGGGTTCGGTTGGCAAAATATCAACGGGCGCTTCTTCGGGCAAAATTGGCGCAGGGCTGGTTGGAAGAACCGGCGGGGGTTGAACAGGCTGGGCCTGCTGGCCTTGGGTCTGTTGACCCTGGGTATTCCTTTTGGGTATTAATGATTCAAGTCCCTTTCCTAACATAGATTTATTATACTATAAGATTACCCTGCTCCTTATCGGTTATTTTGTACTCGCTCTCCAGCCTAATGACTTCGCGGGCCAGGCGCAGGTAGGCATCAGCTCCGGGGCTATCAGGACTATATGACAAAATTGTCTGCCCAAAACTCGGCGCTTCGGCCAGTGAAACCGCGCGCGGAATTTCGACATCAAAAACCCGGCCAGGAAAATGGCGGCGCAAGTTCTTAGCAATCTCGCGCGACAATCTTTGATTTCGGTCGTACATGGTGAGAACTGCCCCGGAAATGGCAAGCGGATGGTTCAAATTTTCGCG
The DNA here is from genome assembly GCA_964643135.1 of uncultured Candidatus Saccharibacteria bacterium. Taxonomy (GTDB): domain Bacteria; phylum Patescibacteriota; class Minisyncoccia; order UBA6257; family Colwellbacteraceae; genus CAZXPC01. Next base: position 13,956 of record CAZXPC010000008.1, on the reverse strand, counting down.
GATAAGCGTAATTGTTTCTAAAAGCTGACTTAGCCCCTCCAAACTGTAGTACTCGGCTTGCACTGGGATTAAAACTTCGTCAGCCGCGATGAGGCCATTGATGGTTAAGAGACTCATGGAAGGCGGCGAGTCGATAATAATGTAGTCGTACTGGTGGCGGAAATGATTGATGAATCTTCGCAACACAAATTCACGCTCTTCATAGTTAACAAGTTCGATGAGCAATCCGGCCAGGTCTGGGTGCGCGGCGATAAAGTGAAAACCGATAAATGAAGTTGGCTTAATGATGTGTTCCAAAGCGGCTTGGCCCAGCATGCCCTGATAAAGGTTGTTTAAAGCTGCATCCTGACTTTTAGAATCATGCCCCAGAGCAGAGCTGGCGTTGGCTTGCGGGTCAAAATCGATCAAGAGCACTTTCCGGCCGTGGCTAGCCAAATAGGCGCCGAGATTAACGGCGGTTGTGGTCTTCCCTACTCCGCCTTTGCTGTTCGCGATACAAATAATTCTAGCCATGATTTAGTTCGTTAGCTTCGCATATCATTATGCGGGTTTTGAAAAGTAATTTCAATTTGACTCTCGCCATCAAATAGCTAGAATCCTGTACAGAGGAACTAAGATGCCGATGCACGGAATCAAAGGCGTGAGAGGCGGCCCCGTTGAATGCAAGTGTGAAAATCGCGATAACGGCAGCGTCTGCGGGACGTTCACGCCGGCAGGACCAGATTCGCAAGACTGCGGGACTCCTGGTTGCGGACATGCTCGCATTTGCCACGGTTGAGCCCCGCACTCTATGACTTAGGCATACCACCCTCAGGACCCACGGGTCCTCTTTTTTATTGAAAAAACTTAGAACTGCCTCTATAATAGCCAGCATTGCTCGGGTGGCGAAACGGCAACCGCGTAACACTCAAAATGTTATGACCGCAAGGTCTTGAGGGTTCAAGTCCCTCCCCGAGCACAGCAGCTATTTCTCTTTAAGTCCTCCCAAGAAGAGTAACCACTTCACCAAATAAAAACAAAGTGCGCCGATAATTATGCCTCCTAGAATGTCGAGTGGCCAATGAACGCCGCCCGCAATTCGCGCAATGCCCATTAAAAAAACTCCGGCGAAAAACCAGTAGCCCATCTTTTTATTCATGTAAAAGATGGTTAACGCTACTGGAGTGATAAACATCATGTGGCCGGACGGGAAAGAAGAATTGTTGCCGTGAGAAATCAAAGTCTTTAGTCCGGTTAGAGCCATGAATGGGCGCGGGTTGTAGAAAAAGTAATTTAGGAGCGGCACCAAGATGCCGTTCGAGAGAATCAAAGTCAGAATTGTGAGGACGGCGAAATAATAGCGCTTCTGGCGGTCTTTTTCTAAGAAAATCATCGAGCCCGCGATCAAAACTAAAATGTAGAGCAGATATTGGCCGAAGAAGACGATTAGAATATCAACTAAAATATTCTTGTTCGCCCAGTTATAAAAAAACTGGAAAATCGCTCCATTTAAATCCATAACATTAGTATAAAGGATAAATCTGCAAAAATAAATAATCCCCTTGCGGGGAGTTATTTTTTACTTACGGACGTATGGGAGTAGCGCCATAAACCGAGCTCTCTTAACGGCGTTGGCCAAAGCGCGCTGGTGCTTAGCGCAGGTGCCGGTGTGCATAGGGTCGATGATCTTGGCCTGGCCGGAAGTGAACTTCCTAATAAGCTCAATATCCTTGTAGTCGATATCGGTCAGATTTTGCGAGCAAAAGAAGCACTGTTCTTTCCCTTTGGTATTCATATTCATGGGTGATAATTTAACCTATCCTCGAAAAAAATGCAAATCCCTATGCTTAAATGCTAATATAGATCTATGGTTAAATACCTAGTTTATATTATATCTGTAATTGGAGTATCAATCCTGACATTCCTGGTCCTAATATTCAATGCGCGCTTTATTGCCGGATTCTTAAATCTAATCGTTGGTCAACAGAATGCGGCCGTTGTTTTTATAATATTATCTGCAATAATTTTCGCCAGTATTCCATTTATTCTTGGCCATTTTCTCCTTCACGGGATTGGAACTATTCAGAAAGTTATCTTGCCTACTGCGATGACACTAATAATAATTACAGCTAGTCTGGCGTTTGTTTTTACGGGAGTAAGCGGCTTCGGCTGCGCCAAGAGCGGTTGCAGTAGAGACACCAAAAGAATCGCCGATATGCAACTAATGCAAGCTTATCTTGAACAATACAATAATAAATTCGGCCATTATCCTGGATCTGGCGATGGGACAAAAACGGCTCCGAGTATTTGGGGACCCGCGACGATTATGACTAGCCTAAGCGCCTCTTTGAAAATAGCTATTGATGCGAATATTCCGGACGATCCTTTCTATCCTCGGTCCCCGGATGGCACAATTGTCAGGCATTATTTTTATGCAGTCTCACCTGACTTTAATTCTTACATTTTAGGGGCAATTCTAGAAAAAGATAACACAACACTAAAACGGCCTGAAGAGATTGATTCGATACCACCGAATTTCATCGTTCCGCCCGGAATGGATTGCGATGACAAGAATCTTGGTTTCTGCCTGGGTAGTTAAGAACTTAAAAAGGAAGGTCCTTCGAAGTTATTTCCTCAGCATTTAAGTCGATGACCGGCATCTCTTCTTTGCTGTAGTCGATGTCTTCAGACTTTGACGCAGTCTTGCCGCCGTAGTTCCCGCCGCCTGATCCGCCCTGGCCGGCGCCTTTGGGCCCGAACTGAACTGCTTCGGCGATGATCTCGGTCATGTATTTCTTGGCGCCATCTGGACCGTCCCACGAGCGGGTCTGGATGCGGCCTTCGACTAAGATCATGCTCCCCTTCACCATATACTGCTTTATAACCTCGGCTTGCTTGCCGAATGAGACAATGTTGTGAAATTGAGTGTCCTGCTGCTTTGCGCCGGCCTTATCCTTCCAAACACGGTTGGTTGCGATCGCGAAAGACACGACTGAGCTACCTGAAGGCAGGGTTTTGAGCTCTGGGTCGCGCGTTAAGTTGCCTATTAAAAAGACTTTATTTAAGTTCATATTGAGGTGATTATATCTTTAAAATAGCCGATATGTCTATACACTGAAAATGAAGAAAATATGAAAGCCATTCGACTCACCTTCTATCATCGCCTCCAACCACAGCCTCCTCGGGAAACGGAATAAATCTGCTCCTGCGGCAGATTTTTCCTCGCTCTCGGCAACTGGTCTCTGAATATGAAACAGAGCTCCAAGCTCCAGTTGCCTCCGAGATGTTCCCTGTGGGGCTGTGGTTTACGGCTCACCAATAGACTCGAGCAGTAGCCCGCAGCTGGATCATCGAACGCAGCCCGAGCCGGTAACCAGGAGGAGACAACCAAGATTTTGCCGGTCGTATGCCGGAGTGCTCCCCGCTTCGCGGGGACAATCTCCGGAAAATCTTGTGTTAAGTCGACGACTAAGGTGGCGAGTGGTAAGAGAGATGATATAGCTGGGGGCGCAACACAAAATTCAAAGCCCCGGTTTCCCGGGGCTTATTGCTATACGTTGTTCTGCAGGGCGGCTAACTTTTCTTCGAGGACTTCGTTGGTCAGATCTTTTGACGAAGCGGTCTTGCGGACAGGTCTTGGCATTTCCATCCTTGGCTTTGGTTTTTCGGCTGGAGGAGTGATAATCAAGAATCTAATGACTTTAGTGTCGAGTCCTAAGGCGTGGTTCAAGGCAGCGGCCTCGCTAGTCGCCATTTTGAAGTGGATGTAACCGAAGAAGGCAGTCTCGATCTTCTTAACTGGGTAAGAGAGCTTGGTTGAAACTACCGGTCCCTCGTTAACAATCTCAGCCTTGGCGTTCGCCAAGTGCTTCTTTACGACCTCAGCATCCTCGGCTGAGTTCAATAAAAAAGATATTTCGTAGATGTTTGTCTTGATTTCCTGATCCATAAAAGTGTGAAAAGATTAACAAAAGTTAGCTGGTCTGTCAATTAATCCCAATTACTCTTGCGCGTCGCTTGCGACGGATCCGCCGAGGTCAGCGATTTCGATTGGCTTGCCAATTGGCAGCTGGCGACCGATGATCGCGTTTTCCTTAAGACCACGCAGGTAGTCGACACGGCCTTCTGAAGCAGCGTTAATTAAGACTCGAGCAGTTTCCTGGAAAGATGCGGCGGCTAAGAAGCCATCGGCGGCTAGAGCCGAGCGGGTCAAACCAAGCAAGGTTTCCTCGCCCTTGGCAACCGATTTACCGGCCTCTTTGGTCTTGTGATTGGTCTCGATGAAGATCGACTTGTCGATCACGTCTCCCACGATGAAGTCGGTGTCGCCTGAGTCGGTCACAGTGACGCGGCCAAAAAGCTGGCGGGCAATGATTTCGATGTGCTTGTTGTTAACTGGCGAACCTTCAGAAACGTAGATGCGCTGAATTTCCTGAATGATGTAGCGGTAAGTCTCTTCCTTGCCCCGAAGCGCAAAGAGTTCACGAAGATCCAAACTGCCCTCTGAAAGGCGGTCGCCGATTTTAACAGTGTCGCCAACTTCGATAAGCAGAGTGTTAGTTCTGAGAACTGAATACTCGATAAATTTCTCCTGGTTCTTCTTTTTCTCGATGTCTTTGGCCGATTTAACTTTCGGAATAATGAAGACAGTCTTCAATGAGCCCTTCTCTTCGATCTTGGCGATTGTGCCGTCAACTTCAGAGATGATCGCGCGGCCTTTAGGCGCGCGGACTTCGAACAATTCTTCCACACGAGGCAGACCCTGCGTAATATCCTTACCAGCGGCTCCACCGGCGTGCTTGGTTCGAAGCGTCAGCTGAGTACCAGGTTCACCGATAGACTGAGCGGCGACGATACCCACTGCTTCACCGACGCGGATCGGCTCGTTGTTGCCCATGTCCAAGCCATAACACTTGGCGCAAACTCCAAAGAGAGTCTTACAAGTTAGAACCGAGCGGATCTCAACCATTTCAACATCCTTGGCGGCCTCGATCTCTTCAGCCATGGCATGATTGATCATCTGGTCAGCTTCAATCAAAACCTTCTTGCCAGACTTAACATCTTTTAACGCGGTGCGGCCAAAGAGCCTGGCGGAAAATGAGTGGCCGAACTCGAGGCCGTCTTTGCGGTGCATGACAATTCCCTCTTTGGTTTTGCAATTCTCTTCTTTAACGACCACATCCTGCGCCACGTCGATAAGCCTGCGAGTCAGGTAGCCGGCGTCGGCAGTCTTAAGAGCGGTATCAACCAATCCTTTTCTGGAACCGTGAGTCGAAATAAAGTATTCCAAACCGGTCAAGCCTTCTTTCAAAGATGAGCGGATCGGCAATTCGATAACTTCGCCGGTCGGGTTTACCACCAATCCTTTCATACCCATCATGGCGAGCGGCTGGGCCCACGAACCTCTGGCGCCTGAGTCGATCATTGAGTAGACCGAGCTGGCCTGCGACAAGGCGGCCGGGATAACCTTAGCCACGCTCTTGTGCGCTTCGCCCCAAACCTCGATAGTGCGGGCTTTCCGTTCATCGTCAGTTAAGAGTCCGTCGGTATACTGCTCCTTAACCATTTCTATTTTCTTTTCGGCATTCTCGATGATCCCGGCTCTCTCTTCGGGAATTCTCAAATCATCCATACCCCAGCTTAATCCGGACCGGTTGGCGTAGCGGAAGCCGAGCGACTTCATGCCGTCCAAGAAGTCCTTAGCTTTTTCGGCGCCGAGCTTGTTGATAACTTTGCCGACGAGCTTCGAAATCGATTTCTTGTTCATCGTTTCGTTCATAGAGCCGATCTCAGCCGGAATTATTTCGTTGACAAGCAAACGGCCGTAGCTGGTTTCAACCTTGCCCAATTTAATCGGCGCGTTTAGAGCAATATAGTGGTTAGCATAAGCCAGCACGGCTTCTTCTTTGGAGGAGAAGATGGAACCGGCACCCTCGGCATTAGGATTCAAATTGGTCAGATAGTAGATACCCAAAACCACGTCTTGAGTCGGCACGGCGATCGGGTCGCCTGAAGCCGGCTTCAAAAGCGTGTTGTGGCCAGACATCATCAAACTCTTGGCTTCGATCTGAGCCTCTTCGGAAAGCGGCACGTGCACAGCCATTTGGTCGCCGTCAAAGTCAGCGTTAAAAGCGGAACAAACCATCGGCGGAATTTGGACCACCAAGTCCTCGATCAAAATCGGGTGGAAAGCCTGGATCGAGAGCCGGTGCAGGGTCGGCTGACGGTTCAAGAGCACGACGCGATCCTTAATAACTTCCTCCAAGATTTCCCAAACTTCTGGCGGAGCTTCTTCAATGAGGCGGTTAGAGTTGCGGATGTTGTGAGCCAAGCCGCGTTCGATGATTTTACCGATCACAAACGGACGGAAAAGTTCTAGCGCCATTCGCTTCGGGATGCCGCATTCGTCGAGCTTGAGGTTCGGGCCAACCACGATAACAGACCGGCCGGAGTAATCGACACGCTTACCGAGCAAGTTGCCACGGAATCGGCCTTGCTTGCCCTTCAACATGTCAGCCAATGATCGCAATTCGCGGCGCACCATAGTGCCGGGCTTCTGCGCAGTCATGGAAGCCGAGTTGTCGATTAAGGCGTCCACCGCCTCCTGAAGCATTCTCTTTTCATTGACCACAATCACGTCCGGGGCTTTTAATTCCAAAAGTTTCTTCAAACGGTTGTTGCGGTTAATAACGCGGCGGTAGAGGTCGTTCAAGTCGGAGGTCGCATAGCGGCCGCCGTCTAAGGCTACCATCGGCCGCAAGTCAGGCGGCAAAACCGGCAGGATAGTCATCACCATCCACTCCGGCTTGATCCCGTTCTTTAACATCGCCTTCATGACTTTTAGTCTTCGAAGCAGCTTCTTTTTCTTCAGCTCATCTTCAACATTCATAAGGTCGGCTTCAACTTCAGCCACACCCTTCTTGAGATCAAAGTTTTCCAGAACTTTGCGAATGCCCTCGCCACCGGATGAAGCAGTGAAAACGTTGCTGAATCTTTTAACTAAGTTGTAGTATTCTGATTCCTCTAAGATTTTGCCGGGGTGGAGTTTCTTTAAGGCGTCTTTTAATTCGGCCACCTGTTCTTTCAAAGTCTCATCTTTCCTGGTCTTATATTCACGCTCGATCTCTTCAATGGCGTTCTTTCTTTTTTCGTCGTTAACATTGGTCACGACGTAAGCGGCATAGTAAGCAACCTTTTCAAGCTTCGATGAAGAACCATTTAAGATCAACGGTATTTTGGTGCGCAAAAACCAGGTGTGCACAACCGGATTGGCCAATTTGATGTGGCCCATGCGTTCGCGGCGGACGATCGCGCGGGTAACTTCGACTCCGCACTTGTCGCAGACGATACCCTTGTAGCGAACCTTGCGGTACTTGCCGCAGTAACATTCCCAGTCTTTAGTCGGACCGAAAATTCGCTCGCTAAACAGGCCGTCTTTTTCCGGACGCTGGGTGCGGTAGTTGATAGTTTCGGGCTTCAAGACTTCGCCGAGCGGTGACCACGAGAGAATGTCGTCGGGCGAAGCGATCTTGATCCTTAATGCTCTGAAGTCGTTATTTTTATTCATCATTGTTTTTGATTAACTTATAACTGATAACTTATGACTCATAACGGGATAAAAGTTTCAGTTCTGTTATTAGTTATTTGTTATTAGTTATTCGTTTCATCGTAGATTGGGTCGACTGAGAGTCCCAAGGCTTTAAGTTCATTGACCATAACGTTAAACGATGCCGGAATGTTCGGCTTCTTGATCCTCTCGCCGCGGATAATTGATTCGTAAGCGGATGAGCGGCCCAAGACGTCGTCGGACTTGATAGTGAGCATTTCCTGCAAAGTGTGCGAGGCGCCGTAACCTTCCAAAGCCCAAACTTCCATTTCTCCGAATCTCTGCCCGCCCTGTTGAGCTTTTCCGCCCAACGGCTGCTGAGTGATCAAAGAGTACGGACCGATGGACCTCATGTTGATCTTGTCCAAAACCAAGTGGTTAAGCTTCAGCATGTAGATAACCCCGACCGTAACCTTGCGGTCAAAGGCCTGGCCGGACTTGCCGTCGAATAAAGTAACCTGGCCGCTTTCCGGAATGCCGGCTTTCTTCAATTCTTCTTTGATCTGTTCTTCAGTTGCCCCGGAAAAGACCGGAGTGATCGCCCGGTAGCCGAGCTTTTGAGCGGCCCAGCCCAAGTGGGTTTCCAGAATTTGTCCAAGGTTCATACGGGAAACTACACCGAGAGGGTTTAAAATGATATCAACCGGCGTGCCGTCTTCGAGGTAAGGCATATCTTCGGCGGGGCGGACAACTGACACGACACCTTTGTTTCCGTGCCGGCCGGCCATCTTGTCACCTGCCTGAATGTTTCGAAGCGAGGCAACTTGAATCATGATTTTTGAAATCACACCTGAGTCCAGCTTGTCTCCTTTTTCACGTGAGAAAATTTTGATGCCGACAATACGGCCCGCTTTGCCGTGGGGCAACTCGAGCGACGAATCTTTTACGTCCCGTGCTTTTTCGCCGAAAATAGCTCGGAGCAAGCGCTCTTCCGGAGTAAGTTCGCTCTCTCCTTTCGGTGAAATCTTACCAACCAGGATGTCGCCGCCGCGTACTTCAGCACCGATTCGGACAATACCCTCTTCGTCCAGGTTCTTAAGCTTGTCTTCGGAAACGTTTGGAATATCAGGGGTCGTCATTTCCGGACCAAGCTTGGTGTCGCGGACATCAACCTCAAATTCTTCGATGTGGATCGAAGTAAATAGGTCGTTCTGCTGAACTCGTTCCGACAAAATAATAGCGTCTTCAAAGTTAGCGCCTTCGCCGGAGATGAACGCCACAACCAAGTTCTGACCCAGAGCTAAAGTGCCCTTGTCCATTGATTGTCCGTCGGCTAAGATGTCTCCTTTTTTAACTTTGTCTCCCTTCATCACCGCCGGCTTCTGAGAGATCGACATGTACTGGTTCGACATCTTGAACTTATCCAAGTCGAAACGATGAGACTTTCCGGCGTCATCCTTCAAAATGATGTGACTGCCATCAACTGCGGTAATTGTTCCGGCCTTGGGCGAGGTAATTAAGTGACCGGAATTTTTAGCCACGATATCTTCAACACCGGTTCCGACATACGGCGCGGCCGGTTTAACGCAAGGCACAGCCTGACGTTGCATGTTAGAGGCCATCAGCGCACGGTTGGCGTCGTCGTGCTCCAAAAACGGAACGAGCGAGGTCGCGACCGACAAAAACTGATTCGGCGCAATATCAATATATTCAACTTCCTCGGGGAGACAGATTCCCGGAGCGCCGTTGATTCTGGCGTCAACCCGTTCATTTAAGATCTTCCCATGGCCGTCGCGCTTAATTGTTGCAACAGCAATCTTGTAATGCCTTTCTTCGATGGCGTCGAGCCAAGCAATTTCGCCGGTTACTTTGCTGTTCTTAACTTTGGCGTAAGGAGTCAAGATAAAGCCGTGTTCATTTAATTTAGCGTAAGAGGCGAGCTGGTTCACGAGACCAATGTTTTGGCCTTCCGGAGATTGGATCGGACAAATACGGCCATAGTATGAAGTGTGCACATCGCGAACTTCCATGCCGGCGCGCTCGCGGGTCAAACCGCCGCGGCCGAGCGAGGTGATACGGCGCTTGTGCTCAAGCTCATCCAAGGGGTTAACCTGGCCCATGAACTGCGACATTTCAGAGCTTGAAAAGAATTCTTTAACTATAGAGACGAGCGGGCGGGAATTAACCAGCTGCACCGGAGTTAAGTTTTCTAACTCGGCTGTGGAAATTCTATCCTGAATATTTCGGCGCATGCGGGAAAAGCCGACGCGGAGGCGGTTCTGCAAGAGTTCGCCCACGGTTCTGACACGGCGGTTGCCCAAGTGGTCGATGTCGTCTTCTTCGCCCTTCGGATCGTTGTTTAATCGGATGATTTCTTTCACGACCGAGATGATGTCTTCCAGGGTGAGCAAACGGCTCTCTGACTCTTTGGCTGAATTTTTGGCCGGCGCGTTCTCCCGGAGCCTCTGGTTTAATTTGAACCTGCCGACCGGAGACAAATCATAGCGGTCCTGCTGGCCAAAAGAAGCGTCGATTAATTTTTTGGCATCGGCGGCGGTCGCCAAGTCCCCCGGCCTGATACGCTTATAGATTTCTAAATATGATTCTTCGGCGTTTTTCGCGATATCTTTCTTCAAGGTCGCATCAAGCGCATCGTGGAATACTTTGCCGAGGTCTTTGTCTTCGAAACCGAAAACACGCAAAAGACAGGTTACGGGAACCTTTCGGTGGCGGTCGATCTTAACCGCAATAGCCCCGCTCTGATCGGTTTCAAATTCGAGCCAAGTGCCGCGGTTAGGAATGAGCTTCGCGGCAAATAATTTGCGGCCGCGATACATGTTGGCTAAGAAATAAACTCCCGGACTGCGTACCAGCTGGGAAATAACCACGCGCTCAACGCCGTTAACAATAAATGTGCCCCGCGGAGTCATAATCGGAAAATCACCGAGATAAACCTCCTGCTCTTTCTCGCTCTTTTTGGCCTTATTAACAAGCCTGACCCGGCCGCGGAGAGGGGCTTCGAAAGTGATGCCTTTCATAACCGATTCCTCCTCGGTATATTTGGGTTCGTCGAAGTAGTATTTGCCAAAGTGGAGTTCCAAGTCTTTGCCGGCGTAATCTTTAATAGGCGAAACCTCTTCGAATAATTCCTGCAAACCCTTCTCTTTAAACCAGTTATATGAATCTGTTTGGAGCGCCAAGAGATCAGGCTCGCCGATCAGCGATCCTTCGTAAGCTGAGAAAAGTTTTGTTGGTAATTTCATAATTTAGTTGAGATATTTGGCGATGTGGGCGTCTTGTTCTTCCAAGGTCGAGGCGAAAACTGCGTTCTTGGTTTTAGGGTCGGAGATGTAAAACCAATATTTCGTGTCTTGCGGATTCAGGGCCGCAGCTATCGAGTCGAGGCCGGGGTTCGAGATCGGCCCCGGGGGGAGCCCTTTATATAAGTAGGTGTTGTAGTGCGAGTCAGTGGCAAGGTCGTCTTTCGTTACGGGCCAGCAGGGAGGGGGCTTGATGTAGCAGATCGAGGAATCGATCTCAAGTTTCTGCCCGCTCTTCAGCCTTTTCCAGATGATGCCCGCAATTATTTTGCGGTCAGCGGGGTTAACCGCTTCATCTTCAACCAGCGAAGCCACGGTCAGCACATCTTTCAGATCTCCGCTCTTGAGGCTCGCGTTCGACAGCACTTTCTGGTTAAAATTGTCGCTGAATTTATTGACTACAAAATCCAAACTTGATGGCACGAAGAATTCGTATGTATCCGGGAAAAGATACCCATCCAGTTCCTGCGGCAGCGTTTCGCCGCGAACGAAGATACCTTCGTCTTGCAGAAGTTTGGAAATTTCGACCGCAGTCAACCCTTCTCTCACAGTGACAGTTTTAACATTCGGTCCCGGCGCAAAAATGCTGGGCCAAATCAACCTGCTTACGAACAAAAGAGCAATCAAAGTGAAGAGCACCACTACGTAAATAGTGGCGCCGATCTTTAGCTTTATCATTATAATCTACGCGTCCTGGCTAATCAGGAAGGCCGGTTCGAGCCTTAGTACCCAGATCTCCTTTTAGCGATGTTCTGAATAATACCCAATAGCATGGCGACTGTCAATAGATTCGAGCCGCCGTAGCTTAGAAGCGGGAACGACACGCCGACTACCGGGAAAAGCCCCAAGACCGACCCCAGGTTGATTATAAAATGCATCAGAAGCATGATGACTGTGCCCAAGCAAATAAATTTGGAAAAATTATTATCGCTCCGCAAGCCCAGATATAAGATTCGGCAGCAAAGGAAAACAAAAACCAGGATGACGATAAATCCGCCCAAAAGTCCCCATTCTTCAGTAAAGGCGGCAAAGGCGAAATCGGTGCCGGCGTTGGGCAAGAAGCCGAGCTGGACTTCAGTCCCCTGTTTGAAGCCTTTGCCGAAAAGTCCGGCCGAACCGATCGCCGTTTTAGATTGGATGACGTTGTAGTTTACTCCCAACGGGTCATAGTCGGGGTTGAAGAGGCCGATGATCCTGGCTTTTTGGTAGCCCTGCAAGCCGCCGAAATTCCAGGCGAGGCCGCAGAGCACCGCCAGGCCCATAAAAAGCATCGCCACGTAGCGGAAAGGAATCTCGCTCACGAGCAGATAGCCGAACCAAATACCGGCTAAGATTATCGCTGTGCCCAAATCCGGCTGTTTCAAAACAAAAAGCGCAGGGATCAGAAAATAAATAAAGGAGGCCAGAACGATGCTGAATCTCTTGATGGCTACGTGTTTAACGGCAAAGAAGCTTGAGAAAAGAATGATTAATGCCAACTTCAATAATTCGGAAGTTTGAAACTGAAATTCGCCAATCACGAGCCAGCTTCGGATGTTAGCTATCCTGGGCGCAAAGAAAAAAGTCGCGATAAGCAGAGCTAGAGAGCTGAAATAAATTGAGAGAATAACCCAGCGGTAGCTCAAAATCGACTTTAAATTAAGGATCGAAATACCGACCATGACAGCGAGCGCAATACCAATCCAAACCAGCTGTTTATAGAAAAGGTCAGGGGCGGCGGAGGCCAGAGTGAGAAGGCTCGCTCCCAATAAGAAAAAAACCGCGCTAAGAAGCGGCCAGTCAAAACCGCCAAAATAGTTAGAAATATAGCCTCCATGATTCTTAAAAACCCGGCTCATGGTATGAGGTTATCAGATATCTTAAACCTTGGCTATCGAGGCGCGATCTCTGAAAAGACTTCTATGTTTTTATAATCCAAATCTGGCAGATAAATCCGGAACTCTTGGGCAGATATAGACACGGGGGCCGAAAGCTCAACTGATGAGGCGCCGATTATTTTATTGTCTTGGTCGAAACCGATCCCTAAGAGCGACACCCCGGAGACGGCGCTAAGAGAAGAAGCGGTTCCTTCTTCTACCTTGAAATTAAGTTCGCTAACCGTCGTGAGACCGGATATTTTGATATCAACTTTCGGCGGTAGGCTCAAGGTCCAATCTAATTGCCCGGTCTGAAAATCAATCTTGCCGATGTCGTCAGACCTAAGATTTATCCTCGATTGGAAAACGTATTTGCTCTCGCCCGGGTAAAGTGACGACGAGCCGGAAATTTTCGCGAGCTGCGGACCGAAAGCGCTAAAAATTGTGAGAGTGTAATCAAATTTGGCCAATCCGTATTTGGCGCTCGGATTCTTAATCGGGACCAGGATTATCGAATTCGATTCGTTTAAGGAAAGCGTTAAGGGCTCTCCGGCTTCAATTTTTAAATCACCTGGCAAACAATCGGAACAGCCGGATTTCTGATTAGAATAAAAATAATAAGCCGAATAACAAATCAGCCCGGTAATTAGGACATAAAAAAGTCCGTAAAGTATTTGTTTGGGGCCTCGTTTCATTCTGGAATATTATAACAGAACTGATTTTTAACAAAAAATAATACCTTTGGTATGCCGGCGTATCCTACTTTCGCCCTTGCGGACTATCATCAGAACTAAACACTTTCACTTCTCTGTTCGGAATGGGAAGAGGTGGGTCATGATTAGACAAAACACCGACAAACCAAAGGTATTATTAAAATACTTTCGGATTGAAATTATTAGATAGAATTTGTTTATGAGCTTTGGTTTAAGAATCAAGCATTGTGATGACTGATTTACTAACTAACTTATGTGTTTTAAAAACACGCTGCCACAAAATTGAAACGACAGTTCGTACAATTTGTGCAGAGAGCATCGGTCTATTAGTACTACTTGGCTAAAACCATTACTGGCCTTACACCTATAGCCTATCAACGTGGTAGTCTTCCACGGACCTATGTCTTATCTCGGAGTTGGCTTCGCGCTTATATGCTTTCAGCACTTATCCGTTCCGAACGTAGCTACCCAGCGATTCAGCTGATGCTAAAGCTGGTAGACCAGAGGTTCGTTCATCCCGGTCCTCTCGTACTAGGGACGAC
>CAZXPC010000007.1:0-36650 GCA_964643135.1 uncultured Candidatus Saccharibacteria bacterium | reverse complement strand
TTTAGAGTACTAAAAATATCCTGGTTCCGAGGGGCGGAAGCGAGTTCGGAGGCGGAGAGAAAGGACCTCGACGAACGGGGGAGCGACTTGCTAATAATCGCATTTGTGTATATTTTTATATCACACCAACATGGAAGATTTAAAGAAAAAAGTTGAAGAGATGGTTTCGCTGATGGGCTTTCGCGATTTTGAAGTCTCCGCCGAACCCGCCGGCCGCCGGATAGCAGTTACTATTGATGATCCCTTGGCCAAAAGCCACCTCGCTGAGCTGGTGCTTAATTTTAGTTCGCTCGTAAGAGTTATGGCCAAAAAACTTGGCTTGGACGGGGAGGAACCGATTATTTTCGATATGAACAATTACCGCAAAGAGCGCGATAATTTAATCGTCGATTTAGCCAAAGCCGCTGCCAGGAAAGCCGTCGGCACCAAAGAAACCGTCCAGCTGCCGCCTATGAACGCCTACGAGAGGCGACTAGTTCATGCGGAATTAAGCATGCGCCCGGACGTCAAAACCGAAAGCATCGGCGAAGGCAAAGACCGCTACATTGTAATTAAAGTTGTGGAATAGTCCCTGTAAATCTGGCCCCGCCCTCCGAACCTGCCTCTGCCCCTCGGCAAACACAATAATTCTTTGCTAAGAATTTTGTTTCTGCTCACCCGCCTTCGCGGGCTTGCGCAAATTGCCTTAGGACAGAGCCAGGTTCTCGGTTGTGCGGAGGAACTATCTTAACGCAAGAAACCCCATGTATTTCGAGGAAACTACGCAGGCGGGTAGCCGAGTCGTAGGGAATTTTTCAGTAGAAAAATATCCTGGTTCCGAGGGGTACAGGGGGTTTCTGGAGTGAGCTAATTTGGGGTTTTGACATTCTTGGCTAACTACAACTTCACCAAATTCGGGTTGATCGTGTAGAGAACTACATAAGCGGCTATTAAAAGCAGCAAACCATAAACGGCACCCTTGATCCACTCCTTGGCGTTATTCTTTTGTTCGCCTCCCAGAGACACCGACCACAGAACCCCGCCGTAGACAATAACTCCAAAAGCCAAGATCGCGCCTATCCCGATGGCCCAAACAAAGAGGCTGGAAGGATTGCAATTCGATGAGCAGCCCATTAAACCATTGATGATATCTTGAGTAATGGTATTAGGATTGACCGGGCCTGGCGTCGAAGAGTTGTTGTTTGGACTGGATACAGTGGCCGTTCCAGAAACGGAATTAGACGGAGGGCCGGTTGTTGTGCCGGTAAAAGCCCTGACACAATAAATATAGCTGCTTCCAGGAGCTATGTTCGGGTCTGTATATGTGAGTATATCGTAACCGGTAGTTGCAATATGGTTGTCCGCATTAATATCCGTCGATTGTTGTGATTGTGAGCAAGAAGCCGCGTCCTTGTAAATAGCGTGGCCACTATACACGTCCCCGCCCCTATTCCAGGTTAGTTTTATATTTTGTCCGTCAAAAGTTGCTCCGAGATTTGTGGGCGCCGGATTTGTCGCCAACACTTGCCCAACCGATACAAAAAGCAGAGAGATGATCGCGAGAGTTTTAAGTGCGTTAAGTTTCATTAGTTTAATTTCCTGGTTCGAGCTTTAATTTATGCCCTTAGCCAGATTGGCTGGGGAGGGGTTTGACATCTTAGCCATTACCTTGCCTAAGGTTTTAGGATTGCTCAAGACATAGGCCGTTATCCAAAATGCCAAAAGCTCCATCGGGATAAAATTTATTATAGGGATCTGCTGGATTAGTAAATCAATGATCCCATTAACCCACAATACTGTCGATTTAAGTCCCTTCAAACCGTAGTAAAGCATTAGCAAAAATGCTGTTCCCTCGCCGATCATGATCGACAACGGTTCGGTGATTACAAAGATTTCAAGAACCGCGCAAAATGCGTAGATGAGCATGAGAGGCATGGAAATAAGCACAACCTCAACTATCGATATTTTTGGTCCTCCCTCCATACGTATATTCTAACCCATTAAACGGGTCTTTGTCATTACTGAGGAGCCTCGCTTTCCTTTTGTTGCAACAATTGCTCGGGGTTGGTTGTAATGAGTTTGTCCTCGAAATAAGACGGCACTATTTGAATAGCGGCGCGTTTTAGGCCGGCGATAAATAATCCCTGGCCTACTCCAGCCTCCAGCAAATAGTTTTTTTCGGCGTCGGTTAGGTTAAAAGCTTTGGCGGTGGCTTCCAGCGAGGCGCTGGCCTGCTTTAGAAGAATCTGGACCGAAGAATTGGTGATAATCGGCCGGCCGTATTGCGAGTTTAAAAAGTCTTCAACGTCTTGCGTAATGGTCGAGATTCCCAAATAATATTTCCGGGCGCGCTTAACAAGACCGTACAAGAAAATAGCGCTGTCAGGGTATTTCATCATCCACCAGGCCTCATCAATTATCATTATTCTTTTCTTCAGTTCTGCCCTCACGAGGTTCCAGATGAAGTTCAAGATGATAAACATGGCAATCGGGCGGAGCTCGTCTTCCAAGTCGCGGATCGAGAAAACAATTAATCGGTTTTTCACATTCACGTTGGTTGGCTGGTTTACAAAACCACTGAAGCTTCCCTCGGTAAACCTATACAGCCTTTCGGCCATCGCTTTACCTCCCTCCATTCCTTCCAAAATTGATCGAAAGTCCGACAAAAGGGGAGGCTGAATCTTAGAAAAATCTTTATCTGGCGTAATGTCCCGCGAAGCGTAGGTTTCGGTAATTGCCCTATCCAGCAGAGCTTCTTCCTCGGCAGTGATCTCGCCCACCATCAGCTTTATCAAGCCCGTCAGGTTGATGATATGAGACTTCAAGGCGTCGCCCGGATTTTCATCTTCTGGAATGGCTGGAATGTCGAACGGATTGATATGATTTTCCGAATCGAGCGAGATTTTTAGAACAGTGCCGCCGACAGCTTCGGCCAACGTTAAGTATTCATTTTCTGGATCAACCACGATCACATCGGTGCCGATCATCAGAGACCTAATAATTTCAAGCTTAGTGGTATAGCTTTTACCTGAGCCGGACTTAGCGAAGATAACCATGTTGGCGTTCTCGAGCGAAAACCGGTCAAAGATTATGAGGGTATTGTTGTGGCGGTTGATGCCGTACAAAATTCCTTTGTCGGACGTCAGGTCAAGTGAAACGAATGGGAAGAATGATGATAAGGGTTGGGAGTTAAGGGGGGAATGTACGCGGACTTTATCCATGCCGATCGGCAAAATCGAAGTAAAGCCGTCCAAAGCCTCAAAGGTTGTCGGCTTGATCTCGACGAGCTTACTGCTCAGAACATTTTTTATGCTCGATTCAATCTTCCGCAGCTCTTCTTCGCTGTCGCCGTAGATCGTGAAATATAAGCCCACGCTAAAGAGTTTTTCCTGAGCGGTTTGCAGCTCATCTCTCAATCCTTCCACGTCGCGATAAGCTGTTTCGAGCATCGGGTCCCGAGTTACTCCCTTGGTTTCGTTTTCCATAATTTGGGCCTCGAACTGGGTCGTCTTTTTGCGCAGATTTTTAAGAGCCAGGCCGGTATTCATTGGTTCAATGAAGATAGAGATGTCGATTAAAGCCGGCATATTGATGATAGGAGAAAACCAGCCGGTTGAAAGGTAGCGGGGATAGCTAAGCACAAAAAAAGTTTTAGCCAGCTTATCCTCGATTTTCAGATAATTCTGCTTAACTTCGATTGAATTCGGCGCAATAATATTCTCGATGCCTTTGGTCCGAGCGATTTCAACAATCTCGCCGCTCGCCTTATGCGTTTCAACCGTGGTTGGGTTGTAGTAGTTATAAAATAGCTCGATCAACTCGGCATCTTGAAGCGTGACCGCGCGCAGGCCGACCCGGCGTAAGCCTGAAATAACTTGTTCGGTGCGCTGGTTTAACTGCTCGCGGTGCATTGGGTCGATCTCCACCCCACCTTTCTCTTCAGATCGGCCCTCTTCATTTTTTTTGCCGCCGAAGAGTGATTTCCCAAAAGATTTCTTCGGCACACTCGATATAATTGTAGTATTGAGCGGGATAACTACAAAAAAGCTTTTAGTCATGACTGCATTTTCGCCCACGAAAGATTGTATAAACTTTATATATTCGGCAGCCTGGAGCTTCAAAAGCTCGCTTGGTTCATTGGCCATTTTCTCTTCCAGCCTCCGGAGGTAGTCGTCAATATTAAGCTTCCGCGAATGGATGCAGAACTGGATATCAAAATCAACCGAATTTAAAAAATTCTGATAGCCATAAGTAATGATAGTTTGTTCCTCTTCAGACTTCAGTTCAAAGTTGATGCCATCGACGAGCACAATCTGCCTCAAGCCGCCGCCTTTTAAAACAGCGATGCCGTCTTTAACGTATTTGATATCGACGAACTGCTGTGTTTTGCCCGCTTCAGATTTTTGATCAGCCATTGTTATTAAATTTTAACATAATCATCGGTAGTCCACTCTCCTCGCTGCCTGCCTCGAGCCTTCAATATTTTGCACGATCTCGTACCGCTCCTTAACCTCTTTCTGATCGATTGGCTTGCCGGACGGAGGCAGCGCCAGTTCGCGCTTGGGCACGGCACTTTTCGATGTGGCTAATTTCTCGCCGATTTCCCGCAGGCTGCTCACATCGTTGTGCGACTCTGAAAAAGCCTTGGATTTATCATCTGTCTCCACTTTGAATATATAGACTTGCTTATTCCAAAAGTAATTGAAAGCTGACAGAATAAAATAAGACACATCACGGCCATTAACTTTGACGAAGGCTAAAAGCGCGGCCGTACCCATCAGAATCAAAGCAATTATAATAGCAACTAATTTCCCGAAAATTAAGAAACCAAGCGCCGAAATGCCGCCGGCGATGGCGATATAGATAAACTGCCGGAGCGTAAATGGGCCGATGATCTTATCCTCTGTTTCGATAAATTGCGGAACCTGAAACTGTGCCATTGTTATCTAAATTTTAGCATTAATGTAAAATTTAGCTATAACAATGAGCATCCCGCACATCCGCAAAGCGGATTGCTGCGGGGCGCCATCCTTTTATTTCGGTAAGTCTCTAAGGTCAATAGTATTCGGGTCTACAGCATTTTTGACCGATTTTGGCTGAGCTTTTTCTGCAGGGCGGGAGGTATAGTCGACTCTTTTTATCGGCTCGGCCGATTTAGCCGGAGGTACAGGATTCAGCTTTGCATTTAATAAGCCGCTGCCGAAATCTATCTTAGCGGGCGCCTGATTCTCAACCGATCGGCCAGAGGAATTAAACCCGCTGGGAGGTGCCTTAAACTGAGGCTTTATGAATGTCGGGCGGGCCAGTTCAAACTTGGACCCGGCCTGCGGGGCGATCTCTTTTTGTTCGTGAATGATAAACGGCGCCGGAGAGGTTGCCTTAGCCGCCACCTCTGGGATAGAAACTGGAGCCGGTTTCGGTTCGGGAGTAACTTTGGGAGGGTTGATCTGAATTTTGCCAATCGGAGCGACCGGCAGAACGGGGCGAAGCATATTTAAAATTTCATCGGCCAGTTTTTGGGAAGCATTATTGTCCAGATACAAGGCCGCCCTAACTTCAGCAGGGAAGTCCTCTTTGGTGATAACCCAGGCGCCGAGGAGAACAATCATCTGCTTCAAATAAGAAATCTCATCCAGGGCGTCATTCAGCTCATATTTTTTGATTATCTCGTTTAGCTTCGTTTCAAATTCATCGGACGACATAAACATCCGCGCCGTGTCCGGCATGCGGTCGATTTTTTCCGCTATCTGGTCCAATGTTAATGAATTATATTCAGCCATTTTAGTTTATGGATGATGAGGTGCCGGAGGAGGCGACCCCCCACCCCCGGAGGGAGGATGACCCCCGCCCCCTTGTGATTGATTTCCTGTCGGTAATTTACCCAAATCGTATTTGCCCTCAATCAGATTCTGTTGAGCGGTCTTAACGACTTCTTTTAATCTATCAAGGCCGCCAGCCCTCTTAAGAAGATTGAATTTCTCCTGGTCGTCATGACTCAGTCCTCCAGCGTTTCCTGTTACCTCATTCTCTTCATACCAGTCATGTAGGTCTTGGGCCTTCTTAAGTTTCTTGGCGTACTTCTTGGCCGCTTCTTCAGTCTTAGTGTGGCCCAAAAGTCCTTCAAATACACTGTGCTCCGGATTGCCAAAAGTTTTTAGCAGTTCTTTACCGCCTTCTTTTAAGACATCCTTCATTGAAGGTCCGCCTTCTCCCCAGTGCTTGATTCCACCGCTCACTGTGCCAAGGCCGGTGCCCAAGCCCCCGATAGCAGTTCTAATTCGGCCAGTTCTAGGAGCTACGGGAGGCGTTGGAGTCGGTGCAGCGGGAGTAGAAACTGAGGCTGGCTGAGGCTGTGGAGCTGGGGCTGGTGTAGGAGGTGTTGGAGCCGAGAGTGGGGGCAGTTCTTCTTCGCCGGTATAAGGATTAATTCTTCGAGGAGCCGGAGCCGTCCCAACGGCTGCTCCGCCAACGCCGGCTGCTGAAGGTACGCCTCTTGGGGGAGCTTGAGTGCTCACGGTTGCGGCGCCAGCCCCTCCAGTTCCGTGTGCTCCATGCGCTCCTTCCGGTTCAGGTACCCCACCCAACTTACGCAGGCCCATGCCAAGTCCGCCTGTGGTTTTAGCTCCCAAGTACCCTGCGCCACTCCGGGTGGCGACCCCCGCCATTTTGTTCGCAAAACCCGCGCCTTTAACGCTTAAGCTGTTTGCAACCATTAGCCCGCCGATTAAAATCCCGAGCTTAACAAGCATTGTTACTAAGGTATCTCCACCGTTGCCGCTAAAAGAAATATTGACCGCGAACGCCACATAGACAAAAAGCATGGCGACCGGCCCGAAAACAATCCACTTAGTAAACTCTTCAAACCACTTTCCCCAGGCATTGCCTGTGCCGCCCACATTAATATTGGGGAATATCCACAAAACCAACACAAAAGGTAAGAGAGTAAGAAGAATAGTGAAGGCGACATAGCGGATCACAAACATTATTGCGAGAGCCATCATTCCAAAAGCCGCGAGTAGGTCAAAGCCCAAAGTGAAGAAAGGGACCACTAAGGTTCCGATGGCATTGGCCAAAGCGTTGCCGCCGTTGTTGGTAGTGAGCTGGCTCAAAGAAATAGGGGCGAAACTTACAGTTATATTATGAAAGAATACCAATGTAATTGTGTTCGAGACCTGGATAACGGCGCTGGCGATAAAAAAGCTGAAATTTATAAATACTGCTATCAGAATGAGTCTCGGCAGAGATTTTTGGAGTCCATAACTAGTGCGTCTGAGAATAGTTGCAAAAGCGATCACAATAATTCCAATTACGAAGCCGACATTGGCGATGCTGAGCGTTGTTTTAAAACCTGTTTCTGCCGCCGAGCCGGCGAAAGAGCCTGTGGTGGCAGTTAATATCCAGCCCACAATAGTTTTAACCAGCGTGAGAACTAGGCTGCCCACAAAAGTAACAGCGGCGTTTAGCAAAAAAATAATCGGCGCCAATAACCAAGAAACAATCACATTCCCCATATCGGAGAAGAAGTTGAATAAACAGGTATACCAATGGTCACAATTTGCTGATCCGCTCGAAACTTGATTCGGCGCTTCCCCGAAGCTTACCGACCCACTATCGCTTAAACTGCCAGATGACGCTGAAATTGTGTAACTCCCCACGGGGCCGTTAATGACATTCTCAACCGTTATATTCACAGTGCTCCCGGAAGTAACAGGCGAATTAACTGTAACCTGAATGGTCGTCGCAGGCAGGTAGCTAACTGAGCCGACATTACTGGTTAAATTAGAAGGATCAGTTTCTGCGGACAAATCAAAAGAGCTTGGAAACTCAACATTAATTTTGGTCCCAGAGTTGAGGGTAGTATTTTTTACTTGGAAGCTTATTACATACTTTGCCGGACTTTGCGCATAAGGAGTGGTATCGTTTGTATCATATCCAGTAGCGGTTACACTAAAATTGGTGATGCAAGGGTCATCGATAGTTATTGTTTGAGTGGTTGTTTCAGGATTGCCATTTTCATCTAAAACGGGGTTCCCGTTGGCATCAGTTACTGGGACTGTTTGAGTTCCCGTATGAGAACACGAGTTAGCCTGCGCTACATTGGGAGCGGCGACAAAAAAGCCGATTGAAAGGGCCAAGACGAAAGAGAGTCCCCAAAGCCTTTTTGACATATAGGTTTATTATTGCACAAATCTGGACAAATTTGAAAGGTCAGCGACAGATAAATCTTGCGGCCGGTCCGATGAGTCTATATTTAGTTGTTTTAGGTTTTTTTCCAGCTCGTCCTGGGTCTCAACCTTCATATTTATCATGCCCGCCTTTAGGTTATTGAGGATTGTTTTCCGCGGTTGTTTGAAGACGATATGAAGCAAATCATAGTAAGCTCTTAGCTGCGAGTTTTTAGTTTTTAAATTCGGAGTGAGTTTAATAATAGCTGAATCTACTTTTGGTGCCGGGTTAAAACTCTCGCGGGGAACAATTCGCACAATTCCCGGTTTCGCCCATACCTGAATGCTGGCGGCCAGTAAGTTCATTTTGCCTTCGCCGGCGCAGATTCTTTCAGCCACTTCTTTCTGTATTGTAAAAACAATCAGGCTCGGTTTGTTTTTTAGTTCGCCGATAATTCTGAAAAGCTGGCCGGTAATATAGTAGGGAATATTACCCGCGAGCTTGTAGCTGTGAGCTTTTAGCTTAGAGGAAATTTTAGGCAGGATCTCTAAGGCGTCGCCTTCCATTATTTCCAGACGTGATCCTAATTTTTCTCTGGCAGCCAAGAGCTTCAAGCTAGCGGCTAGTTCGTGATCTTTTTCTATGGCAATGATTTTAATTCCATTTTCGCCTAACAGCTCTAAGCTGTAAGCTAAAAGCTCATTTGTCAGTTCTCCATGCCCCGGGCCGATCTCAACTATTTTCTCGCCTTTTTGGGGGTCAATCGCTGAAGTGATGTCCTCCAAAACAGACTCATCGATCAAGAAATTCTGTCCGAGTGATTTTTTAGCCATTGATATTATCATAACCCGAAACTCCTTAGCTCCCAAAGATAGATTAAATTTGCTAATCTTTTAAGGTGAATAAAAAACTCATTGTTTTAACTGCGGTTGGCTTGATAATTTGGGCCGGATCGATTTATTTCTTGAAAAAGGCAAATTTTCAAACTCAACCCGCAACTCCTCCGAGTCCCCTTCCAAGCGCTGAAGCTCCGGCGACTCTTCCTCCAGCGCCTGTTGTTTTCAAAGACGGCAGCAAGCTTTATACCTTAAACCAAATTCAATCGAGTGACTATTCCTTTTATGCCGGAGACCTTAATAATCCAAACCGGGATTTGGGGGAAGACATCAAAAATGCCATTATCAAAACTCTTGAGACCGCTCATTTCCCGGCGAAACTTGTTGCTAACACAGTTTTTGTAAGCCTTTCTCCTAATTCTGAACCGGCCAAGATATTTCTAAAGGCCGGCGGCAATGAAATTACAGTTGATCTTAATAACGCCGAGATCAGTACCCGAAACGGTGCTTATATCAAAGTTAGCAGTGCTTCGAGGGTGATTCTTCTGAATAGCAACGTTCTTCCTGGAGGCGAACAGTTTACTTTGCTCCTCTTGCACGAATTAGGCCATCGGTTGGCCGACGAGTTCAGTCCTTCAGATTGGCAAATCTTTTACGGCCTTCGGCTTATTCCCAAACCCCAACCTCTATTGAACGATGTTTGGGATCTTTCTCCCAACGAAGATTTTGCCGAAGTTTATAAATATATCACGGTTAAAAACAGTTTTGGGATTGATGACGAAGCTTCAGCCGTCCGGACTCGATATGGCTTCCTCATGCCCAAAGACCCAAACAGAGAGAAAACCTGCGGCACACTCGTGGTCCAAGGGCAGACGAGCCTGCGCCTTCAGGAGTGCCGCCGGTACGTGAGTATTAATCAAGATTCCTTTCCCGATGACACCGAATATTTCGATGCTAATGAAGCTAAGCTGAAGGATTTTATAACAGGCAAAATTAACTCTCTCTGATCCGTAATTGGAAAGCCTCGGCCACGTGGTTGGCTGAAACTTCTTTCGTTCCTTCTAAGTCCGCAATTGTACGCGCCACTTTAAGCAGGCGGTAGTAACTCCGAGTCGACAAAACAGATTTATCAAAAGTGCTTTTAAGAAAAGCCTCGGCTTCATCGGTGAGGTTGGCCAGCCGGTCGATGTGTTTAGAGCTCATCTCAGAGTTGGTCAGATTCTTTAAACCGGCCTTGCCCATTCTGGTTTTCTGAATTTCCCGCGCCTTTTTTATTCTTTCTTTTAACGCCCGCGCCTCTTTATCTGCCAGGCCGCCCTTGTCTGCGTGAGTTTTTAAGCTCTCTATTTTTACTCTCGGTACATTGGTTTGAATATCGATCCGATCCAAGAGCGGGCCCGAAATCTTCCGCTGATACCTTATCACCTCATAGGCGCCGCACTTGCATTCGCGCCCAGAGTCGCTGGACTCGCCGTAGTAGCCGCACGGGCACGGGTTCATCGCGGCCACCAATATAAACCGCGCCGGGAATTTTAAATTGCCTTTTATTCTAGAAACGCTGATCTCGCCGGACTCCAGCGGCTGGCGCAGGCCTTCCAACAAGTCGCGCCGGAATTCCGGCAGCTCGTCTAAGAACAAGACTCCGCGGTGGGCTAGGCTGATCTCGCCCGGCCGCGGGCTTTGCCCGCCGCCCACGACCGAAACCAAGGACGCCGTTTGGTGCGGCGATCGGAATGGCCGCGCATTTACATATTGCCCCTTGGTTAGGCCCGCCGCACTCCAAATTTGTGAAATTTCAATCGATTCAGCCAAGGTGAGCGGCGGCAAAATCGAGTTCAAAGCTTGGGCCAGCATGGTTTTGCCCGAACCCGGCGGCCCGCTCATTAAAATATTGTGTCCGCCGGCCGCCGCAATGGCGAGCGCTCTCTTGGCTGCCGCTTGGCCTTTAACTTCAGAAATATCTACACCTAAATTTTCGGCTGGAACAAATTCTTGCGTTGCTTCTGATTCCAGGATCGTGATTCCTTCCAAGTGATTTAGTAGATCGGCCAAGTTCTTAACCGGAATTATTTTTACATTCTCGATTATATTGGCTTCGCGCGCGTTAACCGCCGGCAAATAAACTTCGTCGAACCCCTCGCGTTTAGCTAAAATCGCAAAGTTGAGCGCGCCGTCAACGGGTCTAATGCCGCCGTTTAAGGCCAGTTCCCCAAGAAATATTTTGTTACTAGAATCAAAATCTTTGATTTGCCGGCTCGCCAGCAAGTACCCGACCGCGATCGCAAGGTCATACTGCGAGCCGGTCTTTTTCACGTCCGCGGGTGCTAAATTAACCGTGATTTTTCGGTTTTCTTTGTTAGGCGGTTTCATCCCGCTGTTTTTAATGGCCGAAGAAACCCGCTCTTTAGCCTCAGACAGCGCCTTGTCCGCCAGGCCAACAATATTAAAGCTGTGGAGGCCCACATTTAAATCAGTTTCAACTTCAATCAGCCGCGCATTGATGCCCTCGAGCTCAGCCGAATACACTTTCGATAGGTTAGCCATAGCGCTATCCTACCAAAAGCCATATGAAGAAAAGATAAAGATTATTCCTCCAGCGCCGCCTTCTTGTCTTCTTTACAAAGCCTCGATTCAGGCACAACTTTTAAGACCTCAGCTTCAATCGGTTTACCGCAATTCTCGCAGACGCCATATTCGCCGATCGCAATTTTATTGATCGCGTGCTCAATGTCTTCCAATCGGCCGCGCAAAGTCGCCGCCGCCCCGCCGGTGTTCTCCAACTCTTCGTCTTCATCGGCTTCTTCATCGTCCGGGTCGCCGATGTCATCGCCAAAATCAGTCGGTGTTTCTAATTCCTGAATTTCTTCCCAAACCTTGTCTTTAGCTTTTCTGAGCGCCGCTTCGTATTTTTCAGTATCAATTTTATTTTTCATGTCTTGATTATAGCATGATGGCTAGTTAGCTAAGCTCCTCTGCGCCCTCGCTATATCATCTCTCTTACCACTCGCCACCTTAGTCGTCGCCTAAACACAAGATTTTCCGGAGATTGTCCCCGCGAAGCGGGGAGCACTCCGGCATACGACCGGCAAAATCTTGGTTGTCTCCTCCTGGTTACCGGCTCGGGATGCGTTCGATGATACAGCTGCGGGCTACTATTCGAATTTACAGCGACCCAGACCTTCTTCCGCAAGGAACATCGCGGAAGCCAGTGGAGCTAGGTGCGCCGTTTTATATTTACGGCGACCACTGGCCGAGCGCTGAGGGAAAATCTCTCGCTGGAAGAGATTTATCCCGGTTCCTGAGGGAGAGGGCTGGGAAGCGGGAAACTATACAAGCCTGATCTTCATGCCCAACTCCTCCGGCAGCGCTAGGTCTTTTTCATAATTGTCGCCAATTACCAATATTTCTTCCGGCTTAAATTTCGATAGCACTTCAGAATAATAGTTTTTAGATGGTTTCATGATGCCGGCCTCGTCGCTTGTAGTAACCGATTTAAACTTATTGAGCAAGCTTAGCTTGGTAAGTTTTTTAATCGCCATCTCGCGGTTGTCTTCTGTAACCACATAGAGTTCTTTGTTCTCCATTTCCGCTAACTGGTTCATTATCCCCGGAACAAGTTCTATCTTGTCGATCAAAACCTCCTCAAAAGCCGCATACATTTTATTAATCAAATCTTTTTCATATTTTGCGCATAGCTTTCCGTAAGAATATTTCCGATGGCGGATTTTCGGGTCGGGCGAATCCTTAACGGTTTTAACAATTTCCAAAAACTCGGTATACAAATCTTCCGACTTTTTGCCGGTCGCTTCCCCCAAAACTTTCATGGCCGCCATATCGGCATCTTTCGCCACCTTTTTTGTGCTGTACAAGGTGTTATCAGCATCAAAGACCACGCATTTTATTTTCGTTAGGTCTATCTCCATAAATATTTCCTAAAACTCGACAAATTTATGCATACCATGCGGCTTGTCCGGGTTGTACCCCTTTCGAAGGCCGAGTTGTAAAGACAATATTTGTCCAATCTTCGTAATCACAAAAGGAGAGAGGTGCGGCTCGATATCGATCGAAATATCAAAATTATGTATAAAATGTTTATTCTTATGGCCTACTTTGATAACTTTAGCCTTATGCTCTCTTAGCTCTTCAGTTAGCCTTAAGTAGTCGCTTTCGAGTTTAGGCTGAAAGGTGATAACAATAGTCGGTAAATATTTAGTCATAGGCTTAGGGCTGTGACCGATTTCGAAAGTATTGAGAGATGTGCTTTGGATCATTGGACCTTCGGAAAGCTTGTTGGAGAGCTCGAGCCCGCCGGCGTAATCCAAGCCTGAACCAATTACAAATACTCCGCGGTATTCTTCTAAGAGATTCAAAATTGGCTTGTAATTTATTTTTAAAATTTCTTCGTAATAATCTTTAACTCTCGCTAAGTCGGCATAGCTCGAGTTGCTCATGAGTTTTGAAATAATATAACCCGAAGCCAGCGCGGCATCGATAAATTTAGTGCTGATAACCGATTCTTCTTTACCGGCTTCCACAGTGAATTCATAATCGGCTATCTTGGCCAGCGGAGACTTAGAATTGTTAGTTATGGCCAAGATTGCCACCCCGTTTCTCTTGCCGAACTTAGCTGCTAAAAGCGTTTCCGAAGTTTTGCCTGATTGAGAAATAGCGATGAGCAGGGTCTTGGAATAAATTGGCCATTTATGATGATAGAATTCCGAAGAGGGGATGGCATAAGCCACCATGCCATTGTCGCGGAGCCAAAAAGCAATGGCATGCGCGGCCGAAAGAGAAGACCCGGCGCCAACCACATAAATATTGTAAACGCCCTGTTTTTTTATATCATCGATAATCTTCTCGAGCCGGTGGCTATTCTGCATTATTTTATCGATAGTTTTCGCTCCCTCCTGAATTTCTTTGAGCGTATAGTGGCCCTTCTGTATTTTAGTCTTAGTGTTTTTCATATTATTTGAACGGCATAAATTGTTTTAAGTCTTTCAAAGCCTTAGCATGGATCTCCGGGTTCATAGCCGCAACAATGCCGGCGAATTCGTTGTAAATATCCAATTTTGTTCCGACTGCCGTGGTTACAATTCCGCCTGCTTCTTCAACTATCAACGCGCCAGCTGCATAGTCCCATGGCCAACCGGCGTTGCCGACAAATAAATCTATACTCCCGGTGGCAATTTTGCACAAGTCGAGCGGCATCGAATCGAAATTGAAAGTTCGGAGAGCATTGTTTTGGAAAAAGTTAAAGAACTTTAATCCCTGAATTTTCCTGTCAGGCCATTTTTTAGTGAATTCAGTCGCGACAAAGATATCCGGGTAATCTCGCTTTGTTTTGGGCTGCAGCCTCTGGCCATTTAAATAGGCTCCCTTCCCGCGGTCCGCCCAATAGAGTTCTTTAGTGATGGGGTTATAAACCGCCCCACAGAAAATTTCGCCATCTTTCTCGACTGCGGCGGCAGTCGAAAGCCAGGGTAGGCCCGCGATCAGATTGTCACTTCCATCCAGGGAATCGATCAGCCATTTGGTCGTTGTGCCTTCCTTGTTTGACCCTTCTTCGGCCGAGATTGAATGTTCTGGAAATTTTTCCCGGATCATTGCGACCATTTTCGCCTCGCTTTCGGTATCAGCTTTAGTTACCACATCTTTGGGGCCTTTAAATTTATAATTTATCTCTTCGGAAGAGTTAATAAGACCGTTGTAATAACTCAAAACAATTTCGCCGCCCTTTTGGACAATTTCTTTTGCTAGCTCTAATTCCTCGCTAAATTTCAGCATATTATCTAGCTTATAATGGGAGCCTGCATTTAGCAAAAGTTTCTTAGATAAGCTTAGCAACCTCAGAAGCAATCTTGTCAGCGCTATGTCTCAGAATGCTCCTTTGCAATATGTCCGAGCTACTCTTGCCATAAATTTCTTCGCTCAAAAGATCGGCTGTAACAACTTTGATTCTTTTTTTCTGATCCGCAGTCATGGTGTTCTTAACTAGCCCTTGATTAGATTTCTTATGCTCATCGATCATAGCTTTCGGGATTTCTTTGCTGTTAACCAAGGCAATGTCAATTTTCGCCCCGGTATATTTTTCTATTTCCGCAATATGATCACCCAGGTTCATGCCGGTTGTTTCTCCGACGCTAGTCATGAGGTTCGCGATATATATCTTTTTAGCTTTGCTCTTAGCAATGGCATCGGCTACGCCTTTTACGATAACGCTATGCAAAACGCTGGTATATAAATCGCCCATGGTAAAAATTATATAATCGGCATTCTTAATGACCTCCAAGGCTCTCGGGTTGGCATTAACAGGCGGCTCGGTATAGAGTCTTTTTACTTTTTTGTCGGTTTCCGGTTCGTCGATAAAGTGTTCGCCGACTGTTTTACTGCCGTCGGCATATTCGGCCACCAAATCAAATCGCTCCCAGGTTGAAGGCACTATCTCGCCCTTTACCTTTAGAAGTTTCGATAGCACGGTGAGAGCCTTAGCCTGAGATCCGTACATTTCGGTAAATGCGCAGATGAGCAAATTTCCAATGTTGTGCCCCTTCAGTTCTTTGCCGCCTTTAAATCTGTGATCTAACAGGTCAGTCAGATATTTAGTAGTCTCGTCTTCCGAGGCCAAAGCGACCAGTCGCTGTCTTAGCTCGCCGCCGGACAAGACTCCAAATTCGTCTCTAAGGCGTCCCGTGCTTCCACCGGAGTCTCCCATCGGTACTAAAGCTGCCAGGTCAATTTTAAGATTTTTTAGGCTCTTCAACACGATTGATGAACCTGTTCCGCCGCTAATAACTAGTATTTTTTTCATATTTTTAGTTCTATTCCTCATTAAGTTTACTCATATAGCCAAGCGAGAAGAATTCTTTTTGGAGCTCTCTAAAATGTTTCTCGGCGAACAATTCGCCCTTGTTTTCCACCGTCATTCTGATCTTTGGTTCGGTCATCGAAGCGCGGATCAAGACTTCGGATGTCTTGTAGATGAATTTCACGCCGTCGAGGTTCGAAATAACCTTGTACTTTTTATCAACCACGCCCATGATGTGTTTCATCTTCTCTTCTTTAACTGAATTATCAGTCATCATGTAAGACTTTTTCTGCGTGTGATAATCCGGCAGGCCCTTAATAATTTTTGGCAGCTCTTTAACGGAAGAGGCGAGTATTAAAGCCGCTAGCATGCCCGAGTTATACCAAACGAATTTCGGAAAACAGAAGTGACCGTTAGGTTCGCCCAATAAGTCAGCCTTTATTTTTATGCCGAGCTCGGTTAAGTGGATATCGCCGACTTTAGTAATTTCAAATTTAGCGGCGGATGATTGCAGAACCTTTTTAGACGTATCAATTGAGGCGACCACTTTCTTGGCTTTCGTAATCTTTAGGAGCGCGGCGAACAGTTCGTCGCCAGTAAGCCAGCGGCCGTTTTTATCGTAGACATAGATTCGGTCGCCGTCCGCATCGGTTCCCAAAGCTAAATCAGCCTTGTTATCTTTCAGGTATTTCAATAAGTATTTCCTATTCTCCTCGTTTGGTTCAGGTTCAATATTTTTATCAACTTTAGTACCGCAATTAACTTCAATAACCTTGGCGCCGAGAGATTTAAAAATTCTCGGCAAAAGGAGCGAGGCCCCGCCGTTTGAGCAATCAACGACAATAGTGCTGTTGATCCTGGTCTTAGCTCCGGCATATTTCTTGAAGGCGGAAATAATTTCCCGGGCGTAAAGATCGTTAGTTTCTTCCATTCTCTCCTCGAATTTGCCGATGCCGAAACCAGTCTCGTTTTTGAGATAGAACTCCTTGATCTTTTTCATGTCTTCGATTGAGAAGCCATGTCCCGATTGGTACAAGAACTTAAAACCCGATTCTTTCCAGGCGTTGTGGCTGCCTGTGACCATAATGCCCAAAGTCGCTTTATGCCGATTGGTCGAAAGAGCGGTTTTGTCGGTGGTGCCCAGTCCGGCGTCGATCACGTTGATATTGCTTTCGATCAGCCCCTTAATCAAGGCGCGCTTTAGCTTTTCACTGGCCTCTCTGGTGTCGTTCCCGACCACTACTGTCCCTTGGTTCTTCAAATAAATTCCGACAGCCTTGCCCAATCTCTCCGCAAATTCATCGTTCAACTCGTCCGGGTACTTGCCCCGGAAATCGTAAACATTAAAGACGACCGGAATTTCTTCGCCGGTAATGGTCCGTTTTTTCTGGACGTGGTTGCCTTCAAGATACATCAATATGTGTGAATCGATCGTGCCTTTGACTTGCGAGCCTGGTCCGATCACACAGCCGTAGCCGATGATCGATCCCGGCATGGTCGAGACGTTAACTCCGGTATGCGTTTCGTGGCCGATCACTGCTCCCAAAGAAGTTTTTTTAGAATTAACCCTATCGTTCTTAATCGTGAATTCAATGTTATCTCGATCAATTCTTCGGTTAGCTGTCACGAAATTGGCCCCGATATGGCAGCCCTTGCCGATGACGCTATCGCCAATAAAACCTGAATGAATATGGGTGTTATCCATAATGACGCTTCGAGCCACTTCAGTATTCATGCCGACTTGGACGCCGTCCTCTAAGACGGCATTGGTTCGAACTAACGCATTGTTGCCGATTAAACAATTCTTGCCGATATAAACTGGACCCTTGATCACGGCATTTTCCATGACCTTAGTGCCGTCGCCGATATGGACGTTGCCCTCGATGGTCGCGCTTTTAGCAATCTGCGCAGTTTTTGATATATACGGTTTTTGAACTTCGGTTAAGTCTTTGGCCATATCCAAAAGGTCGAAAGCGTATTTGCAGGAGATCGGCTCTTTGTCGGCATTTACAACAAAAGCTTCGTTTTCTTTCATCCATAAGTGAAGTGCGTCTTCAAACGCATAGTGGTGCTCTGGCACGCGCGCGTAATATTCCATAAAATTTTTAGGCAACAAGTAGACGCCGATGATCCTCATGTTCGATGGCTCTTTGCCCTTTTCCGGCTTCTCGTGAATAGCCAGAATCCGGTCGTGCTTCTTGATATCGAACCGAGCGATGCCGTACCGCCACGGGTGAGCCGTTTTGGTTGCCAAGAGGACCATATCCGCGCCTTCTTTCTTAGATTTTTCCATCATCGGGCGCATATATTTGCCTGCGTCATGCTTATCAGGGTTCAAAACAAAAAATTGGCTGCCCGCAATGTGATGCGCCGCGCCTTTTAAAGCATTGCCCATGCCTTCGGCCTTAGTTTGGACTACTAATTTAATCTTATCTTTGTATTCAGCTAAGGCTTCCTGAAAATGTTTATAGTCATCGGGGCTGTGAATGATAATCACCTCATCGATGCCCTCGTTTAAGACGCTTTCAACCGTATGCTTAATAAGTTCCTTGCCGGCAATCTTGGTGAGCGATTTGTGGCGGTCGTGCGAGATCGGTCGGAAGCGGGAACTTTCGCCGGCGGCCAAAATAACAGCCTTGATCTGGCTTTTTGGTTTACTCTTAGCAGTATTTGCCGGTTTCGTTTGTAGAGCAGTGTTGGCCACGGTTTTATTACTATATTAAAAACTTTCAATTTGTAACATAATTCTTAGCCAATGTCAAAATTGAATGTATTTACTAGCTAAATTGACTTAAGGGACATAAACAATGTATCCTAAAACCGGTTGTTTGACAACTAGGAGGTGTACTTACGACACTCAAAGAAGTGAAGAAAATGGCTGTGTTTGGCGCAACCGCGACCCGGCACATCCGCAAGCAAGCCGCGCGAGGCAATCTCCGTGACCTCAAGGAAGAACAGGTCCTGGAGGTTGTGGAAGAGGCGACGGGTATCTCGGCTGAGGGTTTCGACCCTTGTCCGGACAACTGCATGTGCCTCTCTAACAGAACGTTGCAAGACGAGCCCGCCGTTCCAGGTTGGGACTCGAGCTTCAACATGCTCTGGCGCGAGGGACCGCAAGGCCGTGTCAAAGCGAGTCTGACGTCGAACGTCTACCCGCTCTCGGTCGGCGAATCTCTCCAGCCAGTTGAGGCGCTGGTCTCTTCCGACGAAGGCTGCTTCTTCCTCATCGAAGGAGAGCTCCAGGAGATCAGAGGCATCAATCCGGGTCTCATCTCCTACGAAGAAGTCGCCTGCATCTACGGCCAAAAGTCGGATGAGCTTTGGTCCCACATGAACATCAGTCCGATCGCCGGCATGAATAAGGCCAGCGTTCGAACAGTGAACACCTGCGGGCCCACGCTTGCAACGCACTACTTCTTCCCACTCTTCGAGAATGGCGTCGTTACGCCGCTGCCAGCGGCGTTCTTCGAACCCGTTCCCAACCGCGACAAGAACGAGGTGGTGCCTGCGCACATGAGCTTCCTGAACCGGATCCTACCCGACGACCAGAAGTTCTACATAAGGACCCTGGCCGGCCAGGAGGCGTTCGTCAATGGTCGGCTTCTCTCTACCGGCCACAAGACGCATCCTCGGACTCCGTACGTGATCGCTCACCCGCTGGTCTACGAACGAGTCATGCCTGCCTTCAGAGAGGCTGTCATGGCATCGCCCTGGCTCGCGTCTCCGGAGGCTCACTGGCGAGCCCGTTACATGCGCGACCAGGTAGCAAGCGGAGTTGGTTCATCCGTAGCTTAAGTTTTTCCCAGTCCGAGGCGACTTTTGTCCTCGGCTTTTTTTATTCTCAACGCAACTTGACAGATATGGCAATAACTGCCACACTAGCTCTTGGAGAGTAGACATGGGCGATCCTTACACCATGGAAGAGCTGATCGAAGAGGAGAAGAGGCTCAAGAAGAAATTCGTTCTCAACAGCAGATTGGCTGGAACCACTGGATTCCTAGCTTTCCTCTGCCTCGTGGATGCAATCTTCATCAGCCATGCTTGGCAGGTTCTCGCAGGAGGAGTGGCACTCGCGGCGTTCGCAGCCACAATCGGTATCACAAACGCGAGTACAAGCTTCGATGCCCAGCGGCTGGTTCACGAATTCCGCAATAAGGCAGAAGAATCCCAGGGGCAGGCCGAATGGGCGAAGAAAGACCCCAAAGGCATCCTTGCTGCCCAGCAGACCTTCCGCTGGAGACTGGCGGACATTCAAAGGGATCTTGAATCGATGGCAAACCTCGCTAGCGAGCTCGACAGCTCGACCAAAGCCGAGGAGTAGTTCCCAATCTACGGCGTGCATCTGCGACATGGTGCCCGCCGTCTTTTTATTTCCCAAAGTCATCCTTTATACTAAATACTCCATACTATATACTTTCATAGATGATCCACAGCATTTCAGGCACTCTGGTTTTAAAGCGCAACGGCATTGCGGTTATCGATGTTCACGGCGTGTCTTTCAAAGTTAGCATGCCGGATACCTTGCTTGAAAAGCTGCCGGCTATTGGGTCCGAAACTAAAATTTTAACCCACCTGCATGTCCGCGAAGACGATTTAAGCCTTTTTGGATTCTTGAACGAAGATGAACTCGAACTTTTCGAGAAATTGATTTCCATTTCCGGCATTGGGCCGAAGTCCGCTATGAACATTATGGCGATTGCGACAGTTGAGCGGCTCGTCGCTGCCATCTCGGGCGGGGAAGTCGAGTTGCTGCAAAAAGTTTCCGGCGTGGGCAAGAAAACTGCCGAGCGCATTGTGATGGAACTTAAAGACAAGGTTGCGGGCGGAGACGTGAAGGGCATCGTGAGTAAAATGGAGGCCGACGACGATGTCTACGAAGCCTTAACCAGTATGGGCTACACTGCGAAGCAGGCCAAGAACGCTATGAGCAAAATTAATCCTGAATCGAAGAGCGCATCAGAAAGGCTTAAGGAGGCTTTGAAAATTATTAAATCTTAAATGAAGCAGACGCTAAAAAAATTTAAGTCGATCTATCATTTTCTCGCTGCTCATTTTGGCGCGCTGGCCTACGGCAACCCTTCTCAAAAGATTTTTGTGGTCGGAGTAACCGGCACCAAGGGCAAAACTACCACAACCGAACTTTTAAGCGCTGGCCTGGAAGCCGCCGGTTATAAAACTGCTATTAGTTCATCGTATCGGCAGAAGATCGGCAGCCAGAGCCACCTGGCGACGACCAACAGCATGCCCGGCCGCTCGCAACTCCAGAAGTTTTTAAGCGAAGCGGTTAAAGAAAAATGCGACTTTGCCATCATTGAAGTTACTTCGGAGGGCGTAGTTCAGCACCGCCATCGAGGGATAGACTTCAACGCCGGCATTTTTTTGGGTATCCATCCAGAACATTTAGAGTCCCATGGCAGTTTTACCAACTACCGCGATGCCAAGCTTAGCTTTTTTAAATATATTAAGAGCCGGGCCTCAAAAAATAATCCTAAATTATTTTTTATCAACGCCGAAGATTGGAGCGCCAAAAAATTTGTTAAGGAATTAAGAAGCAAGAATACTCGCGTCACTTTATTCATGCGCAGTTATTTGCCGAGCAAACTCTCAGGAGTTTTTAACCAGATCAATGTCGGAGCGGCTGAAAGTTTCTTGATGACGCTCGGCATTGGCCCGCAAATTATTAAAGAGGCTTTCAAGAATTTCGAAGGCATTCCCGGCCGCATGGAACATGTGTTGGAAAAACCTTTTAAAGTTGTAGTCGACTACGCGCACACTCCGCACTCGCTGGACCACGTCTATCGTGCCCTAAAAAACAAACTCAAAAATTACCATCTCCACGAAGGCGATTTACATCGACCCAAACTTATCTGCGTCCTCGGCTCGGCCGGGGGAGGCCGCGATAAGTGGAAGCGGTCCGAATTCGGGCGCCTCGCCGGCAAATATTGCGATGAAATATTCCTTACTTCCGAAGATCCGTATGACGAGAAACCTCACAGCATTATTAAAGACATCGAAGGCGGCATTCCGGCTGAGAAACTTCGCGCCGGAAAAACGCACAACATTGTCGACCGCAAAGCCGCGATCAAAAAGGCGATTGAAACAGCCGCGCACGGCGACACGGTTATTATAACCGGCAAAGGCAGCGAGCAATCGATGCATTTGGCTCATGGTAAAACTATTTCCTGGTCCGACCGTAAAATTGTCGTGGAAGATTTGGTGACGAGCCGACGTCTTATTGAAGATAAAGAAAGATTGGTCAAAGGTCGAATTCACCGCAAATATTAATTAAGAAAAACATTTTTTATGTTGAAAGATTGGAATCACGATTTGGTTCAGCAATTATCTGAAATTTCAGACAGCCTTTGGCGGATGGGTCAATACAAAACAGCTTCCGCGGATTGTACTCACTGTTCCGCTCTTTGGAACAAGCTCGAGGCGGATTACGAGAATCACTCTAAGATGCTCGCCGATGAAATCAAGCGCCACGTTAAGGAGAACCGGTTCGACTAAATTACCCCCGCCTCCGAAACCCAATTTCCCCTTCGTCACCACAGATAAATCTTGCTAGATTTTCTTCTTCTCGACGCCTACGCGTCTCCGAGAGGCTCCTCAGAGCAAATTGGGTTTCTCGGCTATGTGGTATAACGCAAGAAAACCCATGTATTTCGAGGAAACTACGCAGGCGGGCAGCCGAGTCGTAGGGAATTTTTCAGTAGAAAAATATCCTGGTTCCGAGGGTACAGGGGGTTTCTGGAGTGAGGCAGGTTTGGGGTTCTGACGCAGTTTACGCTATACTGTTTCCATGAAAATTAAGTTTTTAGGAGCGAGCCAAGAAGTAACTGGGTCAAGTTTTCTTTTAACCAACAATACCGGCCAGCAAATTTTAGTTGATTGCGGCATGCATCAGGGTAGCCACTTCTGTGAAACTGAAAATTTCCTAGATTTCCAATTCGACCCGAAAAAAGTCGAGGCAGTTTTTATTACCCACGCCCATATCGACCATACCGGCCTCCTGCCCAAGCTCTACCGCCGCGGATTCCGAGGCCAGATTTATAGCACGGCGCCGACTCGCGACTTTGCCCACGCCCTTCTTCTGGATTCGGTCGATTTGCTGAAACGCGAGGCCGAACGTGAAAAGAAAGAAATTTTATACACCAAAGAAGATATCGATGCCACCATGGATCTCTGGCGCGAAATTAAATACGGCGGCTTCGTCGAAGTGCCTGGCTTCAAGGCATCGGTCAAAAACGCCGGCCACATTTTGGGATCAAGTTCTTATATTATCGAGGGCGACAACATAAAAATTCTCTTCTCCGGCGATCTTGGCAACACCAATCCGAGTATTATTGATCCGTCTGACAAAATTAACGAATCGGTGGATTACTGTGTTTCGGAATCGACCTATGGCAAAGGCCTGCACTCAGGAACTGAGGAAACCGAAGGGCTGCTGGAGAATGTTATCGAAGATACGGTTAAGAATGGCGGCGTTCTGATGGTGCCCGCTTTTGCCATGGAACGGACGCAGAAACTTTTGTTTCAGATTAACAAACTGACCGAGGAGGGGAGGATTCCGCGCGTCCCGGTTTTTATAGACAGCCCGCTTGCGATCGAACTAACCCGGATTTATGATAAATATCAAAATTATTTTAACCCGGAAGCAGAAGAGTTCATCCACGCCGGCAACTCGCTTTTTAAATTTCCGGGTCTGAAGTTCGCGCAGACAACCGATGAATCTAAGGCCATCAACAATGTGCCCCCGCCGAAAATAATTATCGCCGGCAGCGGCATGTCTAACGGCGGTCGAATTCAGCATCACGAGATCAGATATCTGCCGGACCCAAAAAGCACCATTCTTTTCGTTGGCTATCAGGCCAACAACACCCTTGGCCGCCAGATCTTAGACGGCGCCAAGATCGTCAAAATCTTTGGCGAAGAAGTACTGGTCAGGTGCAAAGTTGCGCACATTGGGGGTTATTCAGCGCACGCCGACCAAAGAGGGCTTTTGGAGTGGCTCTATCCGATGCGGCGGACGCTCAAAAAAGTTTTCCTGGTTCACGGCGAAACCGATTCGATGAGCGAATTATCCGAAAAAATCCGCGATGAGCTGGCCGTTAATGTCGCTACCCCTTCAATGAACGATGAAGTGAACCTAGATTAAGAATATATATGGTTGCGGTACTGGCCAATCTTTGTGAATCACAAGGAATGACGACGCAAGTCGTGTAAGTGAAACGACACGTCGAGGAGGAATGACGCAGTGATTCCGGAGATTGGCCGTAT
The DNA here is from genome assembly GCA_964643135.1 of uncultured Candidatus Saccharibacteria bacterium. GTDB lineage: Bacteria > Patescibacteriota > Minisyncoccia > UBA6257 > Colwellbacteraceae > CAZXPC01. The sequence continues at coordinate 12,584 of CAZXPC010000007.1, read as the reverse complement.
CCCAAAGGGTTCTACAAGTTTCATCGCTTGCCGCGTTGCTCGTCGTCATTGTAGTGCTTTGACTACACCTTTCTCCTCGCGCCTTGCATTCGATGAAACTTGCTAAGAACGCAAATCATATATATTCTTATTCTAGGTTCTAATTAGAATAAGTAACATGTCAGATAATAAATACGGAGGCGTAGATTTGAAGTATAAGATTTGTGTTTCAGGTTCGGCCGACACCAGCATTTACGGCCCCGAGGCTTTTGAGATGGGCGAAGAATTGGGCCGTGAAATTGCCCGCCACGATTGTGTTTTGGTTGACGGCGCGACGACCGGCTTCCCGCTCTGGGCCGCCAAAGGCGTTAAAGAAGTCGGCGGTATTGTGATCGGCCTATCACCGGCTTGGAACGAGAAAGAGCACCTAGAAAAATACAAATTGCCGATCGATTATCACGATCTCATTGTTTATACCGGTTTTAATTATTCCGGCCGCAACCTGCTGCTCACTCGGTCTTCCGACGCCGTTATCGTCGGCCCGGGGCGCCTCGGCACCATCAATGAGTTTACAATCGCTTTTGAAGATAAGAAGCCAATAGGCATTTTAGAAGGCACCTGGGAAACCGACGAACTTCTCAAGGAAATAATTACTAAATCTCACCGCGCCGAAGAAATGGCCGATAAGATTGTTTATTCAAAGAGCCCGAAGGAGCTGCTCGACAAGTTGATCCCAATTATCAAAAAGGCCAAAAAAGAAAACGTCGTGGTTCTTTAAGCCGTTCTAGGATTATGCCGGTAAAAAAGAAGAAAAAAATTATAAAGAAGGCGGCCAAGAAATCATCGGCGCTAAAGCCGATTGGAACCGTGACTCATTTTTACGGCGGCATTAAAGTCGGAATTTTTAAATTTAATAAGCCTATGAAGGCAGGCTCCGCGGTTCATATCAAAGGAGCTACCACTGATTTCAAAACAAAAATAAAATCGATGCAGTTTAACTATAAAGAAGTCAAAGTTGCTCCCAAGGGCAAGCAGATCGGCATAAAGCTGGGCAAACGGGTCCGCGTGGGCGACAAAGTTTTCGAGGCCTAATTAGGCATGCTTAAAATAAAGAAACTAACCAAAGAGCTTTTTATTCCGGCCGGCATGCTCGCGGCTCTTACGATCGGCGCCGGTTTTTTTGCTCTGCCCAGGATCTTTTATGAGGCCGGATTCGCTTTAGGGACCGTTTACCTTTTAGTTTTTGCGATAGTTATTTCGATACTTCACCTAATGTACGGGGAAGTAATCGACCGGACGCCGGGCCATCACCGATTCCTGGGCTATGTCCAAATATATCTCGGTCCGGTTTGGCGCGCCGTTTCCTTCATCAGCAGTTTTTTGGGCCTGATTCTCGCCCTGCTTATCTATTTAGTCCTGGCCTCGAAACTCATCAAATCTTTTTTCATCTTACCCAGCGATCTCGCTTCCGTCTTTTTATTCATGCTGGTCTCGGCGCCGCCTCTTTTTTGGGGCGTTAGAAAGATCGCCGACCTCGGCTTTTCAATAACTATTGGCAAGATCGTGATTATTCTCGCAGTTTTTCTGGGCGGTTTTTATGCTTTTACCCATAATCCAATTAATTACTTAAGTTCGACTGATCTTAAAACCCTGCTTCTGCCTTATTCCGCCATCCTTTTCGCGCTTTACGGGCGTTCCGCGATCGGAACCGTCAAGGATTATTTCCGCGTCAATTTTAAACCCGGGCCCGCCACCGATCGGAAATTTGAAATGGCAATCCTCACCGGCACTGTTGTCCCCGCGTTGCTTTATTTACTCTTTATTATCGGCGTTCTTGGTGTTTCGGGCCTGAACGTTTCGGAAGATGCCATATCGGGCCTTAAATCTGCGCCAATATTGTGGATCGGCGCCGGCCTCTTAGGACTCATTTCTATCTGGGCTGCTTATGTTTTTGTGGAATTTGAGCTAAACGCGATATTAGTGGAAGATTTCAAACTTAAAAAAGGATTCAGCTATTTTTTTACCATCGCGGCGCCAGTCGGGCTGTATTTGCTGGGCTTAAACAACCTTTTGGGTTTAATTGGCCTATCCGGCGGCGTTTTTGTGGCGGCTGAGTCCATAATGATCATACTTATGTGGGACAAGATCAGGCGCCCCTCAGTTCTTACTAAAGCGTTGGCCTGGCTTTTGGTTCTTATGTTTGTGGCTGGAGCTGGCTTTGAAATCTCAAGGGCTTTTTAAAGAAAATGCAGACTTTTGGATACCTCTTATCCAGATCCTGATTTTGCTCTACAATTAAGTCATACCCCGTGGATATTTTTTTTGAAATAGCTATCGCCTTGGTTCTTTCCGCTGTCTGCGGCATCATCGTTTATTTGTTAAAACAGCCGACCATCGTCGGTTTTATTTTCGCGGGTATTATCATTGGCTACTTCGGCGGGATCAAAGAGGGGCGCCTGGACATTGTCGAAGCGCTTTCTTCGATCGGCGTGGCGCTCCTGCTTTTCATTATTGGCCTTGAGCTTAATTTCCGAGACCTGAAAAAAGTCGGGTTCCCGGCCATAATTATCGGCCTCGGCCAGATCGCCCTGTCCTTTGCCGGCGGTTTTTGGCTGGCCACGACGCTGGGCTTCTCAACTGTGGCATCTGTTTATCTGGCGATCGCCATGGCTTTTTCCTCAACCGCGATAGTGATTAGGCTGCTCTCGGAAAAGAAGGACCTAAAAAGCCTTTACGGCCGGATCTCGATCGCTTTCCTATTGTTCCAGGATCTGATCGCCATCTTGATCTCCATCTTTTTAACCGGCCTGAATTCGACCGGCGGGCTGGTCTCAAATTTTATAATAACCCTTTTAAAAGGAGCCGTTTTCGTAGTCTTGGCCTATATCCTTTCCAGATATCTTCCGAAGCTGCTCGACCGCATCGGGGGTTCGCCTGACTTGCTTTATCTTTTTTCCATTGCTTGGGCGGTCGGGTTAAGCGCCCTTTTTTCTTCTAAATGGATCGGTCTATCGATCGAGGCGGGAGGATTCTTGGCTGGCGTAGCCTTAGCGAATTCTTCCGAACACTTCCAGATCGGCGCGCGTCTCAAGCCTTTGCGTGATTTTTTTCTCATCATCCTTTTTATGGGTTTAGGAGCGAGGATCATTGCGGCCGGAGGTTCGATCAATCTTTTTCAGGTCGCGGTGTTCACGGTTTTTAACCTCGTCGTCAATCCGGTCATCGTCTTCCTGATTATGGTCCTGATGCGCTACCGGGCGCGGACGTCGTTCCTGACCAGCCTGGTTTCTACGCAGATCTCAGAATTCGGATTCATCATTATGTTTTTGGGCGTAAAAATTGGCCATGTTGTGCCATCGGATGTCGCTCTCGTCGCCGTTTCCGGGGTAATCAGCATCCTCGTTTCTTCCTACCTTATTGTTTACAGCGGGAGCGTTTACCATTTTCTCCGGCCTGTTTTAAAAAAATTCGAATTCAAAAGCAAGCTGGTTGAAGAGAAAAACGAAGAAACTTATTTGGAAGGCCACATCGTTTTAGTCGGTGTTCATCGCATGGGCCAGAATATTTTGCGGGCTTTGAGCGAATCGGAAGAAGATTTTGTGGCCGTTGATTTCGATCCGCGGGTCATCGAAACCCTGCGCGAGGCCGGCTTGCCCGCTTTCTACGGCGACATTACCGACCCCGAAATTCAGGAGCTGGTCGGCCTAGATAAATGCCGGCTTTTGATCTCGACCATTCCGGACTTCAGAGACAACGCCGCGATTATCAGCTATATGAAGCGCCACAACCCGGCCGGCCGGACTATTTTGACGGCTGAGGCCGAACACGAAGCGGAAGCCTTATATGATTTGGGAGCCGATTATATTCTTCTGCCGCACTTTGTGGGCGGCCTCGAAATCGCCGATCTGGTTGTGAAAGACAAGGACCTCGTCGGCTTAGAGGGCCTAAAAAACCGAGATTACCGCCTGATCAGAAAAGCTTTTTAGAGCGAGTTTATGGCTGAATGCGTTTCTTTTTCTCCCAGGTTTTTTGTGCCATAATGGCTGTATGCTCCAAGCTCTAACTTATCTTCCTACGAGGTTCTTAGCGGTTATCCGCGACTTCCTTTATCACTGGTACGTGGGGAGTTTCCGCAACGTTAGCCACTTCATGCTGAATATTTATGAGAGTCTTGATAAAACGTTTGCCCTGCGTATCAACCTGAAGAGCTTATTCAAGCCGATGTACCAAGATCGAAGTATTATTGGCTACGTGATCGGCTTCTTTTTCCGTGGGTTTAAAATTCTGGCCGCCTCAGTCATCTATCTTCTTCTGTTTTTCGCCTCGGTATTTTTATACTTCCTTTGGGTTATTGCGCCGGCCGTTATTATTTATGAAGCCATCCGATCGCTATGAGCAAACTTATGTCAAATAATTTGGAATTATATTTTAATGAGCCTCTGGCCGAGATGCCTTTTGCCGCCAGAATTGTTGTCCGGATCATTGCCAATGTTTCCCTGGTTGTTTTTATCGTTACCACCCTGGCTTTTTTAATTTCCCCTCAAAAATTCCTTTTCTGGCTGGGGCTTTTAATGAGCTTAATTCTCTTGGATAAACTAATGCACTTAGGGAAGCCGAAGAGAGTCCTGCTCCATTTTCCCATGTCCGGACAAGCTAATATCGCCGATTATATTTCCCCCAAAGTCAGGGAAGATGTCGTTTCAGCGCATGAAAAATGGTTTCTCCGCGAGAATAATTTTTTGCTCCAGCTGGTCGGCGCGCTCTTGAATGACAAAGAGGTCAAAGAAACTCTCTTGAGGCTCGATATTAAGCCCGCCGAATTTGAAGCCAAGTTAAAGTCTTACATCGAAAAGTCGCAGACAAAAGAAAGCCACGAGGGCGTAACCAATATCATTAACGGCCTTTTTATCGGCGCTCTGGAAGTTGCGATCAAAGGTGGGGCGGACTTTATCGGTCCGGGCGATCTTTTCGCCGCCGTATCTAAATCAGACGATAAAGAAGTATCCAAACTTTTCGCCCTTTTCCAAATTCAGCCGGACGATCTGGAGAAAGCTCTGATTTTCGGGCGTTTCAAGCGCTTTAATTTCTTAACCGCCATTCCTAAGTCGGTCGGCGGGTTTGCGAGCCGGCATTTGAGAAGCCGCGTGATCAACCGGGCTTGGACCTCCCGGCCCACTCCCACCCTCGATCTCTACGCGCTCGATTACTCCGAGTTGGCCAAGGTCGGCAATATCGGTTTCATGATCGGCCACGAGAACGAATATGAAAGGCTCCTCAATGTTCTTTCAAGGCGCGCGAGGCCCAATGCGCTCCTCGTTGGCGAGCCCGGTATTGGCAAAGGCTCTTTAGTCGCCCATGTAGCTTACATGATTTCCAAAGATAAAGTTCCGGCCGAACTTTTTGATAAGCGGCTGGTGGGGCTGGATGCCAATCGCCTGGTTTCAGGGGCCGAAGAGCCGGAGATCAGAGCGCGTATCCAGCAGATTTTTCAGGAGGTCAACGAAGCCGGCAATATTATTTTGTACATTCCTGAGATCCACAGCCTGGCTAAAGGCGGAGACAAAAATATCAATATGATTGACTCCATTATTCCTCTGATTCTTGAAAATGATTTTCCGATTATCGCCACCACTTTTCCCAAGGAATATAAAACCTACATCGAGCCGGAGAGTTCGGTGGCCCAGGCTTTTGAAGTCATTCGGGTCAGCGAAGCCTCGGTTGACGACGCCGTCAGAATCTTGATTTATGAATCATTGGTTCTCGAGCGCCAATTTAAGGTCTCGGTCAGCTACAGCGCTATTAAGACTTCCGTCCAACTGGCGAAAAAATATTTTGCCGCTCAGCCGCTGCCCGCTTCCGCTTCGAGCCTGCTAAAAGAAGGGCTGGTTTACGCCTCGAGGCACGGCGACAAGTTCTTGTCGAGCGATGAAGTGATCGCGGTGGCCGAAACGCGCACCAAAATTCCGATCAAGCGCGCCGATGCGGCCGAAGCCGACAAACTCCTTAATTTGGAGGAGCTGATCCACCAAGATTTGGTTGACCAGGAAGGGGCCGTGAAAGCTGTTTCAGAATCTCTCCGCGAATATCGGAGTGGTCTCTCTCGCCACGGCGGGCCGATTGGCACATTTCTTTTCGTGGGTCCGACCGGCGTCGGCAAAACTGAGCTTTCTAAAATTCTGGCCAAGATTCAATTTGGATCGGTTGATAATATGATTCGTTTTGATATGTCCGGCTATCAGGATAAACAGAGCCTCTTCCAGTTCGTCGGCTCCCCGGACGGCAAATTGGCCGGCCTTTTGACCGATCAAGTTCTGGAGAAGCCGTACAGCTTGGTGCTTTTGGATGAGTTTGAAAAAGCTCACCCCGATATTTTGAATTTGTTTTTGCAGGTTTTTGACGACGGGCGCTTAACCGACAATCTCGGCCGGGTAGTGAGCTTCGAAAATACTATTATCATTGCGACCTCGAACGCCAACTCAGAGTTTATTAAAGAGCAGCTGGAAGCCGGGAAATCGGTTGCTGAAATTTCAGTCCTGCTCAAGAAAAAATTATCCGCTTATTTCAAGCCGGAGCTTTTGAACAGATTTTCCAGCATCGCTGTCTTTAGAGAACTCCGCCCGGCCGACATCCAGCTTATTACCCAGCGCATCTTAAATTCTCTAGCCGAAGATCTGGCGCATAATCAATCAGTCGACCTGGTTGTTTCTCCGGAAGCGGTGGCTAAAATTGCCGAGCTGGGCTACGATCCGGTTTTTGGAGCTCGGCCTCTCCGCGAAGTCGTCGCGAGCCAGATTAAGGACCCGCTCTCCAAGCTAATTCTGGGAGCCAAGCTCAGCCGAGGTTCTAAGGTTAGCGTCGAAACGCAGGAAAACAAAATATTAATAAAAAATATATCCTAGCCCATGTTCAGTAATTTGCTCCGCGAATTTAAGGTTAACCGGGTCGTCCGACATTTTATTTTCGCCGACCTCGCCTTGCTGAGCGGCTGGGGATTGGTCTCACCAATCTTTTCAATCTTCGTTACGCAGAAAATCGCCGGGGCCGACCTGGTTACCGTCGGGATCGCCGCTTCGACTTATTGGCTGACCCGGTCCATTCTCCAGATTCCCATCGGTTCTTTTTTGGATCATTCAAATAAAGAGAGGAGAGAATTGTATACGCTCATTGCGGGCTTGCTCCTGGCCGCTTTTTCGGCCTTCGCCTTGATAGTCGTGGCCACCGCCGCCCAGCTCTACCTGATCCAATTCGTCTATGGCGTCGGCATCGCTCTTTATGCTACCGCCTGGAACGAGGTTTTTTCTAAACATCTCGACCGGAATAAAATTGCGCTGGAATGGGCGATGGACAGTTCCGGTTTGGGTTTTGCCTCCGGCATCGCCGGGTTTCTGGGCGCCTATGTCGCCAGTCTTTTTGGTTTCAATTATGTTTTTATAGCGGCCGGATTTTTCTCAATCCTGGCGGCAGTCATAATTTTCCTATTGCCTGATTTAGTTTTGCCTCCGCAAACGGTGTCGCCGACCTCGCAGAAAGATCATACGCCCAAAACTATTCAGTAGATGTATCTATGATCAACGCCGAACTCGCCAAAATCTTCCGGGAGATAAGCATTTATCTGGACATGGATAACGTGCCCTTTAAGCCGCGCGCGTATGAAAAGATTTCCGAAGTTTTAGGCAGCTTGGAAGAAGACTTGGGGTCTATTTATAAACGCGGCGGCCTGAAGGCTCTGAAGGAAATTCCGGGTGTCGGCGAATCGAGCGCTCTTAAGATCGAAGAATATATTAAAACCGGAAAGGTTAAAGATTACGAAGTATTAAAAAAGAAAACACCGGTCCAATTAGATGAGTTGGCCGGTATCGAAGGCCTGGGTCCCAAGAAAATCAAGCATCTTTACGGAAAATTGGGCGTCAAGAATCTAAAAGACCTTGAAGCCGCAATCGCTGGAGGGAAAGTCAGCGGCCTGGAAGGTTTCGGAGAAAAATCATCTGAAAAATTGGAGCAGAGCATAGGGTTTTTAAGAAAATCAGGCGGGCGGTTTATTTTCGGAGAGATCGCCCCTCTCCTTGAGGATATCAGATATAAATTATCCTTGGTCCCGGGCGTTCAAGTCGCGGAGATCGCCGGTTCTTTTAGGCGTCGGCGCGATACAATTGGCGATGGTGATATTTTGGTCATTTCCAAAGATCCGAAGTCAGTCATGGATTATTTTGTGAAAATGAAAAGAGTCGTCCAAATCATTGGTCAGGGAGGAACCAAGTCGTCTGTTAAGCTCGAAAACGGCTTGAACGTTGATGTGCGGGTCCTGGAGCCCGAGATTTACGGGGCCGCTCTGATGCATTTTACCGGTTCCAAGGATCACAACATTGTTATGCGCGAACTGGCCATAAAAAAGGGTTTAAAATTGAGCGAATACGGTTTGACGCAAACGAAGGGCAAGACGGAAAAGATTGTGGCTGGCCGAACCGAAGCAGAGATTTATAAAAAACTGGGGATGGACTATATTCCTCCCGAGATCCGGGAAAATTTGGGAGAAATCGAACTGGCCCGAAGCCATAAATTGCCCAAATTAGTTGAATATAAAGATATACAGGGCGATTTGCAGATACAGACCAGCTGGACTGACGGCAAAAATTCGATTGAGGAAATGGCCGAAGCGGCAATTTCGCTCGGCCGCAAATATATTGTGATTACCGATCACACCAAAAGACTGACCGTCACAAATGGATTGGATGAGAAACGAATCTTAAAGCAGATGGCCGAGATCGACGCCCTGAACATAAAATTCTCAAAACAGAAAATCGATTTTAAGATCTTAAAAGGCAGTGAGTGCGATATTTTGAAAGACGGCTCGCTCGACTTGCCCGACAAAATATTGGCCAAGCTCGATGTGGTGGGCGCCTCAGTCCATTCGCATTTCAAACTCTCAAGCGAAGAACAGACCCGGAGAATTAAGCGCGCTATGTCTAACCCGCACGTCGATATCTTGTTTCACCCGACCGGCCGCATTATTAATAAGCGCGAAGCCTATGCCCTCGACATGCAGGAAATTATTAAACACGCCAAAGCGACTAAAACAGTTTTAGAAATAAATTCTTTCCCCGATCGCGCTGATTTAAAAGATGAATATATCAGAAAATGTGTTGAGCTCGGCGTTAAAATGGCTATTGATTCGGACGCTCATGCCATTCCGCACTTAAAACTTGTGGAGTACGGCGTCTATCAAGCGAGACGAGGTTGGGCGAAAAAATCAGACATCATCAATGCGTGGCCCTTGGAAAAAATGCTGAAAATGTTAAAGTAGTAGTAATGGGCGGCAGATCGTCTGTTGCTCCCTAAGAGCGGCGGCCTGGTCCGTTTCGAGGAATCCGCGGAGGCAACTGGAGCTAGGTGCGCCGTTTGGGGTGCCCCCCTGGGGAAGCAAGCGGCGGATAGCGTAAACGAAGAACCCAAGAGTGTTCTGAGTTGTAGCTGATCCGGAAAGCGCGCTAGTGCCGAGCGAAAGGAAAGATCTCTCGCTGGAAGAGATCTATTCCGGTTCCGAGAGGCGGATCAGGACGCGCTTAGCAACCAAAAACTACGCACGATGCAACGAGAAATATCTGCCGGAATAATTGTTTACCGCAAAACATCGCAGGGCCTGCGCTTCCTTTTACTTTACCACGGTGGCCGCTACTGGAATTTTGCCAAAGGCCACATCGAAAAAGAAGAAAAAGCTTTGGAAGCCGCCATCCGAGAAACGGCCGAAGAAACCGGCCTCAAAAAGCACGACCTAAAGATCAACAATTACTTCAAAGCCTACGAGAAGTTTGTTTTTTATAAAGATAAGCAAAAAGTTTTTAAAACTGTTATTTTTTACCTGGCCGAAACGCCTAAAACCGAAGTGAAAATTTCGCACGAGCACGAAGGCTTCGGCTGGTTTAGCTATAAAGAGGCCTTGAATCAGCTCTCACGCCACAAAGACAGCGCCGCACTTTTGCGCCGAGCCAATAACTTTATTACCAAGCCTCATCAGAAAACCGCTCCCGTTACAGAAGCTGTTAAACCAGTTTCCCAATAAAAAGAGAGCAGCTCGTAAGCCGCTCTAAAGTGGAGTATGACTCCGCCAGCGCTCAAGTTGCGTGAGCTTCTAGAGTGGTGTGGCGGAGCAACCCTCCCTCCTCGGAGGTCGGGGGCGTTCATGGCCTCAGCAGAATCGCGCTTCGATCGACTACTGCTTGCCAGCCAAGCCTAGGGCGCCGATCAGCATGAGAGCTCCGGCGATGATGGTGACGGTTTCGATACCCATGGTTTTGTATTCACCTCCGAAGCATTGAGCCGCCAAACCCTTTCGAGGCCGAGCTAGCTGTCCAACTGCTGGACCACTCAAGTTTAATGAATTCATCATTTATTTTCAATCAAAAATCCCCCGAGGCGGGGGATTTTATAAGTTATTTAGCTTCGACTAGTTTCTTGAAGATAGCTGGGTGGTGTTCGGCGATATCGGCGAGCATCTTTCTGTTCAACCCGATCTTCGCTTTCTTCAGGCTGGCGATAAGCTTACTGTAGGTTGTATCGTTTTCCTTAGCAACAACTCCAATTTTAACATTCCACAGAGTCCTAAAATCCCTCTTCCTCTGTTTCCTGCCCCTAAAGGCGTGGGCCCAAGCGTGCACCAAGGCTTCCTTGGCCGCTCGTTCGTTGCTCTTTCGGCGCCATTTAAAACCCTTGGTCTGAGCCAGAACTCTTTCACGCTTTCTATTCGCAACTACGCCTTTCTTAACTCTTGTCATTGGTTTCTTTAATTATTGGTTATCGGCTGTCCATCCGGCTGAAGTAATTAGTCATAGTCTTGTGGTCAGCCTTATCAACAGTTAATCCTCCTCGCTTGGTTTGGATTTGCCCGCCGCTTTTATTGGCCCTAAAGTGTCCCTGGCCCATCTTGCGCCTCATGAGCTTGCCGGTCCGGGTTATCCTGATTCGTTTTGATACTGCCTTTTTCATATTTTTGTGTTCGCTAACTATAAATGGTTTCGGTCTTAGAGTCAAATCTCGGGGCGTCTTCGCCCGTCCTCATTCCACTCGTCACCACAGATAATTTCTACTGAAATTTCTTCTTCTCGACGCCTACGCGTCTCCGAGAGGCTCCTCGCAGAACAAGGTCGGGCTTATCTACATAGCCGAGAACCTGGCTCTGTCCTAAGGCAATTTGCGCAAGCCCGCGAAGGCGGGTGAGCAGAAACAAAATTCTTAGCAAAGAATTATTGTGTTTGCCGAAGGGCGGAGGCAGGTTCGGAGGTGGGGATAAGGTAGAAAGCTCAGGCCGCTAGACCGGGTCGATTCGGACCGTAAACTGTTTGCCGTCGTATTGAATATTCTGGCTCATCTTAAATTGGAAGGGGATAAGCTTCATAAATTCCTCCATTTTAGTTTTAGACCAGTCTTTCATGGCTTTTTCGCGGCCGCGCAGCCTCATAGCTATTTCAACCTTATGTCCGGCACCCAAGAATTTCTCGACTCTGGAGATCTTCATCATCAAGTCGTTTTTAGCCTCGCGCGGGCTGATCTGAACCTGCTTCATTTCGGGCGCCTTCATCGCTTGGCGCTGTTTTTTCATTTCCTTCTCTTTGATATATCGATATTTATCAAAGCTCATAATCTTAGCGATCGGCGGAGTGGCGGTTTCGACGATCAAGATTAAATCCAAGCCCTTATCCTCGGCGGCTTTCCTTGCGTCAGCTAAAGAGAGCAAGCCAATATTCTGGCCTTCCTCATCAATCACCCGGAGTTCCGGAGCGGTGATTCGATTATTTATTTTGATATCGTGTAGAATATTTGAATCATATCTTAGCCCGCTGAATTTATCAATATATAGGAGATCTTCAAAATTGGGCTAAATTGTGTATAATAATCACCATGAATAAGAACTTAATTATCTCAATAATCACAGGAGTAGTCGTGGTCGGCGGAGTAATCTGGTATTTCAACAGCAATTCCAATTATGTGCCCGTTCCACCGGAGTCCACCATGCCGCAGATGCCCCCTTCGCCTCAAACAGCTGAACCCAGCACGCCGCCCGTCCCGCCGCCAGCCCCACCGACTGGCATTAACGGCAGCGTCCATGTTTATGTTGGAAGCGTCAGCGTTGCGATCGTGAATTCTAGCGTCGGTTACTCTCCGTCTAACATCACCGTTAAGAAAGGAACTACCGTTACCTGGACCAATCAAGATACCATTAAACATAATGTTATGAGTGACAGCGGCAGCACCTTGAGCAGCCCATATCTAGCCAAGGGCGAATCATGGAGTTACACCTTCAACACCGTTGGCACTTTTAGCTATCACTGCGTGCCGCACCCGTGGATGAAGGGGACAGTTACGGTTGTAGAGTAGCCGGTTATTGCCCGCCCTCATTCCGCTCGTCACCACAGATAAATCTTGCTAGATTTTCTTCTTCTCGACGCCTTCGCGTCTCCGAGAGGCTCCTCGCAGAACAAGGTCGGGCTAGTCTACAGAGCCTAAGAAATCCAATCTATCCTGAGCTCTAGCTCCCCCGAGTTGGCGCGCAAGCTGCCGCAGGGAGACTAAACCCCTAGGCCAAGCGGCCGTGAGCGGTCTCCCGAGACAGC
>CAZXPC010000006.1:0-48107 GCA_964643135.1 uncultured Candidatus Saccharibacteria bacterium | reverse complement strand
TACCACTCGCCACCTTAGTCGTCGCCTTAACACAAGATTTTCCGGAGATTGTCCCTGCTAGAAGCAGGGAGCACTCCGGCATACGACCGGCAAAATCTTGGTTGTCTCCTCCTGGTTACCGGCTCGGGCTGCTTTCAATGATACAGCTGCGGGCTACTACTTGAGTCTTCCTCTACATAGCCGAGAACTCGGTTTCGCTCTGAGGAAACTGCGGAGGCGGGTAGCCGAGCGGTAGGGAATTTTTTCAGTAGAAAAAATATCCTGGTTCCGAGGGGCGGAAGCGAGTTCGGAGGCGGGGACTGTTACTTTGCCGGCACAGTAGCAGGAGCCGTAGCTGACACCGGCTTCACTGACATCCTATTCTCGTAATACCAGTTAAACACATCCTCCGCCACCGGAATCGCGTTTAAGCTGCCATCCTTGGCGTTCTCGATTAGAACCAAGACTTCGATCGAGGGGCCGTCGGGTGCATCGGTCGGGCCATAGCCGACAAACAAGGCGTTGATTCGGGTGTTAAGGTTGGTTTGCGCCGTGCCGGTTTTGGCCGCGATCTTGAAAGGCACGAGCGAAGCCATCGAATACGAAGTTCCGTAGGGCTTGTAAACCGAGTCCGCCATGCCGATTTCAACTTTCTTTAGCTCGGGCTTCAATTGGGAAAGATCGAGCAGAACTTCAGGGCTATCCGTCTCTTTAATATGCGGCTTATAAGCTATCCCTTTGTTAGCCACGGCGGCCATATAATCTGCGAGCTGGATCATGTTAACAGCTATATCTCCCTGGCCGATCGAAATGTTATAGGTGTCACCTACTCTCCACGGCGAGCCGGTTCGTTTCTGTTTCTCATCCGGATTGGGCAAAAAGCTGTTCGCTTCGCCGGGCAAGTCAATGCCGGACTTAGCCGAGAGACCGAACAGGTCCCAATATTTGTTCAGCCGGTCGATACCTATGCCGCTGATGCTGGATGCCCCCTTAAGAATCTGCGCCGATTCACTCGGAGCCAGGCCGCCGCCCACTGCGTAAAAGTACACGTCCGAGGACCGCGCTATGGCGCCATTAAGATCGTTCCAGCCGCAGCAGTAGTGGTCAATATATCGGCTAGGATGAGCCGGGTCGTACTGATTCGGAACCTCGATATAACCGCGGTTATAAATTTGCAAAGCCGGAGTGATTACTCCTTCGCTGAGGCCAGCCACGCCGTCCAGCGGTTTTATGGTTGAACCGGGGTTGTAGACGCCGGAGATCGCCCGGTCAAAAAGCGGGTGCGTTGAAACATTCAAATATTTCCCGATATTATTGGCGTCAAAACTCGGCAAACTGATGAGAGACAAAATCTCGCCCGTCTTAGGGTTTAAGGCAATACCGACCGCTGCATTCTGGCCGCGGAGCTGAGTATTTTTGGTGAGGCTTTGATAGAAATATTTCTGCAAGTCGGCGTCGATCGTGGTTTTGAGCGTATTCCCAATCTTTTCATCCCGGACCAATTCGCCGGCTGAGCTATTTCCAGGATTAACTTTAGGATTGCGGTAGACAATCTGAAGACCATTGGCCCCCTTCAGATAATCGTTATAGTATCCCTCCAGTCCGGAGCGACCCACGACATCGATTAAGCTCAAGCTGCCGTCAGCAGCCAAGTCTTCACGCGTCGGCAGACCCACATAACCAACCACGTGTGAAAAAGCCGGATCGAGATAATCGCGCTTATAATCATTTTGAACATAGAGTGAGGCCAGGTTAAGACTATTGATCTTGATCGTCTGCTCGCGGGTTATATCCTGAGAAATAATCACATCATTAACCTTTTCCAAATCCGCTTTGGAAAGCTTATCAATAATTTCAGACTGAGGGATATTAAGAATGCTTTCCAGCGCCAGCAATGCCTGGTCCTTCTCGTTATTTTTAACCATATCGCTGACCCTCAAAAATAAGCTGAAAATGAGTTTATTTTCCACCAAGGGCTTGCCGTACCGGTCGGTGATGATGCCCCGCGGAGCCACAATCGGGATTTCTTTATTGGTATTCAGCTCCGCCCGCGCGGTATAGAAGTTGTTCTGGACGATACCGAGCTGAAGTAGCCGGCCGCAGCCGATCAGAGCGAAGAGAACCACGGCGCCGGTCACAGCATAAAAAATACGCAAATTAATCGGCCGCTCGATATGAGATAAATTCTCTGAACCGGCTCCGACGCTAGCCACAGCATGGTCGAAGTTCAATTCGCCCTCCGATCCTTTTAGTCCGCGCTTTTTCCTGAACATTTTAATCAAGCTGAGTATATTTATTAATAACCGTAAAGATTACTAAGGCGAAAAGCAAATTATATATCAGCTCGAGAAAAAAAGCGGCCAGAATAAAGTTGGCCAGGTTGATGATGAGCGTCCCCAGAACTACCGCAACCAGGAAATTTATGAAATGCTCGGTCGGGATAAAGTCTATGGCAATAATGCCGGCGAGCGCTGCGATTATGAAGAGAATCGTTCCCGAATCCAGGCCGGGGTAATATTGGATCACTAAAGCCGCCGTTAAAACCAAGATAATTCTCTTCCACCAATCTTTGTTAGCCAGCGCCGCTAAGAGAACGGCCGGCAAGATAATATCCGGTTTGATCCCCAGAATGTCGATATTGGCAGTCTGGAAAAGGCCGGCCAAGGCAACTAGAACAACGCTTAGAACGAAACGTAAATCAAACGAAAATTTAAGATTTAACATGGATTTCGACATCTCTCAGATCCTTTAGATTTAAGCTTGGTTCGATCTCGGCGCGTTTTACCGGATCACCCAGAGTATTAACTAAGGTTTTAACTCTACCCACCTCCAGGCCGTAGAAATAATCTTTCTGCGCGGTAAAAACGATGTCGCCCGGAACAACACCGGCATTGTTGGAGAGCAGGGTCAAAGTGGGATTATTCCCGCCTGTGAAAAGCGCGTCGGCTTCTTTCGTACCCACCCGCACTTCGATCTTCATTTCGGAATCAAAGATAGTATCTACGATACTGTAATCGCTAAAAACTTGGCTCACTCGGCCGACAAATAAAGTTCCGTTAGCGGTAATCACATCGCCTACCTTGACCCGCCCGGCGCCGGCCGAAATCGCAATTTGGCGCGGATTATTGAAAGGATAGGTTGAATAAACCTTGATCTTATTGCCGACAATGGTGTCTCTAAAAATCTGCGCTTTTAAGGCTTCGTTCTCAATCTGCAGTTGTTTCAGCTGGCTAACCAAATCGCCGCCATGGAGGAAAGAAAGCACCGAGCTCAAACTGGCGCTCATTTGAAATTTTGGATAAATAACGACGCCGGAGACGAGAACCCCGCCTAAAGCTAAAATTAGGATTGTGTACAAAACATAGCGCATGGGTTTTAGAGATCGACGTTGCGAGGCCTCGACTGGTTCGAGAGAATCGTCTCGTATTTAGGCAAATCTTCAACGATCATGCCCAAGCCGCGGACAGCGCAGGTCAAAGGTTCGTCGACGACATTGGTAGTCACCATTATTTCTCTCTCAATGAATTTATTCAGGCCTCTTAACAAACTGCCTCCGCCTGATAGATAGATGCCCCGCTTCAAAATATCCCCCACCAATTCCGGCGGTGATTCCTCGATTAGGGACCTGATTGCCTCGGTGATTGTTTTGAGAGATTTAGTAAGCACGGCCCGGATATGAGCATCCTTAACCACAATTTCTTTGGGCAAGCCGGTCGCCATATCCCGCCCGCGAACGGCCATTTCCAGGCGCTCTTCCATGGGCAAAGCCGAGCCGATCGTGAGCTTCAGCTCCTCCGCGGTCGGTTCGCCGATTAAAAGCTGATAATCTTCTTTAATCGAGCGGATAATATCTTCGTTAAATTTGTCGCCGGCGACTTTTAAGCTCTTAGACCGCACTGCGCCGCCGACCGAAATAATCGAAATCTCGGTCGTACCGCCGCCGATGTCGACGATCATGTTCGAAATCGGCTCTTCAACCGGCAGCCTGGCGCCAATGGCGGACGCGATCGGAGTTTCGACCAGATAAACTTTAGCCGCGCCGGCGGATGAGACCGCGTCTTCAACCGACTTGCGCTCAACTTCCGTCAGGTTCGTCGGCACGCTGATGGCCGCAATATAATAGTGAGAGAAGAGCCCCTTCCCCGAAACTTTCCGGAGCAAGTGTTTCAAAATCTGTTCGGTCACTTCAAAATCCGAAATAACCCCGTTGGTTAACGGCCTCACCAGGTTAATGTGAGTCGGCGTGCGGTCGATCATCTTTTTAGCCTCGTTGCCAACGCTGATCAACTCACCCGTGCGGTTGTTAATCGCAACCAGTGTCGGTTCGTCTAAAACGATCCCTTGGCCCTTCAGATAAAGACGGGTGTTGGTCGTGCCTAGGTCTATGCCGACGCTCTTATAAAGATTTTGAAAAAGTTTCATAGTCCAATAATTTTGACTCCGCGTCTCCGCGTCTCTTTAATTCTATTTTACCTCCGGTCTTTTCGCTCACAACCGCTCTCCAAGGAATACCCATCAGATCAGAATCCTTGAATTTCTCGCCGGCTTTTACGTCTCGGTCATCATAGAGTACAGGAATTTTATCGGCCTGTAAACGCTCATAGATTTCCTTACCCAAGCCCTTGCCAAGTTCGATCAAGTGGACTCTGAATGGCGCCACATTCTCTGGCCAAATTAAGCCGTTTTCATCATTATTTATCTCGGCCAAGAGCCCCATTATCCTCGAAACGCCGATGCCATAACAGCCGGCCACCACCAATTTTTCTTTACCTTCTTCGTCTTTATACTTGACCTCAAAAGCTTCCGAGAATTTCGGATTAAGCTTAAAAATATTAGCCACCTCCGCGCCGTTAGATTCCGATATTTTCCCCCGGCCGCATTTTTTGCAAGTGTCACCGGCCTTAGTCTCCGAGACCTCAACATTGGCTGCGTAATCACATTGGTCACAATGCGCGATGATATCTTCCCCAATCGGAACTAAAACTTGGTACTCATGCGAAAACTTTGAGAAAGTTCCGCCAGACGCATCAACCAACAATGCTTTCAAACCTAATCGTTCAAAAATTTTCTTGTAAGCTCCCTGGACCTTCTCGTAATATTTTTCCAGATCAGCCTCATCTTGATGAAAGCTATACAAATCCTTCATCAAAAATTCCCGGCCGCGCAAAATACCCGACTTGGCGCGAACTTCATCGCGGAGCTTGGTTTGAATCTGATAATAAGCCGCCGGCAAATCGCGATACGAAAAAATCTCTTTTTTAGCTAACGGAAAAATAAGCTCTTCGTGCGTCGGACCTAAGGCATAGAATTTTCCGGTCTGACTCTGAACCTTAAACAAGACATCAACGGTGTTCCATCGGCCTGTCTTTTCCCAATTTTCTTTAGGATGCAAGATGGAGAATTGAAGCTCGTTGCCTCCTATCGCGTCAATTTCCTCACGGATTATATTTTCAACGTTGCGAAGGACTCTTAAGCCCAATGGCAAGTACGAGTAAACGCCTGCCATTTCTTTATTAATAAACCCTGCACGAATCAGAAGTTTGGCGTTTCTGGCCTCTTCGTCGGCCGGCGCTTCCCTTAGGGTTTTTATGAATAATTCAGATTGGCGCATATCGTTTTATAATAGTTTAGAAAACAAAAAAACGCCAGCTGGCGCAATAAAGTAGACATAGAAAAATGCAGGCCCGGAGTCGCTGTCAGTCATGGATTCGGCGAATGGGATGCGCCTCTGACAACGATCCGGGCGATAAAAGTGAACTGGGTCCAGTATAACATATGGCCGAGACTTGTCAAGCCCACCTTAAATAAACAATAATTTTAAGATTTAACAAAAATCTTCCAGATGTCGTGGCCCGTGATAACCAAAGCCAATAAGATCATGCAAGCGAAGCCGATCATGTTGGCGATATTTTCCGCCTGCGCGTTCAACTTGCGCCTAATAATTTTCTCAATCAAGATGAAAAGCAACCGACCGCCATCCAATGCTGGGACAGGTAGCAAGTTAAAGACCGCCAAGTTGAGGGATAAGACCGCCAAGAATTCGATAACAAACAGAAATCCGTTATTTAGCGATTTGCCGAGTTCGCCCACGATACCGATGGGGCCGCTCAAGTTATTCAGCACCTGCCCGCCGTTGCCCTGGAAAACGCCCGTAACCAACCCGCCGAGCGCACTCAAGATCATTCCAATGGTTAAAATCGAGCCGATAAAGCCGTCATGTAGGCTCCCGAAGAAATTGTATTGCGTCGCGCCGCTATCAATCAGCTTGACGCCTAACCTGCCCTCTCCCGGGTTCGGGTTGGTTCTTGGCGTCACAGCTTTGCCGTCAACAATGATCTCTTTACCCGCGTTTTGATTAACATAATTTATGAAGTCAGTGCTCGAAGTGAAACCTTCCAGCCGGTCGCCCGATTTAAAACCCGCGCTTTCGGCCGGACTCCCCGGAACAACCGATTCAATAAAAACTCCCTTTGGGCTGAAGAATAGAAAGGTCGAAAGGGCGAGCCAGCCAACCAAAAAATTCATCGCCACGCCGGCGCCGATTATTATCGCTCTCTTCCAGGCCGGCTGAGCATAGAACGCTCTTTCAGGCTTTTCGTTCGGGTCTTTCGCCTCTTCGCTTTCGCCGTAAATTTTCACATACCCGCCGAAAGGCAGGGCGTTGATGCTATAAGTTGTATCCCCTTTCTTTTTAGACCAAATCTTGGGCGGGAAACCAAAAGCGAACTCATCAACCCGAAGTTTGAAGAGCTTGGCCATAATAAAGTGACCGAACTCGTGAGTAACGATCAAAATCGCCAAAAATATAACAAATGTAATAGCTAAAAGCATAGTATTATTTTATTCTTCTATTTCCTTAACCTTAGACCCCAAAATCATTTCAATCTCCTGGTTGGCCTTATCCACCGCTTTCTGAATATTTTCTTTCGTTCTGAATCTCACATCCTCGTCCGGAATATCTTTAATGCGCTTATTAAAATCATCTCGCGTCATCCTGATCCTGATCTTGGCATTTTCCGCCACGGTTTTCACAACTTTGGCCAATTCTTTCTTGCGATCTTCGGTTAAGTCGGGCAACTTGATTCTCACCAGGCCGGTCTGACTAATGGCGCTGAGGCCGCTTTTCATTTCGCCGATTGCCTTTTCGATCATCGGAATCGTGGTTTTGTCCCAAGGCGCAACAATAATATCGCGCGGCAACTCGATCGTGATCGTGCCCAGTTGCTTCAATTCCATGGGCGTACCCATATAATCAACTTTGATGTTCTCCACCAGCTTGGTCGTCGGCCGATTGGTCCTAAAATTGGCCGCTTCTTCGCGGAAAGCATTGACGGTGGCATTCAAAGCGTTAGTTATCTCTTTAATGTAATCCATTTATAGTTGTTTAGTAATTGGTAAGAGCCCCGCTTCCAACTGAATCCGCTTATTGGTATTCCATTCATTGAGCATATGATGCCGATGAATCAACGTCTTCAATACCTCGGCGTTTTTATTGACGTCTAAGGACAGCTCGGCGATCAGCTCGGTCAGGAATGGTTCAATTCTATCGCGATTCTCAATATCTGCAAGTTCCGCGATCACATTCTTCAAAACCAGCTTCTTCTTAGCAAAATCTTTAGCCTCCAAAGCTATCTCTTTCAGCTTCTCGTTCTGCAGCAAATCGATGGCCCGGCCCGGTCGGCCGAAAGACAGCCTCGAGAGCTCTTCCGACTCTTTGGCTTTCACTTTGTAATCGCCGACCAGCATTTTCTGGATTTCCTTTAAGGACACTCTCGGAAAATATATTTTTTGAAACCGCGATTGAACTGTCTTTAATAGAGTATCCGGATTGGCCGCGATTATTACGAGCACTGCATGCGCCGGCGGCTCTTCGGCTATCTTCAAAATCGAATTCTGGGCGATGTCAGTCATGAACTGCGCCTCATCGATAACCGCGAGGCGATACGCTGAATTCACCGGCATGTCGAACAGGAACTCTTTTAAATCGCGGACGGCCTCGATGCCGATCGATCTCTCACCGCTCTCCTTAACTTCCGGCTTAATAACTAAGGTTTCCGAGAGCGGCTTCTCGCCGATCTCAAACTTGCCGTGTTCAAGCAGGTTCGCCAATTGCCTCGCAAATAACAATTTGCCGACTTGCGGCTCGCCAAAAAACAAATAGGCGTGGGAAAGATTCCCCTCTTTAGCCAATTTAGTAAAGCTTTTCTCAATTTCTTTATGGCCGATCATGTGTCTTAATGATATTATACTTTAAAATGATAACACTCTCCATACAGATTCTGTCTCTGGCGGCGCTTTACATACTTCTGCGCCCGCTCATTAACGGTGCTGTTTATTTCCCGACTTCGAAGCAAAATATCGACATCATTAAAAAAATGGCCGACCCAAAACTCGGCGACAAAGTTGTCGACCTAGGTTCCGGCGACGGCCGCATCGTCATAGCCTTGGCCGAATTGGGCGCTGAAGTTACGGGCTACGAAATCAACCCGATTCTGGTCTTTCAATCAAATTTAGCGATTCGAAAAGCCGGCCTACGCAGGCAAGCTCACGTCTACTGGAAAAGTTTTTGGCGCATGGATCTCGCTAAATTTAATACTGTTGTTGTCTATGGTTTCCCGCCCATAATGAAACGGCTCGAGGATAAGCTCGAGCGCGAGTTAAAAAATAAAAAAGAACAGACCAAAGTAATTTCAAATCAATATCCTTTCCCCGGCTGGACGCCAACTTCAACTGAAAAAAACGTTTATCTGTATATTAGATAGATTCTAAGGGATTATTTTCTTCAAAAATGAGTTTCGGTGGAATTCCGTACCGCCGTGCCTTTTAATCGCTTCTCGGTGAATTTTGGTCGGGTAGCCTTTATGAATTTCAAAACCATACTGCGGGTAGACGCGGGCGAGGCGTTTCATGTAGCCGTCTCGGTGGACTTTAGCCACGATCGAGGCGAGACTCACGGCCGGGATCAGCTCGTCAGCTTTAATAACTGTTGAGGCATGCTGGAAATTCTTCTCCTGGTAGTGCCGGCCTTTGATATATAAGCCGCCGTCCAAATAAATCGATGTCTCATCTAAATCGATCTGATAATCCTGGATAAGCTGCTTCATAGCTCGATGAACGGCTAGGTTCGCGGCGTTGGCGATATTAATTGTGTCGATAATATTCGGCTTAACGCTTTTGGTCACAAACTTAATTTCGGGCACCTCTTTTAGGCGTTCGGTCCATTCTTCGCGTTGTTTGGCGGTTAGTTTCTTGGAATCTTTTAGAACGGGCTGCGAGTTGACATGCTTGTGGCTCGTATCAATTTCTTTTGAGTGAACGCTTAAATCAAAATCAAAAGTTCTGAAATCAAAATCTTCCGGAATGGCGAGCGCGGTCACTGTAACCGGCCCCGCTAGACATGCTCGCCCCACTTCATCAATTCCAATAATATATCTCACTAATTTTGATTATACGGGGTGCCCCGTTGCGAAGCAATGGGGAGCGCAGCGACGGATAGCGTAGGCGAAAACCGCAACGCGTGTTTGAGACGGAGCAATCCGGGAAGCGAGCAAAATAAAAGAGGCGCAACACCATGTTTCAAATGTGCGCCTTGCCGCCCGAGTAACGAACCTAGCGGCGAGCGAGACCTGAGGCCTCGATGTCCCGGTTGAACTGGCTGACTTCTTCGCGAAGCTTGGCCTCCTTGTGTCTGCCCAGAAGGAAGAACGCGACGAGGCAGAGCGCGGTGATCGCGAGGTCGATCCACCCTAGCCAGCCGAACCAGCGCGGTGTGTCCATGGGCTCCATCCCCGAGTAGTAGAAGTACCACCCCGAGACGAGGAACGCCGCGTAGAAAGCCACTATGATGGCCAAAACCGTTCGAAGCGCGTAGACCTTTGCCGGATGTTTTGCCATGTCCTGCACTCTCGAACCCATTTAAACATTACCTAGCGACGTCTGTCAATTAGATAAGTTTGGGGAATTATATATAATGGAGTGGTAGTTTCTAAACCAATTCGCCCGTCACATTGTTCGATGGCGTAAGCCCATCATAGACAGTCGGTCGCGGCGAGACAATAATATTTCATATGTCCAAATTCGTTCACCTTCACACACATTCTCACTATTCCCTTTTAGACGGCCTTTCTAAAATTGATCCGCTCGTAAATAAAGCTAAAGAGTACGGCATGAGTGCCGTAGCTATTACCGACCATGGGAATATCTATGGCGCGGTTGAGTTTTATAAAAAGTGCAAGAAAGAAGGCATCAAGGCCATTATCGGCGTTGAAACTTATGTCGCCAAAGGCTCACGGCTTTCTAAAGACCCTAAAATCGACAACGTCCGTTACCACCAGATACTTTTAGCCAAGAACAAAGTTGGCTACCACAATTTAGTTAGCCTCGTCACTAAGTCTCATCTCGAAGGCTTTTATTACAAACCGCGCATCGACAAAGAAATATTAAAAGAACACGCCGAAGGACTAATCTGCCTTTCGGGCTGTTTTTCAGGCGAAGTGGCAAAATTTCTAAAAGAAGACCGGATTGAAGAGGCTGAAAAAGTGGCCAGCTGGTATAAAGATATTTTTAAAGATGATTACTATTTAGAAGTTCAGCCCCATACGCCTGAGCTCCATGAAAAACTGATTGCGCTCGGAAGGAAACTTGGCATCCAACTTGTGGCGACGCAAGACTCGCACTATATAAACCCGGACGATGCGGCGGTACACGAAGTTTTGCTCGCCATCCAAACCAACGGCCGGCTAGATGACGAAGATCGGTTCACTTTTGGCAAATTTAACTCATCTTTCCGTTCAGCCGAAGAAATGGCAGATCTTTTTAAGCACATTCCTGAAGCAATCGAAAACACGGTTAAAATCGCCGAAAAATGCGATTTCCAATTCGAGATCGGAAAAACAATCTTGCCAAAATTCGAATCACCGGAGGGCAAAACATCGAATGCCTACTTGCGAGAGCTCTTGGAAATCAAACTGAAAGACCGATATCCCGAGCAAGAGGGCCAACAGTCAAAAGAAGTTCGCGACAGGTTGGAATATGAGCTAGGCGTCATCGAAAAAACCGGTTTTGCCGACTACTTTTTAATCGTTCAAGACTTTGTAAACTGGGCCAAGGAGCGCGGCATTGTTGTGGGCCCAGGAAGAGGCTCGGCAGCGGGCAGTATGATTTCTTATGTGCTAAACATCACTGATATCGACCCGATTAAATATAATCTGCTTTTTGAAAGATTCTTGAACCCAATGAGAATCTCGATGCCTGATATCGATCTTGATTTTGCGGATACTAGGCGTGATGAAGTGCTGGCCTACCTCAAGGGCAAATACGGCGAAGACCGCGTGGCGCAAATTATTACCTTCGGAACTATGGCCGCCCGCGCGTCCGTGAGGGACGCCGGCCGGGCGTTGGGCTTGTCTTATGATTTTTGCGATCAAATTGCGAAGTTAATCCCCTTTGAACCGAATGTTGATAAATCAGAAACAAAACTCGGCAAATATTTGGAGGAAGTTCCTGAGCTGAAAGAAATGTACGAGACTAATCCGAATGCTAAGAAAGTTTTAGACTCGGCCTTGAAACTTGAAGGCGTTGCCCGCCACGCCTCTGTTCACGCTTGCGGCACAGTGGTTTCGGCTGAGCCCTTAACCACTTATATGGCCTTACAGCGCTCGCCGCAAGATGAGAACTCGACCATCACTCAGTTTGAAATGCACAGCGTTGAAGATTTGGGCCTTTTGAAAATCGATTTGCTCGGGCTAAAAACGCTGACCATTATCGAAGAAACATTGCGGCTCATTCAAGAGCTTCATGGCGTAAATATCGATATGTCGCGGCTGAACCTGGAGGACAAAAAAACTTACGCGCTTTTGCAAACGGGCGAGACGACTGGCGTCTTCCAATATGAATCTTCGGGCATGCGCCGCTACATGAAAGACATTAAGCCGACTGATCTTGAAGACCTGATCGCCTTGGTAGCTCTTTACCGGCCGGGGCCGCTCGAACTTATCCCCTCCTTCATTAACCGCAAATTCGGCCGCGAGAAAGTAGCGTATATTCACCCGAAACTCGAACCGATCTTGGGCAACACCTACGGCATTGGCGTTTATCAGGAACAAATGATGCAAATCGCGCGCGATTTGGCCGGCTACACGTTGGCTGAGGCTGACACGTTGCGAAAAGCGATCGGTAAAAAGATTAAATCTCTTTTGGATGAGCAAGAAAAGAAACTGACCGAAGGCATGATTAAGAACGGCATTGATGCTTCAACCGCCAAACGCATTTGGGACCTTTTCCCACCCTTCGCGCGCTACGGCTTTAACAGGTCTCATGCCGCTTGCTACGCTATTATTGGGTATCGAACAGCTTACCTAAAAGCCAACTATCCGGTTGAATTTATGACCGCGGTTTTAAATAGCGACCGCGACGACATCGAGCGAATCGCTTTCCTCGTTAACGACACCAAACGAATGGGTATCGAAATTTTGCCGCCAGACGTTAATAAAAGCTCGGCCAACTTTACGCCTGAAGTAAAAAATATCCGCTTCGGCTTATCGGCCATAAAAAACATCGGTGAAAATATCACCAAAATCATTGTTGAAGAGCGCTTGCGCAATGGCCCATTCGAAACCTTGGACGACTTTGCGACCCGCATCAACCACCGCGATTTGAACAAAAAGTCTCTCGAAGCCTTAACCAAGGCCGGCGCGCTAGAATCGTTAGGCGTCGAGCGCGCGCAGGTATTGGCCTCGATCGACGACATCTTGAGGGCCAAAAGCGGCATTAAGTCTGAAGCCAATTCCAATCAAATGGGGCTCTTCGGCAACGAGCCGATCAAGTTGAAGGTTAAGCTCAAAGAAGGCGTCGACCCGGCATCCAAAATGGAAAAGCTGCAGTGGGAAAAAGAGCTGATGGGACTCTACGTAACCGACCACCCGCTAAAAGAGTACGCTTCGATGGCTAAGGTAAAGGGATTAACTTCGATCGGCCTGGCTTTGAAAGAGACAAATGAAAATAAAACCCTCAAGACCTACGGCCTGGTTATTAAAGTCCAGCGAATTCAGACCAAGAGCGGCGACCCGATGCTTTTTGCGAAAATTGAAGACATGAGCGATACTATAGAAATACTCGTTTTTAAAGACACGCTCTCCAAAACCCCGAATGTTTGGGAAGAAAACAGCATCGTTCAGGTGACTGGCCGAGTATCGAGGCGCAATGGAGAAGTGAAGATGATCTGTAACGAAGCAATGAAATTCATAATTTAAAAACCATGGATAAGAATAATCTAGAACACAAAAGGCATTCATTGGCTCACTTGCTCGCGGCAGCGGTTTTAGAAATTTATCCTGATACTAAGCTGACCATTGGCCCGGCCATCGACAACGGTTTTTATTATGACTTTGAATTCAGCGCTCCCCTTTCCGACAAAGATTTGCCGAAGATTCAGAATAAAATGAAAGGCATATTAAAACACTGGGTTAAATTCACTCATAAGGAAGTAACCGAAGGCGAGGCCAAGGAAATCTACGCCGGCAATCCATATAAGACAGAGTTAATTGAAGAAATTTCTCACAAAGGCGAGAAAATTACCCTTTACACCGCCGGTAAATTTACGGATCTCTGCCGCGGCGGCCACAGCGAAAACCCAGCCAAGGACATCGACCCCGAGTCATTCAAACTCGACCGCATTGCCGGCGCATATTGGCGCGGAGACGAAAAGAACAAAATGCTCACCCGCATCTACGGCTTAGCATTCGAGACTAAGAATGAGTTAGATGAATATATCGCTATGCAGGAAGAGGCTAAAAAACGCGATCATCGCGAACTCGGCAGATTATTGCAGTTGTTTACTTTCGACGAAGAAATCGGTCCCGGCCTTCCTATCTGGCTTCCGAAAGGAAACATCGTGAAAGAACAATTAGAGAATTGGGCTAAGGAGACTGAACGCGAAGGGGGGTATCAGCGAGTCACAACTCCAATTATTACCAAAGAAAGCCTGTTTTATACTTCCGGACATTTGCCGATGTATAAAGATAGCATGTACGCTCCGATAAAAATCGAGAACGACAATTACTACATCAAGCCGATGAACTGTCCTTTCCACCACAAAGTTTTTTCATCGTCCTCAAGAAGCTATCGCGAATTGCCTCTGCGAATTGCTGAATATGGTTGGTGCCACCGCTATGAAGATTCCGGCAGTCTGTTCGGCATGATGCGAGTTCGGGGAATGCAAATGAACGATGCACATATTTATACAACTCGAGAACAAGCTGTCGAAGAATTCGTGAAAGTTATCAATCTTCATGAATACTATTACAAGATTCTGGGCATTAAGAAGTATGAAATGATCTTGGCTCTTAGGGATCCTAAGAACATGACTAAATATCACGGCGAAGAAGCTGATTGGAAACTCGCTGAAGAAATGACTATTCAAGCTATGGAAAAATCCGGCGTTCCGTATAAAATCGTCCACGAAGGCGCGGCATTCTATGGTCCAAAGATGGATTTCGAAATATATTCCTCAATTGGCCGATCATTTACTGCTTCAACAAATCAGCTGGATTTGTTCATGGGTAAGCGCTTCAAGCTTGAATACATAGATCAAAATGGCGAGAGACAAACACCAGTCGTTATTCACCGCGCACCGTTGGGTACTCATGAGAGGTTTATTGGCTTCTTAATCGAACATTTCGGCGGAGCATTCCCGCTATGGCTTTCCCCTAACCAGGTTACGATTATTGCCGTTTCAGATAAGTTCCAGGACTATGCCAATGGAGTCTACAACGAATTGAAAAGCAACAGCATAAGAGTAGAGTTAACTGAAGCGAATGAAAGCCTGGGCAAACGTATTCGCGAATCTGAGACTATGAAAACTCCCTACATTATAATTGTAGGAGAAAAAGAAGTAACTGACGGCACCGTGAGTGTCCGCGCCCGCGGCGGCAAAGATATGGGAGCGCTAAAACTGCATGATTTCATTAAAAAGCTCCAAGAAGAAATTAAGACTCGAGCCTAGAAAGCCTAAAGTTCTAGTTATTTTAGGACCAACTGCCAGCGGCAAGTCTGACTTGGCGGTGAAACTCGCCCGTAAATTTAACGGCGAGGTCATTTCGGCCGATTCGCGCCAAGTTTATAAGGGCCTCGACATCGGCTCTGGGAAAATCACAAAACGCGAAATGATGGGCGTCCCCCATTACTTATTAAGCGTCGCTTCGCCTAAGGGCCTATTTACAGCCGAAAGATATCGCAGGCTTGGTAAGGCCGCTATAAAAAAGATTCTAGCTAAAGACAGACTGCCGATCATCTGCGGCGGCACCGGCCTATATATCGATACTTTGATGTACGACTATAATTTCCCTAAGGTTCCGCCGCAAAAGGCGCTGCGCGCAAAGCTAGAAAAGCTATCAACCGCAAAGTTATTCGAAAAGCTAATAAAACAGGCAAAAGGAATAGACAGCACAACCGCGAAACGCATCGATAAACATAATCGCCGGCGTCTTATTCGTGCGCTCGAAATAATCAGCTTCACGGGCAAGCCGATTCCACCTATCGAAAAATCATCGCCCTATGATGTAACTAAGATCGGCATCAAAATTGCGCCCGAACAATTAAAGAAAAACATCGAGAAACGCCTGACAAACAGATTAAAAATCGGCATGGTCGGCGAAGTTAGGAGACTACACGCTAATGGACTCTCCTGGAAACGACTGTATGATTTGGGACTGGAGTATCGGTATATCTCGCGCTACTTGCGCGGCCTAATTAGCCTAGACCAGATGAAGGCCGACATTTTACACGAGAGCTATCAATACGCTAAGCGCCAGATGACTTGGTTTAAACGCGACCAGAGTATTATTTGGATAGCTCCTTCAGGAAAAGCTGGCGCAAGACTTCGGGGTTTCCTCTTCCCTTAAGTTTGCCCATCGCGCGGCCGATTAAGGCCTCGAGCGCCACGATTTTTCCTTTCTTAAAGTCATTAACAGGACCTGGGTTAGCTGAAATTATTTCCGATACAATTTTTCCGAGTTCGCCTTCGCCGCTAATCTGGGCTAGGTTCTTTTCTTGCATAATTTCATGAGCATCTTTACTGGTCGCGAACATTTCGGACAAAATATCCTTAGCCGAACGGCTGGAGAGCTCGCCTTTTATTATTAATTCCAGCAAATCCGCGAACTTAGCCGGAGTGATGTTGGTTTTTTTAATATTCTGTCCCGAGGCTCTAACCAACCCCAGCAAGTCTGAAGTCAGGTAGTTATACGCCAAGTCACGGACATTGACGCTGGCCTTTACGTCTTCGGATAATTCAGAAATGGTTTCTTCATAGTATTCGCCCAAATCCTTGTCCTCGACAAGAATTTCAACCTGAGCCGGAGTCAGTTTAAATTCTTTGGCGAACCTGGCGCGGCGATCCGCCGGTAGCTCCGGCAATTCCGCCTTCCAGATCTCCAACTGGCCCTTGGTAAAGTTAAGGGGCGGAAGGTCGGGTTCGGGCATATAACGATAGTCATGCGCCTCTTCTTTCGATCTCTGCGAAGCGGTTCGCTGCTTCACATCGTCCCAGCCGCGAGTTTCTTGGATAATTTTTTCATTACTTTCTAAAAGTCCTTCCTGCCGCGCTAATTCGTAGGCGATGGCATCCTTAAGAGACCTAAACGAGTTTAGATTCTTGACTTCAACTTTGGTGCCGAGGCGCTTTGGGTCGGTACTAATCGAAATATTGGCGTCGAACCGCATCAGGCCGCGCTCCATATCGGCGTCGGAAACATTCAAGTACCTCAAGATCAACTGAAGCTCCCGCGCAAATTTCAGCGCATCATCGGCGGAATGAATGTCCGGCTCAGTCACGAGTTCCATGAGAGCGCGCCCGCCGCGGTTGTAATCAACCAGCGTGCCTTCTCCTTTGTCGTCGTGGATAAGCTTTCCGGCGTCCTCCTCCAAATGAACTCTGGTTAATTTTACTCCCGAGAGCTCCCCGCCTTTAACCAGCGGCTCGTCGTATTGCGAGAGCTGGTAGCCCTTAGGCAAATCTGGATAAAAATAATTCTTGCGGTCAAACTTTGAAAATTCGGGGATATGAGCGCCCAAAGCCATGCCCAGTTTTACTACCAGTTCCACCGCCTTTTGGTTTATAGTCGGCAGCGTGCCGGGGTGGGCCAGGCAGATTGGGCAAACATTAAAATTAGGCCGTGTTTCCTCGCGGTCGTTAAGACAATCGCAGAACATCTTGGTTTTGGTGTTCAGCTCCGCGTGGATCTCGAGACCGATTGTAGGTGCGTATTTAGACATACAGATAGCTTTTATTTTAGCTCATCTTCAATCAATTTGGTAATTTCACTGGTTACTTCCGGAATGCTTTTCTCACCGTCCACAATCGCCATATTTTTAAATCTTTTGGCCAAATCACGATAGTTTTTGTCGATCTTAGTGATTTTGTCGAGAGTCTCAAAAAAATCCAACTCTCGATTTTTCTCTTTCAATCTTTTGATGCAAGTCTCGGGCTTGGCGAGAATAGTAATCGCTAAGTCCGGGTTAATAAAATCATTATTAAGCTCAATCAAGTCTTCGATGTCGTCTGTGTCTAAAAGCGCGTGGGCAAAAGTGGCGTAAAAATACCGGTCGCCAATAACAATTTGACCATCTTGAAGCGCAGGCCTGACGACGTTATCGATGTGTTCGCGCCTGTTTTCGATATAAAGTTTCTGAAATTCTTTTGGGCTCGGCATCGGCAATTCGTTGTAGAGAATTCTTCTGATCCTGTCCCCGATATCAGTTTGATAATCCGGCTCCTTGGTTAGAATAACCTTCCGGCCGCGCGATCGAAAATAGTCTTCAAGAATGGTGCCTTGGGTGGTTTTGCCTGAACCATCCGAGCCTTCGATGGTAATAAAAAGGGCGCCTTTAGACCTTGGGAAAAGCTTCTCGCCTTTTAGGGAATAGAAATAGTTATCGAAATACATGAAAAAATTATATCATAGGTTCCGATACGCCCGCCCTCATTCCACTCGTCACCACAGATAAATCTTGCTAGATTTTCTTCTTCTCGACGCCTACGCGTCTCCGAGAGGCTCCTCGCAGAACAAGGTCGGGCTTATCTATATAGCCGAGAAATCCGCATCTATTTCGAGGAAACTGCGGAAGCGGGCAGCTGAGCGGTAGGGAATTTTTTCACCAGAAAAAATATCCTGGTTCCGAGGGGTAGATCGGATTTCGGAGGCGGAGAGAGATGATACAGCTGCGGGCGCAGATCAGGCCTTTCCCAGAAGTATGGGCGAAGTAAAATAAAAGAACCTCCTTCCGGAGGTTCTTTTGAATTTCTATTTTACTTCGATTCCCATGCTGCGCGCCGTCCCCTCTACAATCTTCATGGCGGCGTTGATGTCGTTGGCATTCAAGTCTACCATCTTCTTTTCGGCAATCTCACGAACTTGTTCTTTAGTAACTTTACCAACCTTTTGCTTGTTGGGAGTGCCGGAACCTTTTTCGATCTTAGCAGCTTTTCTCAGAAGGGCGGAGGCTGGTGAAGTTTTTAAGATAAAGGTAAAGCTGCGGTCTTCGTAGATCGTCAATTCCGCCGGGATAATATCGCCCACCATGGTCTTCGTAGCGTCGTTAAACTGCTTACAGAATTCCTGAATGTTAACGCCGTGCTGACCCAAAGCCGGGCCGATTGGGGGAGCTGGGTTAGCCTTGCCGGCTTCGATCTGCAGCTTTAAAACGGTCTTGATCGCCTTCTTGCCTCCTGCTGTTTTTGGTGCTGGTGCTGCCATGTTTTCTTAGTTATTTATATAATCTCGACTTTCAGCTTCAAGGGAACTCGCCTTTTCATCTAGCTCGGCCTGAATCTGGTTAAACTCTGCGCCGATTTTCCTATGCCTCTCTAACAGTTTTATCGCTTCGGCTGCCTTCTCGGCGTCTCCCTCGGCGGTAATCTCTAAGAGCTTCTTGGTGTTCTCTTCCATCTCATCGAGCTTGGCATTCAGCCTTTCTTGAATGGCGTTCATTTCCCCTTCCTTCTGCTTCAAGAATTCATCGAAAGTCGGCTTTTCATTTTTTGTTATCAGACGTTCAAACATATTATAGTTTTCTGATTTGCAACGAGTCCAATTCAATCGCCGTATCGCGGCCGAAGATTGGGACTAATACTTTAACACGTCCGCGCTCTTCGTCAATCTCAGAGATCTTGCCGTCGGAATCTTTAAACGGACCGTCGGTAATGCGCACCATCTCGCCCAGGGTGAGATCAACCTTGAATTTGGCATCTTTCTTGCCCATACGGCTCATCAGCAAATCAACTTCTTCTTGCGAGAGCGGGGTTGGGTCGGTCGGCGTCGCGCCCACAAAGCCCGTAACGCGGGGAGTATTTCGCACCGCGTACCAAGAGTCCGGTTCCATGATCATTTCAACCAAAACGTAGCCCGGGTAGATCTTTTCTTCAACGTTAATTCTCTTGCCGTTCTTGATCTTGATTTTCTTTTCTTTCGGCACAATTACGTTAAAGATCTTGTCCCCCATCGCGAGCGACTCGATACGGGTGGTTAAATAGCGCGCGACTGCATCTTCGTAACCTGAATAAGTATGAACGGCATACCAATGCCTAGCCTTGTTTTGTTCTGTGTGCTTCATATGTAATGAACGACTTTAAAAAATTAAATCTTCAGCAATTCCTGCACTCCGGCCAAGAACCCATAATCCAGCGCGCCCAAGAAAACAGCAGTGAATAATGATATGGCGGTGACGATCAAAACCATGCGGATAGTTTCCTGCCTCGTCGGCCAGTTGATGCGGCCGAACTCCTGTTTTGATTCCTGCAGAAATGTTTTTAATGACATAATACTTCTTTCTCTTCTATTTTAAAAAGCCCCTTTCGGCTTCGGATAAATATAATACATCCCGATATTATTTGCAACTGCGCGCTTCCCGGTTGCAGAAAGAGCGTTTCCATGAGATAAAGAAAAAGATAGATATGGTCGACTACGTTACTCCTCTCGATCCGGACAGCTCGTTCCTCAAAATGGCTCAGTTCGTGAGAAGTAGACTAGGCCTCAAAAGGGAAGAATGGATCCCCGCTTCCGACATCTTCACCTCTTTCATGATCGCCTACAGAGGATGGAGCATGGCGCCGCTCCAGGAAGATGGGAAGGACAGGCTGATGCTCGGCCTCCGCGACGCCGGTTATATCAAGATCGGCGAACGTGGGCGCTGGATTCAGCTCACCATCAGTGGTGAAAGCAAGGCCAACGCAAAGTCCATCCCCTCCACCTTGGAGAAGGCTCTAACGGAGTGGTGGAACAAGCGTCTGAAGTAGCCGGACTTGGAGGGGTCCGGCGTTTTTATTCATATCGACATTTAATAATGTCTGAATGAAATACAAGACGCGGAGAAACAAGCGAGGAAGGCGTACTGAGATCAGTACGTCGACGAGCTTGAGAGGCTCCGCAACGCGGTAGTTCGTCAGAATTATTAAATGTCCAAGTTCTTAACGGAAGCGGCGTGAACTTGAATAAAGTGTTTGCGCGGGCCAACTTCGCTGCCCATCAAGACGTCAAACAATTTATCGGCTTCTTTGGCATCGTCGATCGCAACTTTGCGGAGGCTGCGGAAACCCGGATCCATGGTCGTTTCCCAAAGCTGGTCGGGGTTCATTTCACCCAAACCCTTGTAGCGCTGGACGTTCACGTTCTGGCCTTCTTTAAATTCCTTCAGAACTTTTTCTTTTTCGGCATCGCTGTAGGCGTATTTAAAAGTCTTGCCGCTCGAAATCTTATAAAGAGGCGGTTCGGCGATGTAGAGATAGCCCATTTCGATTACCTGGTGGAAATAGCGGTAAAAAAGCGTCAGTAAAAGCGTCCTGATGTGCGCGCCGTCAACGTCGGCATCGGTCATCAAAACAATTTTGTGATAGCGGATTTTAGTGATGTCCATTTGGTCACCGATCGCGGTGCCCAAGGCAATCACGAGTGAGCGAATTTCCTTATTTAAGAGCATTTTATCGATGCGCGATTTTTCGACGTTCAAAATCTTGCCTCGGAGCGGCAAAATCGCCTGAGTTTCACGGTTGCGAGCTTGTTTGGCTGAACCGCCGGCCGAGTCACCCTCAACTATGAAGAGCTCAGAATCTTCAGCTTTCTTGGACGTACAGTCGGCTAGCTTGCCCGGCAAAGTTAAGCCCTCTAAAGCGCCTTTGCGAAGCACGGTTTCCTTGGCGGCTTTAGCGGCTGCGCGAGCTTTGGCAGCCAAGATCGCTTTTTCGACAATTCTCTTGCCATCTTGCGGGTGGCGCTCAAAGAAATCTTTGAAGGCTTCGTTGGTGACTGATTCCACGACGGTTCTGGCCTCCGGGTTGCCCAACTTGGCTTTAGTCTGGCCTTCGAATTCCGGATTCGGCAGCTTAACTGAGACCACCGCAACCAAGCCTTCGCGGACGTCGTCGGCGGTTAAGTTTTCTTCTTTCTCTTTTATATATTCGTTCTCGCGCGCGTAGGCGTTGATGGTGCGAGTGATGGCGGACCTAAAGCCGGTTAAGTGCATACCGCCTTCGGGAGTAATAATGTTGTTAGCAAAGCTGAATTCTTTGACTTCCATGCCTTCGTTATAAAGAGCGCCGATTTCAACCGACATGCCTCCCTGGTCCTTAGCGACGTAGAACATGTTGTCTTGAACCACCTTGTCAGTCCCCTCGCTCAAGTACTCAACATAGGCGCGGATGCCGCCGTCGAATTTGAAAGCGTAATAATTTTGAGCCGCCTCCATTTCGTCGATCAAAATAATTTTGACGCCTTTAGTAAGGTAAGCCTGGCGGCGAAGATAATCGATGATCGTTTTGCGGTTGAACTTAGTGTCCTGCATGATCGTCGCGTCGGGCTTGAAGGTAACTTTCGTTCCCTTCTTGTCCGTCTTGCCGACTTTCTTAACTTTGAATTGTGGCTTGCCGATCTTGTATTCCTGCGCATAGATTTCCCCGTCGCGATAAACTTCAACGCGGAGCCATTCCGACAAAGCGTTAACAACCGATGCTCCCACGCCGTGAAGTCCGCCCGAAACCTTATAGCCCTCGCCGCCGAATTTGCCGCCGGCGTGAAGAACCGTCATCACAGTTTCTAGTGCCGAAACTTTTGTTTTAGGATGCGGGTCAACCGGAATACCTCGGCCGTCGTCTTCAACGCTGACCATGCCGCCCGGGAGCATACGCACTTCGATATTGCGCGCGTGGCCGGCCATGGCTTCATCAATCGAGTTGTTTACAATTTCCCAAACCAGGTGGTGCAAGCCGGCGGTGCCGGTCGAACCGATATACATGCCCGGGCGCTTCCGGACCGGATCTAAACCCTCCAAAACTGAGATATCTTTGGCCGTATAACTTCCCTTGCTTTCTGTAATTTTTGCTTCTGTTTTTTTAGTTTCTTTAGCCATGCTTTCGATTTGGTTTTGTCAAAAAAATAATGCCACCTTCGGCTTAATTTCTAGCTCAAATTATAGCAGAAAATTATAATAAAAACAAACACTCCGAGAATGACACTACTTGACAAATACATCAATTTCATGCATAATTGACCCACTCATCTGGGTCGTTGACCCTGGGAGAGGAAAAGCTTTGAAACCGAAAACTAGCGAAGAAGCCTTCGCCAACCTGATGGCATGCATGGAAGCCAAGAAGCGTGTCGACTCGCAGCTCGAGGCGGCATCCAAGGACTTCCTGAAGTTCGTCCCGGAAGAGGCCCTCCAACAGATCCTGGGCCACCTCGGGATGAAGATCGGCGAAGCGAAGCACTTCTGCGACCGGCCCTACAAGGGAGATAACGGCATCGTGCGGTGCAGACGCGACGCTGGCCACACGGGCAAGCACGGCCAGGGCAAGCGCGGGCCGAAACGCAAGCGCCGAGCGCCCGCGAAGAAGCGGGCCAAGCAGACCAAGGGAGGCGCGAAGCTGAGGAGGCAGACTTGCAAGAAGGCCGGATGCTCCAAGGATCTCGGCCACGGAGGTGCGCACACCGGACGCGCTCATCACAGCAAGCAAGCCCGTCCCCGCCCCAAGAAGCGGTCCGCCGCCAAGAAGGCAGCCCCGTCGCGCGCGGCACACGAACCCGGCACCAATATGATCCTTCGCTGATCTTGGGGCCAGAAGAGACCGGAGAGACTCACAAACTTTATCTCTCCCCCACGCGCACATTGCACGTGGGCTATTTTTATTAGCGAATTTCTGCGTTGAATTGTTTCTTGGTTTCCGCGATAACTTTCTCCTGCAACGGCTCGATTTCTTCGGTCGTCAAAGTTCGCTCGTGAGAGCGGTAAATGATGCGATAGGTGTAGCTTATTTTGCCCGCGCCGAACTTATCCGCATTTTCATATTTGTCTAACAAAGAAACCTCTTCAACCAAGTCCCCGCCGATGTCCCGGATTAGATCGAAATAATCATTCGGCACAAATTCTGCCGGAACGATAAAAGAAATATCGCGGGTAATCGGCGGATATTTACTAACCTCTTTGAATTTGCTCCCGAGTTTTAGCTGCTTGGTAACCCGTGGATCCTGGGACCACAAGAGCCTGATATCCGGCAGTTCCATCGAGGCAATAGCGAGACGCTCGAGCCCAAAACCGAAAGCCCAGCCGTGATAACCCTCTAAGCCAAAATTCTTGAGAACCGTTTTTCGCGGCATGCCAGAGCCCAGCATCTCAATCCACTTGCCGTTAATAAAAGCCTCCATTTCAAAACTTGGATCGGTATATGGAAAGTTGTGGTCGTAGAAACGGAATTCGGTTTTGTCGCCGAAAATAGCTCTTGCAATATCCGACAAAACTTTTTTGAGATCATCGGGCGTAACAGTTTCAAGCCCATCCGGGGCTAGGTAAAGCCCACCCATCTGGTGAAAAACGTTCATGTGGCGATTGTCGATTTCGTCTTTGCGATAAACCTTGCCGTGGCAAATCGCGCCGAAATGTTCCTTCTTGGCAATCTTTTCTTTTATCTCCGGCAGGTTCAAATAGTAATACCAAAAAACCGTATCGTGGGTGCGAAGAACGTGGTTTTCGTCAACATAATATGTATCGGATTTACTCCTGGCAGGGTGGCCGGGCGGCATATTAAAGAGATCGAAAAGAACTTCGACCGAATTTATTTCCGGAATTTTTATAATATCAAAATCCTTCAAGGCCGGAACCTGCAGAGTCTTTTGGACGATTTCATAAAGCGGGCTAGCAGGAGTTCGCGAAAGATCGGGTAATTCTAAAAAGCGTTTTAAACGCAGCCCATCGGCGTCGGTGCGTTTATTAACTTCGGCGATCAGGCGCTGCTCCGTTGCGTCTTCGATAATAATTTCTTTATGAGACATGAAAATATTGTAGCAGAAGAAATGAATAAGAAAAGCGTTGTGCCGGCAGGAAGGATCGAACTTCCGACAACCGCCTTATGAGTGCGGTGCTCTACCACTGAGCTATGCCGGCTAGGCAATTAAGAGGATAGCAAGACTTTCTCCGGCAGACAAGATATAAGGCCTTTTATCTTGTGCAGCAAACTTCTGCTCCTCCTCACAGTAATCATAAGAGTGCCGTAATGTTCACTAAAATTTGCGTAAACTTTCTTGTTTTTTGCTTTGACCAATGTAGTTCGCCGGAACTGTGACTTAGGAATGTTAAGTTTCTTTGACCAATATTCTTCCACCACCCCGATTCTATCCACGTGTATCTCATTTATACCTATCCGGGCGATTAGGTCTTCTCTGCTGATGCCCCAGATTTTTTCTAACCAAGCAATTGCTACAATTAGGACGTTGGGATCGGAGTTCGAGATGCCAACTCTATAATTTTTTACTCCTTCTCCCCAATATAGACCGGCACCAAGAAAAAGCAGGTGATCTCTTTTGACAAAATCAACCATCGCTTTCCCCTTTTTATCTAATACTTCTATTTCCTTAAGCCTCTTTTCGCGGCGAATCCTAGATCCTTTTAATCTGCCCCAGCCAATCCTCTGTTGAAGAATCAATGAGTGCTCCGGTTTCAGAGGAACATCCCGACACCAGAGACTCGCCGAGCTTTTTGAGACACCAACAATTTGGGCAATTTCTTTAATGCTTTTGCCGGATGCCCTTAATTTTAGAGCTTTGAGTTTTTGTATTGATTTCGCCATTTATCGAACCTAATCTTAGTATAATAATCTATATTATATCTCGGTTCGATGTTTCTGTGAAGTCTTTGACAATGCTCATAAAAGCAACTAATATGACCTATATCGCGGGGTGGAGGAACGGTTACCTCGGAAGCCTCATAAGCTTCAGGACCGGGTTCAATTCCCGGCCCCGCAACACTGCTCGCTTACCGGCGCGACACTATATTTTTTTAAACTTGACAAGTACCTTTATCGTGGTATGCTGTTTGGCAGTACTTTTAAAGGCAAATCTTGGCAGATTAGAGCAGGTTTTTCGGGCCTTTTCTGACCTGCCAGGATTCACGTTCTGGATGGATGTTCGCGGGGAACTACGAACATAGGTTCGCAAGATGTGATGCACAATGGGAATCGAAGTGATGGGAATGGAAGTGGGCGAACTGAACCGCATCGTCGAACACGGCGAGGAAGAAGACGCCGAAGAGCGCAAGCTCCAGGCCGAATACCTCCTCAAGACCTGCAAGCCGACGAAGAGGAACGGACTCACGGCGATCATGACGGAAGAAGGAGCGACCTTCCGGGACGCCGAACTGCCGGTCGAGGAGCCGGTCTACGAGAAGGTCCTCGAGTGGCTGAAGAAGGACGCCGAGGTCCAAGCGAAGTCTCTTCGCGAGGATCCTGACCCCTCGATGACTCGCTGGGCCACGGGAGAGAAGGAACCCGGCGAGCCGGAAGTGAGCGAGCAGCAGCTCTACGAGCAGCTCTTCGCCATGGCTCAAGCCTCGGTGATCACGCCTCCCAAGGTGGCGCACCGCGAGCCGGACCTGGTCCACGACGACCGGGCCTTCGCCAAGGTCCGGGATCAGCAGATGAACGCCTTTGAGGGACGCACGATCTTCCGCAACTCGCGTCCCAGCAACCCCCAGCGCGGCCGCCCCGACTTTCCGCCCATGATGCGCGGCGGGAAGTTGTAGAGAGAACGCATCTATGTCTGGTCCTTGAGCTAAAATGCCATATGCTCTCGGGCCTTTTTTATTTGATTTTGCGCAAAGAAAAAACTAATGACGTTGAAATTAGCACTACAAAACCGCCGATTATGAATAACGCCAGGTAACCGAAGGCCGAAACGATAAAACCGCCGGCGAAAGCGCCGAGCGCCGTGCCAAGCGGACTTAGCATGGTATCAATCACGCCGGCTTCTTCGGGTTTATCAGAAAAAGTTCTGGAAACTAATCCTGACCGACTGGAACTAACGAGCAATCCGCCGAAACCTTTTAATAAATTAACCGCGAGTACTGAAACAAAATTTAAAACCGGCGCCGCGAACCCCATAATCAGCGCAGCTAGCGAGTAAATGATTCCGCCTCTATAAATATTCGAGCTTGTTTTGTTTTTGTTGAGCAAGCGAATCACGAAAATAGATATAAATGCCGAGATCAAGGACAAAACTGAAACATATGAGACAACCTGCGTTTGAGTGAAGCCCAAGAAATTTCTGAGGAAGATCAGGAAAAAAGCGCCAAAGAACCCTTCGACGATGAGGACCGTAAATCCGATCGCGATCAAGGGCAAGATCGTAGACGATCTTAAATTGCTTAAAATAGCGATATAATTTTTGGCGTATTGTTTGGCGCTCATGGCGGCGAGGCTGGTTTGGCCGCTCTCCCAAAAACGGTGCGAGCTGAAAGCAATATTTAGCAGGTGAACGCCGAAGCTCGCTATAAAAACTCCGGGGAAGCCGAAAAATAATATTAAAACCCCGCCAACGACTGGCGCCACCAGTTCGGCATAAGTGGGGGCAGAATAAAACAATCCAAAAGCCGAATCATAATTCTCAAGTTTCGCACGGATCATAATTACGCGCGTCGAAACCAAGAAAAGCGCCGCGGAAATTCCTAGGATAATCTGGAGCGGGTTAAAGAGACTTGGCACGAGCAGAAGCCCGATCGAATAAACACCGTAGCCCAAGATTCCGAGCGAGGAAAGGATAAAGGGCCTGACTCGGTGCAGAAGATATCCGACAAAAGGCGCGCAGAGCGCAATCGGCAGATAAATTAGCAAATATGTATAGCCCACTTTGGCGACAGTGAAGCCCAGCTGGAGCAAATATAAAGAAAAATAAGCCGAGAAGAGCTTATAGCCGAACATCAGGAGGAAATAGGAGATCGATGAGTCAATCGCGATCATCTCTCCTTTAGTAATTTTCGCCAGAAAATGCCGCATGAATGAGTTAAGAATATCAGATCTTTATACAAATAAGAAAGGCCAACCCGTCAGTCCCCTTGCGGAAACTTCATTGGGTTGGCTAGCTCGTCAGATGCCGAGCAATCCGAAGCGGTGTTCGATGAGCTTACACTCGCCGCGCATGATGTCGATGATCTGACTGTTCGTCAGGTTTGTGTGGTGCCCGACGATTTTCACGATGCAAGCTTCTTCACTTGGGGTGTCAGCTGGTTTCATACTCTCACCAACTGGCAACAATCTCCCAGCCCAAGCAACAATCAATTTATACCACGATTTTATTAAAATTACAAGAAATAAAAACAACCCTCGGGTATCCTTTGTTGTAAGAAACCGTTGGGTTTGATGAACTACTTGGACCAGGCGGCCTGGATCGCAGCGAGGTAATCCCGCGCAGTCGCGGCATAGACGGGGTTCGAACTGTGCGTCAAAGCGGCGAGCGCCATGCAGCACATCCGCTTGCCCCACGCATCCTTGCCGGGAACGAAACGCCCTTCGTCGGCGAGCGCCTTCAGCTCGTTGGGCGAAACCCAGAGCAGGCCTTCGGCGAGGACCGCGGGCTCGTCGATCGTGATCACGACGACGGCCGCGAGATCCTGCTTGTCCTCCTCTCCAGGCTTCTTCGCCTTCACGTTGAAGGTGAAATGGTACCAAGGAGGCAGGAGCGGAAGATCGGCCAAGCTGATCCTGATCGAGGCCTCTTCCTTGACCTCTTCGATCACCTGGAGGAGCGTCGCCTGATAGTGGCCCTTCTGGAAGGCCTCAAGAGTGACTCCGCCACCAGGAAGTTCGAGGAGCTGAGAAACGTCCTGGCCGGTCAGCGGAGAGGTTTCTTCTCCGCGTCCGCGTTGGCGCACGATGAGCTTGCCGTTCCGACGGCCGAGAATGCCGGCGAAAGCGCCGATAGTAGCCCGGGCGCGGTCATCTGTCTTGGCTTGAGTAGCTGGTGCGGTCAGTGGAACACCTGGAAGAATTTAAGCACAGTCTTGCCTTATCGTCAATATTTCTTTAATTTTCTTTCTCATCTATTCTTCTACTAATGGACCGCCAGGGGATCGAAAAAGTATTTAATTCCGGCAAGAATGTTTATATAGTCGGCATCAAAGGCGCGGGTGTTTCGGCTTTGGCACAAATCTTGAAATCCAAAGGCTATAGAATCTCGGGCTCTGACACCCATGAGAAATTTTTTACCGACGCTCTGCTTAAAAAAGCTAAGATAAAATTCCATGAGGGCTTCTCTATAAAAAATCTTCCTAAAAATATAGATTGGGCAATTAGTTCTAATGCTTACCTGAGCGAAGGCGCCAATAATCCCGAAGTGCTCGAACTAAAAAAGCGCGGCATTCCCCTCTTAAGCTACCCCGAGGCGTTGAGCCACTTCTTTAACAAGAGCTACGGCATCGCAGTAAGCGGCACGCACGGTAAAACAACCGTTACGGCCATATTAGCATTCATATTAAAACACGCCGGCCTTAAGCCTAACGCGCTCGTGGGCAGCGAAATCGCTAACCTCAAATCCAACGCGCTCGTCGGTAAAAGCGATTTTTTCGTGCTCGAAGCCGACGAATACCGCGAACAATTCCTGCAGTACTACCCCAATATCATTCTGATCTTGAATACCGATTGGGACCACTCCGATTATTTCAAATCCCATGCGGAATACCTCGCCGCGTTTGATAAATTTAGGCGCAACCTGAAAACCGGCGGCAAGATCTTCGAACCTGAAGATCGGCAGAAAATTAAAGAGCAACTAGAAACTAAACTGATCGGCCAGCACAATAAAGAGAATATTAAAGCCGCTGTAGCTGTCGCCAGACATCTGGGAGTTGAAGACAAAAAGATCCGCGAAGCCGTAGCAAAATTTAAAGGCACAAAAAGGCGCCTCGAAATTTTGGGCAAATGGCGCGGCAATATAATTATCGATGACTACGGCCACAACCCGCAGAAAGTTGCCGCCGGCTTGAAAGCGGTTAAAGAAGCTTACCAAAGTAAAACGGCGAATAAGAGCAAGAAATCGATCGTGGTCTTCCAACCCCACACCTACTCGCGCACTGAACAATTCTTAAAAGATTTTGCTAAAAGCCTGGTTATCGCCGATGAAGTATATCTCCTTGATATTTATGCTTCGGCTCGGGAGGCTAAAGGTAAGGTCACAAGCGACGACCTGGTGCGCGAAATCGAAAAACTTGGGCACAAAGCTATTAACCTGAAAACTATTCCTGAAGCCTTAAAATTCTTTAAAAATAATCCGCCTAAGAACTCGGTAATTATGGCCATGGGGGCGGGCGACGTGGGCGACCTGGCGCATAAACTAGTCTCGACAAAAAAATAAAATAGTAATATTCTCTGGTGCAGGAGACGCAGGGATGCCAGAACAAAAAGCGATCCGGATCGAACGCTTTGCGTGCCGCCAGTGCCGCTATCAGTTTGACGCGCCGCTCAAGAACAACAACCCGTGGTGGAGAAACCGCCCGCGCTGTCCTGAGTGCCGCTCGATGGCGACTTTCCACTGCCCGATGGGCGACCGAGGACGGCTCGTGCTGAAGGCCATCGATGCCTATCGCAAGGACGGTGACAGCGGAAAGTTCCACCAGAGCATCCGCAAAGCGCGTGTCGCCAAGGGCCTGGACGCGCATCCGGACACCTGGAGGAAGCGGCCCTCCGCATCTTAGAGGCCGTCGAGGGAAGGCTAGCCGCCCATCTCGCCGGTCTCATTTTTATTACCTCTTAACCGTACTTAATTACAAACTCTTTGAACTTATCGCCTTTTTCTTCAAAATTCTTCCAAACGGAATAGCTGGGCGAGGCGCAAGAAAGGAGGCAAATCGAGCCAAAAGGAGTGTTGGCATAACCGAACTTGACCGCCTCTTCCATATCTCGCGTCTCAAAAAAATTGAAATCGGAACTTAATTTTAAAAGTTCCTCTTTGATCTTGGCTCCGCTCTCAGGGAACAAAACTATATTCTTGATGCCGCGCGAAACGATTAAATTCGCTAGGCCGCTAAAGTCGTATCCCCGGTCGGTTCCGCCCAGAAAAATCGTGCCGATATTATCGAGCGCATGGATGGCCTGCATAGTTGATTCCGGCGTCGTCGAGATGGCATCGTCATAAAAGAGCCGGCCTTTAAAATTGCCTATCTGCTCCAACCGATGCCTCAGCGGCTTGAAATTTTTAACCGCCTCCACAACTGTTTCGTACGGAACATTGAAAAGCTGGGCCACGGTATAGGCAGCGCGGACATTGAAGACATTGTGTTCGCCTTGGAGCGGAATTATGTCGCGCCTGAAAGGCAGTATCTCGACAATTTCGACCGGCTTGGCTTTAGTAGTCTTTGAAAGTTCAATCAGCTCCGGATAATTAACGTTAAAAACGAAATAGTCCCCTTCGCCGGCGCGCGCTACGATATTTTTCTTAGCCTCTTTATAGGCGTCGAACCCGCCGTGGTAGTCCATATGCTCCGGGAAAAGGTTCAATATGACCGACACGTGGGGCGAATATTCAATGTCGTCCAATTGATAGCTGGAGAGCTCGACGACATAAACGGTTTTCTCGGTAACGGGCTTGTCGAGTTCGTCGATCATCGGCAGGCCGATATTGCCGCACAGCCGCGCGTCATAGCCGCCGGCCAGGAGCATGGCATGGATTAAGCTCGTCGTCGTACTTTTGCCCTTGGTGCCGGTAACGCCGATAATTGGCGCTTTGGCGTTGGCAAAAAATATATTGGTCGGCGTCGTATGCGGAATAGTCATCAACTTCTTGTTGACGCCCGGGGATTTGATCGCCAGTTCGTAATCTTTCTGTTTTTCTAAATAATCGGGCCCGTCTTTTTGGTCGGCGATGCCGATCGTAAGCGCAGGAAATTTGCCGCGAAGATATTTTTCAATCGACTGGCCCTCCGTGCCGTAGCCCAATATCAAAACTTTTTTATATTTTGCCAGCTCTTCTAAGACCATTTCTTTATTAACTTAATTGCGCTCGCAAATTCTCGTGGAATAAGGTGATCATTATAGACTTTCGCCGCTTCTTTTTGAATCTTCAAGATATTGTAATTCCTAGTT
The DNA here is from genome assembly GCA_964643135.1 of uncultured Candidatus Saccharibacteria bacterium. Lineage (GTDB taxonomy): Bacteria > Patescibacteriota > Minisyncoccia > UBA6257 > Colwellbacteraceae > CAZXPC01. Next base: position 16,747 of record CAZXPC010000006.1, on the reverse strand, counting down.
AGAATTTTGTTGCTAAACATTTGCATGATGGGAGAACCTCGGTATTCGCCGGACTTATAGGCGATAAATATGGCGAGGATCATTTCTTCGGGCGTGCCGACGCATTCAAAAGGTTTGAATTTCCTGATTCCCAGTAATTCTTCGAAAAGCGGAATTAGATTCTTGTCATCATATAGGTTCTTACCAAAAATCTTGATTAGTTCATCTTTTGAAACGAAAGCCGAGAGCATAGAGAATACAAAGGCACATTTTGGACACTCGCCGCACCAAAGAACGCCTTCGGCTAAGCGATTGTTATTAATTCTAAAGTTGCGGTTGCAGCTCGAAAAGCGATAAAAATATTTGGGGAATTTGCTAAATATATCTAAGATTTTTATCTCATAGATCGGCCGCAGGAGCGAGAAATATTTAATGCTCGGCGTGATATATCTGGCAGTGTAATTGGCAAGCAATTTATCAAACTCCAGCGATTTGCTCCATTGATGATTAATCGACTTACCCAGATATTTGACGTTGCCGTAGTTTGAACTCCGCTCGCTGGAAGCGATCACATACCGATAACCGTACAATATGGCCGCGATCTGCCCCACGGCGGCGATAATGGCAGAAATCGGCACGTGGCCGTTCAAAACACTCTTTTCCTTGTTGAGTTCGAATAGCTTTGAATCAATTTTCCGATTCACAACTATCGCATTGCCGGGCAAAAGATCTTTCATGATGTTGGCATGCGCACCCGTCGCCACGTATAAAAATGTAAAATCCTTTTTAGCGGCTTTGAGCAATTCAGCCGAAACCAGCGAATCCTTGCCGCCGCCGAATAATAGGAGTGACCTGTTTTTATTAATAACCTTAGCCGGCTTGGCCACGCGCGCTTTATAGTCGGCTGGGAATTTTATGATCCGCCTAAAATCGATCTGGTTGCGGTAGAAAAATTCGCCCAAACCGTTCTCGTAAACTTTCTTAAAGAATGCCGCCTCATCTTTTGTGGGGTCATAAGTTGCAAATTTAATATCTTTTGGACAATAAGTTTTCCAATAGCTGATACCGGCTAAAATATGGAGCAACTTGACCGCATTCTGGAAAACTACGCTTGAGGTATTGCCCCATTTCAGTTTCTTTGGGAATGAATAGGTCTCGCAAAAAGAGATCTCCTCGCCGCGGGTGATTAGCTTGTAATAAAGCCTGATCTCACGGGACGCCCGGTCGATCTCATAGCTATCGAAGATGAAAGCAGCGCTTTTCCTTGAACTTTTCTTCATATGCTCTGAAGTATAATTTAAATGGTCAGCATTATAAAGAGCCACCACATATGCCCATATTTAAGTCAGTAAATCATAATTTCTTCAAGAAATGGTCGCCGAACATGGCCTATGTTTTAGGCTTCTTCGCCGCTGATGGAAATATGATCAGGAATAAGCTCGGCGGGTACTATATAAGCATTGAGATCACAGACAAAGAGCTCTTAGAGAAAATCAGAGGAATAATGGAATCAGACCACAAAATCAGTTCTCGGCGTAGACCCAATAAAATAAATCAGAAAACTAGCTATCGCCTGCGAATCGGAAATAAGACTATATTTAACGATCTACTCGATCTCGGCATAACACCTGGGAAGAGTTTAACCATTGAGCTACCTAGAATCCCTAGCAAATATTTCAATCATTTTGTCCGGGGCTATTTTGACGGCGATGGATGTGTGAATATATGTACCTATCAAAACAAATATAAAAATAAGCCAAGCACTATAATAAACTCAACTTTTACTTCTGGAAGTAAATCAATATTAAAAAAGTTAAAGGAGAAATTAACCAGTATGAAGATACTAAAAGGCGGCACATTATATTACCATGCTGGTTACCGTTTAGGGCTATCAATAAATGATTCGTTCAGGTTATACAAATTTATGTATGCGAATATGACCAAGGACGATTTGTATTTGATCCGAAAGAAAGAGATATTTGAAAAATATTTTTTTAATAGGTAGTATTAAGTACGCTTCGTATGAAGAAATGCGGCCGTGGTGTAGCCTGGCAACACGTTCCCCTGTAGATCGTGCAGCCTTCAAGAGGAATCTTGGAGTGAAAATCTTGGGATATCGGTGAAGGCTAAACTCCTTAATCGGAGCATGCGAACACCGAGGGAACCCCAACACAGGGTTGGGGGCGCCGTAGAGACTAGATACCGAGACACCCAGAACGGGTGATGATATAGTCCATACTGTTATGAAAATAGCAGACAAGTAGCACGGGAAAGATCGCCGGTTCAAATCCGGTCGGCCGCGCAAAGTAAAATCCCCTTCTCGGGGATTTTTGCTTATAACTTAAGAGTTCTAGTTCCAATCAGTTTGCGCGGATAATAAATATTATTTATTATAGTCTTATCAAGGGGCACGGACTCGTCATAAACACTGTATTGAATAGTATTATCATCCAGCCAAACTATTTTAATCGATGGACCTCCCATGTCAGCATTGGTTTGGTAAATCAAGTTTTCACCTGGAGGCAATTCTAAGATTTTAGTAACGCTATCATTCAAAACGTCGAGCAAGTATAGATACCGTCCGTAACCCTGAGGATTTCTACCTAAGTTCAACATCTTCAGTTGGTTCGGCGAGGTTGGATCCTCACTATCAAAATACGAAGATATCCTAGTTTCGTACAGCTGGCCATTCGTAAGATCGTAATAATGCGTTGGAACATCGCTGAAATAATAACTGTCTGAAGCCGGCCTGTAGGCTGACAGAAATAGACGGCTGCTATTTTTTGGAAAAATAGATTTGTGAAATCTAATCCATAGATTGCCCCGATAAATTGCCCCTAGGCTTGGGACAACGATCTTTCGCAGATTATTCTTATCATAAGAAACAATTCGGGTATCGGTATCCCCCTCTGCCTCAGAAGCCGGATCCGCCTGAATTTTCTCAAGATCATATCTCAGGCCGTTGTTCAAAACGCTAAAAGCCGGCCGATTGCTTTGAATTGCATCTAATATTCTTTTCGCGCTCATTACATTCTCTCTCTCCGGGCTTTGGAGCTCTGACGAATCGCCCAGAAATTCTTTCGTTAGGGCTAGGTTGTAGTCTGCCGGTTGGTAGTAACCGATGGGATAGGGGTGTTCCTTATCAAAGTCAGAAAGCCTCTGGTTGGGTCCAGCTAAGAAACTGAAACTAATGGCTACATTTATTGTCTCGCCGGCAGTTAAGGCTACTTTTTTCACTGCAATACCACCAATTTTAATCAGACTTGGATGCTTCGCGCAACTCTTTCCAATTGCGCATGTCACAGCGATCTGAGGCGAAGACTCTCCATATATTCCAAGTATAACGTCGTCTCCGATATCAACAACTTGGTTTTGAGGCCAATCTGAAAGACTGGCAAGCTGGCCGGGGAAAGCGTACTCGGTAGCAGTTTCTTTGGACATAGACAGCGCTGAGTCGTCATATATATCTATTCTAGAACTATCTGATTGCTTAGACAGGCTGACAAAAAGTAACGAGCTTAAGTTCTTAATCGAATTCTGAGGGGTATCTGAACTGTAATTTCCGGTCAGATAGCAGCCGTTCGCAGGGTCGTTATATTGATCTGTGACCGATTTATCGATCGAAACCGGAAAGTCCTTAGATTTGATATCAACCGTACCCACTCTTTCGTAAGTCTGACTATTAAAATTACAGTGACCGGCCAGAAAGGATTGAAAAGGACCTATTACTGGCACAGGCGGACTGCTCTGCGGGGCCGTGGCAACTGGCTCGGATGGTTGTGAAGGCTGATTCTTGATCCTCTGAAGAACAAAATAGCCTCCGACAGATACCACTATAAGAGAAATAATAATGGCCAGAAGAACAGGCAAAGCCATGAACCCTTTCTTATTTATCATGGAACTATTTTAACACAAATCCGGAATATAAATATGCACTTGATACTGCTATATTACGAGCAATTAGTAAGTAATAGTATCTGTAAAAGCTGCGGATGTATTTCCCGCTGCGTCTTTATACTTAACATTCACGGTCTTGGTGCCATGGCTGGTAGAAAGATTCCACGACTTGGTCGTAGCGTAGGTTTCGAAGACTGAATATGTTCCGTCCTCGTTTGAGAACTGCATCTGCGAACATCCGCTGCCGGAATCGGAACAGGAGAGATTCAAGGTAACCTGGCGCTTATTGGTTGACGAGGCGCCGTTATTAATCGAGATGGTGCCCGTTGGCGCAGTCGAGTCAAGTGTAATAGCGTCGTTAAAGGCTGTTGAAACATTCCCAGCTGTATCTTTATATTTAACGTAAACTGTTTTGGTGCCGTCGCCGGACGTAAGGGTCCATGACTTGGTCGTAGCGAATGTCTCGAGAGTAGAATATGTTGAGTTGTCATTTGAGAATTGCATTTGCGAACAACTGCTGCCCGAGTCAGAGCAAGACAAGGCTAGAGTAACCGCCGTCGAATTGGTCGAAGCAGCACCGCTGTTAATTAAGATCGTGCCGGCGGGGGCGTTCGAGTCGATTGTTATGGAAAGGTTGGGCGAAGCTGGACTGACGTTCCCAGCCGAATCAGTCTGTTTAGCGTTCATGCTGGCGTGAGTTCCTGCCGAGAGAGCGGATGAAGTTATGGTAACCGCTGAGGAAGCGCAGGTGCCGGAACCAACGGAAGTCGCGCTGTCGTATAGAGTGACAGTCGATCCGGTTTCGCAGGAGATAGCAAAAGACGGCGTGGTGATGCTCGTGATATTGTCAGTTGAAGATGATCCAGAGTCACTAGCCGCCGTCATATCGGGAGTACCGGGAGCAGCGGGCGCGGTCGAGTCTAGAGTAATTGTATCGTTAAATGCGGCTGAAATATTGCCGGCCGCGTCTTTGTACTTAACGTAAACTGTTTTGGTACCGTCGCCGGCGGAGAGAGTCCATGACTTGGAAGTCGCGTATGTTTCGAGGGTTGAATATGTTGAGTTGTCGTTTGAGAACTGCATCTGTGAACAGCCGCTGGCGGAATCAGAGCAAGTTAAGGTTAGTGTGGCTGAGGTCGAGTTGGTTGAAGCGGCGCCGCTGTTAATCGAGACAGTGCCGGTGGGGGCCACGGTGTCCGGAGTGCTGAGCGTAATTGTATCGTTAAATGCAGCCGAAACGTTGCCGACCGCGTCTTTGTACTTAACATAGACTGTTTTGGTGCCGTCGCCAGACGTAAGCGTCCATGACTTGGAGGTCGCGTATGCTTCGAATGCTGAGTAAGTACTGTTGTCATTCGAAAACTGCATCTGCGAACAACTGCTGCCCGAATCAGAGCAAGACAAAGTTAGCGTGACTGAAGTTGATGTCGTAGATGCGGCGCCGCTGTTAATTGAGATGGTGCCGGTGGGAGCAGTCGAGTCTAAAATAATTGTATCGGTAAAAACCGGGGACAAATTACCTGAAGCATCTTTATATTTAACGTAGACTGTCTTGGTGCCGGCGCCCGAGGCCAAGGTCCAAACTTTACTGCTAGCATACATCTCTAGGGCTGAGTAGGTACTGCCGTCATTCGAGAACTGCATCTGCGAACAGCCGCTGCCCCAATCAAGACAATAAAGATTGAGCGTTACCGATGACGAGCTTGTGTACGTCTCCTGACTATTACAGAAGCCGGCTGTCCTGGAAGTTAATAACTCGCACGTTCCCGAACCGCCCGTGACCGGACTCGGAGAAGGACCGACGCTACATTGATTCTGAGTTTGACAATTGACTGTCTGCCCCCCGCATGAGGCCCTAATGCTGGGGTAGCCCGTGCCGTCCATAAACTTATCCCAGGCCCGGGCATATAAATAGTCGCCGGCATTGCAGGTGAATCCGCACGTTAAGTTTGATTCATCAGCGCCGCAAGAAGTTGCTCCGGAGTTAATCGCGATGGCACCAGTCGGCGCAGTATTATCGGCAATAGTAATGGTGTCGCTGAAGGCTGAGGAGACGTTGCCGGCGCCGTCTTTATATTTAACATAAACTGTTTTTGTTCCTGTGCCAGAAGCCAAAGTCCATGATTTGGTGGCACTGAATGCTTCGAAATTAGAATAGGCGGCATCGTCGTTGGAGAATTGCATTTGAGAACAACCGGTTGCGCTGTCGGTACAAGACAGATTAAGAGTCACTGAGGCCGAGGTTGTTGAGCTGGCTCCATTGTTGATCGAAATAGTGCCGGTCGGAGCAACAGTGTCGCTCACATTGAAGGCTATTCTAGCGGTGACGCTGGAGCTCGACATGCTGATATTGCTAACAGCTATTTTGGCGTCAGGATCGTAAAAGACTTGGTTTAATGCAAGCGCGGCGTCGTTAAACCCAGCTGTCGAAGGGGTGGCATCGATCAGCCTGGTAGCATTGTTAGACGCATAGTCCCAGGCCAACCTTATAGATATGCCGTTAACCGCCGGGTCGCTGGCGCCGAAGTTATCAAAAATGCCGTAAGGCCTCCTGTATTCTAAATAGTAGTAATCACCCGTCCCCGGGCGTGGAATTTTTATCATCTGCACTCCCGAAGAAGTTTGCTCCGGCGATTGCAGAGTATAGTCGCCATTAGTTGTCGCAGTCTGCGTATTAGCGGTATCAAGCCAGCCCGACTGGCCGAGATGGAAATTATTTATGTGGTATGGCCAGGGAGTATGATAGGTGTCCCCCATGACATCAAAAGGATCACCATATTCGCTGAGAGTACAACTACTGCTGATCGAAACTCTAACTGAAGAGGAATCGGAACAACTATAGGACCCGGCATGAGAATCATTGAAGTTGTGGCCTAATTCGTGCATCACCACATCTTCCGTGTTAGTTAGGGTGTATTGATAATTTACCCATGATTCATCGCCCCCGACTTCTCCTGCCCCGCCCCAACCGCAGCTGGAGGTGTGAGGAAACAAGTAGATGGTGTTCGTGTAATTGCTTTGAACATAACCGTCGGCTTGGGCTTTGGCTCTGGCCGCCGGAGACCAATTGTTAAGAACATCATTAAAAAAATCGCAGGTGGCGCTGCTGTAAGCAATGGTATACCAGCCATAGAAATCTCCGTCGGTCCGGCTAAAACCGGCAAGGCTGATCTTGGACCGGGAGACTTCCTGATAATAAGCATTGGCAGAATCGCTGTTGGTAAAAATGGCTGATCTGAAATTGGCAGCGGTGTCGGGCTGGCTGGTGTCATTGGTAAAATTAAATAGTATGACAGCAACCTTCTTGGCTGTTCCGGCCGCCAGTGCCCTCTTCAAAAAGAAAGACGAGCCTTCAGACTGCAAACTCCGGTGGCTTAAAATTTGATAAGAACTGACGCTGAGACCCGCCTGATTCCTCAACCCAGTAACCATAATGATGTCTCCCGTTGCCGGTACATGCGCGGGGTCAACAAAGAATAACCGGGTAAGCTGGCCGGCGGTATCCTTGATGTAGAATACATCTGCCCTGACGTGGCTTACAAAATTATCTGTGTGAGCGTTGGTAAATTCGCCCTCGAGCGTTACCGCCTGTTCGATCGACGGCTGAAATGAGTCGGCTGCCTTAATGTAATTGCCCATCCCGGATATGAAACCGGCCCAGAAAGTAACCATAGCCAGAACAACAAAGCTTATGTGTATTTTGGTCTTATACAAAAAATCCCAAGATCTTCTAAACATTAGACATATTATATCATAAGTCTGGCTAATTCGGCTGTACGCTATTTGGTTTGCGACTGAACGAAGACCACGCGCTGGCCGGGCGGGTAAATTTTCTGCGGGTTGCCGTCAACGGTAGTCAAAATCCTCCGATCGTTCTGGCTTTCCAGGCTAAAAATATAAAACCCGCCGGTGGAATTACGAACCGGTTCCATGCCGATCAGAAGCATCTCACCATTCGGCTGATCGCTATATTCTGACCTTAGTTGCAAAACAGCCCCGGCCGGGCAATCGCTGAGCCCCAGCTCTTTGGCTCTCGCGCGGATATCCTGATAGCTGGCACTGCCCTCAAAACCCAAATCAGCCACAGTCGGCGCAACCAGTTTCGCTTCGGCGCCGGAAACATGAACGTCCGAGGCTTCTTTGCCAATCAGGTTATAAAATTCTCCCAACCCGAAACTATTTTCTTTCGGAATAATGTTTATCGACTCGGGATCAATCTTGGAATCAAGCAGGACGGTTTTCCATGTCGCGAGCTGAATTGGCGGCCTTGTTACCGTATCAGGCACGGGCGCGGCTTTCTCGGGCCGACTAAAAATAATCGGGAAAACTCGTGATTTCTTGGCAGGTTTCGCCGTCGCGGCCGAGCTATTGTAGACCACCTCCGGCGTAACGTAGGCGCTCTTGAAGGCCTCGGTTTCTTTAAATGCTTCTTGTTTTAGCGCAACCGGCAAACTTTCTGTTTCCTTAACATCTCCTTTCACTCTTCGGGCAAAAAAGAAACGAGGTTTTTTAATGAGGAAATATACGGTCAAGGCGGCAGCCGCTAGCAACAATGAGAGAAGAATAATAGCCGTCGAGTTTAGCGGCGCTGGAGTTGGAGCGAGGGGCGGGCTAACCGGCGCGGCGACAACACTGGTCGGCTCTGAAGGAGCGACCGGCTGAGGAGGCGCTGGGGCGGGAGTTGGGGCGGGGGCGGGAGCCGGAAGTACGGCCTCAGGTGCGGGCGCTGGTGCAGGCGCGGGATTTGGAGCGGGCGTAGGAGAAGAACTGGCCTCCCTGGCAGCGATAATTTGGTTTAAAGCCTGGCGCGTATATGGCCCGACATAACCGGTTGGAGGTATCGGAGAAAAATTATTTTTAGTTTGAAAGCAAATTACCGCTTCACGAGTAATCGAGCCGAAATAACCGGTCGGCTCGGCGCCAAAACAACTCTGCAGCTGTAATTCTTGCTGGAGCCTCAGAACGTCGGAGCCGGACATCCCATAAGAAAGATCTTGCTCAAATTGGAAAGCCATATCATATAATTTTAATCTAATTGCGCAAGATTAACAAAAGATTAACAAAAATCCCCGAGGCTTGACCTCGAGAATTTTGTGCTTCTACCCAAACAAGCTGCTCGCCCCTTACAGGTTGATTGCCCCGCAAGCGACGTAAGTGCCTATGGCGCTAGCCGACTTGTGCACGTTGATCGCCAAAGGAAGCTGGGCCTTTAATCCCGCTAAGGTGGTGTTGATCGTAGTCTCTGACTTCCCATTGACCACTGGGTTTAGAGGGTAGACGACTGCTCCCACTCCCGGACAGACGCCGGCATGGATGTGAGCCGGTTCTGACGGGTTCAAAACTCCGAGAACGCTGCTGTTCAAGCTCAGCGTAACCTTCACCTTTCCATCTTCTTCATCGAGCGTAGCTTTGCCGGAGATGCCTGAGTTATTTTCTGCGTTTAAGGCAACGGTCACCTCATGGCTAGTACTGCTACTTTCTCCGCTGCCGATCTTGATCAGGCCATCGTCGCCGATATTAAGATCCCCTTTCAATTCGAAATCCGCTTCGGTATCCCCTTTTTCGTCCATGCCGACGGTTTCATCGGAATCAACGTGGCCGCCGACACCGATAGTAACTTTGCCGTCCGCATCAATATCAGCCGTAACATCGCTTTCGCTCTGAAGCTTCACAACCGGCGCCAAAATAAACTTGCCGTCGCCCGTCATGTGCAATGATTTGTCCGCGATAAAGTCCAGCGTCACGGTTGACGTGCCTCCAGCCGTAACCACTACATTGCCGACAATCTTCAAGGTGTTAGACGGAAGCTTGGCCTGAGTGGTTTTCCCTCCGGCTGTCACATCGACGCGGCTGATGTTCAAACGAATCTGATCATAGGTGCCAGCCGCCAAATTGGCGTCAGCTAGTAACTGAGCGGCTCCCGAAGCTTTTAACTTCAAAAGATCATACTGGCGAGGTTGGGTGGTAACAGTTACCCAGCCGTTTGCAGCGCTGTGAGCTTCAACTTTATCTACCGTCATCATGATCGACGTGGCGGTCATAACAGAAGTCGCGGCATCTTTAACGGCGAAAACCACCCTGCCTGTCCCTGCGTTCGACGATTGATAAGGATTCGGAGCGGAAGAGTTAGACGACATATACCAAATGCCTCCCAGAACCAGAACTGCAACGATGCCTATTAACCAATATTTTTGTGTTTTATTCATTTATTTATTTTTTATTTATAATAACAATCAAACCAAATTATAATAAGCGTTCCCTGCTTACGACCTTTTACCTAATACACATTATAACACAAGGCGAAATCCCCTTGAACTAGGTTCTGGCTTTCGGCACGAGGACGAAGAACGATGTTCCTTTGTCGGGCTCAGACTTGAACCAGATTTTCCCTTTCATGAATTCTACATATGCCTTGGCGATAAACAATCCTAAGCCCGCGCCCGATATTTTGCTGGTATCATAGTTAGTGCCTCTGAAAAATTTGGTAAACACGAGCGGCTGCTGCTCGTCCGTAATCCCAATTCCGGTGTCGCGAACTTCGATCAGGATACCGTCTTTCTGCTGTTTGGCGTCGACCGTGACCGACCCTTCATCTTTATTGTATTTGATGGCGTTATCAATCACCTCCAGAAGTGCTCGCTCCAATAATTTCTTGTCGGCTTCCAAGCTGATCGGCGCAACTGCGTTGTATGACATCTTGATCTTTTTCCGCTTAACCGCAAAATCCATCTTCGTCAAAACGCTCATGATTACCTCTGATAAATTAGTGATCTCGAAATTGGGAATCACGATATTCTGATCTATCTCCGCCACAGCCAGAAGCTGATCGGACATTTTGGAGATGCTCCTCGCTGAATCAAGAGCATTATTAATAAACTCTTCCCGCTTCTCGGCCGATCCTGCATCTGCAATCGCTTCAAGATCCCAGATAATCTTGGTCACGGGCGTCCTCATCTGGTGCGAGGCGTATTGAAAATCGGTCTTCAGGGATTGGGAGCTGGCCTCCTTGGACAAGTCCCGGAAAACTATAATAACCCCAGTTATCTTTTTATCTTCATCAAAGATGGGCGCCGCGCTGTCTCCCACGGTTAGTTCTTCACCATTTTTCCTAATCAGGAGTGTATGATTGGCCATGAACTTAACCTTTCCATAAAGCAAAGTTTCCTCGATAAAAACTATGTTTTCGGACCGGTCGCGCGCTTTGATGAAGCGAACATGCTCCCTAAACGGCTTGCCCATCACTTCATCCTTTTTCCATCCGGTCAGCTCTTCGGCGACATGATTAAACGTGGTGATCTTCCAATCTTTATCGATCGAGACGACGCCGTCGCCGATGCTTTGTAGCAGGATTTCGTTTCTCTTGCTCAAATCTTCCAGCTCCTTGGTCCGGTCTTGGACTTCCTGTTCCAGGGTCTGATAGGAATATTTAAGCGCCATCGTCATCGCGTTGAATGATTTGGCTAAGTCGCCCAGCTCGTCATTTGATTTGATGGGAACTAGCTCGTTTAAATTGCCGCCTTCGATTTTTTTAGCGCTTTCTTTAAACTTCGACAGCTTGGACAAGATGTCCCTAGAAATAGCATAACCGACTAAGATGCCCAATAAAATGGCCAGTATTACAACGGCAACAGTCGCCGCAAAGGCAACCGCGGCAATGCTGTCGGCGCTTCGACTCGCCGCATCAAGATCAGAGCGCTGTTGGGCTAGGGCTTGATCGATAGTGGCGATTAGGCCCGCTGAACTGTCATCGATCTCATTATTAGCTTGGAGTATTTCATCCTTAGAATTATCTTGGCTTTCTCCGGCTAAAAGTTTTGAAACCGAAGCCTGAAAATCAAACCATTGGCTTTTGATGACCTCGAGATTACTGGTTTCAAAGGCATCGCCCGGAGTAATATGACTCTGATAGTTGATCAGGAACTGGTTAAAATCACTGTCGGTCTGCGCCAACTCAGCCCTTTCGGCCTCTATGGCCGCTTGGCCGCCGATGCCATAAACCGTGAAGATGGTTAGACTCAGGGCTTCTTCCTTTACTTCTACGGCATGAATCTTAAATTCCAGGAGGTCGCTAATTGATGGCGCCTCGTAATCGACAATAGTGTCCAGATCAGCAGTAATGATAGAACGGACCGCGAGGCCGCCGAAACCGATCAAAGCGATAATAAAAATTCCCGAGCCGAACCCCCAGAAAAGTTTTTGGCGTATTGTCATTGTTGGTCTAAGTATACCAAGCCGGCCAACAAGAAAAATGAAGAAAATATGAAGGAAAAATTAATTAGATTCCTTCGTAGAGGCGGCCAAGGCCGAAGAGGTCAGCTTCGCGCCAATGCGGCGCCATCAGCTGAAAGCCGACCGGCAATTTGCCTTCCCGGCCCTTCACTGGAATTGAGATTGCCGGGATGCCCGCCATCGGCGCCGGAATGGTAAAGACATCTGACAAATACATTTGGAGCGGGTCGCTGGCCTTCTCGCCGATCTTAAAAGCGGGCGTGGGCGTGACGGGCGTAAAGATCAGGTCGACGCTCTTATAAGCTTCGTCAAAATCTTGCTTAATGAGCGAGCGGACTTTTTGCGCTTTGGCGTAGTAAGCGTCGTAATAGCCTGATGAGAGGACAAAAGTTCCTAAAATAATTCGGCGTTTGGTTTCCGGGCCATAGCCCAAGCCTTTGTTGCTGTAATATAAATCTAAAAGCGTGCCGGCCTTTTCACGGGTGCCGTAACGAATGCCGTCAAAACGCGCCAGGTTAGTCGAAACTTCAGCGGGCATAATTATGTAGTAAACCGACAGGGCGTACTTAGTGTGAGGCAAACTAATCTTTTTGAAATTTATGCCCTTACCTTTTAATTCCGTCATTACGTTCTCCATTTCGGCCGCCACTTCTCTATCCAAGCCTTCACCAAAATATTCTTCGGGGATGCCAACGGTTAATTTTTTAATTTTTTGGAAGTCAGGGTTCAAGATTTCATGGCTCGTCGGCAAGTAGGCATCGACGCTCGTAGCATCTTTCGGATCAAGCCCGCGAATGGCGTCAAAAATCAGCGCTGCGTCTTCAACTGTCTTGGCGAATGGGCCGATCTGGTCTAGCGACGAAGCCATTGCAATCGCGCCATAGCGTGAAACCGCGCCGTAAGTAGGCTTCAGGCCCACGACGCCGCACATCGCAGCCGGCTGGCGAATCGAGCCGCCGGTGTCAGTGCCCAAGGCACCCAAGGCCATGTCGGCCGCCACGGCTGCCGCCGAGCCGCCGGACGAGCCGCCGGGCACACGGGTTAAATCATGCGGATTGTGTGTTGGGCCATAAGCCGAGTTTTCAGTTGAACTGCCCATCGCGAATTCATCTAAGTTGGTTTTACCGGTAAAAATAGCTTTGGCGTCTTTAAGTTTCTGAATAACCGTCGCGTCGTAGGCGGAAACATAATTCTTCAGAATTTTGGATGAAGCTGTCGCCGGACCGCCTTTAATTAAAAGATTGTCTTTGATAGCCATCGGGATGCCGGCCAAAGGACTCAACCCGTGCCCATCTTTGACTTGAGCATCTATTTTCGAAGCCTCTTCCAAGGCCTCGTTTTTACGCAAGCTTAAATAAGCGTGGATATCTTTATCCTTAGCCTCGATGTTTCTAAAAGTTTCTTCCATTACCTCGCGGGCAGAAAATTTCTTGTCCTTAAGACCGGCGGAAAACTTTCTAATTGTTAAATCTTTAATGTCCATTTTTATTCTTCCTCAAAAACTCCTGGCACCTTTAACCACGCTTCTTTCTTTTCGGGGAAAGCTTCAGCCAAGAGTTCGTTGTCGATCTGCCCGCGCGAAAAATCCTCGCGGTAAATGTCTGTAAGCAAGGTGCCGCCGGTCATTGGCTTCACTTTAGAGGTATCAAGTTTCTCCAACTCTTTAAAGTGGTTCAATATCTTTTCCAGCTCCTGCGGAAACTTAGCTTTCTCCTCTGGCGTCAGTTCAATTCGCGCCAATTTCGCCAAATGTTCAATATCTACCATAAAGATTATTATAACCAATAACCATTGTTTTTAAAAACAAAAGGAGGGACCAAAGAGTAAATGCCGTGAAGACAAATTACCTGAGGTCCCGAACGAAGTAGGCACTATTCTGCGCGACGAACCACGCAGATGTTGGAGCGGCAAACCACATCGAGCCAGTCCCAGCCGAAGAGGAACTTGCCGTCCACCTGGCTGAGGAACAGGACGTAGCCTTTCCCCGAGTAGTCCCTTGTATTCGTGGTACACACCGCAGCGTGTCCGCTGAGCCTCTTTTTGAAGGCTTGCACCTTCGGGTGCTCAGGAACCTCGTTGCAGATCTTCCGCGCTTGCTCCAGATCTTCTGAGGTAGCGTTGGCCCCGAACTGGTTGCCGCAAGCAAGCACATCGGCAAGCGTGATCGGCGACCCGCTCCTGCTAGGAAGAGCGAGAAACTCGAATCGGTCGAGATCGTAGACCGTCCGGATGATCGGCTCGGGTTTTGGATCAAGCTGACCCTCGATTCCCATCTGGAGGTACCGACTCAGGGCATCGATGTAGCCCGGGGACTTCCTCTCGTGGAGCTGGCGATCAATTTCGACCAGTTGCCCCATGACCTTGAGGACCTTCGCTGCGCGTTCAACTTTGCATACATCTTCGCCTTGCGACACTTCTGGTGCCATATGACGACTTCCTTGCCACTTCAATGTGGCTTCGATAGCCTATCACAGGGCATCTACTTATGACAACAGCTCTTTAAAAGCTTTTTCGTCTAGCACCTTAATCCCCAATTTCTGCGCTTTTTCGAGTTTTGAGCCGGCCTCCGCACCAGCCACTAAATAATCAGTTTTTGAGGTTACCGAGTCTGAGACTTCCCCGCCCAGGTCGCGGATCTTGTCTTTGGCCTGATCACGGCTCATTGATTCGAGACTGCCCGTTATTACAAACTTTTTGCCTGTGATTTTTGAGTTAGTAAATACTTTTTTCTCGATAATAATTTCTACGCCGTTTTCTTCAAGTCTCTCTAGGAATTTGATATTGCTCCTTTCTTTGAACCAATCATAAACGCTCTGCGCCACTTTGGGACCGATGTCGCGTATTGATTGCAGATCTTCCAAACTCATCGCCGTCATTTCTTTAGTAAATTTTGATATTGTTAGCTTCCCAGAACCATCGAGCCGGCGCGATAGAAGCCGGGCGGTTTCGTCGCCGATATGCAATATGCCAAGGCTATAGATAAACCGCTCGAGTGATATTTTTCTGTGCGCCTGAATTTCGGAAACTAAATTCTCGGCGGATTTTTCGCCAAATCTTTCTAAAGTTTTAATATCATCTTGCGTTAAAATAAATAGATCGGCGGCGTCAGTGATCAAGCCTTCATCTAAGAAACGGTCGATGATCTTGGGGCCCAGGCCGTCAATATTATAGGCATTGCGTGAGACAAAATGATACAAATTTTCACGAAGACGGGCGCCGCAATTGGGGTTTGAGCAGCGGTAGATCGCGCCGTCCACTACAACCGGCGAACCGTCGACCGGACATTTGATAGGCATCTTAAATTCTTTTTCCTTGCCGGTGCGGAGGTCTTTTAAGACGCCGGTAATTTTAGGGATGACGTCGCCCGAGCGAGTCACAATAACCGTGTCGCCGATTTTTAGCCCAAGACGCTGAATTTCGTCATAGTTGTGAAGAGTCGAATGTTGAATAGTAACTCCCCCGACCTGAGTTGGCGTCAATTCAGCAACCGGTGTTAGGGCGCCCGTGCGGCCGACTTGGACTTTGATGTCCAAGACTTGCGCGGTCGCTTCGCGCGGAGAAAATTTATAAGCGATGGCGGCCCGCGGCGCTTTGCCGATCACACCCGCGTCTTCCAGAGTCTTTTCGTCGTTTATCATCACAACCACGCCGTCGATTTCATAGGGCAGTTTTTCACGCTCCTTTTCCCAGTAGTCGCGGAATTTGAAAACTTCTTTTAAAGAATTGACGTGTTTGTTGTGAGTATTGGTTTTAAAACCAAGTTTGTGAAGATAGTCATGTTTTTCTTCGTGGGTTTTAAAATTACCATCAATAATTTCATAGGCAAAAGAGTCTAATTTCCTGGAGGCGACAATTTTCGGGTCGAGCTGGCGGATGGTCCCGGCCGCGACATTGCGCGGATTGGCATAAGCTTTTTCGCCTTTAGCTACCTGCTCTTTATTGATGCGCAAAAATTCTTTGGTTGTGAGGAATACTTCGCCGCGAACAACCAACCTAGCCGGCAGCTTATAACTGTTAGCTGTTAGAGATAAAGGAATGGCTTCAACGGTTTTTAAGTTTTGCGTCACGTCTTCGCCGACCAGACCATCGCCGCGGGTTGAGCCTTCGGCAAAGATGCCGTTCTCGTAGACCAACTCAATCGCCAGGCCATCGATCTTTAGCTCGCAATAAAATGAAGCATCGTGAAGCAGCTTGCCCAGGTAGTTTTCGACGCGAGTCAGCCAATCTTCCATATCTTCTTCACTAAAGGCGTCGTTAAACGAGATCATCGGGCTTTCATGCTTAACTTTCTTGAAACCTTCGAGCGGTCTCCCCGCCACACGCTGGGTCGGCGAATCCGGCGTGATCAAATCGGGATATTTGGTTTCCAAATCAAATAACTCTTTCTTTAGCGAATCAAGCGCCTCATCAGAAATGAGCGATTTATCCTGCACGGCATAGGAATACCGATATCTATTAATCTCGGGTTTCAGCTTTTCAATTCGCTCCTTGGCTTCTTTTTTGGATATTTCTTTTTGCATAACTAGACTTTATTCTACAAGACTATGGGGGGTTAAGGAAACTTCCTCCCCTCCTTCCTTCCCGCCGCTCCGAAACCCAATTTCCCCTTCGTCACCACAGATAAATCTTGCTAGATTTTCTT
>CAZXPC010000005.1:0-59335 GCA_964643135.1 uncultured Candidatus Saccharibacteria bacterium | reverse complement strand
ATCCTGGTTCCGAGGGTACAGGGGGTTTCTGGAGTGAGGCAGGTTTGGGGTTCTGGCGTGAGAGACTAGAACGTGGTGGCGAATGATCTCGCGACATCGTGAGAAACTCCGGTTGAAACCACTCCTGTAATTTTGCAAGTTATATCAACTATATCTGTTACAGTGAAAGAGGCCCCGTTGCTTAAAACAACTGGGCTATTGCCTATTATTAGGGGGCAAAGCAGGTTGATTTTTTCACCGCAATTCCGGGTTGAAGGTTGAGCATCTTTTGTATTCTTCATGAGCGCACACTGGATGCCGCTATCGGCCGCGGCCAAAGCCCGCGCCGAGTTTAAGATGCCGGTTGTATGGCGAACTTCATAAAGCGTCATGAGGGCGACGATTGAGGTTGTACCCAGAATTGCCGCCGACAATATGATGACCATGAGGAGCATGGCTTGGCCCTCGCGAAATTTTTTGTATTTGTTATGAGTCATTAGTTATTTGTTATTAGTTCCCCTAGCTTCCGATGGCATATGGACTAACCGATGTTTGCAAATTGATGACCGCTCCCTGAATGCCTTCGACAGCGATTGTGATAGTGATCCGCGGCGGCAAGTTATCGGCTGGGTTAGTGATACTCCCCGTTTCGCCCGTCCCCAGATAATAGAACTTCATAGTATCGATCTTAATCTTGTCCGAAGTGATGGGCTGGTATTGGCTGTCCAGGGCGTTGATACAAAGAGACCCTTCGCACCGGCCGATAACTTTAGCGGCTGACAAAAGGCGGTAGCTCACGGGGTGGCCTTTATAATTTATGAAGTTAAGGTTATCCGCATCGGAATTGCTAAAATCGCTGCCGGTGCGGATTTCTCGGGACATCTGTTCGATCGACTGAGTTACGTTGTTAAGAGCTGTGGTAAAAACCACAATGGTCCTCTCGGTCCTCAAAGATTGCACAAAGGCGCCGGTCGTAATGGTAGCGATGATAATAAAAAGCGATGTAGCAACCAAAAGTTCCATCAGCGTGAATGCTTCACGCGACTTATAACTCATAACTAATAACCGATAACACGCAAGAGAGTTTAATTTTTTGTATTTGTTATGAGTCATTAGTTATTTGTTATCAGTTTAGCTAGGGTCTCCAATTAAATACGTGATCCTCTAAAACTAAATTGTAAGAGAGCCCCTTCAAACCAGTCCAATCGATGCGCGAAATAATAGTGATTTCATTATTCACAACGCCGCTAATCGTGATCGTGCGGGTAAATTTAGTTGAAGTGCCGGAGGCACCATAATCATATGTTCCGGTACTGCTGTGGAAGCTTAACGGCGTGGCTTCCAGCGACCCGACCGCCGTGCTGTCATATTGGACGCTACAGCCGAGAGTGCAGTTGGCGAGTCCGTTATTCCAAGCTGTGGCGGTTCCACTTTTATTGAGCATATAGTTAGAATCTAAAATATTCTTGACGACTTCGATGCCTTCGGAAGCCAGGCCCGAAGCGATATATTCGTCGGTCGAAAGGCGGTTCAGGCCGAGCGAGTTGGAAAAAAGCACAAAAATTCCGGAAATGCCGAAAGCCAACACGGTCAAGGCCACCACCGCTTCAACCATCACCTGCCCCGACCTATTTAACAGAAATTTCTCCATAGTTATTGATCTGAATTGTGAATTTTATATTCGAGTCGATTGTGCTTTGGACTACGATCGAAGCAATCTTGGTGCCGGCGGATGGGTCCAAAGGATCGGTCGGAGAATTATTGATAATTGTTTTGGGGTCAGGCGGAATAAAGGCTACATATTTAAAATCGGTTGCGGCCGTAAAATTAAACGCGTTATCGAGGTAAAAATTATTCGTTGCGCCGGGGAGCCGCTCACCCGCATTATCCGAAGGGGCATACTGGTTGTTGGCCACGGTATCACAATCAGACAAGGTCGGAACCAGGTCCCGGAAAGCAAAAACCTGGCCGCTATAAGTAGTGCCGTTCACCGTGATGGAGTTTTTATCGATCTGGACGCCGTAGGAACACACCTGTTCCCCGAATGGCACATCGCTCGTGCCAAAAGTCTGGCTTAAAGATTTGGCGTGGAACATAATGTTCAGAATAGACGCTTGCTGATTGGCCAAGGCCAGACTCTTAACAGCGTTGCGGCCGTAGCTGATCATGATGCCGGATAATATTAAGAGAATGCTGACGGCGATGAGCATTTCAAGGAGCGTAAAGCCAGACCGATTTTTACCCGAGGAAGCTGAAAAACTTGAAATAGGCATATATAATATCATAGCCGAAAAAGACGACTAATGTAATGCCCAAAGCGATGAATGGTCCGAACGGCACGTGCGATTTAATGCCTTTAATTTTCAGCATCATCAAGACTAATCCGTAAGCCGCGCCGGTAATAAAGGCGAGCATGGTCGCGAGAATCATGTCGGGCAGGCCCAGCAGAAAACCAGCCGCCAAAGCCATTTTGACGTCGCCGAAACCCATCGCCCGGCCTTGGGATAAAAAGTAGATAGCTCCGAAAAATAGCCCGCCAAAAACTCCGCCCAGAATAAAATTGAGCCAGATATTGCCGCTCATAAAGAAGAGGAAGCTGGCACTGGCGCCCAAAAAAGTTCCGGCGACCATGGTAGATGTGCCGCCCAACAAAGAATGATAAAGGCCGTTCATCTCGCCGAAGTTCTTGGCCAAATAAAGTTGAGCAAAGTTTACAACCGCGAGAATTCCTAGCGTAATATTGAGCCCATCAGGAATAATGTAGAGCCGCAGGTCGATCACCGAAATCAAAAGCAAGGTCAGCATAGCGATAAGCCAAAGGCCGATCTCTAAGTATGGAATTGGCGCTTTGAGCGGTATCAATACGTAGGGCACGGCCACAAAAACGAGTCCGGCCAGCATCTCGACAACAGGATATTGAATCTTGAGGCGCGACCGGCAGCCCCGGCAGCGGCCGAACTGGACCATAAAACTGAGTACGGGAATAAGCTCGTACCAGTTAAGTATTTTTCCGCAGGCCATGCAATGCGACCGGCCGGTTATATGAGTAAAAAGTTTTTGATTCGGGTCGGCCTCAGGGTCGAACCTCAGAATAACTACGTTTAAGAAACTGCCGACAGCCGTTCCAAAGACGAACAAAATAAAGTAATCCAGACCATTCATTCACCTCGGTTCTTACGAAGAAATACAGTAAGCAAGATCAGACCCGGCAACATACTTGCAATCCGATGCTCCGTCAGTTGTTTTAGTATAGCCGGACGGTATTCCGGTTATTATATTTTGGGCTGCCTTAAGTTGGTTGTTGTCTTTTTCCAACACTGTTCCAAGCACATACGCGGTATATGTTGAATTGACCGCGTACACATAGTGATTGGTGTTGCTGCTCGAAGCTAAGGGGTCGTCGGGCACAGTGGATCCGGTCTTGTATAGAATATCGGTTAAGCTAGTGTCGCTGCAGGAAGCCGGAGCGTTAACTTTCTTCCAGACGCCCGGGTTACCGGTGGTACCCGTACAAGTGCCGGGATAGTGGCCGTAAACATTGTTATAGGTTTCCAGATAGTTCTGAACAACCTGCAAGTCGGCAATTCTCTTAGAGTCCCTGGCGCCGGCTTGGAAGCCTCCGACACCGGTCAGCACAACTCCGGCTAAGATGGAAATGATCGCGATAACGACGAGCATTTCGATCAACGTAAAACCTTTTTTAAGAATGTTGTTTCTCATTTGTTTATAATTTTATAATACGATTATTATATCATAATCCAAAACCAATACAATCCACAAACTAAATCTTCTGGGCGAGTTGGAAGATGGGTATCAGTATCGATGCGAAAAGCACCCCGACCGAAAGGCCGATTACGACCATCAGGGCCGGCTGAATTAATTCCACCAAGTTGCCGACCAAGTCGTTGACCTCCCGGGTGTAGAAAGTCGCCGCGCGCTCCAGCATGTCTTCCAACCGGCCGGTCGATTCCCCAATCGCCGTCATCTGCACCAGGAGCGGCGGAAAATAATCCTGATTCTTGGCCAGAGCGGCTGAAAGTAATTCGCCTCTTCGAATGCCCTCGGCCGCTTCGTGGAGAAGGTCCCGGTAAGTTGCACTGCCCATGGTGTAGCCCGTAACTTCGATCGCTTGAGGAATGGCAATGCCGCCTTTAATTAAAATACTGACCGATTCGCCTAAGCGCGCGACATAGACGCTTCTTAAAAGACCTCCAAAAACTGGCAGACGAAGCAAAATCTCATCGAGCGTGTTCCGGCCCTCGGGCGTGCGGAAGTAGTCGATGATTAAAGCTATAGCCGCCGTCAAGCCCAAAAGGACCGCCCACCACCAGACCGCGATGAACTTTGATCCGTCGATCAAGATCCGCGTAAAAAGCGGCAGGGCCACCTGAGATTCGGTAAAGATCGGCTCGATCTTGGGCAAAATTGAAGTCGCCATAAAAACTCCGACGACGATAAAAATAACCACCATGATCGCAGGATAGATCAAGGCGTTCCGGACTTTGGATATCAGCGCTTCTTCTTTTTCCAAATATTCGGCCAAAAAGTTGACCGCCTCTTCAACGCGGCCGGTCAGCTCCGCCGAACGAATCATGTTGATGTAGAAAACGGAAAATATGTTGCCGTACTTTTCGAGCGACTGGGAAAGGGAAAGACCCGCGTCGATATCTTGCTCGATTTCCACGATGGTATCTTTAAGCAAGGCATTGCGGGTCTGCTTGCGGAGGGTCTCAAGGGCATCGCTTAAGGGCAATTTAGCGGCCAGAACGGTCGCAAACTGGCGGGTAAAAATCATCAAGTCCTTCATCTTGACCCGATTGATAAAGCCCAGGTAAAAATCGTACCAATGCTTGGCGCCTGCGGGTTCGAGCGAAAGTATAAAAAGTTCGTGGCCGGTTAAAACGCTCACGGCGCGGCTTTTGTCATCGGCCTCGATAAAGCCCGCCTGCAACTCGCCATCTTTATTTCGCGCCTTGTATTTAAACTTCACAGTAGAATTTTACCATATAAAAATAAACGAGCGAATTACTTCAATTCCATCGATGTCTGCGCGTTATTTCTTCTTCGAAAATTTTTCCCAAACTACCAAAAGCGGGCTCGCCACAAAGATAGACGAATAAGTTCCAACCAAAGTACCGATGAGCATGGTCAGCACGAAATATTTCAAACTAACTGGGCCGAAGAAAAAGAGTGAGATCAAAACCAAAACCAGCGTTAATGAAGTGTTGATCGATCGCCTCATGGTTTCGTTGATGCTCGTGTTTACAATTTCTCCAAAGTGTTTGGATTTAGACCTGAGCAAGTTTTCGCGGATTCGGTCAAAAACTACGATCGTATCGTGAACCGAGAAGCCCATCACAACCAAAAGCGCCACGATAAAATTAGTATCAACCGCGATGCCCATGTATTTGCTCAGCACTGCGAAAACACCGGCCGGTATCACGACGTCGTGAAGAAGAGTCAAAAGCGTGATAATGCCGTATTTCCAAGATGCGATCGGCCGCGAAACCTTGCGGAAAACAAATGCGATATAGAGAGAAATGCCGAGAATTACGAATGCAATCGCCTCAATCGCTTTGGTTTTGATTTCGTCAGAAACCGAAGGGCTGATCGCCGAGAAGTCTTCGTCGATAACCTTATCAGTGCCAAATTTTGCCTTCAAAGCCGCAAGATCGCTTTGGCGGACGGCGTCTGTAATCTGGGCGAAAGTAATAGAGTAAATTCCGCTCGGCGCATCGTAGGAAATAGTCGAGACTTCGGTTTTAAGATCGGTCTCGAAGAAAGTTTTAACGTCAGCCGCGGTTGTATTATCGATCTTTAATTGCCAAAGAGATCCGCCGGTAAAATCAATGCCCAATTTGAAACCGAAGTTAAAAACAGCAAAGATTGAAGCGATAACGAGCAATGCGGAGATGCCTAGAAATATATTTTTGTTTTTTATAACGTTAATCATGTTTTTATTTCCGCATAAACAATCTGAGTAAAATTCTGGTTACGAATATGGCCGAGAACATGCTGATCAGGACTCCGATCAGGAGTGTCAGTGCGAATCCTTTGATAAAGCTGGATGTAAAGTAAAAAAGAATTAGCGCGGTCAGCATTGTCGACATGTTAGAGTCGCGGATAGAGAGCCAGGCGCGCTTGAAACCTTCTTCAATCGCGGAAGCCTTGCTCAAGCCTTTTTTCAGCTCTTCACGGGTCCGTTCAAAGATAAGAATATTTGCGTCGACCGCCATACCGATCGAGAGAACAAAGCCGGCGATACCCGCCAAAGTCATCGTAATGCCGAAGAGCTTAAATATGCCGAGCGCCAGAAGCGTGTAGATTATAAGCGCAATGTCGGCAAAAATTCCGAAAACTCCGTAGTAGAGAATCATAAATACCATCACCGCCGCGGTTCCGATAAGCCCGGCAAAGACGATCTGGTTCAAAGAATCGGCGGCGATTGTCGCGCTCACCGTGCGCTGGTTAATCAAAGTCAAAGGCGCGGCTAAAGCGCCGTCTTTAAACCGGCCGATCAACTGCTTCGCCGTGTCGAGGGTAATTGAGTTGCCGGAGATCTGGGCGCGTCCGCCGGAGATCTTGCCGCTTACGATCGGACAGCTGCCGCCGGTATCCACTCCGGTTTTGGGGTCCGCGAAGATCGGCTTGCCGTCCACAAAGATACAGAGAGGCTTGCCAGCATTGCGTTCAGTAATCTGCTCAAATAGCTTCGCGCCCTCATCGTTCAATTCAAAATCAACTTTAGGAACCGCGGAATTCTGGTCGAAAGCCAAGCTCGCGTTCGTAATGTAGCGGCCAGTCAATTTAGTCGCAACTGGAATCGGCGAAATCTTTCCGTCTGCACCCGTTACAAACTCGCGGAAATCCAAAGTCGGGGTCTCTCCAATGTACTGAACCGCGTCTTTAAGTTCTTTGATGCCTGGCAATTCAACCAAGAGCTCATATTTATCGCCGTTCTTCGCCGTCGTAACCTTTGGCTCCAAAACTCCCAACGGATTAACTCTTTTTTCAACCACCTTAGCCAAGCTGGAGACAATATCTTCATAGTCGGCAGGGTTAGTGCCCGATAGGTCAA
Source organism: uncultured Candidatus Saccharibacteria bacterium (assembly GCA_964643135.1). Classification (GTDB taxonomy): domain Bacteria; phylum Patescibacteriota; class Minisyncoccia; order UBA6257; family Colwellbacteraceae; genus CAZXPC01. The sequence continues at coordinate 52,278 of CAZXPC010000005.1, read as the reverse complement.
TTTGGTAGGTCAACGCTGTGCCGCCAACGAGGTCAAGACCAAGTTTCCACGGGGAAACATCGCCAATCGTCGACTGCTCCGGAATTATTGGAAGATATTTATCGGCTACATTCTTCGGTACCACGAAAAAAGCGGAGGTCAGAGCCGCGAGAGCAATAAGGATAAAAATAAGCAGGTTGGTCCGGAAATGTTTCATAAAAACAATATGGAAGAAAGTTTACACTATGTCCTATAAAAATCAAAGTTGACGCTCGGCTTATCCTATGCTTGTATTTCATCTGTAGCAGTACCCCACAAGGAAGTGTCAAAATGGACCTACTCGGATTCATCATTGCAGGCATCGCGACTGTCATCGCGGCGATGATCGCGATCAAGATCACGCTGAACGTTCGTGCGGCAAGAAAGGAGCGGGCCGCTGCCCGATCCTGGCTCCAACCGTTCAAAGCCACGGTCGCCGAGATCAGGGCGCTCTACCCACAGGCAAAAGACATCCTGGAAACGTTGAGGCCCGAACTCTCCCAATACCGCTGGTACGAAATAGAACACCGTATCCTCTCGAGCGCCTGCCCTAGCTACAAGGCCTGGGAAGAATCGATCGAAAGATATGAAAGAGCAATCCACCGGCGCGAGCTCTACGATCTGCAACGCAACATTGATAGGAGCTATGGCCATGCTTTCACAGTGCTGACCCGCCTCAGTGAAAGCTTGAGTTTGCCGACGAGATTCCGAGAAGCTCGGACCAATGCTCCCAAGCTCTTCGGGACAACCGCCGTGCGGATCACCGCCCTTCGGGAAACGGTGAATCATGCGGACGTCTCCTACGATGTTAAGCGCCGATTCGCTGAACAGACGGAGTTCTACATCCAAGTGGAAGGCCGTCTTCAGGATGAACCGTCCAACGTGGATTGGATCGAAGTCGCGGCCAGCTTGAAGGGCGTGAACGATTGGCTGGACTCAGTCGAGAAGAAGGCTCAATCGGACATCCATGAAGTAGCTGAGGCGAAAAAGAAGATCGCCGAGGATCTCGACACGATCCCCGAATTGCTCGAAAAGGGCGAAGAGACCGTCAGAGCATCGCCGCACCCGTCGCAACGGGCCGAGAAGCTGCTTTCCGAAGCTCGTGGAAAATTCAATGAAGCCAAGGCCAAGAACGGAGGGAGCCGGGATAGCACTCTGGAAACCCTCAAGCTTCTGAACTCGGCGCTTGGCCTCATCAACGCGGCCAGCGAATCGGACAAGAGGCATCGCGAGTTCATCGCTTCTCGAACCTGAAGCGATCCCTCGAGGTCCGACCTCGAGATCTGGGCAGGTCCAATCAAAAGGACCCGCCCTCTTTTTTTATTCTAAAAATGACGAGGGGTAGATTATTTTTTCGAAATATTGTTAAATAAGTGTCTATCGCCTTCATAGCTCAATGGTAGAGCAGGTGCCTTTTAAGCACTTGACCATGGTTCGATTCCATGTGAAGGCACAAGTTACAACTCTTTCTCCAAATCCTCAAGCAGGTGCTTGGCTTTGGCGCTCAGGTTTTTAGGCGTCTTGATTTCGAATCGCAAGACTAGATCGCCCGAGCTAGTCATGCCTTCGCCCTTGATGCGCAAGTCGTCGCGCAGATCAAAGCCGGGTGGAATTTCAAAATGGATTATTTTACCGCCAAGATTTTTAACTTCTTTGCGGCGACCTAAGGCCGCGTCAGTTAAGCTGACCGGCACATTAATGTAAATATCACTGCCCTTTCTTTCAAAGTGCGAATTCGGCTTCACGTGGACTCGCACATATAAATCCCCCGCCTCCATAGCGTGTTCGCCCGCCTCTCCCATGCCCTTAATTTTGATTATCTGCCCGTCTTCCACGCCCGGGCGGACTTCAATTACAATGCCGCGCTCCCCGTGGACTCGGCCTGCGCCTTTGCAGGTTGCGCATTGTTTTCTGGGGATCTTGCCGACACCGTTGCATTTCTTGCAGGTTACAATCTGCGAAAAATTTCCGAAGAAGCTCCGGCGTTCCTCCTTGATTTCCCCTCGGCCGTTGCATTGTGAACACTCATCCATGCCCGCTTTCTCGTCATAACCTACGCCGTGACAGACGCCGCATTGGATAAATGTTTCGAACTTGGTCTCTATCTTTTTGCCTGACTTAGCCTCCTCAAGAGTGACATCAACTTTCATCTCCAAATCGCCGCCTCGTTTATACGTGCGCCGGCGAGTCCGGCCCGCGCCCCCGCCGCTCATACCAAACATTGATTCCAGAATGTCCTGCAGGTCTCCCATGTCTTGGCCGCCAAAATTCATATTCCAATCGCCGCCGAAACCAGACTGGTCGAATCCGCCAAAACCGCCGAAGCCTTGCCCGGCGTTCGCTCCCGCCCCGGCGTTGAAGCCGGCAAAATTCTTGCCGAACCGATCATATTGAGCGCGCTTTTCAGTATTAGAAAGAACCTGATAGGCCTCATTTATTTCTTTAAACTTCTTTTCGTCGCCGCCCGATTTGTCCGGGTGATATTTGTGCGCCAGCTTTCGATAAGCCGCCTTAATCTCATCAGCCGAAGCTGACTTGCCGACGCCCAAAACCTTGTAAAAATCTTCGCTCATCTTCTAATTTTTGATTGTCTCGACTCCTATTTAAGGAGGATGATCTCCTTGCTCCTTGATTCGTACTGAATGGCAATAAAATTCGTAGCGATCAAGATCTCATAAAGTATTAATGCGAAAGCTTCGAGAGGAATATAAAGGATTAAGGCGATGGATTTTACCACGAACCAGATTAGGGCGATCAAAATAAACGCGAAATAGAACTTGACCAAAAAGTTAGGACTCTGCAATTTCACAACAAAGAAATCATAGATGGCCGTTCCAATAGGCTCGTTGGTTTTAAAGTCATATGAACTGATCAATTTATCGACGTTAGCAACCGAGGCGCTTTTCTGGGGCTCGGTAATGCCCTGCTTATCAGCGATTCTGCCCAACGCATCATCAGCCGACATGCCAGAATTGAAATCAGAAATGCTCGTTCTGGCTATCGGGACAATGGTGTGCTCGTAGAGGAGGTTGGCGTTCTCCGCGGCAACGGTCTTGTTGGCGATAAAGGCGTAAACAATAAACACAAAGATAAGCACAGCCGGTATCGCTTTAGCCAGAACGTGGTGACAAGTTCTCCAGAAAGGGATCTTAAGCGATTCTTGAAGCACGTGGCGTCCGGAGTCATAACCGTAAAAAAGTATGATGACGAGGACGGCATAGGCCAGCAAGAAATATAGAGAAAGATTGTCCTTAAATATAGCCAGTATCGGCATCATCATCGCCAAAGATTCAATCGCTGTCGCAACTAACCCCCGCCACCGGCTTTTTATGAAAAAAGACTGCAGAGCAAATAAAACGCAGAACAAAGAAATCGTGATCAACCCCATAAGTATGCCCGATGGGGTTACAGCTGTGGCGATATAATAGCCGGCCGCGAGCGCAGACAAAGCCGACACCGCGACAAAAGAAAACAATTTAACAATTGAAACATCGACATCCGAGACCGCCTCAGTTCTATTAAGCAATATATTATTGTCTGCCATTTAAATGTTATTTATTCTCCGGCTCTTCAGTATTGCCCTCTTCGGTCTTATTCTCGGCGCCCTTGCTCATGGCTTCTCCTATTTTCTGGATGGCCGCGGAAAGCGCGTCGGTGGCTCCTTCGATCGCCGACTTTACGTCAGACGCGATCGCTTTTTTCAACTCCTCAATTTTACCATTTATCTCGGTTTTAATCTCGACCGGGACTTTGTCCCCGGCATCTTTCAAGGCCTTCTCCGAAGTATAGATCAAATTTTCCGCTTTATTCTTGGCTTCAATCAAATCTTTCTTAGTCTTATCTTCCTCGGCATACTTAGCCGCCTCATTCTTAAGACGCTCCACTTCCTCTTTACTTAAGGAGGTTGAAGCCTCAATGCGGACCGATTGCGTTTTACCGCTCGCCTTATCCAGCGCTTTCACATTCAAAATTCCGTTGGCGTCGATATCAAAAGTTACTTCTACCTGCGGCATGCCGCGCGGAGACGGCGGAATTCCGTCCAAGATAAACTTGCCCAGCGTTTTATTGCCGGAGGCCATCTCGCGTTCGCCCTGCAAAATATGTATTTCAACCGAAGTTTGGTTGTCGGCCGCAGTCGAAAAAACTTGGCTCTTCGAAGTCGGAACAGTCGTGTTCTTATCGATGAGGCGCGTAAATACCCCGCCCAATGTTTCGATACCAACCGAAAGCGGCGTAACGTCCAGGAGCAAAATATCCTTCACTTCGCCCGACGGGCGGCGGCCTTCGTCTTTGGCAGCTAAAATTTCGCCTTGAATCGCGGCTCCCACGGCTACTACTTCGTCGGGGTTGATTCCCAAGTGCGGTTCTTTGCCGAAGAGTTTCTTGACCGCTTCCTGCATTGCCGGCATTCTGGTCTGCCCGCCGACCATAACAATCTCATTGATGTCGGATATCTTCATGCCCGCGCCCTTCGGAGCCGGAGCGGTAACAGTTTCGTTGACGAGCTTGATCGAGCGGTCAATATATTCACGGACCAGCTCTTCCAACTTGGCGCGCGTCATCTTCATCACAAAGTGTTTCGGACCTTCGGCAGTCGAAGTAATGTACGGCAAATTAACTTCTGATTCGAGCGAAGTCGAGAGCTCGTGCTTAACGCGCTCAGCCGCTTCCTTAAGCCTCTGAATCGCCAGCGCGTCTTTCGAAATATCAATTCCCTCCTGCTTCTTGTACTCAACTAGAAGGTATTCAATTATCTTTTTATCGAAATCATCGCCGCCCAGATGGGTATCGCCGCCGGTCGCGCGCACTTCGATCGTGTCTTCGGCAATTTCCAAAACAGAAATATCAAAAGTTCCGCCGCCGAAGTCATAAACCACAATCTTCTCGTTTTTCTGCCGGTTCAATCCGTAAGCCAAAGCGGCCGCGGTCGGTTCGTTAATAATTCGGCGTACATTAAACCCGGCAATCTCGCCGGCGTTCTTGGTGGCCTGCCTTTGGGAGTCGTCAAAATAAGCCGGGACGGTAATCACGACATCGCTAATCTTTTCTCCGACTCTGGCCTCGGCGTCGGCTTTAAGCTTGCCCAAAACCATGGCTGAAATCTGCTCCGGCTTGTACCAGCCGTCGCCCATTTTGACTTCAACGCCGCCGTCGGAAGACTCCTTGATTTCGTAAGGCACATATTTTTTGTCGTTCTGAACGGTCGCGTCGGAAAACTTTCGTCCGATCAAGCGCTTAACCGAGAAAATAGTATTTTTAGGATTGGTCACGCCCTGGCGTTTGGCCAGCAAGCCGACCAGCCGCTCGTTGGTCTTTGAAACCGAAACGATTGAAGGAGTCGTGCGGTTGCCTTCGGCGTTCTCCAATATCTTCGGCGCCCCGCCCTCAACGATTGCGACCGCTGAGTTTGTCGTACCCAAATCGATTCCAATTATTTTTGCCATAGTTTTGTTATTGATTTTTACTTATTGAACGACTTTAAGCTACTACCTTAACTCGGGCCGGCTTCAACACATAATTATGCAGTGCATAGCCCGGCTCAACTTCTTCGGCGATCGTGCCCGATTTCAGATTCGGCTGGCCGCTGCCCGGTTCTACCATTTCGATCGCTTCGTGGTACATCGGATTATATTCTTCGCCCGGCCGTATTTCAATTTTCCTAATACCGCGCTTCTTTATGACGTCGAAAAGCTGATTTTTTATCAAGAGCAATCCTTGATCAACTTGGCCGCCTGACTTCTCGATCGAACCGAAAGCCAGAGTCAGGTGATCAATAACCGAAATTATCTCTTTCAAAATATCTTCGGTCGCGAACTTAGCCATCTCTTCGAACCGTTTCGACTCGTCTTTCTGATAATTCAGCAAATCGGCCTTGGCGCGTTTCCAGCCGTTCAGGTATTCATCTCGTTCGGCCTTGAGCTTCTCGAGCTCGGTCGGCTCGGATGCGATTGTGTTGTCGTCTTTTTTAATATTGTCTTCCATGCTTTTGTGTTTTTCCGCGATTAAAATAATTGATCCATGAGCAACTGTCAATAGGACTTACAATTATAATCGATCTGGCCCCTTAAATAAAAGGCGGCGTCCGGACCAAAGTGCCGACAGACGCCGCTAGCCGCGGAAGCCGCAGCCTCCTTTTCTCCGGAGACAGGCCAGCCGCCCGCCTAGAAGGACAAGGTCACGCCCGCATTCGAGGCATGTGGGCAAGGCCTTAGGCTCGTTGCTGACGATCTCGATCTGGACTGATTCTCGAGCTCCTGCGTCAAACTCTTCGCCAAGACTGGCGATTACGCTGCTAATTCCTTTGCCGTGCATTTGTCACCTCCTGCCAATTATACCAAATTTGACGAAGTCTAATCGCTACTATATAAAGACCAGGAGACCTATGCCCGATGACGAACAGCTCGACGAACTCGTGAGCGAACTGCCGGAGGACCTTCAGAACCTCTTCGAATGCGTCGGGAAATGCCCGGGCCTCAGCCCTCACTCAGTGCACGTCATTCGCCAGGCCGACGGCAACGTGATCACGCTCGCGATCTGCGCCATGGAGGATTGCGGAGCAGTGAAGAGCATTCAAGCCAGGAAAGCGAAGCAATGCCCCGAGTGTCTCAAGTATCTCCTTGCCAAACCGGGATTCGGCACGAACCCCACGGAACACATCTGTAGGGCCAAACAGGAGAGACTCGACGAGCTCCGGAAAAAGCTCGCTGAACCTCGCAAAGAGCTTCTCGAGAGTCTGGCTCGCGGTGAACTGGATTGGCCGCCGGAGACCACCGTCGGGCCGCCAAGCTGAAGCCGCTATCTCCCGCCCCATGTCTATTGACCAAGGCGGTCTTTTTATCTACTTTCTTCCTTACTTTCTTCCTTCCAAGGCTTCTCCTAGGGTATCTTCGTCGGCAAATTCTATTTCGCCCCCCGATGGAATGCCGATCCCAAGCCTGGTAATTTTGTTGGCGTATGATTTCATCTCGTCAGCAATGACTTTGGCGTTGATGAGACCCACAGAAGTCGGATTGACTGCGATTATTATTTCTTCCGCCTTGCCTCCGTCCAACCGTTTAATAAAATCTTTTAAATTTTCTAATTTCAGTTTTTGATCCGGCTCCAGGACTCCCTTTTTGCGCAAGTCGCCCAAAATCAAATATCGCCCGTTATATTTCCGGGTATTCTCAATCGAGATTAAATCAGTCTCCTTTTCCACAATCGCGATCAGTTTCATATTGCGTTTCGAATCACGGCAAATATCGCAGAGGCCGTCAGAATTTTTCAAAGAAGAATCATAGATATAGAAACAATTCTTGCAGATCTTTATTTTTTTGATATCTTCCAGGGCCCGAATCGTTTCATCCGCCAAGCCGCCGCCTTTATAGACATAGTAAAAAGCCAGCCGAATCGCCTGCCGCGGCCCGACACCGGGCAACTTCGAAAAAATATCGGCGAATTTCCTAATATGTTCTGGAATTTTCATAGGAACTAAGTTTTTAGCCGGACTGAATATCATTCGAATTCATGCGTGACCGGTCGATATTTTGGAAATTAACTTTTTCTTTATTGAAGTAGAGCGTAACCGTGCCGAGCGGGCCGTTGCGGTGCTTAGCTACAATAATATCAACCTGGTTCTGCTCTTCCGGCGGCAAATGTTGATTCTCGCGGTTCTTCGGGTGAATGAATATAACCACATCGGCGTCTTGCTCGATCGAGCCTGATTCTCGCAAGTCCGAAAGTCTCGGCGTCTTATTATCTCTCTGCTCAACTCCTCGGGAGAGCTGCGACAAGGCGATGATCGGTACATTAAGTTCCCTCGCTATTCCTTTCAACCCCCTGGAAATTTCTGTAACCTGCGTTACCGTGTTGTCCGAGCCGGTTCGGGGCTGGATCAACTGCAAATAGTCGACGACAATCAGCCCCAATCTGCCTTGCTCGGCTTGCAAACGCCTCGCCATCGAACGCATCTGCACAATATTGGGCGAAGCCGTATCGTCAATAAAAAACGGCGCGATATTTAGCCTGTCAAAAGTCGATTGGATCATATTAAACTCATTTTCGTCCTTCAGCCGGCCCGTGCGGAGTTTCCATAAATCAACCTGCGCCTCCGACGCAATCAGCCTGTCGACGACTTGTTCACGGCTCATTTCAAGCGAGAAAAAACCAACTGGTTCTTTTAAATGCACCGCCGCATTGCGGGCGATATCAAGCGCGAACGTCGTTTTGCCGTATGAAGGCCGAGCGCCGATAATTATGAGGTCTGACTTCTGAAGGCCGGACAAAATATTATCGAGCGCGTGGAAACCGGTCGCAATGCCCCGCAGCCGGCCGCCTTCGCCTTGCTGCAGCTTCTCGATTCTTTCATAGGCCAGCTTCAGCTCATCTTTGACCGGCACGAAATTCTTGGCGATCGATTTTTGCGAGATCGAAAAGACGCGGCGTTCGATATTGTCGAGCATATCCTCCAAGTCTTCACGGGCGCTAAAAGCGCTCTCGGTTATTTCAGCCGAAGCGTTGATCAGCTCACGCAAAATTCTTTTCTCTTTAACAATCTTAGCGTAGTGAGCCACGTGGGACGAGGTCGGCACCGAATTGATCAGCTCCGCGAGGTAGCTTGAGCCGCCGACGCTCTGCAGGGCATCCGCTTTTTTAAGTTCGGCTGTGACGCTCAAAATATCGATCGGTTCGTGCCGGCCCCACAGCTTCAAAATCGCTTCGTAGATAATCGCGTGCGCTTTTTTATAGAACTCAGCCGGCGTTAGTAAATCGCCCACCGCAAAAATCGCTTCTTTATCGATCATCAAGGAACCCAAAACCGATTGCTCGGCCTCCAAGTCCTGCGGCGGAACTTTTAAATCTTTTGAATCTGCCATACGAAGTTAGGAACTCTTCAGAACAAACTGCCCCAAAGGCGTATCCTCTACTTTATATCCTAGACCTTCTATTTCTTTTCTCAATGCGTCGCTCTTAGTAAACTGTTGATTAACTCTGGATTGTTCCCGCTCGCTTATTAGCCCCTGAACCTTGTTATCAATCTTGCCGGGTTTCATGGCTATGCCCCACACGCCCATCTTATCGATAATAAAATTAGCAATCATCCGCGCATCTTGGGCGTTGAGCGTCCACATCTTAGGCTGAACAAAAGCTACGAGGTCAAAGATCGCCGCCAATGAGCTCGGCGTGTTGAAATCATCTGCCAGCGCTTTCCGCCATTTGCTGTCGGCCTCGCCCACAAATTTTTTGAGGCTCTCATTGCTCTCTATTTTCTTGCGTGAATTCTTTTCGGCGGTAAAAATTAACTTGGCGACAAATTCTCTAAGGCCCTGGAGCGATTGTTCGGCTTGATGCTGCAAATCAGCGGTGTAGTTCATCGGCGAACGGTAGTGATGCATCAAAACCATGTAACGAAAAACCTGGGCCTCGCACTTTTTAAGAAAGTCCCGGATCGTCAAAAAATTCCCCAGGCTCTTCGACATCTTTTCGCCGTTTATGTAGACCAAACCGGAATGCATCCAGAACCTCACAAAAGGTTTTTTACCGGACGCCGCCTCCTGCTGCGCCAGCTCGGCTTCATGGTGCGGAAACTTGAGGTCGAGCCCGCCGCCGTGGATATCATACTGCGGCCCAAAAAACTTTTCGGTAATAGCCGTGTCTTCGATGTGCCAGCCTGGCCGGCCTTGGCCCAAACTCGTATCCCAATATGGCTCAGCCTGGCCGCCCGCTGATTCATTATGAAACTTCCACAAACAAAAATCTCCCTTGTTTATTTTCTGCGAGCTATCATCGATCCTCGAAACTCCGTCTTCCGCCTGCTCGGTCGTGCGGTGAGACAGCTTGCCATATTCACCGAATTTCGCAATATTAAAATAATATCCATCTCCTTCAATTTTGTAAGCGTAACCCTTTTCCTGCAAAGTCTTAACCTGGGCGACGATTTGTTTGATAAATTTGGTGGCTCGGGCGTATTTATCAATGCTCGTAATTCCCAGCGATTTAATATCTTCCCGATAAATTTTGAAGAACCGATCGGCCAGCTTGGCCCAAGGTATATTTTTATCATTCGCCCGCTTGATGATCTTGTCATCAATGTCGGTTACGTTCTGCAAATAAAAAACCTCATATCCTTCCGAGCGCAGGTACCGGACAAAAAGGTCAAAAGCTAATTGAGTCTTGCCGTTGCCGATATGCTGATAGTCATAAACCGTCGGGCCGCAGACAAAAATATTGAGCCGCCTTTTCGTCTTAACCAATTCCTCCTTCTCGCCGGATAAGGTGTTATATAAAAACATCCATATTAGTATAGAGTCTTTTTAGCATAAAAAAAATGGGGCAGAGGGTCCGATGAGCTCGCGGGAGCTACTGGGACACTCTGCCTTATTCGTCGTCATCGTCGTCTTCTTCATCGGTCCCTTGACCGGGGTCCTGCGGCGGCCCGTTCGGAACATGGTCAGGAGGGTCGCCCGGGTGCGGCATGTCGCCCGGGAGGAATGCCATCATTCGTCACCGTCGAAGGTCGGCTTCGGAACGATCGTCTCGGAACGCGCGACGCCGTACGGAACGAACTCGTCTTTCTCCGGCGGGGAGCCCGGCAAGCGGACCTGAATGGAACGTACATCTGCCATCTGTAAATGAGCATACCATAACAGATATGTTTGTCAAGAGCACAGCTAAACTAAAAATCACTGCTTTTATGCGGTGATAGTATCGTACTACCGAAATAGCTTGCTATGGAAAGAGGATTTTTGAGCAAGATTCGAGGAAGGACGACGAAGGTGTAGTCGAAGCACTACAATGAGGAGGAGTGACGATGAAGATTGCCAAAAATAGTCTTTTCCCTCCGGGACAGCTGAACTTTTTACTATCTCCTGTGTTGCTCTTCGCTCACGTACCTTTCAGGTACGAATCGCTCATCGCGCCTTGGAGCTAGTCGAAAAGTTCTAGCTGCCATAATAAGTTATTTCGGCAGTACGATACTGGTGATTTCCAGTTCGGTGAAAGGCTGGCGGTGGCCGCTCTTCTTTCGGTATCGGCTCTTGTGATGAAATTTGAAGACGATAATCTTGTCGTGCTTGCCTTGCTTCACAACCTTAGCTTCAACCTTGGCGCCGCTTACAAATGGCGCGCCGATTTTAACATCGTGCTCATTGGAACCAACTAAAAGGACTTTGTCGAAAGAAGCGGTTTCCCCTTTCAATTCCAATTTCTCAACTTTGATTTTGTCGCCGGCCGAAACTTTGTATTGCTTCGAACCGGTCTCGATGATCGCAAACATGGGATATATTAAAGCGTAATGGCCTGGCGAAGTCAAGCGCCTAGAAGAGCGCCAAAATTAATTAAGAGACTTTATTGCGCCCAGGACAAAAAAGAGCAGAATACCAATGACCGGAGTGGCGCAAGATAAGATATGAGCTAGGAATTTTTCACGGTTGTAAAGAACCAAGGTGAGTAAGTAATTTATACATGCGATCACGGCAAAAATCGCCAACACCGACAAAATTGTCGAATATCCGCCCAAAACCGGGTTATCAGCCGCATCGTAATTAACAATCAGCTTCCCGGTATAATTAGCAAAGTTAAGGCTCAAAAAAATACTGACGATCAAGATCGCAACAGTTAGCGTAAACGGAATAATAATTAGCTTGTCTCTCGTCATCCTAGAGCCAGTATCTGATGTAGTAAGCGGCGAACCAAAGTATGCTGGCCACGGCCATCCCGGCGACAAAAGCGGAGGCGCCGGATGCCACGTGTTTGCCGATCTTCACCCGATAATATTCGGGCGGTTGGGCCACAAATGCCTTGCCAATTTCATGTATTACTTTCATTTCGAATGATTATAACATATATCTAAAAAAATCGGGCTGTGGATTAATTGATTCCCCTCAATAAAAAAGACTAGCAGATCAACCGCTAGCCGCTGGCGCTTTCGGCCTAGACGCCGTGACGCCAGGCGCTCTGTGGCAGGTCGGCGTAGACATCTGAGTCCGGATCCGGGCGACTCTGGCTCTGATGAGCTTCGCCGATGCCCGCCCAGTTGACGCGCCAGTAAAAGAACCGACGCTTCTCGCCCGACTCGATGTTGCGCTCTTCCCTGCGATAGGTCAAGATCCCCTGACCCTCCAGCGCGTAGAAAACGCTCCGCTTATCGGCATCGAGAGAGTCGTCCGGGACTTCGGCCTGTCCGGCAAAAGTCTCCTGGACCAGCCTCGCGTACTCCATGGCGTCTTCTTTGCTCATGTGGAGAGTGCCGCTCTCCAACTTCTGAGCGACTTGCTCCAACCGAGCCTTGGTAAACGTCTGTTCTCTCATATCGAGTTCCCCATTTTGCTCGAAAGCCTCATATCATCCCTCAAAATCACACCATTGTCAATCGGAGTTATTCCTCAACAGTTGTAAACCGCCAGCCGGCAAAAAGATGAGAGAAATCAACCGCGACCGCAACGACTAAAAATATCATTTGGAGCATGCCCCAAACTCCGCCATACCAATTTAAAACGACGCTGACCCAAAGCAGCGTATAAGGCATAAAGAAAAATCCCAATACTCCCACGATCAAATCAATGGAAGCAAACCAACCGGTCAAAAGCCAGAGCAAGAAGATGATGAGCCTGGGGAATGCCAACGCAACGAGCAGTGCAATAAGCGGCATATTTTATTTAAATTTTATCTGACAAAAATAAGACGCTCCAACCGAGAAATAGTTTCAAGTGTGGAATTTTGAGATAAAAAAGAGGCCGCATTTCTGCGACCAGGCGTTCGGTCTTCAATCATGTGAGGCCGAGCCGATCGGCGATCGGGCATCCACCGCACTTTTGCCGATCAATGTACCGCTCACAGTTACCGAGAAGAGTCTCTTTCGGTTGATCCATTCTGCCGGCCGGCTTTTCCTCCGGCAACAGAGCGTAGAGCTCCAAGTCGGCATGCCAGCAACGGGCGTTCTCATCCTTGTCGCGATGCTTCCTGATGCCTCTTCGCAACCTCATGATCGTCTGCTTGGCTTCCGGAGAAGCATCCATCCCCTTCACGTCAGGATCGAGTTTGATATGAGCCATCGCAAGACCTCAGCGCTCCTTGAAGTAGTCCTCGTTGTTCTTGATATCTTCAGGCGAGGCCTTCTTCTCGTGGGTAATGGCTTCGACGGGGCAAACCGCCTCGCAGTGTCCACAACTGATGCATTCAACAGGGTTGATGTAGAGTTGCGGAGCCTCCGAGAACTTTGGGTCTCCCTTCTTGGGGTGGATGCAGTCAACCGGACATACGTCCACGCAATCGTGACTCTTCACTCCGACACAAGCGCTCCCGATAACGTACACCATTTTCTTCTTTTCTCCTTCTGCTAATCTAAGGCTAGCACGGTAATAGATTGGGTCAATGCGGAGTTAAGGGATTGAGATATCTGAAATTTTGATATAAAAAATAGGCCGCTGGTCGAACCATACGGTGTGTCTGGGCATCACCAAATTGACAAATATATATGTTTCTTGCATCATCTTACACGAGGTAAAGCCTTGAGCCCTATCTCCAAAGTCCCCAAAAGGATCGACGCCATTGAAGCAGTGCATGGCGACGAAGACACTCGCGTCTACTCTCTGACTGCCGAGATCGTCCCTGATGCGTCGATACGCAATTGGACCGCCATCGACAAGTCATTGCCTTTCACGCAAGCCGGCTCGTTGGTCGTCGGAGCCCTGCTCGCAGTGTCCGGCATCGACATCTGGATCAACCGATACGCCGTGTTCGTGATGAAGGGCGATGCCTTCGACTGGAGGGATGTCGAACCTGACATCATTCGAGCTCTGCGTCTCGCCTACCCAGGCGATCCAGCCGAGATCGAACTCCGCGGGAAATTCGCACTCGACATGTATCGAGTAGCCGAGATCCTGAGAGAGAAGCAAGAAGCCAGTACAACGCCGGCAGAGATCCCGATCGCGATCCTCTCGGAAACGGCTCCTCCGAATAGAACGGTGCCGCATCGGTAAAAAGGCCCTCAAGTTCGCCAGAACCCCGCACGGACTCACGACCCGGGCGGCTTTTTTTTAAAAAACCTAAGTTGAGGAAGTGGAAAATCGGAATAGTGAAGATTTTGAGATAAAAAAAGAAGCAGTTGTTTTTGGGAAAGATCTTTCGATTATCCTTCAGACATGCTTAGGTCTGTGTGGTGACTGCGAGCGTATCGATCGTGTAGAAAGGCGCCCGTTGGCTGAAGCAGCGTTCACCGCCCATGCCGCGGAAGAGCATCTTCCATCCACCTTCGAAGAGTGCGAACTCGGTTTTCTGGTGGGTCTGGAGATCTTCGATCTCGATCTCCGTGTTGCCGCTGCGCCGTACGACTGCCTTGGCGATGATGTCTCTTTCGCTACTGTCACGGATCGCAACTGTTGCACCCAATTCGGGAACTTGTGCTTTTGGCATTCTGAACCACTCTCTCAGGATTTCTCCTAGACCCTTAGAATGACCTATATCTTATTAGCTGTCAAATAGTAGTCCCAGAGGGAAGCTTCGCTATCTCACTGCTCGGCTTTCAGCCTGCGCCTAGAGAACCCACGGTTCTCTACACCTCTCCTTCACGGGAAACCGATCGCGGTTTCCCGACCCCTTTCCCGTTCGATTCCCGCCGTGAGAGCTAACACAAAACCGGCACGCAAGGTGCCGATTTTTTGTTAGTAGTCCCACGGGGAATCGAACCCCGGTTACTGCCTTGAGAAGGCAATGTCCTAGCCGCTAGACGATGGGACCAAGCAGAACCCTATCTTAATCGAAAATTATTTCTTCGGCAAATTATCCGGCGGGACGTTGTAGTAGTTCAAAATATATTGAGCCAAGCTCCGCCAGGCTGGAACAATAGTATTGCCCGCTTGTGGCGCGCCGGCGGGCTTGTCGAGCTTCATTAAAATTATAAATCGCGGGTCATAGGCCGGGGCAAAACCGACGTATGTGTTCTCGACATCGGCCGTGTAGCCGCCGTGGACAAAGTCGGGCACCTGCGCCGTGCCGGTTTTGCCGGCCACATTATAGCCGTCGATCTTAGCGATAATATTAGTGTTGACCGCCGAAACCATCATGCCCACCACCTTTTTGCTGGTCTCCGGCGAAATAACTTGGCCGATCACCTGCGGGTTCTTGTCGGCGTTCAGATATGGCTTCATCATGACGCCGCCATTCGCGATAGTCGAAATGGCGTTGATGAGAGTAATCGGGGTAACAGAAATACCCTGGCCGAAACTCGCGGTGGCAAAATTGATGTCGCGCGCGCTTTTCTTCTCCAAGTTGTTCAGCCCACCGATAATCTCGCCCGGCAGATCAATCCCCGTCTTGTTATCAAAGCCGAATTTCTGCAAATAATTTAGCAATGTCGCGTTGCCCATCGCCCGCTCGGCAAAAACCGCGCCGGTGTTAACCGAGTGTTCAATCACGTTAGTCATCGTGAGCCGACCGTAGGCTTTCATATCCGCGTTGTGAACTGTTTTTTTGTTAAAAGTCGCCGAGCCGGTGTCGAAATAACTCGTCTCGGGCGTAATGGCGCCGGTCTCAATGCCGGCCGACATGGTAATAAGCTTCATAACCGACCCTGGCTCATAAACAGACTGCACCGCCGGATTCAAAAAATCTTTAATCGGCGAGGCGCTGTAATTATTCGGGTCGTAGGACGGATAATTCGCCATAGTCAAGATTTTCCCTGTTTTTGGGTCTTCGACTATCACCGACCCTCCAGTCCCGCGATACTGCTCCACCAAGTCCTTCAATATCTTTTCCGCCTCTGACTGAATATTCCGGTCGATCGTGAGCGGCAGGTCCTGGCCGCTTAAACTCCCCACATCATTATTAGGATCCGACTCACCGGTCGTGGTGAGCTTGGCGTCATAATAAAGCTCAGTTCCATAAAGGGGCTTGTTAATATTTGAAACATCTTGGGAAACGAAACCAAGAACCTGCGAAGCCAGTTCGCCGAAAGGGTAATAGCGCGAGAGTTCGTACTCGGTGTAGATGCCCGGAATGCCAGCGTTCTTAACCTGAGCCACCTCTTCGTCGGTCGCCCGCTTTTTAAGAGGCACGTAGGCTACGCCGGCTTTGTCGAGCAAGCCAATGAGCTCGGCTTTAGATGTTCCAATTATCGGAGCGAGCGCCGCGGCAGCTGATTCCGCGTCTTTGATCTTGCGGTTGTCGGCAAAAATGGTCGGATATTGCTTGTTGATCGAAGCCGGAATCAGGCCGTTGTCTTTGTCGGTTAGGTAAATTTGCCCGCGCTGAATTTCCGCGGCGCCGGCCGAGTAGAGCGACTGGGCTTTCAAAGTATAATAAGCCCCTTTGTGAATTTGGAGGTTATAAAGATTGCCTATCAGGCCAAAATAAGCGGAGATTACAAAAATAATTAAAACTGTGATGCGAAAACCCATTTTGGATTATTGTCTTGGACAAATCCGTTCCTAGCGGCAACCTTCTCTAAGTTAGTTTTGTCGGTCAGGCTGTAAAACTGATTTTTTAGATCAGCGTTCTCGAGCCGCACGCTTTCAATGTTGCGGCTGAGCGTTATTATATCATGCTTCAAATTCACTGTTTGTGAATAAATATAAACCTCCAGAGAAATTGCGCTCAAAATCCCCAAGCCCAAGAGTAAAAGCGGCGAGGCCAGCCTGAAATTATTTTTATTCGTCTTGATATATGTCATATTAACTTATAACTGATTACTTATAACAGATAACTCGACATAGAATCTGTTTTCTGATTTTGTTTTTGTGTTATTAGTCATTAGTTATTTGTTATTAGTTGATAATGATGGCTCTTAGCTTGGCTGATCGACTTTTTGGGTTATTTTTTATTTCTGTTTCGGTTGGCGCAATCGGTTTTTTGGTAATCAGTTCCGCCTTCCCCTCCTTCACCATCTCGTTGAAGTGATTCTTGACCATCCGGTCTTCCAGCGAGTGAAAAGAGATGATCGCGACCCGGCCGCCTTTGTTCATAATGCTCGGTAAACTTTTCAAAATGCTTTCGATATTCTCAAACTCGTGATTGACGTAAATGCGTATGGCTTGGAATGTCCGCGCTACTACATCCATCTCTCCTTTTTTGAAGAACTTCGGCACTGATTTCTTGACCACCTCCACCAGCTGCTTAACCGTGATAATTCGCTCCTTCTTCCTCGCTTCGACTATCCCCTTCGCAATAAATCTTGAGAATCTCTCTTCGCCATATCGGTAAATGATTGCGGCCAGATCTTCCTCGCGTAAGCTGTTCAAAACTTCTGCGGCGGTGGGCTCACTGCCAGTGCGGTCGTATCTCATATCCAGCGGTTCATCAATATCCTTTTCGGCGAAGCTAAATCCTCTCTGACTCTCGAGCTGTTCAGTCGAGAAACCCAGGTCCAAGAGCAATCCGTCAGCTTTCCCTAATTTCTCTCGGACCAAGATTTCCGGAATGTTCGCGTAGTTGTCATTTATCCAGATAGCTTTTAGCTTGGAGCTTTTAGCTTTTAGCTCAGCATCAATTCTTTCCTGTGTCTTTCTAATAATGTCCGCATCCCACTCAACTGCCATTACCGTGCCTTCCTTCATTCGCTCTATTATCGCTTCGAGATGCCCGCCGCCGTTCGTTGTACCGTCTATAATCAACTCGCCAGGCTTGGGATCGAGACTCTCTAACGTTTCATTTAAAAGAACTGGAATATGGCTCATAACTAATAACGGATAACTGATAACCCATAACTGAATCCTGAATTCCTGATTTTGTTATTAGTCATTAGTTATAAGTTATAAGTTATTTGTTATTTGTTATTTGTTAGATTCCCAGCTCACCCAGCTTTTCAGCAATTTCTTCCGATTGTCCTTCCGTCTTCGATTTATATTCGTCCCAGGTCGCGGTGTCCCAGATTTCCATTCGGTTATACACACCCGTAACCTTGGCTTCCTTGGTTAGTCCAGCATATTTGCGTAAATAGTCAGGAATCAAAATTCGGCCTTGCGAATCGAGTTCAACATCGGCCGCGCCGGAAAGCATCAAGCGAACAAACGCTCGCGAGTTCGATTGCGACAAAGGCAATGCCATTAATTTAGCCGCCAATGTTTCCCATTCTTTGCCGGTAAAAACGAATAGACACTTATCAATGCCGCGAGTAATAATCGCCCCGCCCGTGATCTTTGAGCGGAATTTGGCCGGGAGCGCAATGCGGCCTTTAGTATCCAGATTATGTTGAAATTCGCCGATAAACATGGGTCTTGATTTAGAGGGGTTATCCACAGATATTATGGGTTTTCCACATAGTTATCCACAGTTCCCCACTTTCCAATCATTATACGCTCCCCGCCCCCACGGGTCAACCCCGCACCTTTTGTGGATAACTTAGTAATGCCAGCATAGGGAGGATCTATCCAAAAAGACCTCGCAAAAGGTGCGGGGTCAACATAGCCGCCTCTGTGGATAAGTAGGCCTATGTTCCCCACTCGAGCCTCCTTTGACAAAATACATGAAAAAGGGTTAAATAAACGCGGCGACGGAGATTCACACGTTGCTTATAGAGCGCCTGAATGAACATTGGGCACTCTGAGTAGCATCTTCTAACAAGGGATGTGAACCTGTGATACAAAACCCGCTCTTTCCGAGCTACCGGAACAAGAACAGCCAGTACTTCAACGGCGAACGCTACGCAAGCAATCCCGGCGGTCCGCCCAACATGGCGCCCGCTGAGAACGCGATCGTCAGCGCACTCGCCCCGGAAGCGCTGGGAGGCTGTCCTCGCTTCTACGGCGAGATGACGGCGCTCCAGATGATGCAGGGCTGCCAAGAGAACGGTCTGGAAAACGGCATCTCGTTGGGCGGGGTCAGCAACCCGTTCACGATCGGCGTGATCCACGGCGTTCACCGGCACCCGACGCTTCGCGAGAAGCCGTCGAACCAGTGGACAGTTGGCGAACTCGAAGCCTGCGCGCTCCAGTACGGTCAGCCGCCGCGGTTCTCCTACCAAGCCGCTCTCTTGCACGCCGCCCGATCCGTCGGGCTCGCGCGCATCGCGAACGCGCTTGGCAAGGACCCGGCGACCTTCACCTGGGCAGACCTCGAGAACGTCACGATCGACGAACTCCGAGGCATCGGCCCGAGCAAGGACGCGCCTGTCCTCGACTGGATCCTCTCCTATCAAGAGGACCAGAAGCTCCGCGAGCTCGCTCGCGGCACTTGGGTCGGTTCGACCTTCGAAGGCGGCAAGAACGTGAACGGCTTCGGAGTCGGCTTCGACCTGGCAGTCGTGAGTGTCGAAAAGCCCTTCGGCCCTGACGGCCCTTGGGTCGTGATCAACTTCGGCGGACGGGCTGCCGGCACTATCGCCGCGGCCCTGCTCCACGACTTCCTCGCCGAGGCAAACGACGAACGAACGACGACTGCCTTCGAGAGCATCAGCAAGGTGGTCACGAAGAAGGACGCCTCTCCCGATGCGACGAAGCGCTTCGTCCGCAGCGTGATGCCGGTCGCCGATCTGGTGGATGAAAAGTTCACTGATCTCAGCGAGATCGACGGACTGACGTTCGCCGTGCCGCTCCTTGTGAAGGACGGCATGCCCGCCAAGCTCCTCGGCACGCTCTACGACTTCGATGGCCCGGACGCCTGGGTCAAGAAAGTCGGCGGCAGCTGGCAGATGCGCTCCGCAGCCTGAACCAAGTGTTCAACCCCGCATGTGTGACTCTTAAAAAGTCCTCTGTGGGTTATTTTTTTGACTTATCAAACAATTCCCGCCAATATAAATACTGATCTTCATGACTGTTGGGTCTCCTATCAATACAAAAATGCCGATGGCCGACGGAGAATATCTGCTCTTCACAACAGACGACGAGCGCGGCAAATGGCACACCTTCGTGCGAGTTGCGAACGGATTGATAACCGGATTCGGATCGAGCCAAAAAATTGGCGGCATCCAGACTCCGGCCAACCCACCGCTCGAGTTCAGGGCGCTTGCCAGCCAACTCCGTCTGATCGAGAGACGCTAAACGTCTTTCCTCCACCGCTAACCACGCGGTTTTATTTTTGCGATAAATTATCCATTCTTTACTTTCATGTAAAGAATATATGTCTGCATGCCGAAAATCGGCACGTTGGTCATAAGAAGCGGCATGTCGCCGGTTAGAAATCCATAAACCGACCAGAGAATAGAAACTAAAGCCAGAAGAGAAAACGTCGGCAGTGAGATGCCTGTCGTATTTTTAGTCCGAAAAGTTTGAATAACTTGCGGCACGAAAGCAAAAATAGTTAAAGCTGAGGCTATAAATCCCAAAATAGTTATATTGTTCATGTTGGGCCATTATATCACCGCTATTAAACAAAAACACCCCGATCATGTCGGGATGTTCGCTTCTAAGCTAGTAGCCGATTAATTCGGATACGTAGAGTTAACTCCAGCAATCGTGATTAAATGATCGCTTAGATCGAAAATATGATTAGCATCAGTGGCTGTTGTGTTATAAAGAGTTGCCATAACCCGATACTTGCCATCGGTTATATAAGGATGACTGTTGCTACCTCCTTCATTGCGATGGCAGAGGTAAGTATCTTTCTTGAGCGCAAATACGAAACTTCCTGTAGATGCTGTTGTAGATCCTAAGGAGCAGGAGTAAAGAGGTCCGCCCCATGAAGTTGTTCCGGAAGCGAAGCTCCCATCTGAATTAACTGCTACGAGTTCCAGGAGAACGTTGCTTGTCTCTCCGGTCTTGGTCCAGGTGATTGTATAATTATTTCCGCCAACCCAGCTCTCTCCGCCGTTTGGTGAAGTAATGGTAACTGTCGGAGGCAAGGTTGATGAATTTAGATCAATTGTAATTGGTCCTATTCCCCAAGCTGAACCTGGATAATTATCTAAAGAGGCACGAAGCTCGTAGCTTCCCGCGCTTAGTCGGCTAATTATATTCCCACTTGAATCGTAGCAAGGAGAATCTGCTGTCAGAGCGAAACTGAACTGTCCAGAAGAAACTGGCACCCTGCCAATAGTACAAGAGCTAAGAATATCTTTCCCACTACTCAACAGAATTAAGCTCACATTACCTGTATAGCCAGTAGACCGCCAGGCGGCTGAATATGTGTTACCAGCAGTCCATTTTGCTGGAACTTGCGGTAATGCCCAGATAAATGATGGCGATCCGCCGGTAGAACTTCCAGTGTGAACACCGCTGATCATAATCGGTCCGACGCTATCACTCGGACCAGAGTCAGTATAGGCGTAAATTCCATACTCACCATCATTCAAATATCCATTGGTGTCTCCCTTGCTCGTCGAAACTGAATTAAAACACGGATAGTCCTTTTGCAAATATAAGGAATAGCTCTCTGTTGAAACTGGAGTACTTACGATAGCACAACGATTGCCGCCTTTCTGGTCAAAATAAAGACTAACGTTCCCCGTTGCCTGGCCTCTCCACGTAATAACATAGGTATTGCCGGCCAACCATGTCTCGCTGCCTTTCGGTGAACTTATTTCAAACGCCGCTGAACTAGAATTAAGATTGTCTAATGATTGGTTAGTCTTTAAAGAAGCGATGATTTTGGTAAGCGCGACAATTTGCGCCTGAAGAGCGCTAAGGTCGGAGCTCGACGACGAAGTATTCGGCAGTGAAGACTCGGCAGCTACACAAGTAATCGCTTTAATCTTAGCTCCAGTTATTGAACCAACCGCGCCTGTCTGGTTAATGCCGTTAGCAATTTGGAATTTTTTAACCGCGGCGACAGTTTTGAGGCCGAAAAATCCGCTGGTTGAGCCATCCAGATAATTATTAGCGATCAAGAAATCTTGAAGGTCAGTCACCTGGCCTTCAGTATTCGCGTCAGTTGAATGATAACCGAGCGTATGAGAAAAGGTCAGGCATGTGCTAATAGCCTGCTCGTCGCTATTCGACTGAGCTTGAGCTGAAATACTAGAAACAAATAATATGCCGACTATTAATAATACCGCCGACAAAGACAAGGTCATTTTTTTAAGCATAGCCATATAATAACCTTTTACTATCAATTTGTCAAATTTAGAACAAAATCAGAAAAACTATCATGTAGATGATTATTTCTCGATATTTTTAAACCAAAAACGCCCCGCTCTCGCGGGGCATCTTATGACAAATTTATCAATTTTGCTTTAAATGCTAGGCATGGAGAAACGAGTGAGGAGATGTAGTAAATACTACTTCGACGAACTCGAGAGGCTCCATAACAACGCAATTAAACAAAATTTGTAAATTTACTACTGAAGTTCCACAGTAGCGCCTACAGCCTCCAATTTCTTCTTCAACTCTTCGGCGTCTTCTTTCTTCAAGCCTTCCTTCACAACCTTCGGGGCGCCGTCAACCATGTCTTTAGCCTCCTTCAAGCCCAAACCAGTGGCTTCCTTAACGGCCTTAATGACGTTAATCTTCTGATCACCAGCGGCCTTCAAGATTACGTTCCAAGCGGTCTTTTCACCAGCGTCAGCGGCGCCTGCGCCACCGGCGGCTGGGGCAGCAGCTACAGCTGCGCTAATTCCCCACTTGGTTTCCATTTCCTTCACGAGATCGTTGATCTCGACAACGGTCATCTTTTCTAACTCTGCGATAAATTGATCTTTTGTCATGTGTTTATTTAATTTAGTTTCGACTTTATGCGGTTGCTTTCTTTTTCCCAACTTCGTTCAAACCGATAAGCAATTTCCTCATCGGGCCGGTAATGCCGCCCAAAACCTGAGCCAGCAATACTTCGCGCGACGGAAGTTTACCGATAGCGATCACGGCTGCTCCGCTTAAAGATTCTTTCTTGGTCAAATCTAAACCGCCTAAGAGCTTAAAAGTCTGCTTCCCTTTCGAGAAATTGTAAGCCACTTGCGCGATTTCAGAAATGTCGCCCTTGGCGAAAATAGTTCCCGCCTGGCCAGTGAATTGCTTCGGGTTATATTCAATGCCGGCATTTTTAAGAGCCACTCCTAAGAGCCTCTTCTTCAAGACAACGAACTTAGCGTTGATCGGTCGAATGGCGCGGCGGAATTTCTTAAGATCTTCGTTCGAGGTGGCAGAAAAATCTGCGAATACCAAAAATTTAGAATCTTTTAATTCCTTTTCGCCGGCCTTAACCGCTTCATGCTTCTGTGCTTTTGTTTTTGCCATTTTTTTGTAAAAAAATAACTGCATATCTCGCAGTCGACCAAAACTAATCGTAAGTTAGTTTTCCTCGGCGGGGCCTATGCCTTGTGTCCGGCTGCCCGCTGTCTACGGATATTGGGAATATACTAATTAAAATAAGATCTTTTGTCAAAGAAAAAGACCCGTAGGCCGCGCGGACTGAAGTGTACTCGCGCTAACCTACGAGCCGAGCCGCATCCCGAAGCGAGTTGAACGCGCGCGAGATGTGGGCGAACTTGTCGATCTGGCTCTGGGATGGAAGAAAGTTTCGGGAGCTGAAGAGCAGCTTGTCCATCTCCCGCACGTCCTTGTCGACAGTCAGGATGTCTCCTTTGACGGACTCCGGTACGTTCTCTTCCTCAACCTGAGGCAGGCATCCTTCGATCGTAGCCAGGCTTGACTCGAAAAGCTCATCTAGCCTCTCGTTGATCTCTTCTGCAGTAGCCACTTGGGATCCACTCCAAGGAGCGATGAGGTATCCGAAGATCATCTTACTCCCCTTCATAGCGATACTACGGCAGGCATATTACTTTGTCAAAAAGAAAAAGACCCGTAGGTCGCGGCGAGCGTTTGTGGCGCTGGTCGCTAACTACAGGCCGGAGCGGGACTTCGCCACATTGAGGGAGCGAACCAGCTCGAAGAAGTTGTCCAACACCTGCTGAGGCGGAGCATAATGAGACGAGAAAAGGAGCCTTTCCATCTCCGCGATGTTCGCCTCCACGAGGGGCAGTTCCTTAGCCCTGGCTGCCTGACGCTTTACGTCATCAACCTCGTTGATCCATCCGCCGATCAGCTTGATGTTCTGCTCCATGAGCTCGACCAACCGATCGCTTGCCTGCTTGTCGTTCAACGTGCATCCTCACAGCTACTCTACCACAGAGTTATGTACTTGTCCAATTTATTGATAGTCGTGGCCGCGCATGACTATATAGTAGTACTCCCCGTCGTTGTATTCGAAAATCAGGGAATAACTGCGATCATAAGTGTCAACAAAATGAGTCACTTTATTTTTATAAGCGTCGTCAAATAGTTTCTGAGCCTTCGCGGAGCCGATATCGTTCAGGTAATCGACGCCTCCGGAATCGCGCTCCTCGCTCTCATATTTAACCCTCCTCTGCCCTACCCAAGTCTCATTCATAATTTATTATCAGAAATGATTAATTATTTTAAATCAGGCGCTTTTGTTAGCAAATAAAAATTCCCGTCTTTCTGGTAGCTTAGGAAGTAGCTTTTGTCCTCGGCAACAAATCCGGCTTCATCGATACTGCGAGCTTTCTGGAATAAGTCTTCGGCGTATTTGCACGAAAGTGCTCTTAGGTACCACAAACCATCCTCGGCTTGATTCTCATATTTTACATTTACACCATGAATAAGTTCTGAATCCATGTCATTATTATATATCTATTTTTGTCGGCTATACAAACTCACCAATTCCGCCTGCGCGAGTACTTTAGTCATATTCAAATCCGATCTTCTGTAAGACGTCATAGCGATGCGACCCCTCCTTAACTGACTCCATTACCAAAACCGCTTCGGCCTCGTAAGCCAATTTCAATTTCCTATCCAGCCCAACGCCTTTTAATTTTGATTTGTCGTCATCAGAAAGCCAAGCCAACGTGATGTGAGGGCGAAATTCTCTCTCATCAACTTTTACGTTCAATAACTTCTCAACTTTGTTCTTGAGCTGTGTCAGAGCCTCATTCGGCGCGATCTCGACCCAAACAACATTCGGCTTTTTTTCGTTCGGGCCAAAGGTAATTCGCTTTAAATCAACTCCAAAAGCGATATATTCGGCCGCCTTTAAATGCTGTATCGTTTGAGCCACCTGGTTGTCATCGGCATACCACGGCGGCACTAACGTAATGTGCATATCTTCCGGCTGAATCCAATTGATAAGCGTGCCCAGTTCTTTATCAATCCACTCTTCTTCGCGCACTAAGGCATTAGCAATCACCTTCTTAACTTCCAGCGCCACAAAGATGCGATGTAAATTTTTTGGCATATTAGATTTCGATATTTACGGAAATTGGCAAATGATCAGAACCTTTTGCGTTGTAAACGGTAAAATTACTATATTTAATATCCTTGCTTACAAAAATATAATCCAGCTTTGTATCGATGGCTTGAGGATTACATTCTGGACAACCGGCCGGGTAATTGCTCCAAGTTGGTTTCGATTCTGGATCAGTATTAACTAAGACCTTTCCCATCGTCTGTATCGCATTACTTTCCGGAGTTGCATTAAAATCACCCACTACAACCGTGCCGGTTGGCGGCAGATTCTTAACCAGAGTTTCAGCTTGTAGTTCTTGAACCGCCGAAGGCCTCT
The DNA here is from genome assembly GCA_964643135.1 of uncultured Candidatus Saccharibacteria bacterium. GTDB lineage: Bacteria > Patescibacteriota > Minisyncoccia > UBA6257 > Colwellbacteraceae > CAZXPC01. The sequence goes on along the minus strand of CAZXPC010000005.1, from coordinate 26,841 downwards.
GGTGTTCGTGCCTCAAATGAGTGCTAAAAAAATGCAAAACTTTCCCGCCGACCTCAACGTCCGCTTTAACGGCGTTCCGACTATGCGTCGGCGATAAAGCATATGTCTCTGTTTTTAGTATTTTATACTTGCTAAAAATAGCATTGCTCATCTCCCTGCCGTCAGGCATCTTTAGAAATGGGGAGAAAACACACTCATAACCCAAATTCTTAAGGTAACTTATAATATCGCGGCTCTTATCATCACTCATCACCTCCTGAAGGCCGATTATGTCAGCATTGGAGTTTTTAATGAATTCACAAATCTGGTCAAAGTATCCATCGCACCAAATATTGTAGGAAAGAATTTTTAACTGCATAACGAGCTAATTATACCCTACCTTCCCAAGAAATCCTGCGTTATGATCAAATATTCGTTGACGGGCGCGATGCCGATGCCGCCATAATTAAAGGCCGAGCGCAAAATATTCTCGCGGTGGCCGGGCGAATTCATCCAGAGCTCAACTGCCTTCGCCGCAATTTGATCTTCGGTTAAATAATCTTTCCTCACCCACGTGACTGTCTGCATACCCTGCACTGCGGCGCGCGCTTCGCTTATGACTTCATTCCACAGTGGTATTTTTTCAGATGCCGGGCCGGTTTCTGAAGGATAATCCATAATCGTCGGACATGGCGGCGGCGGATTGTTCGGATCGTATGAATAATAAAGGTTGGTCGCGCCGCTAAACATCACAATATTCTCTCCCGCCGCTCGATAATTATTAATATTTTCCGCCGCCAAACGGTCAGTCACCGAATACCCGCCGCGGATTCCTTCATGGCGAATTTCCGGATATTGACAAAGAATGTTCGGGTTGGTTATTTCAATATTGTCCTGCGCTTGATCTTCGCTGTGCAGTCGCGCCATGTCGGAGAGCGTGTCGTCCCAGATTAGCGCCGGCAGGCCATTGTTTATCCTCTGCTGATTAACGTCGGCATGAATCAGATTCGCAATATTAACTAAATCATATCTGGCTTGCGTAAGCGCCGAATTAGCCGGGGGCGCGCTGGCGGGCGGAGAAGGCGGAGGAGGCGTCGGCATAACGACGGGCGTCGCCTGCTGCTTCAAAGCCAAATTCAACTCCCCTTGTACCTGGCCAATCTGATTAGTTAGCGCGATCTCGGCATTAACCCTAGCGCGGGTGAGCGGACCGAAATACCCGGTCGCGGGCAAGCCATGCGAACTCTGATAGAGCCTTACCGCCGCCTGAGTCGCCGAAAAATAGTTGCCCGTGTTCAATGATGCTGCAAGCAAACCCTTGCCGATCAAAAAATCCTGAAGCCTACGGACATCAGCATTATTGCGAAGCCCGAAATATAAATTTTGATTGAATGGTTGTGCCGTTGCCGAACCATTGAGTTGCGCAATCTGCTGCTGGAGAGCCTGAATCTGCGCCTGCAACTCGCTCGCCGTTTGCGCCTCGGCAAAGTTAGATGATGTGAATAGAACTCCAAGTATAAACAAAATCAGAACCCCGCCGCTCATCCTCGTGACCGTACTCGCACGCTGTCTCAAGATAGCGCTCGTGGCCGCTTGGCCCAGCTTTACTATCTTTACGACAGCATGCTCGCCAACTCGGACTCGCTGGAAAATAGGTTTGGATTTCATCATCGTTCTAATTATACATCGAACACAAAAACCGCCTTCGAAAGTGAAGACGGCCTTTGCTAAGTGAACTTACTTGTATAAGTTGACTAGAATCCTCCGCGACTGCCGCCGAAATCCCTTCGTGGGCCGCGGTCGGTCCTCTCAGTCATCGGCTTAGCTTCGTTGACAGTAATTTTCCTGCCATCGAAATCCTTGCCATCGAACATTGAGATAGCGCTCATAGCTTCCTCGTCTGTAGACATTTCAACGAATCCGAAACCTTTTGATCGGCCGGTCATCTTATCCATGATGACGTTAGCTGATGTTACGGTGCCGGCTTTTGAAAAACCAGAGCGAAGAGTCTCGTCGTTGGTTCCCCATGCGAGGCCTCCAACGTAAAGTCTTTTTGCCATAATATGCTTAAAAATGTTAGCAAATTGATTTGCTGTAGGACGACATTACTTCTTATTATGGCTCTGGGAACTTTCGAACTCTATTTCTCAAGGAAAAGGCTCTAGTCTCGAACACCTAAAAGAATTACCTACTGACGATGAGTATACAACAATCAACTCAATATCACAACTTTGTCCCGGGAAGTCAGTCCGGAAACTATTTCAACTTGCGTTGGCGAAACATTGAAATATTTGGCAAGCGCGCGGGTCACTCCCCAATTCGCCCGGCCCTCTTGCGCCGGTTCCTTCACTGAAACTTTGTAGTGGGTCTCGTCAATCTTTTCAACCTTCTCTATTTTTGCGTTCGCTTTAACTTTTACAAAAATCCGCATTATTTTTTCTCGGCCAAGTGTTCAGCCAGCGCGAACAATAATCCAACGCTGGTGCCGGAAGCGCCTTTAGCCAAATACTGCCCGTCAATCGTTGTCATGGTGGGTGCGATATCTAAATGAACCCACGGATAGTCGCCAATAAATTGCTTTAAGAAAACCGCGCCCTGGATCGCCCCGCCATACCTGGTTTTACCGTCGTTGGCCACATCGCCAAACACACCTTTAATGTCTTCGAAATATTCATCCCAAGCCGGCAGCGGCCAAACCGGTTCGGCTACTTCGTTACCCAATTTTTGAATCAGGCTGCCCGTTTTTTCATCGTTTGTGAAAAGCGCAATCACCCGCTGGCCCAAAGCCGCCATCGCCGCCCCGGTTAAGGTCGCGACATCAACTATCAATTTCGGCTCATATTTCTGTGCATAACCCAAAGCGTCAGCCAAAATCACCCGGCCCTCGGCATCAGTGTTCATAATCTCGATCGTCTTGCCAGTAATAGATTTCAAAACATCGCCTGGCCTGTATGACGACCCCGACGGCATGTTTTCAACCGCCGGAACAAGCGCAACGACATTGATCTTTAAGTTGGCGCGCACTATGGCTGCGAGCGCGTGGATGACCGCCGCGCCGCCCGACATATCCATATGCATTTCGTAAATATAGGCCGACGGTTTCAAATTCAGCCCGCCGGAATCAAACGTCACACCCTTACCAACTAAAATCAGTGGCTTATCGCTTTTCTTGCCGCCCCAATATTCGGCAATCACAAACTTCGGCTTCTCGCTTGAGCCTCGGGAGACGCCGATTACTCCGCCCATGCCCAACTTTTTGATCTCCGACTCATCCAGCACTTTGACGCTAAAACCAGCGCGCTTTCCTGTCTTAACCGCGCTTTCCGCGAGCGTTTTAGGCGTCATGTCCCCACCGGGAGTGTTGGCTAAATCGCGGCAATTGTTGATCTCTTCACCGATAATGATTCCCGTCTCCAAAGCTTTTTGCGCATCCTTCGACATCTTCATATCTTTTGTAAAGACATAAACAGTATCGATCTTCGGCCAGCCATGCCTGGGTATCTCTTTATATTTATTAAATTCGAAATCAGCTATCAGCAAGTTGGTTGCGGCCGTCTTTAACAGCTCGTTTTCATCGTGGCCAAAATTAAAATCAGGTAGAGAAATAATAAAATCTTTGATCTTCTCAGCTTTAGCGAAACCAACCACTCGCCGAATCGCCAGAGCAAATTTTTTCGAATTAAATTTAGATTTGTCGCCTAAACCCAAAAGCGCAATCGAAAACTTGCCGTATTTCTCCGGCTCGGGCAGATAAACCAGTTTCGCTGATCGCTCGCCGGCTTCGAACTTATCGATAACAGATTCTATGTAGGTTAGATTCTTCTTATCCAAAATAAAATCTAGCTTTGCATTATTTTTATTGTCTGAATAGACGGGCACAATCGCCGCGCCATCAAATTTCTTGGTTGTTTCGTTTAGCAATATTCTCATGATAATTTAGATCCTGGCTTAATTTCTTTGTCCGGCGACAAAATCGACAAACCATTCTCATCTGAAACCGCCAGAATCATGCCCTGACTCTCCAAGCCCATCATTTTTCTGGGAGCCAAATTAAAAACAAAAGAAGCACTCCTGCCAATGAGGAACTCCGGAGCATAAACCTTGCCGATACCGGCCAAAATCTGGCGGTCTTCTGAACCAAAATCTACTTTAAGCTTTAAAAGTTTTTCCGAACCTTCAACCCGAGAAGCTTCTAAGATTTTCCCGAGCCTTAAATCAACTTTGGCAAAATCTTCAAAATTTATGACACCCCCTTTGACAGGTTCTTCTGGAATAACTTTTATCTCTGCTTTTAGAGCAGTCTTATTTTCTACCGGCTTATCTTTCTTAGACCAAAACATATCTAGAATTTAATTGGTATTTCCACCGACTCATCGTTCTGCGGCAAGCCGGATGGATTATCTTTCGACAAGATTAGCTTACCCGTTGCAGTAGCCGGCTTATCGAAAATTAAAGTAACTTTGAATGGAACAAAGTCAGCGGTCATCCAATCGCTCTGCGCCTCGGCGTGTGTTTGCAAAACTACTTTGCCGTTGGCATCAACCAGCTTTACCGGGAAAGACGCTTCAAAATAATATCCCTTAGCTTCGCCGGTTACTACCATGCCGCTGATTATTTGCGAATTAGGCGCAACATTATCGACGACAACATTGGCCGAAGTGAAACCAGAACTCACAACCGGCGCCTGAGTCTTGGACGGGAAGAATATAAAATATCCGCCGATCAAAACTGCCGCAATCGCCAAAACTGCCAAAATATTATTTCTCTTCATCGAGGTTTTTCTTAATTTCTTCGAACTCGTTCTCGACTTCTTTCAGGCGCTCGCGGCTTGATTTGATTAATGCCGCACCCTCCTTAACTTTCTCCAGACCGGCTTCGACATCGATCTCTTCTTGCTTTTCAAACCACTCGACGATTTCAGCCAGCTTCTTTAGCGAGGCATTCAGGTTAGTCTTGGAAGCCATGTTTTTTATCAATTACTTTAGACTTTATACTACCATCTGAAAGTTTAATATCAACTATGTCGTCAATTTTTACCGCTCCAACGCTTTTGATGATTTTTCCGCCCGATCTCACAATGCCATAACCAAGTTTAAGCTGCCGCTCGGGATTATTGACTTCAATCATCGCCGCCTGATTGGCTACCTGGGCGGCAATCTCTTTGATTCTGAAGCCGATCTTCGCAAAACTTAACTTTAGCTTGGCTTCCAGCTCATGGAAGTGCGTAAAAATATCAACCAAACCTTGAGTTATGACATGAGCGGCTCGGTCAAGCGAATGAAACCGTTCTATGAGCGCATTTCCATAAATATTCATCATGTCGCGTTTGTAGATCTCAACCTTCTGGAGCGCGCGCTCCCACGAGGCATTCAGAACTTTGGTTACAGCCGTCGGCGTTGAAACCTGCATATCAGCGGCAAGTGAAGCGAGCGGCACATCTTTATCGTGCCCGATACCGCAAATAACCGGCTTCGGGAAGGTTGAAATCTCGCGAATCAGCGCTTCGTTGTTAAATGCTTGGAGCGACTCGAGCGATCCCCCGCCGCGAATCATAACCAGCACGTCGATTTCTTCATTCCTAAAATGGCGAACCGCGCTGATCAAATCTTTCACGGCCAACTGGCCTTCGACGCGCGAATCAACAAATTTTATATTGTAACCGAATTTGCCGATATTATTTAAAAAGTCGTGGATAACCGCACCGGTTTTTGAAGTAATAAGGCCAATACGTTCCGGATATTCCGGGATCGCTCGCTTCTTTTCTTCGGCGAAAACTCCCTCTTTGGTGAGTTTTAGCTTCAATTCGTCATAGGCCTTTTTGAGGGCCCCTTCGCCGACGTGCTCAATCGTCTCAACCTGCATGCTGATCTTCCCCGCCGCTTTATAAATATTCGGGTGGCCGTAGACGATGATCTCCAAACCTTCTTCGAGTTTAACCCCGCACATGCGGTAGTTCGACTGCCACATAAAACAACTCATGGTGCTGCCGTCTTTTTTGTCCTTCAATCCAAAAAATAAATAGTTGCCACGGATGTCGAGACTTGAAATTTCACCCACCACCTTAGCTTGGAAATCGGTCAGCGCAACGTTGATCAAATCCAAATAGTCGCTCACGGTAAAAATCCGTTCCTCGGTAACTTTCACGAGCTCTTCAACGCCGCCTTTCAGATTCATAATCTCGGCTGTAACCGATTTTCTTACGCGTTTAACTTTGGGAGCTGCCTCTGCTGTGCCGCCCATCTCAAAAAGACTGCCCATGCCTTCAACCGCCATACCGTCACCGCCATTAATTATGTTCAATATTTCTGCCCCGTACTTCGCAAATTTCTTATCTTTAAAACCTTTAATTTCTAAGAGTTCCTCCTTCGTTTTCGGTTGTCTAGCAGCTATCTCGTGTAAAGTCTCATTACCGAGCACGCGAAAAACTTCGACACTATCGAGCATCGCCCGCCTCCCCCGCCAGTTACGCAGTTTTTCACTCAGAGAATCCATAACTAATTAACTTAAATATAGCATAAATACTGAGTTTTTAGACTTGACAACAACCACTATATAATGTATCCTAGTCCTCGTGAGTTGATTGCAGTTCTCCACAACCATTCTCGTTTCGGTGATCCTCGCGAACCTCGTCTGCTTCGGGGCAATGCTCCTGGCACAGTCGACGGACAGAAACTTGCCGCCGCGCGGCTCCATCATCCCGGGCACGAACCAGAAATTCCTGTACATTCAGGATTTCTGGACCATGACCTGGGCAGACTTGATGGGAGTACCCCTCATCGTCACTGCCTTTGTGCACCTGGCGAGGGATAAGCCCTCCAACATCTGGTGGGCGCTCGGAATCGGCATAGTCCTTGCAGCAGTCTTCGCATGGATCTGCATGGGCGCAAACCACCGACCGGACTACGGCTTCCCCGCACCCGGCAAAATGAGCTTGGCCGGCATCCTGCACCTTATCTACTTTGGTGCTGGAGTCGGAGCAGCCGTCATGTGTGCATGGAACCTCTTCTCAGGTGACCTGCGCGGCCCAGTCATGTGGATCGCGCTAGCCGGAGGAGTAATCTACGCTGGGTTTTGGATCGTCGAGGTCAAATCTGGCAACTTTGACCCGTTGAAAAGAATCCCAATCTGACCGCTGAGGTGCGGACCACAAATCCAAACCAAAGCGGTCCTTTTTTTACTGTAAATTCTTGAGGCCACTATATGTGCTGCTAAAGGAGCTCAAGAAAGACGGAATTGCAAAAGCCAAACCAATCATCGGAAGTATAATTACTGCGACCGACACAATCAGCGTCCACTTAAAATAATTCTGCAATTTCTTCATCGTTTTCTGAATCTCATCGAGCTTCGCATCCTGCGCCGCCAATTTATTTAAAATATCTTGTTCCATTTATTTGTAGGTTGGATTAGATTCTTTAATATCTTCCCTCTTTGAGTTTACTCTCGCCATGGCATAAAGCAAACTTGAAAGCCGGTTCATATATGAAAGTATTTCTGGCGCGAGCGGATGCAGTTTGTTGAAGCCGAGCACGGCGCGTTCAGCACGGCGCGAAACAGCCCGCGCATAATCGAGCCAAGCCGAAACTTTATTACTACCGGCAATGACAAACTTTTTAGCCGGGTCGACTTCTTTTTCGTACGCCTCGATTATTTTTTCAATATCCCAAACTTTAACCGCCTTAAATTCCGGCGCCGGATATTTCGGCTTGCCGTTTTCGTCGTGGAACATAAATTCAGCGCAATTAGCCTGGATGATAAAAAGGTTCTCCTGAATTTCGCTGAGAAGCTTCTTAAATTCTTCGCTTAGATCTTTTTTAGTTCTAATAAGGCCAACCAAGCTATTCAGTTCATCGAGCTCGCCCACCGCCTGGATCTCGGGCGAAGTCTTGTCGATCTTTTTTTGACCCACGATACTCTCGCCGCCGTCGCCTTTTCGAGTGAAATAAAGTCCCATAAAACTATTATAAGCCGAAGCTAGATTTTTAGAAACCAAAAAGTCCGCTTAAGGGAACGTAAGACTTGGCCTGAGCGGCCCGGAGCATGTCCCGAGAGCGGACTTTTGTGGTTTCGTATCGGACTATTTACATTCCAGGGTTCTGCGGCATCGATTTTTTCATCATCATTCCACCCATCGAAGCCCAGAGCGCCCACGCGCCGACAGCCAAGTGCAATAGAGAGTCAGCCGGGTTTTCTAAATTAGCGCCAAGGAAACTCGGACTAATAAATAGGCTGTATAAGCCGACCAGAACTCCGATCACGCCCAAGACCATAACAAGGGGTTTCTGCATTGATGCCGACAAAGCATAAGCGGCAACCAGAGCTACTATGCCAAGCACCAAGTGCGCCCAGTTTTCGGCGCCGTCAAACCACCAAGCTGAACCGAAGATACTCGATTCGGCCGTCGGGCCCAAGACATTCACCATGCCTAAAATACCTAGAAGAACCAGCGCGATTCCGCCCCACATAAGAAACTGTTTTGGATTCATTTATAGAAAATAATATAAATTTATAAAATAGAAACACTAAAAGCCGACCTTTTTGACATATCATGTATATTATAGCAAAATCGCCCGACTAAAGATTGGCAACAAAATAGGCCGCGACAATCGCTGCGGTCTCGCCGCGCAAAGTTAATTTGCCGAGGCTGACCGCTTTAAAGCCGGCTTGATTGGCTAATTCTATTTCTTTTTCGCTCCAACCGCCTTCGGGGCCGACCCAGGCATTTATTCGCGGCTGTTTATTGCTCTCTAAAATGCTTATAACCTTATCTTCACCAGTTTCATCAAAGAAAAGATTTAGAGAATTCTTAGCGGTATCCTTGATCGCTTCTTCCAGCTTGATTGGCTTTTTTATTTTGGGCACTGTCCCCCGCCCCGATTGTTCCGCCGCTTCGCGCGCAATTTTCGCCAACCTATCCTCATTTAAGTTTAACTTAACCGTGCGTTCGGTTATAACCGGCACAATCTCAGAGATCCCGCACTCCACCGCTTTTTGAACTACCAACTCAAAATTTTCTTTCTTCAGCATGGCGCAATACAGAACCGTTTCGTTCTTGGGCTTATTTTTATTAACCGATCTTTCGATGATCCTGGCCTCAACCTTTTTCTTATCAATCGAAACAATTTCTGCCGTAGCTTCGTTCGAGGCGCCGTCGCATAAGATAATCTGGTCGCCTGCGGAAAACCTAAAAACATTTTTGATCTGATTTACTAAATCGACGTCAGAAATTTCGACAATATCATTAGTTAAATTAAATTGTCCGATAAATCTGTGCAGACGCATTTAAATCTTGGTTAGTTCCATCATCATAAATAATGGAATCTCTTTCCTAGCCTTATCCTCGGCCTTAGCGCGCGGCCCCGCCTCGCTTTTTTTGTTTGAGATCCATTCCTCGAGACCAGTCACAGCCAAACCGGCTTTTTTAAACGCTTTAAAATACACTTGAAGCGGCCGGTGGAAAGAAACTGTTTTTTGAGACGGTTTTCGGCCAGGGTGCATTTCGATTTCTGTTTTTGACTCAGACATATATTCATCTACACGCCTATATTGCGCAGTTGCCCCTGCCCCGCGATCGCTTGCCGATGCGGGGTCCCAACCCCAAGAGCTAGCTTTAGGAATTCTGAATGTCGGGTGGTTCATTATCAAAAACAATTTCCCACTCGGTTTCAAAACCCTCGCGCACTCGCCGAGCGTACCAGCGAGGTTTTCAATATTCTGAATCGCGAGCACAATCGTGATCTTATCAACCGAGTTATTTTTGACAAAATCAATCTTATCCGCCGGCGCGACATGATAATCAATCTTCAAACCAGCCTTGGCAGACAAGTCTTTAGCAATTTTAATTAACTCCGGCGCAATATCAGCGGCGAATACACTCGCTCCGGCGTTAGCAAACTCGCGCGAGAAAAATCCTTGGCCGGACGCTAAGTCCAAAATCACCTCACCTTTTTTCGGCGAAACCAACCGCATCAGATTCGGCAAAATAACATCTTTCTGATAGTTACTCGCCTCTTTCTCAACCAAATTGTCATACCACTTGGCGACGCCGCCCCAAGATGTATCTTTTTTTGTAGTCATAAAAATTATTTGCGCCCGAACGGCCACCACCCCTTTTTCTTCAGCGTCGCCATTACAGCCGGCTCTGCGCTTGCGGCGGGCAATTCTTTATATGATTCCTCAATAAGGCCATTCAATTGCTCGTCAGTGTAACCCTGGTTGATAAAAATCGCCCGGATCTGCTCATCGGTCAGTCCGCCTTCCCGGCGCTTTTGGATTGTCTGCAAAATTTCACGTTGGTTGTCCATAAAGTCCATTATCGCACAAAACCTCAGCCTCGTCATCAGTGTCGCGCTCCTCGCCTGTATCTCTCTTACCACTCGTCCCAGCTCACCCCCACCCTCTCCTCGCAAGCGGCGCTACAGAATAGATAAATAGTCCTAGTCTCGCTCGGGGAACCTCTGGAATTCCGCCCGGAATTCATTTACTAATTCATTCTCGGCTCCAGTTCCAGTATCCTTTCCTCGCTCGATACGGCTATTTATGACTATTCTTCCGCGATGCTTGCTGTGGGAGGATTGGGGGCTTGCCTAGAAGCTCTACAGAGCCGAGAACTCGGTTTCGTTCTGAGGAAACTGCGGAGGCGGGCAGCCGAGCGGTAGGGAATTTTTAGAGTACTAAAAATATCCTGGTTCCGAGGGGCGGAAGCGAGTTCGGAGGCGGGGAAGATTTAGGTCGCGAGGAGAGGGCTAAGCGAGGAGGAGATTTGGGTTTCTCGGAGGGCGGGCAAATTTAGAACTCGCGCTTCTTTTCGTCCACTCCCTCATAATCCAGCAACTCAAAATCTTTAACTTGGTAGATCGAATCTTTCCTCTCAACCACAATCTCCCAATTTTCTTTTCTGGCATAAAGAGCCAGTTCGCGGTTGGGGTTAAACGCGATCGGGCGACCGACCATCTTAAGCATCGGGATATCATTGTCAGTGTCGCCGACAGCAATCGAATTTTCCATGTCTGCATCAATGCCGGAGGTCGCCAGGAATTCTTTGATGATGCTTTCTTTATCCCGAAAATTCTTGTTAACAATCTCACCTGTAAAAATTCCATTCTCTATCCCCAAAATCTGGCCAAAAGCGCTGTTGAAACCCATGTGTTTGGCAAATTCCTGCACCATATAAATCGGCGAACCCGAAATCGTGACCATGTAATAACCCTCGCTCTTAAGTTTCTTAATCAAATCGCGAGTGTAGCGATAAACCATGTCGCCTTCTTCTTTGATCACGATCTCAACCACTCGCTTCACATCTTCCCAGCGGCAACCCTTGATATATTTGAGGTGAACCAGCACAACTTGATATAGATATTCGTCATACCGGCCGGTGCGGTCGAGCCAGGCTATCTTCTTGCCGATAATTTCATGAGCCGCCTTCTTGGGGAAAATTCCGCTTTCAACCAGGCCGTTAATAAGTTCGATTAAAAGGCTCGAGCGGAAAATCGTGCCATCGATGTCGAAAAAAGCGATTTTTACCCGGTTAAATTGCTTCGCACCGCCTTTGGCGGATTTAACCGGGTGAACTTTCGCCTCAAAAAGTGTTGGCGATTTGGTGTTCATGCTAATTAACGTTAATAATATGGTCTTTCAAAAATTGCATCGTGCCGCCGCCCGTCCCGTCCGGCACCTTTTTGCCGGGGTTAAAAATACCTTGCGGGTCGAAAATATTTTTCACTTTTTTAAACATGTCGCAAATTTCCGGTCCATACATTTTTTCCAAAAACGGCGTGCGGATAATGCCGTCATTGTGCTCGCCCGTGATCGAACCCTTATATTGAATAACTAAGTCATAAACTTTTTCGGAGAGTTCGATAATGATAGTCTTGGAACGCTGATCAGCCATGTCCATCAGGGGAATAATGTGGAAATTGCCATCGCCCATGTGGCCAGCCACAGTGTAGAAGATCGGATATTGCTTTAAAATCGCATTCAACTTTGGCAAAAATTCGGGCAAAAATTCGGGCCGCACCACAATGTCATCTATAAATGGCGCCGTCCGCTTGCCGTTCAAATGGTGGCGGAGCAGGTTGAAGCTCTCGCGGCGGAAAGTCCAATATTTCTTTTCCTCTTCGTCGTTTTTAGTAATACGTACTTTAACTGGAAACTTTTCTAAGTCCTCATCCAGATCGTTTAATCTCTTCTCGATCTCTCCTTCGTCGTCGCCCGTAAATTCAACGAGCAAGATAAGTTTCGGCAATCCGCCCCACAAACCGGCGAAAAATTCCGGTATAAATTCCATCGCAAGGCTAACCATATGCTTCGGCTTCAAAATCTTAATGATGTCGGGGAAATATTTTATCCCCAGCTTCAAAGTCTGGTCGTCGTAGCTTTCAAAATTCTCCGGCTTGTATTTCAGAACCGCATTGATCAATTCGGGCAAAGCATCCAGCTTCTTCATAAAAATAACCGCTAACCGATCGTGTTTCTTTACCTTAACCAGCCTGAACTTGATCTCGGTTACAAGGCCCAGCGTCCCCTGCGAACCGACGATAAGATGTGTTAAATCAAATTTTTCTTTGTCCCAAACATTCCATAAATAATAACCAGCCGAATTTTTAGTGACGTTTGGCTTGGCCGCTTTCAGCTTCTCATAGTTGTCCTCAACCATGTGGAAAATCTCGCTATAAATTTTGCCTTCGAAGTTATTAAGCTTCAGTTTCTCAACCAGTTCAGTTTTAGTGAGGGGCTTAATGGTGTATTCATTGCCGTCAGCCAACACAACTTTCAGCTCCAAAACGAAATCTTCGGTTTTGCCGTAGGCCAGAGTTTTCTCGCCGCCGGAATTGTTCGCGACCATACCGCCCACGGTACAAATTTCACGCGAGGCCGGATATGACGGCATCAGCAAGTCTTTCTTTAGCGTCTCGGCTTCAAAATCGCGATAGTAGACTCCCGGTTCTGTCACGGCGTAGCCGGCATTACTATCTTGGCCCGTTTCTTTAACCTCTTTAATGTGATTAAAGTATTTTGTCATCGACAAAATAATCGAGTTATTGAGCGGACCACCGGACATATCAGTGCCCGCCGACCGTGCCGTTATCGATAGAGTTTTGTCCTGATTCCCCTTGGACCTATTCTCGCTAACAAACTTAACAACGTTTTTTATGTCATCGACTGACTTAGGCGAAACTACCACCTGCGGCCGCACCTCAAAAAGGCTGGCATCGCGACTAAAACGCGTCAAAATGGGCGCATCATCCTCAATATCGCCCTTCACAATCCTTTTCAAATCATCTCTAAGCATTTATATAAGTATATAGTATACTGAATACTATGATAAGCATTATCGCTGCTGTCGCAAAGAACAATGTGATTGGTAACGGCAACAAGCTTCCCTGGGGAGATATTCGGAACATGCCCGACGACAAAAAGCGTTTCCAAGAACTTACCCTAGGCAAAACAGTCCTAATGGGCAGAAATACGTATGAATCTATATTTGTTGACCTCGGCAGAAAAATGCCTAATAGAAAAAAGGTGGTGGTGAGTAAGGAATCCATTAATATCCCGCCTGAGCTCAAAAAGGAATTTAAAACCTTCAATGATCTGGATAAGGCGCTTGAGGCACACAAAAACGAAGACTTATTTATAATCGGCGGCGCAAGTATCTACAACCAGACATTAGACAAGGCTGACAAGCTCTACATCACCTGGATCGACCAAGAACCCGAAGGCGATGTCTTTTTCCCAAAAATCTCGACCAAGGATTGGACACTTAAAGCCGAAGAAATCCACCCCGGCTACAGGTTCGCCGTTTACGAAAAATCTAATTAACCGCTCAATTCCCATTATTGCATAAATTACAGTTCTGTGTTTAAATTGCGGGTGGTGAGGAACAAGTGAACGTCTGGCTTATCAGAGCGATCTGCATTGTCGTCCTAGTTCTCGCCGTGATCTTCTTCTGGTCGCTCTGCGCCGCAAACAGCAGATCAGCGCTGCCTGGCGAGGAAGACGAATGACCTCTGGGGCGCTCGACAGGCACCTCGGGTCCTCCCTGAGACTAATATTTCTCTCTTAGTCTCTTTTTTTATTCTTTGCAGTTTACGAAAAAGCTTGATAGGATTTGTCTGAGGCTAGAGAAATGACAGTTCTTTGGTGGATCATCCTCGGCATCGTTTGGCTTCTCTCCCTCTTCGTCACCTACAAAGTTGGCGAGGAAGAAGGTCGCAAGAAAGCGCGAGACGGGGAGCGCCAGCGGTCAGCCATGATTCGGTCGAATCTGTGAGGTGAAAAGATGACCGAATCATGGTTCAATTACGTGCGCCGGATCAAGCGCAACGACTACCAGGGCCGCAAGTGCGCAGAATGCTCGATCAAGCACCGGCCAAAGTGGGCAGACTGGTCTTGGCTACGAATCATCCTGACCAACATCGCAGACGAGGTCAGCCACGCTTTCGTAATGTCGAAAGCAAGGCAAACCGACGTCGGATACGCCGAAAGTGAAGCGCTGATCGATTTCCTCATGGATGAAAACCGATCGGCCAGCTCACTCTTCGATGCCGGCGAAACATGCGACCACGTGTTCCACGCCAACGACCCCGTTGTCCGCGAAGTTCAGGACAAACTCCTGGCAGCCGCGAGAGGATAATCAAGTCCTCTTCTTTTTTTACTTCATCATTCCCCTCAACTTGCAGTACTCGCACTTTTTGTCGTGGCACTTCTCGTTCCAGAAAGATAAATCTAGAATTTCTCCTGAAACTTTTTTGATCAGCTCAGTTAGTTCGGCGACTTCCGTATCGGTTATTTCAAAAGCCTCACGTTTATAGCGGCCGCGTTCGTCCGGCTCCAAGAAATCAATCACGCCTTTCTGCATCCTATATTTATTGTTGTCGTATAAGTTGAGTAATAGTTTATAGAAAACCAACTGGCGCTTGTAATTTCCCTGTTGGTTATTTTTGGAACTTCTCGTTTTGCCCTCAATTGCGTTGCGGCTCTTTGGTTTCGCAGTCTTATAGTCATAAACAATTACTTCATTAGCATCGCTTTTCGAATCCAAAATCTCAATCTTGTCGATTTTGCCGTTGATTTTTACCCGGTTAAATTGCTCCGCACCGCCCTTGGCGGATTTAACCGGGTGAATCTTATCCTCCAGCAAAACCCCCTTGATATTAAATTCGTTCAAAATATTCCTAGACCAGAACCTTGAATATTCATCATAATAGCCTGAGATGGACCTCTTAGCGCGTTCATAAAACACATCAAAATCTTTTTTGCTAAACGGCTGTTTCTTGAAATTCTTATCTAAGAGTTCGAGCAGAAGTTTTTTACTTCCTTCGCCGCTCGTTTTATATTTATCAAAAAAATATTTCAAAGTCTCGTGAAGTGCGATGCCATACATCTGGCTATTTTCGATCGCCGTCGGTATCCGCACCAAATTGTTATAGAAATATCGCCACGGACACTCTAGATAATTATTGAGCGCTGTGACCGACAAGCCATGATCTAAAAATAAGCCGTTCAGATATTCTTTGTCTTTAAGCGGCGCTGCTTTGCTCTGAACTTCTTTAAAATGATTCTGTCGGCTCTGGCTACCGGCAAATTCCTTTTCATAAGCCGCGCCATCTCTAAAATCAACTAAAGCTTTATCAATTTCTTCAATAAATTGGCTAGGCAACTGCATGCCATTTTTGCCCTCGGTCGCGTAAGTTATCATGACGCCAATCCTGGCACGAGTTAAAGCGACGTAAAAAAGCCGGCGCTCGTCAGCCAAGGTGTCGGAGTTAGCTAAGCTCTCTAAATTCAGCGCGAGCTTGAGCGGATTCGGCTTCCGCTTATTCCCCCAGTGGCCATCATAGGCTTTTATTATGTAAACGTAATCAAACTCCAACCCTTTTGATCGGTGCGCCGTCATTAATCTGACCTTGCCTGATTTTCCGGACTTACTTTGACCAATTTCCGCCTTAACCGATACTCCATGATCTTTAAGCAAGTCCAAGTGTTTGATCAGATCCTTTAACCGGACGTCTCGATGCGCTTCGATAAGCGACTTTATTTCATCAAAGAAACTATTGAGCCTCTCCAAGTCCTCGGCCGAAGAATTAAGCAACAGAATATAATCCAAATAGCCTGATTCACGAACAATTATCTCAAAAAATTCCAGGAGGTTCTTATTCTTTTCGGTCTTGTACCAGCCGGCTAATTTTTCATAAATCCTTGAAATAGCTTCCGGGGTTTCAACACCAAGCCTCTTGAGCGCTAATTTATTCTTCAGCAACCCAAAGAAATCTCTCTGATCTGAATTAATTAAGCGATAGAGGTCCAGAGAATCGATGGTTAAGAAATCAACATGGGCCATATTGATAAAATCAGCCTTACTGCCAAAGTTGTTAACTGCCTTCAAAATTAAAAACAGTTTATTGAGATTGTTGTCAGATAAAATATCCTCGTTAGATTCGATTATGTAATCCACTCCGTGCCGATCTAAAACTTTAGCGATGGCCTGTGAATCATTGTTCTCACGATAGAGCACGGCGATCTCCTCCGGCAGAACCCCAGCCTTTACCTTGGTGCGGATATCGCGCGCGATAAATTCGTATTCTGACATCTCCTTAGAAAATGAATAAACACTGATTTTCTGCTCCTCATCGCTGTCTTCATCTTCTGCAGCCCTCAGATTCTTGCGGAACTCTTCAAAACCATCGACGCTCTTCGAGATCAGCGAATGAGCCGAGTCCAAAATATTCTGGCTGGATCGATAATTCTTTTCGAGCGTAATTATCTTGGCTTTCTTGTATAACTTTTTAAAATAGAGAAAATTTTCGAGTGAGGCGCCTTGAAACCTAAAAATTGCCTGCTTCTCGTCCCCCACCACGAATATATTCGGATTATCATGAAATTTAGCCAGCAGCTCTACCACTTTGTTCTGCGCGTTGTTGGTGTCTTGGTGTTCGTCAACCAAAATGTATTGATATTCTTCCTGGAGCGTCGCTAGAAGATCATGGTTCTTGGATAATGTCCGATAAACTTCCATAATCATATCGTCATAATCATAAAGCTTGGCCTTGGCCAACTCTTTCTCGTAAGCTTTATAGACCTTAACCAGCTCTTTATTTTTGCTGAAAAGTTTCTCCAAGACCGCTGATCCCCTGGCGGATTTAACTGGGTGAAGTTTTCTCTCTTGTATTCTTAACAACTTCTCAAACTCTTTAGTATCAATATTTTCGCGCTTAAGGTCGCTGATCGAGCGGATGATGGGATAAAGATAGTAAAATTTGTCGCCATATGGTTTCAAATCCTTCAACTTCGTGTTCTCAATAATATCTTCGACAATGCGGATCTGGTCGACTTCGGTAATGTTTGTGCTCGCAATGATCCTCGGAAAATCTTCCGGGAAACGTTTGATGATTTCGTTGCAGAAGCCATGAAAGGTGCTGATATTAACGCGATAAGCCGCTGAGCCAATGATGTCGACCAGCCTCTTACGCATCGAATAAGCCGCCGACTCGGTAAAAGTGAGCGCCAAAATGTTATCCGGGTTGGTATCGGTCTCTCTCAAAATATTGGCAATGCGTAGCGTCAGAATCTGCGTTTTACCGGTGCCCGGCCCAGCAATCACCATAACCGGCCCGTCGATCGCATCGACCGCCTCTTTTTGCTCGATATTAAGGGCGCTATATAGCTTATTAAATATTTTCGGGAGCATTGATTGATAGCTTAAGTATACTTGAACAGCTTAAAATCATGTATTTGACAAATCATGAGAATCGTCCCATAATATCCTTGGGCGATTCGATGACGAAGATCGACGAAATCTCAACACCCAAGAAGGTTGTCGGCCTACTCGAGAAGGTCGTCAACAACACCTGCATTCTCGAGGGCAAGATCTTCAAGCCCAATGCAGCGACGCCCCAGCGCTACATGAGTGAAGCGCGAAGGAGCCTCCAGCTCATCGACGAATACCTCGACGAAATCCGGGGCTCTGCTCCAGAGATCGAGAAGGCATTCTGCAAGGGCGAAGTCTCCCACGATTTCGTCGTGATGGTGCACGAGCGGATCACGGAAGCGATGAAGGCATTGAGCAAGAGGGTCGTCCCCAAGCTCCTCGCTTCCGACGCCGAGTATCCGCAGACCCGCAACATCACCGCCGAGGCGATCACGGCCGCTACGCAATGCATCGCGCACTGCGCCGCCATCCGCGAAGAGCTCGGTGAGATCGCGCAGGAGAAGATCACAGAAGACTCTGAGAAGGCCGCGGCCACCGCAGCCCTCGATGAGGAGGATGAAGTCCCCGTCCAGTAGATCCCTCCAGTCTCGCCACAAGCTCTGCCCGCTAGGATTCGTCCGGCGGGCCCCTTTTTTTCTCTTAGTTCAAAATAATTTAACCAAGATCAAGGCACGGAGAAACAAATGAGGAGATGTAGAAATACTACTTCGACGAAATTTGTGAGGCTCCGTAACGATGAGATTGGGTAAATTCTTTTGAACTAGCCGTGGCGAATTTCAACAACATCCCCATCCTGAAACACATAATCCTTGCCCTCCAACCTAAACCAACCCTTCTGTTTCGCCACTGCCCATGATCCGGCTTCTACAAGTTTGTCATAACTTACAACTTCCGCACGAATAAATTTCTTTTCAAAATCGCTGTGAATTACGCCTGCGGCCTGCGGCGCCTTTGTCCCCCGTTCGATTGTCCAAGCTCGCGTTTCAATTTCACCGGTCGTAAAGTAGCTGATGAGTCCCAGAACTTCATAAGCTTTTTTGATTAGAACATCAATATCATCGACTAGCATCAAGTCCGCAATCACATAATCAGCATTTAGTGACTTGATTTTGTTTTTTAATTCTTCCGAAACGTCTTCTTCAACGCCGTTCAACAAATAGATTTGATTTTTGGCCGTAAGCAGATTCAATTCCTGGGTGATGGCCTCGTCTTTTACTTCTTTAGGCAAGTTGAAAACCAGGACCCCCTTCTCGAGCCCTTCTTTTACCTCTTTCAGGATTGTTAGATCTTTCCCCTTCTGCTTATCTCCACTCTTAGCTTCGCTCTCTAATTTAGCTAACCGCTTCTGAACAATCTCTAAATCTTTTAACATCAATTCGGTGTTAATAATTTCCATATCGCGGACCGGGTTCACATTCTGCTCAACGTGGATAATTTCGTTGGATTGGAAACAACGCAATACCTGCACAATTGCTTTAACTTCGCGAATCGTCGACAAAAATTGGTTGCCCAAACCTTCGCCAGCGTTGGCACCTTTAACCAAACCCGCAATATCATAAAACTCCACAACTGCGGGCACAATTTTCTGGGTCTGACTCATCTCGGCGAGCTTATTTAAGCGTTCGTCGGGAACCGAAACAACACCAATATTGGGGTCAATGGTGGCGAACGGATAGTTAGCAATATTAACTTGAATCTTGGTAATAAGCTTGAAGAGCGTCGATTTCCCGACGTTCGGCAAACCCACAATTCCGATGCTTAATTTCATACGAGATAAGATAACTTAAAGATAGGATTAAAACAAATTAAAAGAGGGAGTGGGCAGCATTTGCATGCTTCCAACTCCCTTACGGCTGCGGCTAGGCGCGAGAGACCGACATCGTGATGCCAAGCGTCTTCTTGGCAAGTTCGATCGCTTCCGGAGAAGTGATCCTCACGACAGCCCTTGCCCCGTCCTCAGTAGGGATGAGGTCAAGAGGCGCGGTGCTAAGCGACTTGGCCCATCGCTCGGCCTCGTTGCGATTGACTCTGTCAGGGAAGAACCTGAGCGCTTCCCAGTAGCCGGTCTCCATGTCACCCTTCAGCCTGAACTCGGTCGCTGCGTGGTCGTAATCCACGTTCTCAGACCTCCCCGAGCTGGTCAACACCCGTTCCGTCGTCCACGCCCGCATCTGCGGTTTCCTTGCGGCCTCTGTCTTTCTTCGGCGTCATCATACATCCCGTCCTATGTGAGGAGCTGCTCGAGCGTCCTTCTCGAACTCTCGCCAAATCGTTTCCAATCTGGGAGATGGACCACTCAATCCATCTCCCAAACAAGAAACCTCCCCTTGCCGGGGAGATCTTAGATAATTCTTATATTTCTGCAGATTATCTAACCCCGACAAGAATAGCCCTTAATAATTGGGCAAATAATCGCGACGAGGTTTGATAGATTCCTTAACATGTTTACTTTTTTAGTATAGCAAAAATAAACAAAATGTAAATATCGTAAAAGTGAATAAAAAATGGGGAGAAAAGTTTAGAAAACCAATCTCCCCTATCCTCCGCAGGGCAGTGGCCGTCCGCAGACAGCGCACGTACGCACGGGAGCTTCAGCCGAGGGCGCCATGGACGCTTCATTGTTTACTGTGTTCGTCATCGCTACCATCTGACCCTGCTGCGATGTTCTTAACCGCAGCTCTTAATCAATACACCGTACTGACTAAGAGCTGAGGTCGAGGCATTAAAGAACAAAAACCTCCCCGTTGCCGGGGAGGTTGAGCTTTAGAATACTATTAGTCTGCTTACTCAGCTTTATCCCCGACAATGTTAAATAAGCCCATCATAGAGCCGGTCGACATCATCATGGATAATGCTGTTGTCCTTAACATAACTTTTCTAGTTTATCAGAAAACTAAATGAAGTCAAAAATAAAAAGAGGATCCTTGTGGGATCCGTTCAGAGAGGAGGCTCAGGGCTTCTCGGGTTCGTCGGACTTCTTGGCTTCGCCGACGAAAGTGTAGACGTGGATGCGTCCAGGACCTCGGGCCGCGTTGCGAGTCGTGTGAGTGAGCTCGCTAACTGTGAATCCCTTCCCCTCGATCTCAGCGGCCCGCTCAAGAGCGAACCTTCGAGCTTCAGTATCGTTCTCAGAGGTTCCTTCAACCTTGAAAGTCAGAGTCATGAGATCGCTCCAGACCGAGATACTAACGCCAAGCCGCACCTCTTGTCAAACATTATCTGAACATATTCCCGCCGCGAAGTTTCCTGTGATAACCGATTGCAAAGCGATGCGCCTCATCCCGAACCTTAACAAGGGTTTTTAAATCATACCCTGCCGGCAAATGGCCGATTAAATCATTGCGCTTGCGTTCTGGTCCCTTAGCAACTCCAACTATCGGGATATTTATATTCAATTCATTTAGAACTGCCTCAGCTGTATTGACTTGCGCCAACCCACCGTCGATCAAGATCAAGTCAGGATAGGCCCAGTCTTCGACTTCCGGACCGCGCGCGAAACGCCGTCGCAAGACTTCTTCGAGCATCCCCACGTCATTGGCGCCAATTATAGTTTTGATTTTAAATTTCCTGTATTCTTTTTTGTCCGGCTGGCCGTTCGTGAAAACAACCATCGAACCCACGGCCGAAGTGCCGGAAATGTTTGAGATATCATAACCTTCGATCCGCTGATTCTTGAGTTCAATCGCCGGTTCGGCAATCGAGTGTTCAATAAAGTCATTCGAGATAAGAGACACATCCCTAATATGCTGCAAACCGAATATTTGCCGCTTAATTCTTTCAGCCTTCTCGAAATTAAGCATTCTTGAGGCAGCCTTCATCTCTTTTTCCAGGCTGGAGATAATCCGCTTTTTCTTGCCCTCAAAAATCAACCTAATATTCTTGATATTCTTTTTATAATCCGCCTCTGAAATCAAGCCGACGCAGGTGCCCGGACAAAGGCCGATCTGATAATCAAAACATCCACGCACCTGTTTCTCCGAAAAGGTGCGGGACAAGCGGGCATATTTTTCAATTTCCTCTGGTGTGTGAGTACTATATGGGAATATTCGGCGAATAATTTTCAAGGCTTCTTTAATAGCTTTGCTCGACAAGAAGGGACCAAAAACATTTTTCTTTTTGAGGTCGGTGTTTTTCGCGCGCACCAGCACAACTCGCGGAAATTTTTCCGCTGTGATCTCAACGCAAAGGAAACTTGTATCATCTTTCTCGCGAATATTATAAGGCGGCTGGATCTCTTTAATCAGCTTGGCCTCCAGGATCAGGGCTTCCAAGGCGCTTTCGGTTGGTTTATGATCAATCTTCCGGATCTCGCGGACCAGTTGCTCAATTCGATTATCGTGGGGTCGCAGAAAGTAAGATGAAACGCGGCGTTTCAAGTTAATCGCCTTACCGACATATAGAACTCGACCCGAGACATCTTTCATAATATAAACTCCGGGCGTATCGGGCAGTTTTTCGTATAAATTCTTGGCCATTTTCTATTTCAATACCTCCTTCAAGTAGGTGCGAGTGGCACTTCCGGCCGTGCGAGCAATTTCTTCCGGCGTGCCTTTCGCCACAACTTGCCCGCCCCCTTCGCCGCCCTCAGGCCCAAGGTCGATTACCCAATCGCAAGTCTTAATGACATCCAAATTGTGTTCGATTACAACAATTGTGTTGCCTCGATCAACCAAGCGGTTCAAAACAACTAAAAGTTTGCGAATGTCTTCAAAGTGGAGACCAGTTGTCGGCTCGTCTAAAAGATAAATCGTGTTCCGGGTGTCGCGCTTTCCCAATTCAGCCGATAATTTAATTCGCTGTGCTTCCCCGCCGGATAATGTCGTCGCCGATTGGCCAAGTTCCAGGTAGCCCAACCCAACTTCTTCCAAGATTTTTAGTTTCTCATAAAGCCAAGGAATGTCCTCAAAGAATTTCACCGCTTCCTCCACCGTCATCTTCAAAACTTCGTAGATGTTCTTTTTCTTATATTCCACCTCCAAGGTTTCACGGTCAAAGCGCTTGCCGTGGCAAATATCACAAGTCACATAAACTGTCGGCAAGAAATGCATCTCAATTGCAATATAGCCGTGGCCTTCACAGTTTTCGCAGCGGCCGCCTTTGACATTAAAGCTAAATCGTCCAATTTTGTAGCCACGCACACGAGCACCTTCGGTTGCGGCAAATAAGTCGCGGATATGAGTCCATGCGCCGATATAAGTGGCTGGGTTCGATCGCGGTGTTCGGCCGATCGGCGACTGGTCTATGTTAATGACTCGGTTAACGCCATCTAAGCCGTTAATCGCTTTATGAGCGCCAACTTTATAATTAGCAAAGTTAAATTTGTTCGCCAAGTGTTTGTAGAGAACGTCATACACAAGCGTGGATTTGCCGGAACCGGAAACACCTGTTATAGCGGTCATGCGGCGCTTTGGAATATCGACGTTGATGTTTTTCAAATTGTTCTCGGTCAAGCCTCGCAATTGGATGTATTCTGTTTTCTTGTCGACCGATCGCCTCTTTTCCGGCACATCGATTTTCTCTTCCTTGCGCAAAAATTTTAAAGTCGCTGACGTTTTCTTCTTGTCCGTCAAAAGCGCCGGCATCTCGCCTTCAGCAACGATCCGTCCGCCATGCACTCCCGCACCCGGGCCAAAATCAACCAAGTAGTCAGATGATCTAATAGTGTCTTCATCATGTTCCACAACCAAAACGGTGTTCCCCATATCGCGAAGTTCATGAAGAGTTTTTATTAGCTTGGCATTATCACGCTGGTGTAAGCCGATAGTCGGTTCGTCCAAAACGTAGAGAGCGCCCACCAGCCGCGAACCGATCTGCGATGCCAACCTGATACGCTGCGATTCCCCGCCCGACAAAGTCCCGGCTTTTCTTTCAAGCGTTAGGTATTCCAAACCGACATCGATCATAAACTTCAACCTGTTTCGAATTTCTTTGAGCGGCACTTCGGCGATTTCCCGATCCTGCTGCTTCACCTTCTCAACTAATTTTCCAAAAAAAGCATAGGCGTCATCAATAGACATCTGTGTCAGACTCACAATATTTTTGTTATCGATCAACACACTCAGAGATTCTTTCTTTAAACGCTTACCCCCGCAAAGCGTGCAGATGTTTTCAGACCACAGGTCCTCGGTACCAATGCCATGGCATTGCGGACAGGCGCCGTAGGGACTGTTAAAAGAAAATAAACGCGGCTCAATTTCCGGGAAAGAAAAACCATCGCGCGGGCAAGTGAATTTGGCCGATAACGAGACTTCTTTGTCGCCATTAATCACTGTCACGACATCATTGCCGTATTTCACCGCGTGTTCAACAGCCTCAGCTAGGCGAAGTCGCTTATCCTTGTCGGTAAAATCCAAATCCGCCGGCAAGCGATCGATAATCAGTTCAATTGTGTGCTGTTTGTGCCTGTCCAAGTTAATTTTGTCTCGGAGCGAAACCATTTTGCCGTCAATTCGCGCTTCGGTAAAACCGGCATTCAAGAAATCATAAAGCATTTGGTAATACTCCCCCTTTCGGCCGCGCACAACTGGCGCCAAGATCAACAAGTTCTTGCGATCCTTATTTTCTGCGTAGAGTTCAATCACATGGTCCACAATTTCGCTCGCCGTCATTTTGCGGATCTCGGCGCCACACTCCGGGCAATATGGTTTACCAACACGGGCAAAAAGCACGCGCAAGTAGTCATAAATTTCAGTAATGGTCGCGACAGTCGAGCGCGGATTGGAAGAGTGCGCCTTTTGGTCAATCGATATGGCCGGAGAAAGCCCTTCAATTTCGTCGACGTCAGGCTTATCCAATTTGCCTAAGAACTGGCGAGCGTAAGCCGACAAAGATTCGATATATCGGCGCTGGCCTTCTGCGAAAATTGTATCAAAAGCCAGCGAAGATTTTCCCGATCCCGAAAGACCCGTGAACACGGTCATCTTGTTCCGCGGTATCTCAAGATTAATATTTTTGAGGTTATGCTCTCTCGCTCCTTTTATTTTGATTTTGTCGGTCATGTTATTTTTTTATTTTACCAACTTTCAATTTCTCATTTAGCTCGTGGATCTCGTCGCGTAAAATCGCCGCGAACTCGAAGTCCAAATTCTTCGCCGCTTCTTTCATTTCCTTCTCTTTCTGCTTAATCAAAACCTGAATCGTCTTATCGTCTTTTGGCAAAGCTTTCAACTCTATATTCAGCGTCGGCAACATGTCCCTGATTTCTCTGATAATCGTGGTCGGCGTAATGCCATGCTCTTTGTTGTACGCGATCTGCAGTTTTCTTCGGCGCTCGGTTTCACGGACCGCCCGCTCAATTGAACCGGTGATCTGGTCGGCATACATCAAAACTTCGCCATTAATGTTTCTTGCGGCCCTCCCTATAGTCTGAATAAGCGATGTTTCGCTGCGCAAAAACCCTTCCTTATCAGCGTCCAGAATCGCTATCAGCGATACTTCGGGCAAATCGAGACCTTCTCGAAGCAAATTCACGCCGACGATCACGTCAAAATCTCCACGGCGAAGACCGGTCAATATTTTTATACGGTCCAAGGTTTTAACATCGCTGTGAAGATAATTAACTTTGATCTTCAACTCTTCCAGATAAGCGCTCAAGTCTTCCGCCATCTTTTTGGTCAAGGTTGTCACAAGCACTCGTTCTTTTTTAGCGATACGTTCTTGAATGCGCGGAATCAAATCATTCACTTGGCCTCTAGCCGGGAGCATTGTAATCTTCGGATCGATCAAGCCAGTCGGACGAATAATCTGCTCCACAACCTGCTGGCTCATTTGGCGTTCATATTCAGCCGGCGTTGCTGAGACAAATATTGTCTGCGGCATCCGTGCTTCGAATTCTTCAAACTTAAGCGGCCGGTTATCTGCCGCTGAAGGCAACCTGAAACCATAGTCAATTAAATTCTTTTTACGAGCCGAGTCGCCGCCATACATGCCGCCAATCTGGGGCACAGTTACATGCGATTCATCAATCACCATCAAGTAATCTTCAGGGAAGTAGTCGAGCAGGGTTGCCGGCGGAGCGCCCGGTTCGCGAAAAGCCAATTGGCGCGAATAGTTTTCGACGCCATTGCAATAGCCAATTTCGCGCATCATCGCTAAGTCCGCTTTAGTTCGACGCTCAATTCGCTCAGCTTCGATTGCCAACTTTTTAGACTCAAAATACTTGATCTGGTCCTCCATTTCTTTCTTGATATTCTTAAGCGCTGTTTCCATATCAGACTGAATAGTCACAAAGTGTTTAGCCGGAGAAATATAAACATCTTGCACCTTCGGCGTTTCGCCGGGAATGAAGCCCTTAACCGGATCGATCACGAATATCTCGTGGATCTTGTCGTCTTTGATCGTAATGTTGTAAATAATTTCTTCAGAGGTAGGCATGATCTCCCAATTGTCGCCGCGCAAACGGAAAGTGCCGCGAGTTAGATCAGAGGTTGTCCGGCTAAATTGCAGCTTTACTAGTTTATTAACTAATTCTTTGCGATCGAGCTTGTCACCCACCTTAAAATGGAAAATGTTAGCTTTATAAGCCTCAGGCGAGCCTAAGCCGTAGATACATGAAACCGAAGCCACAATAATTACATCTTTACGGGTTAGAAGCGCGGTTGTCGCAGCATGGCGAAGCCGGTCGATTTCGTCGTTGATCATCGCCTCTTTACCGATATAAGTGTCGGAAGTCGGTATGTATGCCTCTGGCTGGTAGTAGTCGTAATACGACACAAAATAATGCACGGCATTATTCGGAAAAAGCTCTCGAAACTCGTTACAAAGCTGAGCTGCCAAAGTTTTGTTGTGTGCAATAACGAGCGTCGGTTTTTTTATCTCTTGGATTACGTTTGCAACAGTAAAAGTTTTGCCGGACCCGGTCACACCTAAAAGAGTCTGATTTTTGAGGCCCTTTTTCAAACCCGAAACCAGCGACTCAATCGCTTTGGGTTGATCACCTGCGGGTTTATTTTTTGAAATTATTTGAAAATCTGGCATTGTTTTAGAGAAAATACGTAAAAATCCCCAATGGTCAGGACATATAGGGGGTAGCTCGCCCGTTTTCTCTCAGGCTCACTCGCACTTTACGCTTCTCAGTCACCTTTGTCAAAAATCACCACCCCTCTGCGCCCCCAGCTATATCATCTCTCTTACCACTCGCCACCTTAGTCGTCGACTTA
>CAZXPC010000004.1:0-71949 GCA_964643135.1 uncultured Candidatus Saccharibacteria bacterium | reverse complement strand
CCGTGAGCGGTCTCCCGAGACAGCTTGGAAGCACCTCGACGAGGAGAGAGCTAAGTGAAAGGTAGATTCGGATTTCTGGAGGGCGGCCTATTCGTTATCCAAGCTCTTCCACAAGTATCGCGAAGCCAAACTCCGATAGGGTTTCCACGTCCTGGAGATTTTTTCGGCTGTTTCCGGGCTCGGATGTTTACGCAGGCCATAAATTTTCTTCATGGCATTTCGCAGGCCCAAGTCGCCATAAGAGAAAACATCTTCCCGCGCTAAAGAAAATATCAAAAACATTTCCGCCGACCACCGGCCGATGCCTTTCACTTGGACTAAGTGATCGATAACTTCTTGGTCCGGCATATCCTCGACTTTCTTGAGGTCGATTGTCTTATTAATAATCTTGGCTGCTAAGTCTTTGATATAAGAAACTTTTGAATACGATAGTCCGCACCGGCGCAGTTTTTCTTTGTCCATTTTTAGAATCTGCTTTGGCGTCGGAAAGTCGGTTTTGGGGAAAAGAGCCAGGAATCTATCCATAATAGTGTTGGCCGCCTTAACAGATAATTGCTGGCCGATTATCGCGCGAACTAATGACCGAAAATGATTGTCTCGTTTCTTCAGTGGTTCCAATTTGGACCGGCCGATAATTTTGGCCAGCTTTTTGTCCTTTTTGAGATGTTTTATCTTTTGGCGCATTCACAAATTATACCCCAAAAACGGCAAAAACCGCCCTCACAAGACGGTTATTGCATCGTCCAAGAAAAGCTTATTTACTTGGTGTGCCGATCTTGTTAGAACAGTCGGTCAATATGGCGCTTAGCTCGTTCCTGGCTGAATCGTTAACCGTACTGCCGGAGTATTTAGCATTCCAGGCTGCGATCGCCGTTTGGCAAGCTACCACATTATTTGAGGCATTGTTAACTGCTGGCGCCGCCGGCCTGTTAACCTGCATGTAGATTAAAATCAGCATAAGGAGCATTACTCCTAAAAGACCGTAGATGATATAAGTATGTTTATCTTGCATCATGATTTTATTTTTTTATATTTATTAAAAATTCCCGACCTTTCAACTAATTGTAATTATATCAAATCAACGGTTCTAAAATAAAAAATCCCCGCGTTGCCGTTGGCGCGGGTGTATCAGATTCAGGCTATGGGACCGGGATTCCCATGGCCTTCAGCTTTACCAGGTTCAGTTCGTCGGCAACTGGTCGAAGTAGTAGGACCAGCTCGCTTGCGTCATGACCTCGACCTCGGGATTGTCCGTGATCGGGTGGGAGACTACGCACTTGTGGCCGAACATCGTACCTCCGTCGAAACTGGTTGGATCTGCCTGGGGCGAATCTTGATAGCATGTCGGGTTGCCGATCCGGTACATGTAGAGCGTTTGGTCCAGCGTCAGCTGGGCGGGAGCGCTCTTCAGAGCTACCACGATCGGCAAGTCCAGGGCCACGTTGACTTGTGGCAGATCCCGCACGGGCTCGACCGATGTCGCGATGGCGTCCTTCACGGCGTCGATGGGCTTGTCGGGGATCGTGACAATCCCCACTGCGGTCGCGATGCCTGCTCCTGTCGCTAGGACAATGGTTGCCGCCATTGCCAGGGCTACGGTTGCCTTCATGTGTGCTCCATCCTCGTTCACGAGAGGCCCCATTGCTCTCCCGTTATTTTCAACTTACACCCGATGTCCAGGAATGGCAACAAAACAAAAAGGACTGCTCGCTGGGGGGCGAACAGTCGTTGGCTGCGCTTTTCACGACCTGGTTTCAAGCGTGAAACTTACGGTGTCGAGCAGCGTCACACCAAGTGGCGAGGTCGGATAGGCGCCGACTTCGCATTTGCCCGGGTGCAGTTTCGCCGGCGGCACCAGCACCTGAATCGGGCTTGGCCCAACTCCGGTCGCCGTGACGCCATCGCACTTGATGTAGACTTCGAGTGTCGTTGCGAGCGGCGAAGCGGTCCAGGTAGCGGTCAAGGTTGCTGCCGTCACGTTTGCGCTCTTCACTTCGATCGAGCCCGGCGGACCTGCCAGCGGATCGATCTGACAGGGCGCCGGTGGCGTTCCGCAGAGCAGTCCGATCTCGATTCCCGTCGAGTAGGTCATGGTCGTCTTGCTGTTCTCGCCGGTTGCGTTGATGACTCCCTCTTGAAGTCCCTCACCAGGGCCGCTCGACTTCGTAGCTTCGAAGACTTCGTAGCCCGCCACTCCGAGGAGAAGCGTTCCGACGATGATCCAAACCCAGAAGCGTCTGAAGATCTGTGAGAATCCCATGATTTCACCAAGGTACGTCTTATTAAGACCGTGCCACAATATTGTAAAAATAGCAAGATAAAAAAGAGGCCGCCTGGGTGGTGGCCAATTCCGACGCGAGCGGCCTAGATGCAGCCGCCGGGGACGTGGATGAATTCCGCCGCCGGCCGGTGAGTCGCTGCCGCCGCGGCGTAGCAGTTGCCGAGGCCGAGATCGGACTTCAGCGTGTCGACCGTGGTCTGGACCTTCTCTGTGACGGGGCCGGTCTGGGTCGCAGCCGTGCTCTGGAGTTGCTGGACCGGTTCCTGTGGCGTGGGCAGAACGCTGGCGGTCGCGATACCTGCGAGGGCAACGATCGTTGCCACGATGATTACAGTTTTCATGCCTTCTGTCTCCTGTCCGGAAGAAAATCTCCCGTTATTTAGAACCTATCACCGAGTTTTATAAAAGGCAACAAACTAAAAAACAGCTCAACAAGAGCTGCTCTTTAGATTTGTTGTGGAGGCGGGCAGATCGAACTGCCGTGTGGATTTGTCGAATAGAAATGTCTACATAGTTAGCCTGGTTGTTTTAATCTTGGACCTGAGAGCCAGGCGAAAAAGTCCGAGATTTAGCTGCTAGGTGTCCTTTATGGCCGATAGCTCGCCAGCCATAAAGTAAGTTCCAGTTATTGCACCGGTACCTAATGTCGGAACTCCGTTAGGCCGATGGCTGGCTATGCAAAAGCAAAAGCCGGCATTCTGTTAGATGAGTTTGCACTTATCTAGTTGAGCATTTTAAAAAGACGCTCACCTTTCTATGCATTCCTATTTTAAGGATCCGTCGAGACTGGCGCCCCCATTCTGTTGCGCGGCGTGTTACTTATAACGCTGCATCTCCCTATCGGTTTCGCGTTTCTTGATCGTCTCGCGCTTGTCGCTCTTCTTCTTAGACTTGCCGAGGCCGATCTTGATCTTGATGAAGCGAGTCTTAGTGTAAACATTGAGGGGCAATATTGTCAAGCCGGATTCTTTAACTCGACCCATCAGTTCTTTTATTTCGTTTTTGCGAAGCAACAGCCGCCGCGAGCGCTTCGGGTCATAATCGGCTGGTGTGTTGAGCGGTTGATATGCCGGCAGATCGGCATTAATTAAATACGCTTCCTCGCCGCGGATAATAACATAGCTGCCGCTTAAATTTAGCCGCCCGGCGCGGATCGCCTTTACTTCAAACCCAAATAGCTCGATGCCTGCTTCAAAGGTTTCGAGTATTTCATAATCAAACCGCGCACGTTTATTTACCGCTAAGTCTGCCATGAGTTTAGTATATAGCGGCTAAGGATAAATAAAAAACGCTCGCCTTTGGACCGAGTCCTCGTGCGAGCTGGTTCTATCGTAGGAACAAAGAGCGACTCGGTATTGCGTAGCCTTGCCGCCTCTCGATCCGCGCATCGATGTATTGGATAACAAAGATGAGCATGTCGTAGAGGAAATGGACTGCGATCGCGGCCACAATTCCGTGCAGCAGCATGATTCTAAAGAAGAGCATGCCGACGAACCAGGAATTGACGTAGCCGAATGTGCCGAGATAGCGGTGGCCGTTCTGGAAGAATCCGTTCGCAGCCAGGATTCCAGCTCCCACCGACCACGCCGCTCCGCCTACCAGATAGAAGGATAGACCATGGAAAGTGAGAACGTTTGCCCCCCGTCCCAGTACATTGACGAAGAGCCACTCCAGAAGCCCGTGGCCCGTCCATCCGAAGAGAATCCAGTTGAGCCCCTGGACCAGCGCGATCGATGAGTAGAAGAAGATCCACCTGAAGGAGATCTCCTCCGTAACTCCTGCGATGATGCTGATCAAGAGGCCTCGTTCTAGATACGCCTCTGCATTGAGATTCTTGAACCAGTCGTTTCGGGTGACAGCGCACACGAAGGTTGTGACGGCGCCAGCCCATGCGAAGGCGAACCAAGACGTCTGGAAGACTTCCCAGAAGGTTCCTTTCGCCTCCCAGACTTGGAAAGTGTCGAATGGGATTGCCCCAGGGATGAACACTTTCGTAGCCAGAATGAAGATGAACCCGATCGCCGCGAGCGTGAGGTAATTCACGTTTCGCTTCGCCTGAGTCAGATTTTTCCAGTAGAACAAGCAAACAGCCTCGGGGCGAGTTTAGAATATTAAGCCAATTGTGTCAAGCAACAAAATCATTAAAAAACAGCACCACTTTGCCGGTGTGGTGCGTTGTGAGAGCCAGGAGTTATTCGATCGCCGTTGGGTCCTGGCCTTTGTCTTCGCCGTCGGGAGCCTCCACGGTTGTTCCGGTCGGTTCGAGTTTGATCTCCACAGACTTCGGCTTTTCGCCGTAGTCATCCGTTGAGACTTCTCGGAAGCCGGCTTCGAGGAGAAGTCCCCGGGCTTTGGCGTTAGCTTGGTGGCACTCTTCGCCGTGGCACTCGTTGTCCCAAACGAAGGTCATGCCATCCGGGTCGATGAGCATGGTCGACTCGAAGACCTGGATCTCCCCTTCGAACTCAGACTCGTCGTACTTATAGAATTCGATCTCGGCGAGCGTCTCTCCCAAGAGTTCTGGCGGGATCCTTCCAGGCTTGGAGATCGGGTACGGCGAACTTTTGCCGAGGTTTTTTCTGTTCAGCCTTGATGGTGGAACGCGGAAAGCCTCGGCGATTGTATCAAGCGGAACCGGTTCCGCGTAGTGGATGACCGGTTCGGTCTTGAGTAGTTCCTCAAGGTTCGAAACGAGCTCTCCCAATTGCTCGGGCGTGGGCCGCTTCGCTTGCTCTTCTTCAATCGGCTTGATGATTTCCATGTCAAACCCTCGAATCCTAATTTCAGCGTACTACCGGGCAGAACCAAAATCAATTTTTATAAAATGGCTTTAATTTCCCCCAAATCCTCTATTTTTTTCCAAGCAGCGTCCCCGAGGGTGGGCTCCGGTGTGCCGCCCTTCAAAATAATGCCGTGTCCGGTTGCTTTAAAAATTTCCAAATCGTTTCCGCTGTCGCCGATCACCGCGCAATCCTTGAGCGTTATATTTTCGCGCGCGCAAAATTCCATAAGCTGTTTTAGTTTGATCGCGCCCTGGTCCGGCTGATATTTAAAATTGATTAATTGGCCGGCCTTATCAAAAATCAGCTCGGTGTTGCTGAAATACGCTTCAACCCCTAACTTTTTAGCAATCGTCTCGGCGTATAAGCCCATCGAACCGGAGATGAGGCAGAGTTTATAATTTTCGCTTCGCAGGTAATTCACGATTTCGAGCGCTCCTTCACGCAGACTTACTTTGTCAAAAATTTCTCTAAGTTTTCCCAAATTAGCCTGTCCGCTCGCTTGCCATAGTCGAAGTAACTGGCTGGTTGCCAGGGGCAGGTCAATTTCACCGGCTTTCATGCTGTTAAATATCTCTAAATGCTCGCTTTTAGACGCGCCCAGAGCTTCGGTCAAAAATAGCCACGAGATTTCCGGCGTGAGCGTACCATCAATATCGAATATAACCGCCTTCATATGCTAATTTCAGCCTACCCCCGCTCCGATTCAAAATCAATTTTTATAAAATGGCTTTAATCTTCGGCGTGGCTACAATCCGCCCCCGCGATAAGTTTTAGCCTTTTTGAGCAAGAAGTCTCTTATTTTTCCAGCCTCATCTTTATGGAAGCTCAACATCCTAATAGTTTCGCCTGATGCCGTTGATATGTAGATATTGTATAAGCCGAGCAATCTGTCAACGGCGCTTTGAATAATGTTTATATCCTGAATGCGGTCATAATAAATATAAGTAGTTCTCGTTCCGATAACCCTCGTAATTATTTCCCCTTTTTCTGGACCGAAGTCGAAATAATAATTCTTATAGTAGAAATAGCTATAAATAATCGCGTATATGCTAAACGCTATGGCCGCTACCTCTGACAAAACAAGGAACTGTTTCAGGCTCATTATCTGCACAAGAACTTTAGAAAGGGGGATAGATAAAATGAAAAAGACGACTGGCATGATTATCATCATGACCATGGTCAAGATTAGCGCGCGCGCTAAAATCGGATTGGTTGGTTTGATATTCTCCGAGCTCAAAAGCGCGGTTCTATCTTCTGGGACAAATGCTGATTGCTGAATCTCTACCGCCGCGGGCGCCGTTATATTAGAATGGCCTTTCGACTCGGCATTTAGAAACGCTATCAACTTACCCGCATTTTCTTGATTTAAACCATCGACGTGATAATAGGGTTCGGAAATTTCGCCGGCAGTTTCGTAGTGGACGTCATAAAGCCCGAAGACCCGATCAAGAATATCCTGGTCGACATAAACATTCTGGAGTTTTTCGTAGCGCACATTTCCTGTTGACCGAGAGACAACCCCCTTGGTTATTGAGGCGCCGTCATCCCGGAACTCGTATTTATAGGATTTGTAATAATAAGATTGATAGATATAAGCAATAATTCCGCGGATCAAAGTTACGGTTACCAATCCAATTACTATAATGTAGATCGAAAGGTGCTCCCAAATAGATGAGCTTGATTGACCGGATTTTTCAAAATAAGAGAACCAAAATGAGCCTGTCATGAAAGCCAGGAAATAAATCATTACAGTATAGAAAAGAATGCTGGTCACCCCCTTCAATGACAAAAGCATAACCACTGTCTTTTTCAAGATCTTCTTGCGCTCCAACGGCAGATTGATTTGGTTGTAGACGACCATTTGTTGTGAATTTATGTTATTCTTGAATTGTATCATGCTTGGCGCCCGGATAAAAAAACTTTTAAATAGCGGGTTTCCTAATCTTTCGTATAAATTGGCCCCGCCGGAAATAAAAACTCACGGCCACTTGGCGACCAATATCGCTTTTGTGGTGGCCAAGGAGAATCAGCAAAAGAAAATGAGTCCGATGCAGGCCGCTAATTATGTTAAGGAATTTCTAGTCCACGCCGCGCCAAAAAACTTGATCGAAAAAATCGATATCGCCGCACCGGGGTTTATTAATATCTGGTTTACCAGAGCAGCCATCCAAAAAGAATTTCTAAACATCTCCCGAACAAAAAATTGGGGAAAAGTTAATGTGGGCAAGAATACCAAGGTCATCGTCGAGTATTCCTCGCCCAATATAGGCAAACCCATGCATGTTGGCCACTTCCGCTCGACCATTATTGGTGACGCCATCGCTAATATTCATCAATTCTTAGGCTATAAAACAATTCGCTGGAATTATCTGGGTGATTGGGGAGTGCAGTTCGGCAAGCTAACGGCGGCTTACAATATGTGGGGCGATGAAAAGAAGCTCAAAACCGAACCAATCAAGCACTTGCTCGAGCTTTATGTCCGTTTCACGGCTGAAGCCAAAACCAATCCCGAGTTGGAGAAAAAAGGCCAAGAAGAATTTAGGAAACTCGAGGCAGGGGACGAAGCCAACCGCAAGCTGTGGCAAAATTTCCGCGCCGAAGCGGTTAGGGAATTCAATAAGATGTACAAAACACTCGGCGTTAAGTTTGAGCTGGAAATCGGCGAAAGTTTTTATGAAAAAGATTTAAAGAAAATCATCGAATATCTGGTTCACGAAGAAATCGCGGTTCGCAGCGAAGGTGCGTTGATAATCCCGCTAGACGATTTGGGTTTGCCCCCGGCCATGATCGAAAAATCTGACGGCGCAACGCTTTACTTAACCCGCGATATCGCCAATATTATTTATCGAATTAAAAAATACCACCCGGCCAAGATTATTTATGAGATCGGTAACGAACAAGAACTTCACTTTAAACAACTTTTCGCAATTGCTAAAAATGATTTTCTGCCGGAACTAACAAAAGCCAAAGAAACCGAATTGGTCCACGTTGCCCACGGCCTTGTTTTGGGAGAAGACGGCAAAAAGCTCTCCACCCGAGCCGGTAAAACCATTTTCATGGAAGACGTCATTGCTGAGGCCATCGAAAAGACATCGAAGATCATCGCCGAAAAGGACCGTGGTCTCTCAGCAGGCGAAAATGATAAAATCGCCAAAGTTGTGGCGATCGGTGCCTTGAAATATAACGACCTTTCACAAAACCGGCTATCCAACATCACCTTTGATTGGGATAAGATGCTCTCATTTGAAGGAGACTCCGGTCCGTACTTGCAGTATTCATACGCTCGACTTAAAAGTATTTTGCGAAAAAGCAAAGCAACCAGCAAAATAGAAGTTAAATACTTGAGCACTGAACTTGAGCTGGAAATTATCCAAAAACTCGACCGTTTCCCCGAGGTCTTGGAGCGAGTCGCTAAGGAATACTACCCGAATGAGTTAGCCAACTACTTATATGATCTAGCGAAATCAATCAATCATTTCTACCAAGTCGAGCCGGTTTTGAAGGCTGATGCTCCAACCAAAAACGCCCGCCTCGCCCTCATCTCCACCGCCGCCAAAATCCTCAAAACCGGCCTCAACCTTCTTGGCGTTGACACTCTTGAGAAAATGTAGGACGATCAGTTAGGGAATTACCTTGACGTTCGACATAGTTAAGCAACGAGAATACTTCGACAAGATGTACACACTCGGCCGCTTGATGAGCGAAGAGAGGATCTCATGTCCCGAAGTGAACAAGGCCCTCGATGCATTGATCGAGAAGGGCCTCGCGAAGCCGTCTCCTCTGAAGCCCGTTGTCCCGAAGCCGGCCGCGATCCCGCCAGAACCGAAAGCTGTCGCAGTGGAGGCGGAACCGCCCCCTCTGCCGCCGGCTCCGGAACCTGAGTCCGCGCCGGTCGTGGAGCCTAAGCCGCCTGATCCTGGGCTATCGCCCATCGTATCGGAGCGTCTCTGGGATGAGAGCCACGTCGACGCGAGATCTCTCAGGCCCCCGCCACCTCCTCCGAGGGGCAGGAGGATCGCATCTTTCCCGCCTGTGAAGAAGACCGGTCCGAAAGTTCCGCCCATCTCAGACGATCCGGCTGTTGGTATCGGAACCGGACGTCAGCATGGCAACTGGCTGGATTGGAACAAGCGGAACGAGCCGAACGGCAACGCGCCGAAGATGGTGGAGCATCACGCCAACCCGAACCGGGTCCAGGTTCCGACCGAGATCTTGGTCACCATTCCCGGCGGGAGCCTCAAGCTCGGCGAAATGTTCGGCGGCCTAGTTACCGCAGAGCCGATCGTGCGCCACCTCCTCGACCGGCTCGGCGGCCCGTTGAAAACGGACATCGTGGGCAACATCACTCTCTCTTCCAAGGGGCAATTGCCCGGAGATGTGATGAAGAGAATGGAGCTCTTGAAGCAGAAGCCGGCCCGCATCGTGGCCTTTGGAGTGATCCTCCGAGAGGCCAAGCAAGCCGGCCTGGTTGAAGAAGGCAAGCCCTACGTAAGCGCGATCGAAGAAGTCCGCGCGAACGGCCGAGACTCCCTAGTCAAGGCAACCTTCCACGGCGAGGTTCTCCACCTCGATACGATCACCGTCGAAGAGTTTGTCTCGGGCGACTTCGTCTGCGTCGCCGTCCGTAACAGGCTCGGTTAAGCCGATCGCCCCCGCATTTTCTTAGCCGGGGGCTTTTTTGTGGTTTCCATAACGAACAAACCCTTTCTGAAGGAACATCGCGGAAGCCAGTGGAGCTAGGTGCGCCGTTTTATATTACGGCGACCACTGGCTGAGCGCTGAGGGAAAATCTCTCGCTGGAAGAGATTTATCCCGGTTCCTGAGGGGAGGGTTTGTGAGCCTTTGACACTCGCCAAAATCGTGTCAAATTCTAGTAAAACTAGGCTGATTTTGATAGAATTTAGCTCATGCTGAAGAACATAAAAGAATTCAATCTCCCCAATCTCGAAGAAAAAGTTCTCGACTTTTGGAAAAAATATAATATTTTCGAAAAATCTCTCGCCCAACGAAGGCAGATGAAGGGGGAGGAAGCGCCTAAGATATTTAACTTTTGGGAAGGCCCGCCGACTGCCAACGGTTCGCCTGGCCTTCACCACATGCTCTCCCGAAGCTATAAAGACATCATTCCCCGTTATAAATCGATGAAGGGTTATTACGTGCCCCGCAAAGCCGGCTGGGATACTCACGGCCTGCCGGTGGAAATAGCAGTTGAAAAAGCGCTCGGCTTCAAGTCTAAAAAAGATATCGAAAAATACGGCATTGCCGAATTCAATCAGCGCTGCAAAGAATCGGTTTGGCAGTATAAAGACGAGTGGGAGCGGATGACCGAGCGCACCGGCTACTGGGTTGATCTTAAAAATCCTTACGTTACTTATAAAAAAACATATATCGAATCGCTTTGGTGGATCTTAGCCCAGGCTTGGCAAAAGAAACTGCTCTATAAAGGCCACAAAATTGTGCCTTGGTGTACGCGCTGCGGTACCGCGCTTTCTTCTCACGAAATCGCCCAGGGTTATAAAGAGACAACCGACGCCTCGGTCTATATCAAATTTCGCGTCAAAAAAGGTCAGAAAATTTCTAAAGATTTAAAAGCCAACGGTAATGTTTATATTCTCTCGTGGACTACAACTCCTTGGACCTTGCCGGGCAACGTGGCTTTGGCGGTTGGGGAGAAGATCAAATATGTCACGATCGAACACAAAGTCGGCGGTGCCAGTCGGTCGGGCGAGCCGGAATATTGGATTATCGCCAAGGATATCCACGACAAAGAGGGCGTCTATTTCCACGACATGCCTCTTGCTAAGACCACCAAAGGCAAAGAAATAGGCGTTTTAACAGGCAAAGATTTGGTTGGCCTGGCTTACGAGCCGCTTTGGGACATTAAGCCCTTCCAGCAAAAAAGCCAAACAGCCAAAAAAGCTTATCATGTCTACCCGGCTGATTTTGTAACGACAACCGACGGCACCGGAGTGGTCCACACGGCCGTCATGTATGGTGAAGACGACTACAACTTAGGCAAAAAGCTAGGGCTTCCTCAGCATCACACCGTTGAGAAGTCCGGCCTCTTCATTAAAGACGTGCCCAAGCTCGGCGGTTTTTACGCCAAAGCGAAAGACACCGAATCGCGCATCTTCGATCATCTCGACAAAGAAAATTTCCTAGTCAAAACCGAACCTTATACCCACGAATATCCTTTTTGCTGGCGCTGTTCGACCCCGCTTCTTTATTACGCCATGGATTCGTGGTTTATCGCTATGTCGACTTTGCGTGACAAATTGATGGCCGCTAATAATAAGGTCAACTGGATTCCCGCTTCAATCAAAACCGGCCGGTTCGGCGAATGGATCAAAGAAGCTAAAGATTGGGCTATCTCGCGCGAAAGATATTGGGCCACCCCTCTGCCGATCTGGCAGTGTAAAGAAGGCCACGTGAAGGTTGTAGAAAGCCTGGCCGACCTTGAGTCCAGCGCCGTTCAAAACAACCGCTTTATTCTGATGCGCCACGGCGGAGCCGAACATAATGTTAAAGATGTTATGGCTTCCGGCCCCGAAACCAAGGGCAAAATTTCTCACTTAACCAAAGAAGGCAAGGCTGCCGCCGATGCTGCCGCGAAAGCCCTCAAAAAAGAAAAAATCGACCTCATCTACGTTTCGCCTTTCGCTCGCGCTAAAGAGACGGTCAAAATATTGAGCAAAACTATCAGCGCCAAGGTTATCGAGGACAAGCGTTTGGGCGAAATCAATGCCGGTATTTTCAACTGGAAAACTTCCAAAGAATATAACAGCTTTTTCGACAACGTTACCGAGAAATTCCTTAAGGCCCCTTCAGGCGGGGAAACTCTGACCCAAGTAAAAGAGAGGGTTTTCCAATTCTTGGATGAAGTAGATTCAGCCCATGAAGGCAAAACTATTTTGATTGTAAGCCACGGCGATCCTCTCTGGATGCTCGAGGCCGCCGTGAAGAATCTTTCTAACGAAGATTCCATGGCAGTGGTTCCGCTCCAGCCGGGCGAGTGGCGCGAGATCATTTTCAAAAATATTTCATACAACAAGGTCGGCAAAGTTGACCTTCACCGCCCCTATATTGACCGGGTCCATTTGAAGTGCGAGAAATGTATACCAAAGAATAAAGGCAAAAAGAACTCTAGGAAAATGGTACGCATGGAGCGCATCCCCGACGTGGCTGATGTCTGGTTTGATTCCGGCGCCATGCCTTTTGCCTCGGTCCACTATCCGTTCGAAAATAAAGATCTGATCGACAAGATCGGCGTCGGTTTCCCGGCGGATTATATCAGCGAAGGCATGGATCAAACCCGCGGCTGGTTCTACACTCTGCTCGCGGTGGGTGTCATTCTCGGCCGGAAAGAAGTTTACAAAAACGTGATCTCGCTTGGCCTAATCCACGATAAATTCGGCCAAAAAATGTCTAAATCAAAGGGCAATATCGTCGATCCGTGGGAAATGATCAATAAATACGGCGCCGACGTCATCCGCTGGTATTTCTATACTGTTAATCCGCCCGGTGAGAATAAAGATTTTGACGAAGCCGATCTCGGCAAAGTTTCACGTAGGTTTTTCGGCATTCTCTACAACTCATATCTCTTTTCCGAAACGCTTGAACACACGCCCAACCCCGTGCCCGAGCACCCGCACCCTAACCACGTTTTAGATAAGTGGATTTTGTCCCGCCTCAGCGAAACCGTCCAATTTGCTACCGATAGCCTGGATAAGTATGAAATCGGCCTCGCCGCCCGCTCGCTGGAAAGCCTGGTCGACGACCTCTCGCGCTGGTATATCCGCCGCAGCCGCGATCGCAACGACATGGTTAAAACTCTGCTTTTTGTGATTTTCGAAATCTCGAAAATGATTGCTCCCTTCGCGCCCTTTTTTGCCGATGCGCTCTACAAATCCATGGCCGCGGGCGATAAATCCGTCCACCTCGACAATTGGCCCGAAGTTCACGCCAAATTTATCGACAAAGATCTAAATAAAAAGATGGAAGAAGTTCGCCGCCTGGCCGCCGCCGGTTTGGCCAAGCGGGCCGAAGCTAATATCAAAGTTCGTCAGCCGTTAGCCAGCCTCACCATTAGAAATAACCCCCTAAACCTTGATGGCGAACTGCTGGAAGTCTTGTCCGATGAGATTAATGTTAAGAAAGTGATCTTCGACAAAGGCGCTAAGGAAGAAATTATTTTAGACACCAACCTGACCGAAGATCTAAAACGCGAAGGCGCCATGCGCGAACTTAACCGCGCCGTCCAAGCCCTCCGCCAAGATGCCGATCTGAAGCCGAGCGACAAGATCGAGCTTTATATCGAGGCTTCCGAAAATATCCAAGCCGCGATCGAAGCCCACCTCGATGCTCTTAAGAGCAACACCGGCACCGCTGCCATCCATTACAAGAAAACCGACAAATTCACCGCCCTTTCCGAAACCAAAATCAGCGGCGAAGACGTTTGGATCGGCCTCAAAAAGCTATAATTTAAATATGACCAAACCCATAATCGTAAGCGGTGTGAAGCCGACCGGCGACCTCCACATCGGCAACTATCTCGGCATGCTCCGCCAAGCCGTTGATCTGCAGAACTCGAACCAATATCGCTGTTTTTACTTCATTGCTGATTTGCACGCCATGACCCAGAAGTTTACCCGCGAAGAAATGAAAACTCGGGTTTTCGATCTGGCTGTTGATCTTCTAGCCGCCGGATTGGATCCAAAAAAGTCTGTCCTTTTCGTTCAGTCTGACGTTCCCGAGCACGCCAATTTACAGTGGATTTTTAACACCGTCATCACCGTTTCCCAGCTGGAACGCATGGTGGAATACAAAGAAAAAGTCGCCGAGGGCCAAGTGCCCAACGTCGGCCTCTTTGAGTACCCGGTTTTAATGGCCGCCGACATTTTGCTCTACCACGCCGAAGCTATTCCAGTAGGGGACGATCAGCGCCAGCACATCGAACTTACTCGCGACATCGCCCGATCTTTCAATACGCGCTTCGGACAAACATTTAAAGATCCCAAAGCAGTTGTGACCAAAACGCCGCGCGTGATGAGCCTGCAAGATCCGTCGAAAAAAATGTCCAAGTCTCAGCCGCTGGGTTGTATCTTTGTGCACGATTCGCCGGAAGTTATCAAAAAGAAAGTTATGTCGGCTGTGACCGACTCCATGTCCAACGTCGACTACGACCCCGTCAACCGCCCCGGCATTTCGAATCTCGTAATGCTCTATAGCGAATTTTCCGGCCTACCGGTGGAAGATATTGTCTTGCGCTCAGCTAATAAAAAATATTCCGAGTTTAAGTCAGAATTAGCCGACTTGATTATTAAAGCACTGAAACCGATTCAGCAAAACCGCGCCAAAATCCTCAAGAACAAATCCAAGGTTAACAAAGTTCTAGCCGCCGGCGCTAAAACC
Source organism: uncultured Candidatus Saccharibacteria bacterium (assembly GCA_964643135.1). Taxonomy (GTDB): domain Bacteria; phylum Patescibacteriota; class Minisyncoccia; order UBA6257; family Colwellbacteraceae; genus CAZXPC01. The sequence goes on along the minus strand of CAZXPC010000004.1, from coordinate 57,474 downwards.
GCCCAAAAGATCGCCCAAAAAACCATGGCCGAAGTCCGCGAAAAGGTTGGGTTGATTTAATTGACCGGATCAATTCTGAGGGCTATAACTAAGATGTAGTGATGGGATGGATAGTAATCTGCACTGGAGTACTCGGCTTTCTATCCGGATGCTCGTCGGCGTGATCGTCTTCATCATGGTCGTGTTCCTCATCGGAACCGTCGAGCAGGTCGTTTTTCACCCAGTCTGGGCCGACGAATGGCTCAGCGTCATGAGTGTGGCAATCTTCGAATTCATGATGGGCTCACTGCTCTATTTCAAAGACGACTGGCCAGCCTGGTGGCTCTAAACGACAAAACCCGACGATAGATTCACATCTCTCAGCGGGCCTTTTTCTTTTTCGGGTGATGAGCTCCGCGCCCCCAGCTATATCATCTCCACCCCGAGCCTCCAACCACAGCCTCCTCGGGAAACAGAATAATTTTGTGCTCAAAATTTTCTTCGCGCTCGTCGCCTACGCTCCTGCGCGATGTTCCCTGCGGGGCTATGGTTTACGGCTCTTAGCTCTACATAGCCGAGAGAAATCCGAAATCTATCCTGAGCTCTAGCTCCCCCGAGTTGGCGCGCAAGCTGTCGCAGGGAGACTAAACCCCTAGGCCAAGCGGCCGTGAGCGGTCTCCCGAGACAGCTTGGAAGCACCTCGACGAGGAGAGAGCTAAGCGAAAGGTAGATTCGGATTTCGAAGGCGGATGACTAAATCTCAATAATAACCGGCAGCACCATCGGTCGGCGATAAGTCTTGTTGTAGAGGTATTGCCCAATCTGGTCGCGCATCATGTTTTTCAAGTAGTCTGCGTCCAGCGCATCGCCCACGCGAATCTTACCCGTAATGATGCGAATTTTCTTTCGAATATCGTTCAAGATCTCCTGATTTTCCTTAAGGTAGATAAATCCACGCGAAATTATGTCAGGGTTCTTTAAAACCTTGCCGGTCTTGCGGTCGATTGTCGTAATAATGACCACCATGCCTTCCTGCGAGAGTATCTTCCGGTCGCGCAAGACAACTTCGCCGACGTCACCGACGCCTAGGCCGTCCACCATCACGTAGTGCGCTGGCACCTCCTCTTCAGTAACTGTGAATGTGCTGTTGGTTAAGAGTGCAACTCGGCCGTTGTCTAACAGCTTAATGTTTTCTTTCTTCATGCCCGCCTCCACGCCGTTTTCGCCATTCGCGTGGCGCTTAAAGTAGTGGCCGTGAACCGGCATCAGGAATTTAGGCTTAATCAGCTTGATCACTATTTCCAAGTCTTCCTTGGGCGCGTGGCCGGAGGCATGGATGTCGATAATATCAGTGTTGTAAACCTTGGCGCCCTGGCGGCAGAGGTTGTCCTTAAGGTTCTGCACTGACCGCTCGTTGCCCGGAATAACCGACGATGAGAAGATCATCGTATCTCCCTGCTTAATTGTTACGTGTTTGTGCTCGCCGTTCACAATTTTCATGAGGCCGGCGTTTTCTTGGCCCTGCGCGCCGGTTGTAATGATCATAATCTCATGATCTTTGTACTTGTGCATTTCTTCCATCGGCAGAACCGAATCTTTGCCGAACTTAACATAGCCCAAAGTCTGCGCGATCTGCACCACATCTTTCATCGAGCGGCCGTTTAAGAAAACCTTCCGCTTCGATTTCTCGCAGATCGCAATAATTTCGGCGATACGCGTCAACATCGATGAGAAGGTCGAGAGAATGATGCGCCCGCCCGCCTTATTGATAATGATTTCCAAGTTTTTCTTCACCACCTTTTCAGACAGCGAGTGTCCGGCCTTGTCGGCGTTAGTCGAGTCCACCATAAAGGTGTGGATGCCAAGCTCGCCGATCCGTTTAAATTCATCCAAGCGCTGCGGTTCGTCGGCATCGTTATAATCGAGCCTGAAATCGGCAAAGTGGACGATATTAGCCTGAGGCGTTTTGACGACTACACCGACCGTGTCGGGAATCGTGTGATCCACGCCGAAGAATTCTAACTCCAACTGTTTGCCGATCTTAACCTTGTCGCCGCTGTCCACGACTACAATGTTCAATTTCGGCGCGTTTACAAACTCCTCCTGGCGTTTTTCGATAATCGCCTTGGTCAGCTTGGTCGTATAAATTGTCGGGTTGCCCAAGCGGCCGATTAGGTAGGGGACGGCGCCGATGTGGTCAAAGTGAGCATGCGTCAAAACCACGCCGCGGATATTGGCCCGTTTCGGCACCAATGAATCAATGTTGGGGATAATAAAATCCACGCCGGGCGTTTCTTCCTCTGGGAATTGAATGCCCATGTCGATAATCACAATTTCGTCCTTGTGTTCGACATAAGACATATTGCGGCCGATTTCTTCCAAGCCTCCAAGCGGGACGAGCCGGGTTGAATCAGCCGCTCCCTCATGCTTAACAGTTTTAATAACCTTAGCCTTTAAGGGTGAGGTTATTTTGGAAACATGGCCAGGTCCACCAGAATGTCCGCCGCCGGAATGGGAATGCCCGCCGGACTTATGTCCGCCGTGCCCCCCCGATCGTCCGGGTCCTCGGCCGCCGGTTCTTGGCCTCGACTCTCTGCTTTTTGTCTCGCTGCTTTTTATTTCGGCTTTTTGGCCTTCCGCCGTGGAAGGGCTAGCTGTAAGGTCGCTTGCTGCACCAGTGTTAGTATTTAACATACCTATTAATTAATATTATTTTTCTAATTATTTTTATAACTATTGTGGGCGGAGAGGGATTTGAACCCTCAATCCTTGCGGACTGCGCTTCTGAGACGCAGGTGTATGCCAGTTCCACCATCCGCCCTTATCGCAAATGGGCCTGATTACTAATAAAGAGAGGCGAGCTATTCGTTAAAATTCAAAAAAAATTCAAATACGTGGTAACGAAGGGGGTTAGGGAGAGGCAACAATATCTATAAACTTAAGCTTAGTAATTGATTATATTCTAGCCTCAACGGCTTTTAATGTCAATTTTGCATTTTTGGCTTGAAAAATGCCACCCCCGACTTTTGTGCTAGTCAGTGGTGGTGTTTGCGGGCCTTCTCTAGGGTGTTGTGGATGAAATTGATCCCCAGAGAAATCGCATGCTTCCCGTCGTTGAGGCTCGGACAGACCAGCTGCCCATTCTGGAGTTCCTTCTCCTCTCCGCACTGCTCACAGTGGCCTTCCGCAGTCACGTGGATGTCTTCGGGCATTTGGTGCACCATCCTCTATTATGTATAACACTTCGGCGGCTAGAAGGTTTCACCCGCCCAAATTCTATCTAAACACCCGGCTCGTCCTGAGGTACCACTTCTCAACATTAAGGAAACGGTCGTATGAGTTACTGACAGTCAGGTTCGGGTCGATTCCGCGCAGGCTCGGCGCGGCCACGTAAATATATTGCGGAGAATACAGGAAAATCGCCGGGTAGTCAGCCGCGATTATGTCGCTTATTTGCTTCAAGTCAGCGGTCCGGCTATCGGCATCAAAATCCTTGCCGAAAGATTCGATCAAATTATCCACTTTCTTATTTTGATAGAGAGATAAATTGTTGCCCGGGTAAAATCTTTGCGATGAATGCCAGAACGAAAACAAGTCTCCGGACGGGCCGGTCACGTTGCCGAATAGAATTATTTCGTAGTCGGTTTTCTTAATGGCGTCTTGGATTTTATCGAGCGGCAGAGTATTAAGAGTAACTTCAACTCCGGCGGCTTCCCAGGCCGCTTTGATTTCACCGGCCGTTTTTACCAAAAAGTCCTGATCAGGCAAGGTTATAGTCACTTTCAAGCCGCTCAATATGCTGGCGTCGAAGGTAGCCGGGTCTTTCAGAGTTGAGCTTACCGGGCCATAGAGGGGAGTCGCGTAGTCGCCCAAGATATCTCGCGTAATCTTATTAACGTCCAAAGACTTAGCCAGCGCCTCGCGCACTTTAATGTTCTGAATATTCTTATCGTCGTAAATTTGGTTGATAAAGAGAGCATAGTAGCCAGAATACTTTAAGTTATAAAGATTATGCCTGATGTCCAAGCTGTCTTTAAGGCCGCCGTCTCGGTTCGTCAAAAGCGGGGCAGCGTTTCCCAACCCGAAAGCATCGATCTGCGCTCTCTTATAAGCATTAATCAAATCGGCGTCGTTCTTATAAAATTTAACTGTAAATTTTGAAATATTCGGCTCGCCCCTAAAGTAAGTTGAGTTTGAGCTCAAATACAAAGCGCTGATAAAACCGCGGTCATCCTTGTCATACGAGTCTACCTGGTATGGTCCGAATCCGATCGGCTTCAGTCCATAGACCGAAAGCTTAATCGCATTTTGGATCTCCGAGTCGGAAAAGAGGTGCTGGGGAATAAGGCCGAGGCTCTTCAGGTTCTCCTCGTCGAAAAGGGCGTAGGCCGACTGTAGGGTGAACTTGACCTCGAGTTCACTCACCCTTTCTGCTGTGATTCCCTGGAACGAACTAAAAAGAGGCGAGTTGTTGGCTTTGTCTTGGATTACTCCGAGCGTGAAAATCACGTCGTCGGAAGTTACCGGTTTGCCGTCTTGCCAAAGAACTCCCTGCTTAATTCTGACGTTCCAGGTCTTTCCGTCAGCCGCATCGCCGGAATGCGTGATGCTGTCAGCAATGTCGTCAAGCGTTCCGAAAACGAGCTTCGATAGTTCCCGGTCGGTGTTGGTCGTCGGGATAACCGGGCTGATAAAAACCGGCTGGCCGAGCATTCCCTCCCTCAGCTCGCCGCCCTTAGCGGGAACAATCCTGGTATTCGACTCAACATATAAAGCCACTTTAATAGATGCCGAGAGGACAAAGATGAGGAAGGCTCCTATCAGGACCATTGCCTCGGTTTTGTTTAGAGAAGTAAAGATTTTTTTGATCCGCATTATAGTATTTTATCTCAAAGTTCTTATTTAGAGAACCCGCCTCCGAACTCGCTTCCGCCCCTCGGAACCAGGATATTTTTTCTACTGAAAAAATTCCCTACCGCTCGGCTACCCGCCTCCGCAGTTTCCTCAGAGCGAAACCGAGTTCTTTGGCTATGTAGACTAGCCCGACCTTGTTCCATGAAGGGAATCTGCGCAAGCCCGTGAAGACGGGTGAGCAAAAACAAAATTTCTAGCAAGAAATTATTGTGTTTCCCGGAGTGGGATGAGGGAGGGCGAGTTTCAGTAGAGATCACCTGTGGTTCCGAGGGGCAGAGGCAGATTCGGAGGCGGGGGTTTATTTAGCAGGCGCTGGAGCAGGGGCCGGTGCCGGAGCTGGTGTTGGAGTTGTTGGCGCAGGGGCGGGCGCAGTTGTTCCGGGCGGAACAGGAGTCGTCGTGACCTTAACATTCGGGTTATCAGTCTTAATCTCGATCGGGTTGGCGCTGATTGGCGCCGGTGCAACGTTGCCCAAGTGAGTGATTCTGAGAAGCGAGAAACCGGCAAAAGAGGCAATCGATAAGACGGTCATAATGAAAATAGTCTTTTCCATACCGCGCCTTTTCTGGTAAAAGCCGCCCATGTCGCCGGAGGTAAATGCCCCGCCTTCCGAACCGCGGTCCTGAATCAGCACAAAAACTGTCGACAAAATGGCTGTAATAAGGATACCGATATTGATGTAGTTCATTTTTATATGATGCTATTAGATAATCTTCCGCGTAATAATGTTAATTACGCTGACGAGTATCGTAACGTAAAGCAGCGTCAAAAGTCCAGCGCCCGAAGCCAGGGCCGGTATCGACACAATCTGAGGCACCAACTGGATCATAACGTAAATCGTAAAGGCATTAATAGCGATCACGGCCAGCCCCAGCGTTATTAAGATAATCGGGCTTAAGACCAGCTTCAACAAAGGTTTGATAAAAAGATTGATTAGGGCCAATATTCCCGCCGCGATGGCGATCTCCTTAATATCGGTTGAAACATTGATACCCGGAATGTAATGCCCGGCGAGCCACAAAGCTATGCCGTTTCCCACCCACGCCGCGAGTAAATTTAGAATCCCTTTCATAATTACATTCTACTGCAAAATCCGCAGGAGCGATATCCCCGTCATTTCTTCCGGCGCCTTCAGCCCCATTATTTCCAAGATTGTCGGCGCCACGTCCGAAATCAGCCCGGCGCTCTCGTTTTCTGTTTGGGCTACCACAAAGTCGTCCTTTGGCGCCGCAAACTCCCGGCCGATGATATATACCGGTACCGGCGATTTATCGTGTTTAGTCTCCGGCAGGCCCGTATCCGGTTCGATCAGCTTCTCGGCATTGCCGTGGTCTGCGGTAATGAGCATCACTCCGCCGGCCTTCAGCACCGCTTCGGTTAGCCTCTTAATCTGTTCGTCAACTACCTCGACCGCCTTTAAAGTCGCGTTGTAATTGCCGGTATGAGCCACAATATCGGCGTTGGCATAGTTAATCAGAATAAAATCATAAATACCTTCGGCAATAGCCGCCAGCGCCCGTTCGGTAATTTCCTGCGCCATCATTTCCGGGTGTTCGTCGTGCCGCGCCACGTTTTGAGAGGGGACCAGCGCCCGATATTCATTCTTAAACGGCACCTCCTGAAACCCGTTGAAGAAATAGGTTACGTGAGCGTATTTATTCGACTCGGCGATTCTTAATTGCGTTCGGCCGCTGTCCGATATAACTTTCCCCAGGGGATTTTTTACATCTTCAGGCGGAAAGGCCACCGGCAAATCATATTTGTCATTGTAATTTGTAAACGTAACAATATTTAGCTTCCGGTCTTCCGTCTTCTGCCTCGGGTCATTTAGAAACATTTCGGTGATCTGCCTCATGCTGTCTTCCCTGAAATCGAAAAATATAACGCTGTCGCCATCTTTAACCGCACCGGTTGAGTCAACCGCCGTTGGCGTAATATACTCATCAGTAATACCTGCTTTATATTGGCTCTCAACATACTCCGCCGCTTTCTCAAACCAATCGCCTGGAGGTGTTTCCCCGGCGTTAGCAGAGGTGGCGCCTTCACCTTGCCCAAATATCGCCATATACGCTTTCTCGGTCCTGTCCGTATGTCCATCACGGTCCATTCCATAGTACCGGCCGCCGACGCTGCCCAGTTTAACTTGCAAAGCACCTTGGCCCTGTCCGGCTATCTCTTCAGCCTTTTTCCCGATGCCCCGTAAAAGCTGCGCCCCGTGTTTCGACGGTCCGTCTTTGCCGTCTGTAAAAAGATGCAGGTTGATCTGCGTTACTGCTTCTCTTTTAGCCAGCTCGATTAGGGCATGCAGGTGATCAAGCGAGGCGTGGACATTGCCCTCGGACAAGACGCCTATTATGTTGACATTCTTTTTCGCCGCCTTAGCCTTGTTAATCGCCGCGAGCAAAACTTCGTTGCTGAAAAAAGCTCCGCTCCGTATCGCCAAAGTTATGCGCGGGTAGTGCTGGTACAAAACTCGCCCCGACCCCAGCGTTAAGTGGCCAACTTCCGAATTACCTTCCTCATCCCAAGGCAAGCCGACCGCAATGCCCGAAGCCTGCAAAACCCCGGCCTTATAATTGTGCTTAATAAAATTAATCGTCGGAGGATTTTTAATATAAATCGGATTGGTGTCATCCCTTTTACCGACCCCCCATCCATCCATCACCACCATCACCACAGTTCGCTTTGCCATAATAAATAGTATAGCGAAGAAACCAATTTGTTTCGAGGAGTCCTTTGACTAACTTGCCGTTTCCATATTACAATTTTCCACATTATGTCTCTCAGCCCGATCAGCCAAAAGTGCCACGACATCTCTTATGCCGTTTTTCGCTGCGCCGCCGTTATGACCAATGCCGAATTGCGGAAAGAAATTGAAAATGCCGCGGTTGATTTCCTCGCCAATTTGCCGGCGCTGTCAAATATTAAAGATCAAATGTCAGATATTTTTGCGAGCCCTGTGGATAAGTTAGAACGCCTGATCTCCCTTGCCGAGTCTGTGGAAGAGATGAAAACTGTGAATGCCATGGTCTTGAGGCGGGAGCTGGGCAATCTCCAAACGGCAATTCAAGCGCACCAGGCTTCCATCAAGTTGGCTTCAACCGGCAACGACCTCGATATCTCAGGAATGTTTGCCGCTTCAACTTTGCCGAATAAACTGATCGAGTCCAAAAAATCTATCGCGCCAATAGAGATAAAGCTTAGGTCTGTCAGCGCATCTTCAGAGCGGGATTCGATAACAGATCGCCAAAGATCAATTCTCCGCCACGTCCGGGAAATTCCATTTTGCCGTTTAAGAAACATCTTGGAAGCCATGCCTGAAGTGAGCGAAAGAACCATCCGGAACGACATCCAAAACCTGATCGAAAAACAGCTAGTTAAGCGTATCGGCGGGGGAGGCCCCAACAGCTACTTCGAGTCCCTCGAAGTCTCCCTTCCTACCCAAACGGCAATCACCCGGTAAACTTAGCTTGTCCGAGTTGGCGCGCAAGCTGTCGAACCTGCCATGTAACGTTGCGGTTGACGCCGCGTTTTACCCTATTGCAAGCATGTGATCTCACGTGCTAGCATTAAGTAAATATTGATTTAGGCAGGAAGTGAGGCCTACCTAAGCAAATATTTTTACAGGCGCAAGGCGTCTCCTCGTTTCCGAGGTGAATCCTTCGTACCTGTTTCGTTCACGTCATCGCCTCACTCGAGGTCATTTCTTTTTTAAGATCTGCCCCGTCCGAAATTGTTACTAGGATCTTTGCAAACATCAGCTCGCCGCTTTATACCTCGCCTTAGCCCCTCACCTCACAAGTGGGCTGAGGGGCCGAGGTGGGAAAGGCACAAACCTCACATGTGTAGAGCAGCTGGTCGATGATGGTAACTTGCAAGGTATCATCCAAATAATACAAAAAGATTTTACGAATTAATTTACAAAATGAGTATCGCATTTAAAAAGATTGCGACTGTCGCTCTTTTGGCTGTAACTCTTCTTGTTGGTTCAGGCGCTGCTCACGCGGCTACTGTTTCTGACTTGCAAGCTCAGTTAGCAGCCTTACAAGCTCAGTTAGCAGCTTTGCAAGGCTCCTCATCTACCTACGTATGGACCCGAAACCTCACAGTCGGATCTGTCGGAGAAGATGTTCGCCAATTGCAAATCTACCTCAACACCCACGGCTCACTCGTTGCTCCTTCATCGGACGGCGCAGGACGCCCTGGTTTTGAGACCACCTACTTTGGCTTAAAAACCAAAGCAGCTTTAATGGGATGGCAGGAATTACACGGCGTACCAGCAACCGGCTTCTTCGGTCCTATCACTAGGGCTAAGATCGCCAGTCTCGGTGGCGTTGTTGTGACCCCAACTCCGACCCCAACTCCGACCCCAACTCCAGTTCCAGCTTCAGGCGTGTCAGCATTCCTATCGTCTGACACCCCAGCTTCTAGAACTGTTGTAGTTAGCACGGTTTCTAACCTTGGAGAGGCAGGCGCTGACTTCCTACACGTCACCTTTACCGGTTCTGGCGTAGTTACAGCAGTCAACCTTCAGAGGTTTGGTATCTCTGCTGACTCTGATTTAGCGAACGTCTATCTTTACGATGGCGCAATGCGTCTTACCGACGGCGCTTCAGTAACGAGCGGCGGTGCTATCAACTTCACCAACGCCGGCGGCTTGTTCACAGTTAATGGCTCAAAGGTCATTTCTGTTAAAGCCGACATCGGCAACGCTTCAGCCGGTTCAACGATCGGCATCAGAATGACTGGATTCACTGCAAACGGTACCGTCACCCCAACCAGCTTGTCTGGCAACTTGATGACCGTTGCAACTTCAGCGAACCTTTCAGCTGTTAGCTTTACCGACGGTGCAAGCAACAACCCTTCAACCAACACTTCTCTTAACCCTGGCGTAGATATCACCGTATGGGGTACCTACACCTTGAGCGTTAGCAAAGATGTTTGGCTAAAATGGTTAGCGCTTCACGAAGTTGGATCAATCGCTTACTCTGACATCCGAAACTTCCGTCTCTACGTAGATGGAGCTTTGGTTGGTTCAGCAGTCCCATCGCTTGATTCTAACGGTTACGTTACCTTTGACCTTTCCGCTGCTCCAGTTAAGCTTTTAGCTGGTTCAAGGACATTCAAAGTTGTAGCTGACGTTGTCGGCGGTTCTAACCGAACCTTCGCCTTCAACTTGCGCTCTGTGGCTGACATCGGTTTGATCGATGTTCAGTACGGCGTTGGTCTTACCATCACTGGTACTAAGCCAACCGGCGGCACGCAAACCGTTACCCCTGGCAGCATCACTGTCCAAAAGGCATCTGATTCTCCATCAGGCAACGTTACTCTTAACGCTTCGGACGTATCTCTTGGTAAATTTAACTTTACCGTTTACGGCGAACCAGTTAAGTTGGACTCATTGAATGCCCAGGTTGTTTACACTGCAGTTGGCGGTTCAGCTGTCGGTTCACTCCGCAACGGCCGAATCGTAATCAACGGCGCTCAGTACGGCAGCACTCAGAACATTTCAACCAGCGGTTCGACAAACTACACTGTCAACACAACGTTGCCAGTCGGTGTTAACACTGTTGAAATCCGGGCTGACGTCTACGACGCCGATGGTACTCCTACCCTCGCTTCAACCGACACCTTACAGGCCAGGCTGAACGCAGGTACGGCTAACAACGCGCAGGGTTCAGTCTCCGGCGTGCTTTCAACTGTTCCTCCTGCCGCGGTTTCAGCTAACACTGTTACCGTTAAGGCCGGAACTTTGACTATCGCCAAGACATCTAACTACACGAACCAGACTACGGTTATTCCTCAGACTAACTACAAGATGGCTTCGTTCCAGTTAACTGGCAGCTCTACCGAAGCAATCAACCTCAACACAATTGGCGTTGACTTCGCTACATCTACTGGCACGACCTTCACTGCTGATGACTTGACCAACGTCAAGATCGTTTACAACGGTACTGCCGAAGCCAATGTTAAACCGACTGTCAGCACGACCGCCGGCGCTAACACTTGGTCCATCTCTCACACTCTTCCGATCAACGGAACAGCCCAGATTGATGTCTACGCAGATATCGGTACTTCGATTACAACTGGCGATGCCATCATCACTAAGATGGATGTTGTCGGCGTGACTGCTTCCTCATCGACATCTTTGTACACCAAAGCTGACGGTACGAGCAGCTCCACCAGCACTGACTTAGCAGTCTTCTCGGGCCAGATCATTACTGCCGCCACCGGCACGATTGCTAGCGGTTTGGACGCTTCTACTCCTTTGGCTAAGAACTTGTTCGACAATTCAACGAACACGATCGGCGCCTGGAAGTGGACAGCGACGAACGACACCTACACTTTGACCGACGTAACTGTAACCCTTGCTGCGGCAACTTCAGTCTCGTCAGTTCAATTGAAGGACTCGTCTAACAACGTCTTAGCCACCATGCCAGGGTCGACCACAGTAGCCTTCACCGGCTTGTCTATCCCAGTTACCTCTGTTACCAAGGTGCTTCACGTTGACGCAGTCTTGGGAACAGTTGGTTTCAACGCTGGTACTTCAGGTGAAGCTATCACAGCTACCTTGACCCAGTACAAGACCACCAGCTCAACCGGTACTAACGCTACAACGACCGTAAGCTCACCAGCTAACGCTATGTACGCTTACGCTTCCACCCCGATGCTTACCAACGTTGCCCTACCTTCCACAGTTATCTCGAACGGTACCGGCATCACTTTGGACAAATTGAACATCGCAGCCAACGGCGGCACTGTCGGCTGGAACAAGCTTGTCTTCACCGTTAACAAGACTTCGGAAGTAGTTATTACTGCTCCGGCTCTTTGGAACTCTGATTCAAGCCAGCAGATCACCGGTGTCTTCACAATCCTCGACGTCACTAACTCTGACGCGGTCTGTGATGCAACTGCCTTGGTTTGCCGATTCATCTTCGTTCCGACTAACGCTGCTGGCACACTTAACGTGGAACAGCAAGTTAGCGGCGGCGCTTCGGTTAACTACGCTCTTAAGGCAACTATCGCTTCAGACAACGGCTCAACCAGCAGTATCTCGACTTCAGTTGCTGCGCCGACCACGGCTCACAACGCGCCGACCACTGGTTTTGCTTACCAGGATGTTGATAACTCAGGTACCGTGACTGCTAGCGACAAGCGCTACACGATCATGACTTCTGTTTCGGATGACACCTACAGCCAAACCAACACTGGAGAGGTTGAAGAATTGGGTGGATCAGGAAGCGGCACCAACGAGGTCCGATCATTCGGTACCATTACGACTGGCCGAACCATCATCTTGACCGAAACTGGCGCTGCCACCAACACAATTGGCAACATCACCGGTACTTTGGTTACGACCGATGGCTTCACTTGTAACGCCTACGATGCTATTAACGGAACTGGTAACACTACCACCACTGTTGCAAGCATCTTGTCGATCAAGTGTACTAACGGTACTGACAACCAGGTAGTATTGAACGTTACCGCTGTCTCTGCTAACGCAGGCGTACAGGTAACAACCATTACTCTTGTAACCAGCACCTATGCTGCCGGTTCGACTGTTGCTGCCACCACGACCGACTCTGACTCTGGCTTAACTATCCAGGGCGCAAACAGCGGTTCAACCTACCCAAGCTTCATCTGGTCCGACGTTTCAGCTAGCGGCCACACTGTTGGCACAACTGACTGGAACAACGACTTCTTAGTGAAGAACTTGCCGTTGGACTCAGAGAACCTCCAGCACTAAGCAGATACTGGTTTAGATTGACTTGAGACTTTCTAAATCAAACAAATTCCACCCGCCTAAAAACGGGTGGTTTTTGTTTTGCGCGAATGTGATATAATTTTCTACATTATGACAAAACTTAATATTATAAAGCATTTCACTGGAGTGTTTGCAGTGGCCTCCTTTTTAGTTATCGGCTCTTCGTCGGTCAAAGCAGCTAACACGCCATATGTTGTGAGCGTCTACCCGGCCAATAATTCAACTCATCAGAATACTCTCGATCCGATCGTCATAACCTTTTCCGAGATTATGAATCCATCTTCCTTGGTTTTCTCGACCAATCCTCCAGAAAATTACACCGCCACTTGGACCGATTCCAAAACAGTTAGCTTGGCTCATAGTAGCTACAGCCATCTGAGCGCCCAATATATGGCGACCATTTCTGCGGCGAACTCCGCCGAAGGAGTAGCCCTTTCCGGCCTGCCCTATTCATGGAGCTTTTATACCGCGCCGATAAAAAGCACTTCTTACAGTACCAGTCCGGTTGATCAATATGCCCCGACCAATGTTTCTGTCTCGATTAATAACGGAGCGACAGTGGTAAACTCTACCAGTGTTACTCTCGGTCTTGCCGCAACCGGCGCGACCGAAATGATTATTGGCTCCGCTCCGGATTTCTACGGTATGTCTTGGGAGTCTTTCGCTTCGACCAGAAATTGGGTTCTTTCTTCCGGCAGCGGTTCGAAAACTGTCTACGCTCAATTTAGGGACGCCGCCCACAATCTTTCCCCGTTAGCTTCAGCGACAGTTACGCTCGACTATTCATATGTTCCGCCAGCCGCTCCAAGCCCTACCCCGGCTCCGACGTCAATGCCGTCACCTATGCCGATCCCGCCCGGGTTGAGTAGCAGTATTGATACGAGTGGAAATCCAAGCGGCAATATCATGGTCGGCATCCTTTTCTTGAAGTCACTATCGCTCGGTTCAACCGGCATCGAGGTCAGCCGGCTCCAAATGTTCCTCAAGAACCAGGGCAAAGATATTTACCCCGAAGGCTTGGTTACAGGCTACTTCGGCCTCCGTACCAGAGCCGCCGTCGGCCGGTTCCAGATAAAGTATGGCATTGTTACGAGTATTAATTCGCCGGGCTATGGCAACTTTGGCCCGCTAACCCGCGCCAAGGTCAACGACCTGATTTAAACAGCAATCTTAATCGGCAACTTCAAACGGCAACACCACACGGTTGCCGTTTGTAATTTTCTACCCGAAGAGACGTTTTATATTGTGACCCTTTGCGTCGATTGCAATTTTCACAACACACTCCTTAGCATAGCCGAGAAATCCGAATCTATTCTGAAGGGATTCGCGGAAGCCCGCGTAGGCGGGTGAGCGGAAAGCAAAATCTCAGCAGAGATTTATGCTGTGCCCTGAAGGGTAGATCGGATTTCGGAGGCGGGAAGATATCCACAGTTTGATCTTTCAGCACCCGAAGCCTTGCTATGTTATAATAATTGCAATCCGCAAAATGCGGTTTATGGAAAGGTCGCAGATTCTCGTGAGCCGTCTAGAAGCTCGTGATAATCATAAGAAGGAAAAGTATAAAATTATAAACCTCAAATTTTTAGACTCGATTAAACATTTGTTTTTTTAGAGTAAAACATCTTAAGGTCGGTTTACTCCAAAAAACAAAAATCGAAGATATAAGAATTTGATTCCCCAAAAAACAATTACAAATTTTACAAAAATGATTAAAAACAAATTAACAAAATTAGGACTCATCTTGGGCGTACTGTCCTTGATGGTCGGAGTAGTCGGAGTCAACGGAGCTTCAGCAACTTTGACTTTTGGCGCATTAACAGCAACCAGCAGCGGAGCCTTAACCCTCGAAGCCGCAGCCGCATCGAACATCTTGATGGGCGGCGCTTTGACCACGGGCACATTAACGCTTGGTAACGCTACCGCAACCGGTGCCACTACCTACAACGGCGCAGTCACCGGGGGCGCTAACACATTGTTCGACAACGCAACATCATCAACCATTTCAATCGGTGCCGCAAACACTGGCGGTATCTCGATCGGTAACGGTGCTACTGCAAAAACAATAAGCATTGGTTCAGGCGCAGCCGTAAACACTGTTGTTCTCGGCTCAACCAATTCAACTTCTGCTACCACCATCAACGCTGGTACAGGAAACTTGAACGTTGGTAACGATGCTGTTGCAAAAACAACAACTATCAACGTTGGCGCTGACGCAACCGGCGCTGACCTTGTTGCCGTTGGTTCTGCTCACGCAAGCTCAACGCTTACCTTAGAAGGTGGTACTGCAGCTGGCGCTATCTTGATCGGTAACGGCGCAACTGCCCACGGTATCCAGATCGGTACTGGCGCAGCCGTAAACACTGTTGTTCTCGGCTCAACCAATTCAACTTCTGCTACCACCATCAACGCTGGTACAGGAAACTTGAACGTTGGTAACGATGCTGTTGCAAAAACAACAACTATCAACGTTGGCGCTGACGCAACCGGCGCTGACCTTGTTGCCGTTGGTTCTGCTCACGCAAGCTCAACGCTTACCTTAGAAGGTGGTACTGCAGCTGGCGCTATCTTGATCGGTAACGGCGCAACTGCCCACGGTATCCAGATCGGTACTGGCGCAGCTGTTCAGACAATCGTTCTTGGTTCATCTAACACTACATCTAAAACAACAATCCAGTACGGTACAGGAGCCCTTGTTCTTACCCCGACTTCCCCTCCAGCTACCACTTCATTGATTCAGAACCAGTTTGCAATGATCCGCAGCACGACTTACGGCGGTGGCGCCACTTCAAACGCGTTCACTATGACTGGTTTAAGGTCAACGGCAGTAGTGGCCTGTTCACTAGACGCCTCAGCTAACTCTGTCAGCTTGAACAAGGTTGTACCAACTGCAGACACCTTAACAGCTACCTTCTCTGCCGACCCGGGTGCTGGGACGATCCTTGGTTGCATGATCCACAACATCTAACACAAACCTAGTTGTCTAGGTCGCAGGTCTTAATCTCCTTAAGGTCGAATCTGCGATTAAACACACATCAATAATGATTAAAAATAAATTTAAACTAGGTTTAGCGATCGGACTCATGGCTTTGATTGCCGGAGTCAATGCGGCTTTAGCTTCCAACTTATCTTGGAGCGCTGATACAGACATAACTGCTGGCATGACCATCAAGTCAGGATCAGTGGCTAAGTCTCTGGTCGTTGATGCTTCGAGCATGGATGTAGTTATGTCTTCTGCTGATGGCTTGAACGCTACGTTCACTGTCACGTCTACCGGCACTATTTCAGTGTCCGGTACTGTCGGTACCGGCAACACTCTTTCAAATGCCGGCTGCAGTGCTGGAATTTCTACTGTGATTATTACCGAAGGCGGTACCAATGATACAGGAACAATGACTTTTACGCCTACCGGTTCTCAGTGTCCTACTGGCGGTAGCGGCGGATCAGGCGGTGGCGGCGGGGGAGGATCTTCCACTCCGTCCGACACGACTGCTCCGATCAATGGTTTCGTGACCATTAACGCCGGCGCGGCAACTACTAACACAACCAGTGTTACTTTGAGCTTGGGTGCCGCTGATTCATCTGGAGTATCGAACATGTCTGTATCTAACGATGTAAATTTCACCGGAGCTATCTGGGAAAACTACGCTACTACCAAAAACTGGACTCTAACCTCCGGCAACGGCCTCAAAACCGTTTACGCGAAGTTTAGGGACACGGTAGGTAACGTCTCGGCGGCTGTCTCAGACACGATCACTCTCGACACTACTGTTGCGGTTGTTCCACCACCACCCCCTTCCACAACCCCGACTCAGGCTGAAATAATCGCTAACCTTCAGGCGCAAATTAACGCTTTGATCGCGCAGATCAATGCATTGACGGTTGGTAATTCTGGCCACATTCCTCCGGGAATTTTGACCAAGGCTTTGAATATCGGTTCCAAGGGCAACGAGGTCATAGTTCTTCAGAACTTCCTCAAGGCCCAGGGCGATTTCACTGACGGAATCACCGGTTTCTTCGGTCAATTGACTTTGGCCGCTGTTAAGCACTTCCAAGTCAGAATGGGAATCTCTGGCCCAGGCCTTCCAGGTTACGGCGTAGTTGGCCCAAAGACCCGCGCGAAGATTAACTCAATGATGTAGAAGAAGAGATAGCCAATAGATAACTATTGATATTAAGAAAAACCAGCTTAACGCTGGTTTTTCTGATATTCATATTTTCTTCATGTCCGACGTGTAGAATATGATTATGGATTTAAAAGATTTAGAGGTTTATCAGCTAGCCTGCGGTGTTTCGGCAAAAAGCTGGAAGATCTATACAGTGTTTGACTATAAAACGAAAAGCATAATAGGTGATCAATTTATAAGATCCGTCGATTCTGTCGGGGCTAACATAGCCGAAGGATTCGGCCGTTTTCATTATCTGGATCGCAATAAATTCAATTACAATGCTCGTGGTTCATTGATCGAGGCTATGCACTGGCTCGAGACACTCAAAGACCGTGGCTTCGTAAAAGATCCAGCTTATTCGCAATTGTATCTTGAGATGCAAAACCTAGGAGTTAAATTAAACAATTTTATATCTTCAACCAAAAAGCTCGGCACCAAATAATTATCAACCGTATATCAATTTTATATCTACTATATCATGGACTTATAGCGATTTTTCCATTACAATTTTGCCAATGAAGCTCAGAAAGCAAGTTGTCTTGCCATTAGTTGTTGCTCTGCTTATTTTTGCCGCCGGTTTTGGCATCGGCCGGTTCAGTAACCAACCGCCCGCAACAGAAAGCATCAAACAAGTTCGCCAATCGACTCTCTCGACCAACACTTACCAATTTATCAACCCGCTGCTCTTGGTTGATACCGCCGAAGACACAACAACCTTTAAACCGTTAAAGGATAACCTGGTAAGCCTGGTTAACCAGGCTATCAAGAGCAAGTCGGCTGAGCAAATATCAATTTATTTTGATAGACGCAATGGCAAATGGTTCGGCATCAACGACGAAGTGCCATATTCTCCGGCTAGTCTGATGAAAGTTCCCCTGATGGTTTCTTTCTTGAAATCGGCGGAAACCAACCCCTCATTACTGAGCAAAGAAGTTTCATATAATGGTACAACCGACCTGAATCAAGATGAATTTTTCAAGACTAAAAATGCCTTGGTGCCCGGCAGTGTTTATACCATCGAAGATTTGATCGGAAGAATGATCAAGTATTCCGATAATAACGCTCTTTTGCCGCTGTCTAATAACATAACCGGAGCCGACATTAGCTCGGTTTCGGCTGACTTCGGAGTTAAGACGCCGGCGGATCAAAAAGATTCCCAGTCTGACTTTGTTTCCGTCAAAACCTACGCCAATTTCTTTAGGATTCTCTATAATTCCACGTATTTGAGCCGCGATATGTCCGAAAAAGCTCTGAGCCTCTTGAGCCAGACGACATTCACGAACGGCATTGTGGCCGGCGTGCCGAACGGCATAGTGGTGGCTCATAAATTCGGGGAAAGGGCTTTCGGCGATGCGCATGACCCGAATAGCGAAAAAGAACTTCACGATTGCGGCGTGGTTTATTTCCCCAAGAACCGCTACATACTGTGCGTCATGACTAAGGGCCAAGATTATAATAGCCTGGCTTCAAGCATCAAAGACATTTCTAAGGCAGTTTACGATTATATAGATCAGACTTTCGGCAAATAGTATCGAGGGCGGGGATTTAGACATGAAGATTTCTTTGGAAGTTTTTTAGTTTTTCTTCATGCCGGTTTGGTTATGATAACCGGCATTATGGTCAGAAAAATTTTATGGGGCTTGGGCATATTAGCCGCCGCATTTGTGGTTTTGCTTATCGCCCGCGTGCCCTATGTGCTTGAAGCCCAGAAGACGGCCGAGGCGGTGGCTAAAATTCATGCCACTAAGTTAACGCTGGACGATGTGCTGGGCAAAAACCTGCCGCCGGACCCAGGCGCGGAGGCTGATAAGACCATTGAGGGTGTTGATGCCAATCAAAACGGCATCCGCGACGATGTTGAGCTGGCCATTTTTAACAAATACCCGAACTCCGCCAAAACCCGAGCCGCTCTTTTGCAATACGCACTGGCGCTTCAGATGGAATTCACCCAGCCGATTGTGAATAGTGGGACGGTAGGTGCCGTTGCAAACAAAGAAGATGCAGCTTTCTTTTGCGTTGCCAGGCTTATCTCTGGTCCAAAGGGGGTCGACGAGAGCGCGTCTCTAACGGCGATTGATAAATATGACAAGTTCTTGGCAAATCTTCAAACAAATACACAGGAGAGAAAAACTACAAGTCATAACTTCTATGAACATCTTGAAAGCGGTTCGATAGGCAAAACATCCTGTGATATCGATTTAAATTCATTTGCTAATTAAATGGTTATACATAAATTAAAAATTGTTTTTATTTGGATCGTAGTACTGATTATTTTTTCAACCAAATTAGTTCTTGCTGCCAACTCACCAATAAGATGTGCTCAGGTCGGATACACTATTTCTGCCATAAACGGTATTTTTACTGACAGAAAAGGAGCTGAGACAAATCAACGATGGCTTGAGGCGCGAGTTGGAGACATCTTTGACAATCAAGCAATAGATTATCAATATCTCTTCAACCCGTCGCACTGGGGTGGGTTGGCTGACTTGTCAGATTCGATTGTTCAAAAAACTCTCGATTCGGGAGAGGTTGATGATTATGACTTAATCGAGATGCAGAGATCGGCGAGCGAGCAAATTGCCACCCAGAAAGTCCTTTTGGTTGGTTATTCGCAGGGCAATTTTTATACCAACAGTCTTTACGATGCTATTGCCGGCAAAACTGGCGGCGTTCCGGCGGCGTCACTGGGCGTGTATAGCGTTGCTACCCCCTCGGCGCGCGTTGCCGGCGGCGGCAAGTGGACCACTTCCGACACCGATAAAGTTATAGCTGGGGTGGTGAGCCGCGTCCCTTTCATGAATACACTACAACCCAACACGCATATTGATTTACAAACCGGTGATGATTTTTGGGGCCACAGCTTTACCGATGTCTATCTGAAATATAAGGGCGACAAAATTGTGGCTGACGTTATGTCATCTCTCGATGGCCTTTCAGCCAACAGCACTCAAGATCCGGAGAAGCCCTGCCTCATCGCTCCGCCGGCTAGCCTGGCTCACCGGGCCGAAGGCGCAGTTCTCTCGGTAGCTGATCCTGTGGTGAGCGCCGGGATCAACGGCGTTGGGGGAGTTATCCAAAGCGCTTATTTTGTCAGCTCTTCGATAGTGGCCGCGATCGGTGATTTCCTTAGCGCGCTCTCCGGCGCCACACCCACGAGCCCATCTAAGGTTGCCGAATCATCAGCTTCTTCAATTTCTGATTCTATTCAAATCTCCAATGACGCCGCAAATGATCCAGCTCCGGTCAATGCCGACACCTTGGCCATAGACATCCGGAGCCAAATTAATAGTGTTCAGGCTGAAATTGCGCGGATACAATCTAGCAATTCAAGGACAAATTCCTCTTCAAATTATGTGTCGCCCTCGCCCAAATCGTCTCCGCCGCCAGCACCGGCGCCTGTTCCAGCAACTCATGTCGCCCCCGCGCCCGTAGTAACGCCTTCGTCCTCGTCTTCGTCTCCGCCGCCAGCTCCAGCCCCAAATGTTAGTTTACTATTTCCTTCGGCCAGCCCGGTCAATCAAGAGATCAATGTTTCTCTTTCAGCCGCTAACCTAGACGCTGTCGCTTATGACGTCAAAATTTCAATCGAGTCGGGAGGCGTATTATCTAACATCTATGCGAACGGTGACTGGGGGTCATCAAACTTTTACTTAACGAGCGCGATTACCGGCCCGGCTGTTTCGGCCAAAGAATTCCGCCTGATGATTCAGGACAGCAAGCAAAACTTCAGAGGCAGCGCGAATATTTTGATAAAAATAAGGAAAAGCGGCGGAACCGCGAGCGACCAGGTGTTTTCGGGCACTATTAACATTGTCGATCCGACCCAGCTCGCTTCCGTGCCCAGCCCGGCGCCGTCACCCAGCCCCGCTCCACTGCCATCTCCGGAACCCTCGCCAGCCCCTGACCCAAGCCCGCCACCCCCGCCACCAAGCCCCGCTCCGGCGCCCGAACCAACTCCCTCGCCCACTCCCGCTCCTTCGCCCGAGCCGGTTCCGCCCCCGCCTCCACCTGCGCCACCTGCCGTTCCGGCCTCAACGCACATATTGATAAGCCAGGTCCAAACAACCGGCGGTGCCGGCAAAACCACTAACGATTTTATCGAACTCTATAACCCGACCGAAACGCAAGTAAATCTAAAGGGGTATCGATTAGTGAAGCGTACCGCGACAGGAGCAAGCGACACCCTTCTAAAGTCCTGGAGCGCAGACGCTTTTATACCTGCGCACGGATATTATCTTTGGGCTAATAGCGGTTTTACTGATATTTCCGCCGCACCGGATGTCGCAACTTCCGAAAGCATCGCCGACAATAACGGCATAGCCATTAGGCAGGGCCCCAATGATACCGGCGCCATTATTGATAGCGTTGGTTGGGGGACCGCGCAAAATATTTTTGTCGAAACCGCGGTGTCGGGTGCCAATCCCGGCGCCCACCAGAGCTTGATGCGCAAATATTGGGCTGATGGAAATTGCGGTTCACCGGTTGAGAGCTCGCTTCTAGGCAACGGCTGCGACACCGATAATAATGCCGACGATTTTGTAATTGACGAAGCTCCTTCGCCGCGCAACTCGGCGAATCTGCCGGAGCCGCGGAGCTCGCCGACTTCTATCGCTCCGCTTCCCGGGGGCGATTTAATTTCATACGACCGAGGTAAGTTAACTCTCTCGTTCGCCTGGTCGCCCTCGGCCGATTATTCCGGCGGTTCGGCCGGCGTCAGCTACGTTATCAAAGATATTTCGGACGGTTTCCCGGCGCCTTTGCCATTAATTTCAACCAGCTCTACCAGCGCCACCCAAACCATTACCCAAACCGGCCGGGATTATAAATTTTCATTCCAAGCTTTCGACTCGGGCGGCCTGGGTTCTGAAGTAATCGAGCGAACCATTTCTATCCCCAACTTACTCTCTAGTTTTAATTTCTACCGGGACCCCCGAACCGCCGGCGCATTTACAATCGAGGGCCGTTTTGATGTGAGTAAGCCGATTGTTCCCCAGATTTACTATTTTAGCCCCGACAGTTATCAGCTGATGATCTTTTATATTAATAGCGATGCTTCGGCGGAGCATGAAGATGTAATCACCGATGACAATCGCGAGGAGCCGCTCGTGAAAGACAAAGTCCTCAAAGTTGACTATTATCGCTGTGATGGCAGATCGGACGAGAGATATTCTTTTTCGATGGTCACCCTGCCTTCAATGTGTGTTCCCGGCAGCATCAACGGCGGTACGGCCCGCATGAACTGGGAAGATGGCAATTTTTCGGCCAAAGCATTCTCAGTAGACCCCGCCGGATTTACGTCAGCCGATTATGTGACGGTGGCATATTACGATCTGTTGTCTTTGGGCTGGTTTCCGGCACGGTTCGAGTTTGCCGCCGCTGACGCAACCAGATATTACTTCCAGGACGCACCTCCGGCGCAATCTTCTCCGACTGCTCCGACCGATGCCGCTCTAGTTTCTTACGACGCCGCTACGTCTGCTACGACGGTCTCTTTAGAGCCCGCGACTGACCCCGACACCTTCGATGCCTCTCTAGGTTACGAATACAGCATCGATGGCTCAGCGTTCGCCAATTTGCTCAGAGCCGAGAACGCCGACCAGTCTAAGATCTACGGCCGGTTTGGCGCGCCGCCCGGCGCCCACGAGCTGGTCTTTCGCGCTTTTGACGATTGGGGGAACCGTTCGCCTGCGATAACTCTCTCGGTTCTGCTAGAATAGGGAGATGGTTGTCATAGTCCATAATGTCAGGAGCCTTCATAACGTCGGTTCGATTTTCCGCACGGCCGACGGCGCCGGTGTTAAAAAGATTTATTTAACCGGCTACACGCCGTCTCCTTTGGATAAATTTGGAGAAAAAATTACTCAGTTCGCCAAAGTATCGTTAGACGCTGAGGACTATGTCGAATGGGAAAAGATCAAGGACATCAGTCAAGTTATTATGAGGCTGAAAAAAGACGGCTACCAAATTTTAGCTATCGAGCAAGACAAAAGATCTGTTCCATATTTCTCCCTCAAAGCTAACCGCTCTAAGCTAAAAGCTCTAATAGTAGGCAACGAGGTGAAGGGTTTGTCGCCGGCGGTCCTAAAAAAGTGTGACCAAATTTTAGAAATCCCGATGCTGGGCCAGAAAGAGTCACTTAACGTTTCGGTGGCTTTTGGGATCGCAGTCTATTCCCTGGCCTCTGGCCTCTGATATACTAGATAGAATGATCGAAAACGATAAAAAAATATTCGGACTGAACAAAAATATATTTTTCCTCGGCTTGGTCAGTCTTTTCAACGATTTTTCGGCTGAAATGGTTATCTCCGTTTTGCCGGCTTTTCTAACTGTTCTCGGCGCGCCGCCCATCTTTTTGGGCCTGATGGATGGGTTTGCCGACGCCTTGGCGAGTTTTTGGAAGATAATTTCCGGCTGGTTTTCCGACCGCATCCACCGCCGCAAGCCCATTGCCGTTTCCGGTTACTCGCTTTCGGTCTCTGCCCGATTATTCTTGCTTTTTGTAACCAATGTCTGGCAAGTCTTTACCATTAGAATGGTGGACCGGATTGGCAAAGGAACGCGTGAGGGCGCGCGCGACGCCCTTTTGGCCGAATCGGTTAGCTATCATGAGGTCGGCAAATCTTTCGGTTATCAGCGGGCGATGGATACCTTAGGCGGAGTTTTCGGTTCGCTCGTTGCCATTTACATATTCGGGTCCTCGGAGAATTATCGCGGATTGTTTTTCGTATCTTTTTTGATCGGCACTCTCGCGGTTTTAAGCTTCCTCTTTGTTAAGGAGATCAGGGGCGGCCTGGAGGGTAAGTCTATACCGCACCACCTGAGTTTCTCGGTGAAGGGTTTCCCCCAATATTTCAAAGTGTTCATATTAGCAGTCTTCATCTTTGGGCTGGGCGCGATGCCGATACTTCTGATGCTTCTCAAGGTCAAGCCGTTTGGCGCTGCCTACGTTCCGATAATTTATTTCGTCTACAATCTTTCTTTCGCCATTTTTGCAATTCCTTTCGGCAAGATTTCCGACTTGGTCGGCAAGCGCAAGGTGATCGCCGGCGGATTTTTGGTCGCTATATCCTCATATCTTATACTCGCCAATTATTCCAGTTTGGCCTCAGTTTATGCCGGGTTCATACTATTTGGCATTTACTCAGCGATGACAGACGGCATCTTGCGCGCCAAGGCGAGCAAACTCGTGAATGCTGAGGTCCTGGCTCAGGGCGAGGGTTTTCTCTCCGCGGCTTTAGGAGTTTCTTCCCTTTTGGCGGGTCTCGTTGGCGGAAGTATCTGGACGTGGTTCGGTGAATCAGCCGCTTTTACATACGGAGCCGTCATGATGATTTTTGGCCTCGTCCTCTTTCTTTACTGGAACGGTTTCTGGAATCGCCATCCTGACAAGAATATAATATAATCTTGTAGTCCGTATAAGATCATATAAAAACATGAAAATCGCAATTAATGGTTTTGGCAGAATCGGCAGGCTTTTCTTGAGGCAGCTTTTAGCCACCAATAATAAAAATTTTGAAGTCGTGGCTGTGAACGACCTGGGTGATGTTAACAACCTCGCCTATCTATTGCAGTATGATACCGTTTACCGTCGCTACGATAAACCGATCGAGGTCAAAGACGGTAACTTAGTTGTGGGCGGCCAAACCATTAAGTTTTTACAGATCAAAGACGCACCCACTTTGCCCTGGAAAGATATGGATATCGATGTTGTTGTCGAATCAACCGGCGTTTTCGAAAGTTATGAGAAAGCCAAGGTGCATTTAGACGCCGGCGCTAAGCACGTGCTCTTAACCGCTCCGGCCAAAGACGAGGACAATGACTACGGCAAAACTGTGCTGATGGGTTTGAACGACCAGGACGTCAAAACCTGCAAAATCTCATCCAATGCATCTTGCACCACCAACTCCGCTTCGCCCGTCATGGCTATTCTCGCGGAGACGATCGGCATCCAAAAAGCGCTCTTAAACACCGTTCACGCTTACACCGCCACCCAAAACCTGGTTGATGGGCCCGTGAAGGGCACCGACTACCGCCGTGGCCGGGCCGGCGCGCAGAACGTTTCGCCCTCTACGACCGGAGCTGCCATCGCCGTCACTCGCGCCTTGCCGGAACTCGCTGGCAAGTTCGACGGCATCGCTTTTAGAAACCCGGTCATCACCGGTTCCGCCGCTAACATAACTCTGCTCGCTAAACGGAAAACTACTGTCGAAGAAGTTAATAACATTTTAAAGAAAGCCGCCCTCGAACCGCGTTGGCAGGGGATCTTAATGGTGACCGAAGATCAAATCGTCTCGTCCGACGTGATTGGCTTGCCTTACGGCGCGGTCGTTGATCTCAAGATGACCAAAGTTATCGACGGCGATTTGGTCAACGTCCTTTCCTGGTACGACAACGAATACGGCTACGTTTCGACCCTGATCAAACACATCGAAAAGCTCGCCTAAGTCTTGGCTATTAGCAAATGTTAATCTACATTGCCGCCGATCATCGCGGCTTCAAGCTAAAGGAAGTTATCAAAAATCTCGTCAAAGATAGCGGCTATCAAATCGTCGACTTGGGGGCCGAAATATACGACCCAACCGATGACTATCCGGTCTATGCCGCCGCCGTGGCTCAAAAAATATCTTTGGAATATGAAAGCGCTAGAGGGATTTTGATTTGCGGCTCGGGGGCCGGCGTCGACATCGTGGCCAACAAATTCAAAAATGTCCGTTCTGTTCTCGCCATCTCGCCCGACCACGCGGTGGCTTCTAAAAACGATGACGATACCAACGTCCTCGCTATCGCCGCCGATTATATGGATGAAAGAACCGCCAAGCAGACCGTCAGCGCTTGGCTCCAGACCAGTTTCTCGAAAGAAAGCCGACACAAACGCAGAATTGCCGAAATCACTGAGATCGAATCGAAGAATCAGGAAGAGAATTCCTAATCCTTGACGAGAACCGGTCCGAGGAGTATCTATTAGTGGTTGCCAAAATCAGGCGACAGGATGGGAAACGTCAATGGTCCAGAACTTGCCGCCCCGGCATGGGAAAAGACCGCGCCTCCACCAGCCCTACGAACATGCAGAGAAGGACAAGGGGAAATGAAGTTTTCCGCCAACGGTCCGCGCAGCTCACGAGAGTTGCTGCGGCCTTTTTCTTTTTATTAATTATGAGCGGATTCGGTTATAATATTCACATGATAGTTATCCCGGCTATTAACGCCCGAAATTATGCTGAGGCGGAAGATCAGATGAAAATCGCGGCCGAATTTAGCGGCTCAATCCATTTAGATATCTGCGACGGCAAATATACCAAGGCGGTAACTTGGGGAACGCCGGCCGATATCCGCAAAATAAACCCCATCGTTGAAAGTTGGAGACGAGGACAAAACGTAGATTTCGAAGTCCATCTTATGGTTGAAGATCCCGAACCAGCGGTCGAAGCGTGGTTCGCGGCGGGGGTCAAAAGAGTGGTAGTACATATCGAAAAAATTAAAGACAGCCAAAGGCTTATTGATCTGGCTGAAAAATATAAAGGCAGTGTTGTTCTCGGAGTTGATGTCAGCACTCCGGAAAGCGAAATCACAAAACACGGTATGGTCTTCAGTTACTTTTTGGTTCTGGCCGTCCCTCCTGGCTTTGCCGGCCAGGGTTTTAATGAGAAAGCCCTGGAGAAAATAAAATTTTTGCGGGCGGCTTATCCCAGTGCTAGAATAGAGGTAGACGGCGGCATTAATCCTGAAACCGCCACGCTCGTGAAATCGGCCGGCGCTGATGCCATTGTGTCCGCTTCATATATTTTTAGGAGCAAAAATCCGTCTCAGGCCTATCAAGAGTTGGCCCAAGTTTAAAAAAGACCGCAAGAAATACAAAATGCTCGACGACAAAAAGATAAAATTCCTGGAAGAAAAAGCCAACACTATCCGGGAGGATATTATTACGACTCTGGTTGAGGCCAAGAGTGGGCACTCCGCCGGGCCGCTCGGCATGGCGGATGTTTTTACCGCCTTCTATTTCCACATCTTGAAACACAACCCTAAGAAGCCGAACTGGGAAGATCGCGACCGGTTAATTTTATCAAACGGCCACATTTGCCCGGTTCGTTATGTCACTATGGCCGAAGCGGGCTATTTCCCAAAGAGGGAATTGATGACGCTTAGAAAATTAAACTCGCGTTTGCAAGGACACCCGCACCGCACATCTTTGCCGGGCGTTGAAACCACTTCCGGCCCGCTCGGATCCGGCCTCAGCCAGGCGATTGGAGTGGCTTTAGCGGCCAAGCTTGATAATAAAAAGTACCGCGTCTATTGCTTTACTTCCGACGGCGAACACGATGAGGGCAATATTTGGGAGGCGGTGATGTTTGCCGGCAAGAATAAGCTTAACAACGTCACAGCCCTGATGGACCGCAATAATATCCAAATCGACGGCCCAACTGAAAAAATCATGCCGCTCGAACCCATCAAAGATAAATACGAAGCCTTCGGCTGGCACGTTTTGGAAATCGACGGCCATAATTTTACTGAAATTATCGATGCCGTTAATGAAGCCAAGGCGATCTATGAGAAACCGACTATGATTATCGCTCACACCATTCCCGGCAAGGGAGTCAGCTTTATGGAAAACGACTACCTCTGGCACGGCAAGCCCCCCAAACCCGACGAAGCTAAAAAAGCCCTCCATGAGCTGCGAACTCTGGGCGGACAGATTAGAAGCGAACATCAATAAAAAATAAACAATTATGGTCAAACAAAATAAGAGGATAATGGTCGGGATACTCACGCTCGTGATGGTTTTTGTTAATACTTTATTGATGGTGGCTTCTCCGCTTGGCAAAACCGGCAATGACGCCCTGCTTTTTATCGGAGTTGTTTCCTTAAACTACCTTCTGATTCTCGCTTTTTCTTATTACGTCTTTAAATATGTCGATAACCCTGCCGACAGCAAGAGCCTCTTTCTCGCTGTTACCACGCTTTTGCCCGTCATCGTCATAGTTCTTAAATTATTGTTCTATATCAACGCTTAAATCAAAATGATCAGCAAGACAGCCAAGTTAAATCCAAAAATATTTTCTGTTGATATCAAGGAAGCGCCGACCCGCGACGGCTATGGCGAGGGCTTATTGATTTTGGGCGCTAAAGATCCCAACGTTGTGGCTCTCTCCGCCGACCTCACCGAATCGACCCGCGCCGACAAGTTTGCCGAGAAATATCCCGACCGGTTTTTTGAGATGGGCGTGGCCGAACAAAATATGGCGACCGTCGCCGCCGGCCTCGGCATTTCCGGTAAGATTCCCTTCATTTCATCTTACGCGACCTTTTCGCCCGGCCGTAATTGGGAACAGATCAGAACCACCATTTCTTATAACGATTCTAATGTTAAGATCGCCGGCCACCACGCGGGCATCTCCGTTGGTCCGGACGGCGCCACTCACCAGGCGGTTGAGGATATCGCGACCATGCGCGTTATGGCTAATATGCGCGTAATTGTGCCCTGTGATGCCATCGAAGCCCGCAAAGCTACCATCGCCGCCGGCAAAGTTTGGGGCCCGGTTTATCTACGATTCGCCCGCGAAAAGAGCCCGGTTTTTACGACCGACGAAACACCATTTGTTCCGGGTAAAGCTAAAATATTTTGGGAGTCCAAGAAGAATCCTCAATGCGCTATTATCGGCTGCGGCGCGCTTTTGCATAATGCTCTTTTGGCCGCCCGCGAACTTGAAAAAGAGGGCATCGGCACAATTGTGGTCAACAATCATACTATTAAGCCGATGGATGAGAAAAAAATAATCGAAGTAGCCAAGAAATGCGGCGCGGTGGTGACAGTTGAAGAACATCAAGTATCCGGCGGCCTGGGCGGCGCGGTGGCCGAAGTTCTGGCCCGCAATTATCCGGTGCCGCAGGAATTTATAGGAATGCAAAATGTTTTCGGCGAATCCGGCGAACCCAAACAATTGATCGAGAAATACGGCATGGGAGTCGAAAGTATTAAAGATGCTGTGAAAAAAGTAATTAAAAGGAAATAAAGCTATGCTCGATGTGATTACAATCGGCTCCACCACTTACGATTCTTTTTTGAAGGTTAATTTTAAAACCATCGATTGGGACACTCCTTCCAAGAAGGCTTACGCCATTCCACTGGGAGAAAAATTCCCGATTGATTACGCCTATTTTACTATGGGCGGCAATGCGGCCAACGCCTCGGTAACTTTCGCCAACCAGAACCTCAAGACCGCTGTTTTTACGCTGATCGGCCACGACGCGGCCGGACATGAAATAATATCCAAGTTAAGAAACAAAAAAGTTAACACTGACTTTGTTCACCTCTCAAAATCTCTGACCGCTCACGGCATTATCCTGCTCGGCGAAGGAGAGAGAACAATTCTAAGCTATCGCGGCGCCGTCAACGAATTTTCCTTGGATGATATTGATTGGAAGAAGCTAAAATCAAAATGGCTTTATGTTTCTTTGCCCGGCAATTCCTACAAACTTTTCGATAAACTCTTGGCACATGCTAAAAAAAATAAAATCAAAGTAGCGTTAAACCCCGGGGGCAAGCACTTGTCCGAAGGGCGGGAGGACTTGATCAGGCACCTCAAAGATCTTTCGGTTCTGGTTTTAAACGAAAGCGAGGCAGCCACTTTAACCGGTATCGATTTCAAAGAGCCGGAGAAAGTATTTGCCAAGCTCGACCTGATGACTCCTGGCATTGCGGTCGTAACCGATGGGCCGAATGGCGTTAAAGTTTCTGACGGAGCTCATATTTACGAAGCAGGCACCTTTAAAGAAAAAGAGATCGTTGATCGGACCGGGGCGGGGGATGCCTTCGGCAGCGGCTTCGTCTCTGGCTTAGTCAGTCAGAAGGAAGAGTGTCTCAAAGGCAAATGCAACCCTGATAAAATCCGATACGCTATTAGGCTGGCTTCAGCTAATGCCACTTCTAATGTAGAATATATTGGCGCGACTGAAGGATTGCTCTCAAAAAAACAATTCGAAACCGATCCGCGCTGGCGCGATTTCGAGATAAAGGTCAAAGAAGTTTAGTTATGAGTTATTTGTTATAAGTTATTAGTTAAAACCATGTCCCAATACAGCGACAAACTAGCCCGAATTTTAAGAACCGACAAGGCCACTTTTGCTGATCTCGAAGCCGTTCTTGATAAGCGCGTCGGCCGCGCGGGCACAATGCAAGGAATTTGCGAGGAGAACGAATACGTTATTACCGAAAAACTCAAAGAGTTCAACCTGAACATCAAAAGCTCTGCCCGGACCATGTTCGATTCGTTGATCGCTAAGGTTAAAGAAGACGACACCAAGCTTTTTAATTACATCGGCATCGAAAAAGCGATGGGGGCCGACGCGGCTAAAAAAATAGTCGCTTTTACGGTCAAAGCCCTGCCGCCGCAAAAGGGCTGGTTCCTGAAGAAAGAGAAAGCCAAGGAATTCTTGCTCAAGGTTCCGCCCCAAAAGATCATGGCCAATCTTGGCTACGATTCTGTCGAGGCCATGCTCCAGAAAGAAGACCTGCTCGAGATTTTTAGCGCTCTCAGGTTTTTGGAAGATGCCCAATGGCTCAATAATGTTTTCTTTAAGCAGTACGAAGCCTTAACCGTTGATGATTTTGAAGAGAGGATGATTGAGGTGCGGGCGCTTAGCCAAAAGTGGGCCGACGCCGCCAGAAAATTTGCCTATAAAAAACACCATACGGTAAGCCACTTGAAGGAGCTCGGTTTTGTTTTTGTGATTCCGATTTTTATGGACCGCCCCGGCGAGACTCTGCGCGTGATCAGTCTCACTATGCACTATTTAAACGAAGTTAAATATTATTCCAATCTCTTCGAGAAATTTAGACCTTTCCCTAAATATTTCGCTACGAATCTGATTTCACTTTTGCGAGGGGATGTGGCCGAGAACAGGACCCTTCTAACGCCCGGCGCGGTTACCCAAAGCGCGCGATTCCTCGTTGTGCAAAGATATCTCGCTAAGGGTGATGAAAACGACTGGCGTCTCTTTGTGCCGCACGTTAACCCGGAAGCTCTCCATTGGTCCAAGGCCGAAGAGGGCATTGTGGGCATTTCCAAAGCCTTTCCTGATTTCAAGGGCAGCCTAAGTTTCTGGAGCGGCTTGGATTGGGTAGGCGATTACTTCGATACCGACAGCTCTATTGATGTGTTAGTTAGTTTTAACCTCGTCGACACCATTATGAGCTTGGCCGATGAGATGCAAGCCACTAAATATCTTTACCACCACCAAGAGGCGCTGTGGAACAAAATTTTCTCAGCCTATTTCGGCGAAGCTAAACTTCTCGAATTAACTCAGGAGAACATCGTGAAAGGCTGGTTCGAGGTGTAAAATATTAGGTATGCATAGATTGAGACGCGGTTTCACCCTAATCGAAATTCTAGTCGTAATAGGCATGCTTGCCGTTCTTGCTACTATCACGGCCCTAGTTCTCAACCCCGCAGAACTACTTGCCCAGGCTCGAGATACCAAAAGAATCAACGACCTCAACACTCTTAATGCCTCTCTTAATCTCTACCAATCACAAGCGGGATTGCTTGTTGCTTCTAATACTGTTTATATTTCTCTGCCGGACAACGGCACAGACGACGACGGCAATCTTATAAACGATGATTGCGATGAACTTGCCCTGCCGGTTTTGCCCTCTGGCTGGAGGTACAAATGTGTCCTTTCGGCCAACCTCAGATCGACTACCGGTTCGGGCTGGATACCGATCGCTTTTAGCGCAACTGCCGGCCTTTCCTTGGCAGCTCTTCCTATTGACCCGGTTAACTCAGCAGCTAATCAGAACTACTATACATTCATCGAGGGCTCCTGGAACCTGACCGCCCACCTCGAATCATCCAAGCTGACCAAGAGCACTGGTTTAACTGACGGCGGCATCGACCCCGCTCGCTATGAGCAAGGTTCGGACAAAAAACTATGGGCCGCCGCCTCTGGTCTAGTTGGCTATTGGCCAATGGACGAAGGCAGTGGAACGACAACTAGCGATACAAGTGGGTATGCGACCGCCATCGGTGGTACTTTGAACGGCGGAGCTGCTTGGGCCAACTGTAAGATCGGCGCTTGTGTCAGTTTCGATGGAGTAGATGATTACGTCGATATCCCGCACAATACAAAACTAAATATTACTGGACCGATTACTATATCGGCTTGGATTAAGCCGCAAACTCCATTTTTAGATTTTATGGCGAAAACAAGCTGGGATGTTATGAGGATGATCCTTAATGAGGGAGGCCCCAATAATGTTAAGGCTGTCTATACAATCGGCGGCGTCTCAGGAGTTCTCACTTTGTCTGCTAATAACGTTATCAGCGCCGACACTTGGACTTATGTCGTCTATACTTATGATGGGTCGAAAACTCAAGTATATATCAACGGACTAGCAAGCAACAGTTCGGTTAACGCGAGCGGGGCGCTCAATACCAACACATCAGATCTCCAAATCGGATGTTGGTGCACTGGCGGGAACCCAAGCCCAAGATTCTACAAAGGAAGTATCGACGATGTTCGTATTTACAGCCGCGCTTTGTTAGCGTCCGAAATCGCGGCAATTTATAATGCTACTAAGTAGCATCTCTGGTATAATGGAATCCATATCTTAATATGAAAGCCATTGATTATCTAAAATCTGCTGGAGAGAAAGGTGTCGCAGTCGGCCATTTTAATATTTCTGACCTGGCCGGCCTCAAGGGCATCTTTAATGCCGCGCAAGAATTAGCTGTGCCGATTTATATCGGTGTTTCAGAAGGCGAACGAGAATTTATCGGCGTCCACACGGCTAAAGCACTCGTGCAAAATCTGCGAGAAATATTTAATTATCCCATTTTCCTAAACGCCGATCATACCTATTCCTTGGAAAAGATAAAAGAAGTTGTCGCGGCCGGCTATGATTCAGTTATTTTTGACGGCGCCAAATTGCCCTTCGAAGAAAATGTCGCCCGCACCAAAGAAGTCGTCGAATATGTTAAATCAATTGATCCATCTATATTGGTCGAAGCCGAGCTCGGCTATATCGGCCAGTCCTCGAAAGTTTTAGATGCCATCCCCGAAGGCGCCGGCTTGCATATGACGACTCCCGAAGAGGCGCTCCAGTTTGTAACCGAAACCAAAATCGACCTATTTGCTCCTGCGGTTGGCAACATTCACGGCATGCTCAAAAATCAGCCTGAACCGAATTTAGACATTGCCCGCATTACTGCGATCAAAAAAGCCGTCAAAATTCCGCTCGTTCTTCACGGCGCCTCAGGCAACACCAAAGAAGATTTGCAGGCTGCAATTAAAGCCGGCATCAGCATGATCCATATCAATACCGAAATCCGTTTGGGTTGGAAGAGGGGGATGGAAAACGCACTGAAGAACAACCCCGACGAGACGACGCCTTATAAACTCCTCGCCGGTTCCGAAGCCGAAGTCCACCGAATAGTCCTGGAAAAGCTGAAGATTTTTAACCTGCTCTAGCCTCCAGGCCCAAGGATACAAGAAAGGAAGTCCTTAGGTGGCACCCAAGCAATACTTGTGATACAATAGAAGTATGACAAGAGGAGATCACTAGTTTTAGTAACTAATAAATCTAGCGCATGAAAAAAGTACTAAATATACTAACTTTAGTTTCTTTGTTGTTTTATATCAGCAATTTGGCCGTTGCTTCGCCGGTTGCCACAGCTTCGGCCCAAACTCTAACTCAGCCGAGTTTCATGCCCGGCCAAGTAATCGCAAAATTCAAGGTGGGTTATTCTCCAACTGCAGATTTTTTGAAGAAATATAGTTTGGCCTCGGCGGATAAGATTTTGGGTCAATTTAAATTTAACTCTAAGTTGCAATCAGCGATTACTTCGATTGGCCTAGATCGAACCTATGTATTATTAACAAAAAACACATCGGCTGATATAATTTCGCTTGTTCAAAGCATTAAATCAGAAATTTATATAGAATATTCTGAACCAAATTATATTTATCGTTTGCAGTCTGACCCAAGCGATTCTTTATTGGGTAATCAGTGGGCGCTTAAGAGTGGGGTTACCTATTGGGGACAGGTCACCCAGACTGGATACAGTCCAGATGTCCGATTCCTGGATGTGTGGAATTCTGGATTTGGTCCAAACAATGCTTATAACAGCATCGAGGTCGGTTTGATAGACTCGGGTGTAGACAAGACTCATCCTGATTTAGCGGGGAACATGCTTTCAGGAATTAATCTTGTCGGCAGCAACACCCTCGCGACTGGTAATACTGATACGTCAGATGTTAATGGTCATGGCACCCAAATGGCGGGAGTAATCGGAGCACTTGCTAACAATGGAAAGGGAATTGCTGGCGTGAATTGGAGGGCGAAGATTGTTCCCATTAAGGCATTCTCAAGTAATGATGTCTGGTCGGGTCCAGATGGTGGGAACATTGTTGATATAACGGAGGCCATCGCCTATGCCGGGAACAAGAATATCAAAGTTGTTAATTTAAGCTGGGGGAGCAGGGATTATTCCAATACTCTTTTGCAGATGATGCAGGCTGTTCTTATCGCTAATCCGAATACTTTATTTATTGCAGCCGCAGGTAACGGATTCGGCATTGTGAACAACGGAGTCGATAATAATAACGACCTAACCCCTTTTTATCCGGCATCTTATCCTTTAAACAGTATTATTTCTGTGGCAGCGACAGATCAGAGAGATCAATTAACGGCGTTTTCAAATTATGGTCCGACCTCGGTTGATATAGGTGCCGCAGGCATAGGAATTGAAACAACCAACATTATGAGCAGCTGCTCTGATGTTTTAAATGGGTGCTATATAAACAATGGAACGGGCACATCTTATTCGGCTGCGTACGTTTCTGGTGCGATATCACTGTATTGGTCTCAGCCGAATTACGTCAATCAATCAGCTATCGACGTAAAAAACGTTCTACTAAATTATTCTGACAAAAATCAGAATCTTTTGGGAAAGTTTCTAAGCGGCGGTAGGCTCGATATCTATACCATGTTGATTAACCCGACTATACCTCCTCTTACACCTCGTATATAATATAAGCATGCCTTATATTAAAAAGCCTTTTGCGTTTTTATTAACAGTGCTGTCAGTGTTTTTTCTGATCAGGGAAGCGCTTGCGGCTGGACCGAACATCAGCAATATCCAAGTCACCAATATTACTGGTACATCAGCTAGGGTCACTTGGGATACCGATGTGGCATCAAATTCTTCGATTACTTTAAGCCCTCAACAAGGCACCAACGTCCGTTGTGATATAACTGGAACGCAAACAAATGTTCTCCAACACTGTATCGATCTGGCTGGTTTAACAGCGTCGACAAGATACGATTTTACGGCTTCATCTACAGCCACAAATAACGAAACTGGCTATGGGTCCAATCACTTTAACACAGGTGGCACCATAAGTACTGGCGGTCAAGCTGATACAACGCCGCCGACAATCTCTATTACCTCTCCAAGTGATAGCAGTACAATTTCAGGCACAGTGACTTTATCAGCAAATGCTAGCGACAATGCTGGCGTGGCCGGTGTCCAGTTTAAGATCGATGGAATTAATTTCGGAGCAGAAGATACTACTTCTCCTTATCAAACCTCCTGGGATACTACAACAACTATTAATGGATCTCATACCGTAACTGCTGTTGCGAGAGATTCGTCTGGGAATACAAACTCGTCAGAAGTGCATGTTTCTGTCTCCAATGCTATAAATAATGGCACCAATACGAATCCTAGTCCGACTGTTCCGTCGGTACCGCAAAACTTTGCAGCAGGAGCTACATCCTCCACATCAATTCATTTATCCTGGAATCCTCCTTCGTCAGGTTCATCAGTTACATATAACCTATACCGAGGTACTCAATTACTTTCTAATTCGATAACGAGCACTGACTACACAGATAATAATTTACAAGCGAGCACAGCTTATGCATATTATGTATCAGCGACTAATTCCGCCGGTACATCATCAACAGTCTCAGCTTCCGCTACCACCCTCGACGCGGCGGCAGTCACTAACACTATCTACGGCCGGGTAGCTTTCTCTAACGGGGCCGCCGTAACAGACGCCGAAGTCCGAGCCTATAATTCCGCTTCCGGCGCAGTAACCGCGCGAACTGGCGCAGACGGAAGCTATTCATTAACTGTTACAAATGGTAGCTGGCAAGTTAGCGCCAGTCCGATTTCTACAGCCACCTGGTCAGTATCTAATGTTTCAGGTGCCCAGAATGTCAGTTTCTCCGGTAACACCTCTCAAACCTCTACAGTAAATTTCACCGTCACCATTTCTACCAGCTCAACCACGCCGCCTCCGCCTCCGAGCACCCAGCCAAGCACCGAACCAAGCACTCAGCCCTCGACTCAACCTTCGACTCAGCCGACCGAAACAACTCAAGTCCTTTTGCAGGGCCGAGTTGTCTACCCCGATGGTTCGCCCGCACCCTTCGCCTTGATATACATTTGGTCATCGGATAATTCAGCGGGCAAAACTCAAACCGGCGCGGACGGCAGTTTCTCTTTCCAGATCCACGGCAACTCCACCTGGCACCTCAACGCCGGCAAAACTGTGAATCTTATTGGTTATCGTTCAAACGAGATCGAGGTTAGGGTGAGCAACGCGACAGTCTCTAATATCGAGCTCGACTTGCAGCGCATATCAGCCGAACTCCCGGCAGCTAAGAGCGTGCAAACATCAGCCGCTCAGGAAACCAATGTTTCTTTATCGAACGGCGCCAAAGTTGATGTTCCGCCGGCCGCTGTTACTTCGACCGCCAGCGCTACTCTGAATGTCCAGCCAACCGTTGAAGCGCCGAAGACCTCAACTTCTCAAGTTGTCGGTTTAGCTTATGACGTGACTCTTAAAGATCAGGCCGGCGCGGAAATTCATGCTCTTTCGAAAACTATTGACATCACTTTCCCATACGACGATGCCACCCTCGCGAGCCTC
Source organism: uncultured Candidatus Saccharibacteria bacterium (assembly GCA_964643135.1). GTDB lineage: Bacteria > Patescibacteriota > Minisyncoccia > UBA6257 > Colwellbacteraceae > CAZXPC01. The sequence continues at coordinate 20,715 of CAZXPC010000004.1, read as the reverse complement.
AATCTTACTCCCCAGAATCTTACCCCCAGCTATTTCAGCGACACAGCGAACGTCTGGGTCAAGATTACCAATTTCACTCTGGACACGGCCAATAAGCAGATTGTTGCTCACGTCGATCACTTGACCAGGTTTGCTTTAATCGGCGCGGCTGACGTTACTCCGCCGGATGCGCCAACCGCCGTTACCGCGACCCGAGTAGGCTCTAGCATCTTGCTCGCCTGGGTTAATCCTAAAAATGATTTTAGGCACGCCAAGGTTTACCGCAGTTCCGTTTCCGGCATGACCGGCAGCGTTATCTTCCCGCAAATTACCGTTAACACAGCGACCGACACTGCTGTCCCGCCAGGTTCTGTTTATTATTACTTGGTGCGCGCCGTGGACCCGGCCGGTAATGAATCGACTAACACCGCTCAAGTCAGCCTAACTTCCGGAAGCGCGGCCGCGATCGCCGGGACTTTCGGCCGAAACTTGTCGCTCGGCGCCTCAGGGTCAGACGTTAAATTACTCCAGCAGATCTTGATTAAAGATGGTGATTACCCCGAGGGTTTGGTGAGCGGCTATTTCGGCAGACTGACCCAAGCCGCCGCAATAAAGCTCCAAGAGAAATACCGCGCCGAAGTTTTGACGCCGGCCAATCTTTCTCAAGGCTCCGGATTCATTGGTTCCTACACCCGCCGCAAACTGATCCAGCTCAAAGCCCAATATTCTCTCTAAATTTGGCCGGTTATGAATAAGACCTATGTTTGGTTGGCTGCCGCGATCGTCGCTCTGGCCGTGATATTGATTTTGCCGACTTTGTTGTGGCCGCCGAAAGTTACTTCGGCCTCGGCGCATGTCTATAACAATCCCCAGACCAGCCTCGCCGACATCGATCTTTATGTTTTTTATGCCGTGCCCAAGAATCAGGCGCCGTCAGATTTTGCGGTTATTCAATCAAACTTGGAAAAGACGCTTCAAGAAGTCAGTGATTTTCACAATACTCAATTCCTGGGCCGGTCGCTGATCCACGCCAAAATTTTTGACCGTCCGGTTATCCTTAGAGAAGCCGATTCATTTTATGACACCGCCGACACCGCCCGCGGCAACCCGCACGCGCTTGTTTCAGGCACTTTGGAATTAGAATCTCGCGCTTTTAACCCCGATGGCGATCTTTACGACCCAACTTTCGCCGCTTCAACCGGCCCGGCCGCCTTCCGCGACATCGCGATAATTTATGAGGGAGTCGGCGCAGCGGGTACCGAAGGCAGCCTCCTGCTCTCGCGAGATTTTATTACGCGCGATGAATATGCGCTCAACCGGTCCGCGCTCTTTTACCACGAATTCGGCCACTCGATGGGCCTGCCGGAGGGTTACGACATCTTAACCAACGCTCCTTATACTAACGACATCATGGGCTCGGGCCGCCGCGAACCGCTTAGTACTAACTATATCGACCAGAAGTCGCTGAAGCTAATGGGAGTTTTTTAATTAGTCTATGGATAAAAAGTCTTTCAAGTTAGGCGGCCGGTTGCACAAAAAAATCCTCTTAATGATGCTCGGCATAGGCGTCTTGCCCGTTATCTTGGCTGGCTTGTTCGCCCTTTATTTTGTGACTCAGTCGCACAACGAGAGCGTCGCCTCGATCGAAAGTAACTTAATCAGCGAGAAAATACAGGAGGTGAACCGGTTCATCGATGAGACCAAACGCAATCTCGAACTCGTCGTGACCGTGAGCGACCTGGACAAAGAATTCACCGCTGAAACCAGAGGCATTCTCTTGAATCAACTTATCGATGCCAATTCTGCCATCGAGGAAGCCTCTTTTATAGACATTAATACCGGCCGCGAAATCTCGCGAGTCAGCCGGGCCTATCAAAAGTTGGGCCAAACTCCCGAGTTGCGCGATGAAAGCAACTTAGAAAGTTTTAAAAAAGTTTCCGCCGCGCTTGCAGGTGCGGATAACTGCAAGAGCGAAGCCGGCAATCAAAATTATGACTACATCGGGCCGGTCTATTTTAACGCCAGCGGCCCCGCGGTCACGATTGCGGCTCCGGTCCGGAACGCAGCCAATTGCGCCATTTCTATTTTGAGCGCTGAATTGAATTTAACCGCCGTGAATCGAATTGCGCAGAGCGCCGCCCTCGGCAAAACAGGCTATGTTTATATTTTTGATCAAAGCGGCCGCGTGATCGGCAAAGGCCTGAGGGCCGGCGACTTGCCGGACAATTTGAGTAGTTCGCCGATCACGCAAGACATTCTCTCCGGCCGGGGATCCCTCTCGACGGCGCGCACTCAAAGATATGTCAGCTTGAACGGCCTCCCGGTTATCGCCGCCGGCACAAATATCACCGGCTTGGGTTGGGGCATAGTGGCCGAATGGCCGAGCGCCGACGCCGATTCAGTGTTGGTTGCGCTGGAAGTGCAGATCATAATATTTTCTTTGATCGTTTTTGTTCTCGTTTTGCTTTTAAGCGTTTTACTGACCAATAAAATTGTCGGTCCGATCCAGCAGCTCGAAGCCGGCACCGAAGCCGTTGCTAAAGGCAAGTTCGATGAGCCGGTTACTATCAAAACCGGGGACGAAATCGAAGACTTGGGGCTCGCCTTCAACAAAATGACCGAGGGCCTCAAGCAATTGCAGGCCTTGAAAGACGAATTCGTTTTCATCGCTGCGCACGAGCTTAAAACTCCAGTTGCGGCGATTAAGGGCTACTTGTCTATCATCAACGACGGCCTGGCCGGACCGGTCTCCGACCAAGTCAAAGGATTCATCACCAAAGTTTTGAATGCCAACGCGCGCCTCATCAGGCTTGTTGAAGATTTGCTCGAAGTGGCCCGGTCAGATGCCGGGAAAATCAAAGTGGATGTGGTTAAAACCGATATTGTCCCGGTTGTAAATGAAACATTGAGCGAGCTGAAACCTTTGGCCGATGAGAAGGGGATCAAGATGGTCTACACACCGCTTACGCCCACCCCGGCTGTCATGGCCGACAATGGCCGCGTCCGCGAAGTGCTCGTCAATTTAATCGGCAACGCTATTAAGTACACGGTCGGTAATGGTTCGATTGAGATTAGCCACGAAACGACCGAAAAGAATCTCGTGACTCATATCAAAGATCACGGCTTAGGAATCTCGAAGGATGCTCAGGCTAAGCTTTTCACCAAATTCTACCGAGTCGCGACCAAAGACACAGCCAATATCAGCGGCACCGGCCTCGGCCTCTTTATCGTGAAGCAAATCATCGAGAAAATGAACGGCACGATCTACGTGGAGTCCGCTGAAGGCCAAGGCTCAACCTTCAGCTTCTCTCTGCCGCTAGCCTGATCTGCGCCCCCAGCTATATCATCCCTCTTGCCACTCTCCCGTGTCAGAACCCCAAACTACCCTTCGTCACCACAGATAAATCTTGCTAGATTTTCTTCTTCTCGACGCCTACGCGTCTCCGAGAGGCTCCTCAGAGTAGTTTGGAGGTTCTTCCTACTACTCTAAGCTCCCTCTACAGAGCCGAGAACTCGGTTTCGCTCTGAGGAAACTGCGGAGGCGGGTAGCCGAGCGGTAGGGAATTTTTTCAGTAGAAAAAATATCCTGGTTCCGAGGGGCGGAAGAGAGTTTGGAGGCGGGATTATCCTGGTTCCTGAGGGAGAGGGGCCGGGGAGCGGGAGAGGCGGGGAGAAGCAGGTCCCTCGCCGCTCCACTTTTTTTTGATTAAACTTTCCTATATACTATATATCGTATACTCAATTCCATTATGGCCGATCAACAAAAAACCATTTTAGTCATAGACGACACCGCCGATTTCCGGGAGATTTTTTCTTTGAAACTCGGCGCGGCCGGCTACAAAGTTATCACCGCTTCGGGCGGCGAAGAGGGCATTGCTATGATTAGATCCCAGAAACCGGATCTGGTGCTCTTAGATATGGAAATGCCGGGCATGAACGGCGTCGAAGCCGTAACCGCAATCAAAACCGATCCGGATATCAAAGATACTAAGGTTTGTTTCCTAACCAGCTATGGAGAAGCTAAGGAAAACCAAGCTTGGCTCGACAACAAATTTGCCGAAGAAATAGGCGCGGTGGATTACATTAGAAAAACCGATGATATGGATAAAATTATCGACCACGTAGGCCGGCTGATGAAGGAGCTTAGCTAAGTTTCTTGTGGTATTATTAGTTTATGCACACGCCCCCGCTGATACTCGTCGTTGATGACGAGCCGGATTTGCTCGATATTTCCAAAATGCGCCTCGAGGCCGCCGGCTTTCAGGTTGAAACTGCAATCGACGCCGAAACTTCTTTTATCAAGGCTCGAAAAATAAAGCCGGATTTGGTTTTGATGGATATCCGCATGCCCGGCATCAACGGCACCGAAGCCCTGCTCGATTATAAAAACGACCCCGATCTCAAAGACATCCACGTCGCGTTTCTGACAAGCCTCGCTATTCCCTGGCCGGGAGTTTCGGTCGAAAATGAAAGTTTTGCGAAGGAGCTTGGCGCTGTAACTTTTCTAGACAAGACCAAAGACCTGGACAATTTGCCGGAATTAACCAAGAAAATTCTAGCCGAAATCCACAAGGGCGACTTAATTGACGGCATTAACGCAGAGATCAGCAAGATCAAGCCAGATCACGAAAGCAATGGCCAATAAGAATAAAAGGATCGAACCAGTTTTAGCGTCGGGTTTCCGGGACTATCTTCCCGGGGAAATGATTCCGCGGCAAAAGATGCTCGACACGATTCGCGCAGTTTTTGAGCGGTTCGGTTTTGTGCCGCTCGACACGCCGATTGTTGAACGCGAAGAAATCCTAACCGGCGGCGACCCAGAATTTAATAAACAGATTTTTAGGTTGGCCAAGCGGGGAGGAGGGGAAGATGGCGATGTCTCGGACCTAGCCCTGCGGTTCGACTTAACCGTGCCCCTGGCCCGGGTTGTAGCCGCCAACTTATCTGACCTCGGCCGGCCCTTTAAGCGTTATCAAATTGGCAAAGTTTTCCGCGGCGAGCGCGCGCAGATGGGCCGCTACAAAGAATTTACCCAGTGCGATGCCGACATTGTTGGCTCAGAGAGTCTCATGGCCGACGCCGAAATCATCGCGCTCATGTATTCTGCCATCAAAGCCCTGGGCGTTGATAATTTTAAGATCCGAATCGGTGATCGCCGAGTTTTAGCTAAACTAATTGCTGAAAGCGGTTCAGAAAAGGCTAAGAGCCCGGACCTAGACGATATTTTTCGCGTCATCGACAAGTTAGACAAATTCGGCTGGGCTAAGGTGACTACCGACCTCGAAAGCCTAGGACTGGCTAAAACCCAAGCGGCCAAAATCAAAGAATTGATATCTGACCCAGAGACTAGTTCAGCTGAAATGCTTCAAGTCGTGAACGCCTTGGAGCACCTTGGCGTGCCGAAAGAAAATTATGTGATCGACCTCTCAATTGCCCGCGGGCTGGCGTACTACACCGGTATGGTTTTCGAAACTATCTTAACTGACATCCCCGAGATTGGCAGTATTTGTTCCGGCGGCCGCTACGATGGGCTAATCAGCAAGTTTAGCAATGAAAATTTGCCGGCAGTCGGCGCTTCAATCGGCGTTGATCGGCTGTTTGCGGCCCTGGAAAAGCTTGGCAAGCTGAAAAAGCAGGCCAAAATCGCCGATGTTTTGATTTTGAATTTCGATGGCTCGTCAGCTTCGACTGTGCAGCAAACCGCGACTCAATTAAGAAATGCAGACATCAATACCGAAATATATTTAGGCAAGGAAGATACCTTTAAGGGTCAGCTGGCTTATGCCGTGAAAAACGAATACCCAGTTGTCGTTATCATCGGCCCCAAAGAAATAAAATCCGGCAAAATTCAGATCAAAGACATGGTCCACAAAACCCAAATCGAAGTCTCAGCAGAGGATTTATTAGGCGAAACTAAGAGTATTCTGAAAAGATAAGTTGATGTATGGAAACCCCGAAAGAAAAACTCAACTTATTAGATTCCAGGATCGAAACCGCTAATTTGCTCTTGGCTCCGATTTCCCCGATCTATCGCGAGGATATTTTCCGTGAATTTACAGAGGAAATCGCAACCCACATGTTCCCTCAGCCTTCAGGGGATATATCTGTTACTGATAACTTTATAAATAATTCCCTCAGAGATTTAGCGGCTGGCAAAGACCTACAAATAGTTATCACTGATAAACAAACGGGTGAGTTTATCGGTTGCGGAGGGTTGCACGATGTTGATACCCCAACTCCGGAGCTCGGCATCTGGATCAAGAAATCAGCCCACGGTAAAAAATATGGTCGGGAAACGATGGCGGCCTTAAAAGATTGGGCGGATACCAACATAAATTATGATTATCTTCGCTATCCAGTTATGCCTGAGAATATTGCGAGCCGAAAAATCCCAGAATCAATGGGGGCCAAAGTTTATGAGGAATATGACAAGGCTAACTCTAGGGGAGTAGTCAGGAAAATTATCGAATACAGGATCTATAAAAACCCTAGATAACCTTTATTTCGTTTTCAAATATTTTATTAACTTCTCCCAATGGCCGGAAGTTTTTATCCAGCCCTGAACCAACTCTCCTTCAGGTATTTCAGTTTCAACTTTATTGTAGCCCTCGGGTATCCAAACTTGGTTGACCGGGTTTTTGCCCGGCGGACCAGCTTTTAGCGCTACCAGTCCGTTAAAAGATCCGGTAAAAACTGTGGGTTCAGAATTCGGTTCGCAGTAGGCGAGGGCTTCTTTAATTATCATGCTTCTATTTTCCTTTCCCTGCATTAAATTTAGCCAGTCCTGCACAGTTAGCCATTTATTCATATATTTTATAAACGGTCCCGGAAAACCACTAAGCGCTTCAACAGAATAGCCAACGTCACCAACCAAAACCGGCATGCCCAACTTTTGCGCTGCGATCTTGGCCGAGTGACCTGCTATTTCCTCCACGCTCTCGCTTTGTATTTCCGGCAAGTCCATCTTGGTTTGAGTTATCTCAATACCCGAGCCAGCAAAAGCCTTTTTCGCCACTTCGAATTTGAAATTATTCCCCGTGACATATGTCAATTGAGATATTTTCATGATCGATTCATTATATCTTAATATGGTATTCTTAGGCCATGAAACCGATCGGGTTGGTGCCGGAGTTATTTTGTTCTGATATCAAGCAAAGCCTCAATTTTTATGAGTTACTAGGCTTTACTATTGTCTACCAGAGGCCTGAGGATCAGTTCGCGTATATTAAAAAAGGCAACGCCGAAATCATGTTAGAAGAGCTCTCCTCGGAAAGTGCGTGGCAAACCGGTAAGCTCGAACTACCTTTCGGCCGGGGAGTTAATTTCCAGATCGAAACTGAGAGGATCGACGCCCTTTACGCGACAATTAGCAAGCACAACATCAAAGTTTTCTTGCCCATCGATGAAAAGTGGTATCGCAAAGACAACTCATTGGTCGGCAACCGACAATTCATTGTCCAAGATCCCGATGGATATCTTTTGAGGTTCTACGAAGATTTAGGCGTTAGGGTCTCTTAGTTTCTCTTAGCCAATCTGCCAATTCACTCCAGAGTTCCTGCTCTGGCCCGATATTTTTAATTCCTTTAGCCCTTTGGTCTGTTAAGGCCAGATCATCACCCGAGAAGGACGAAACCATTTCTGACGGTCGTCCGATATTAATGCTTGGTTTTTCTAAAATCTTGCCGATAGAATCATGTTCTAAAATTTTATGTCCTTTTTCATCGATATAGACGACAACTTGTTTTAGAATTACCTCCCGGTTATCTTTTCCTTTCATGAGATTTATCAAATCGTCAGCCGTAAGCCATCTATTAATATAGGCCATATAGGCGCCGGGAAAGCCATTGAGTCCTGCGAAAAACCAGCCGGAATCATTAATGAACAGGGGTTCTTTGATTGTCTCAAAAGCTCGTTTAGCCTTATCGATTGCTATCTCTTCGATCGACTCGCTCTGGATTTCTTTAATATCCAGCGTTTTCTGAACAATATCAATGCCATGCTCTTTTAGACAATCCTGTGCGGTTTTAAATTTAATATCGCTTCCCGTGACATAGTAAATCATAAATCCTTTGTTAAGTCTCCCTCGATTTTCTTAATAGTTTTGATCAGATCCTGAGTTCTTACACCAGCTCCTCTATTATCTCTCGAAGCATCAAAAATCCTGCGATCCTGATTTTTATCTTTAACAACCTTTTTAATAATTGATTTTGATTTCATATTTTTATATCTCCAATTTCATTTTTTTCATAAACTCTTTAAAACCCAATCCCTCCCAGGCTCGAACGCCGACATTATTCCTAGAGTCAACCGAAAGCTCTAGTAATCGGATGCCCTTTTTCTTAAACCATTCAACCAGCATTTCTCCGGCTTTTCTCGCGATACCTTGGCTACGATACTCCGGCAGTAAGAATCCATGTCCCAGGTGGCCGATCTTTCTAATCTTTACTGCTGGTTTAGGTACCAATATGTTGCCCGTAAAGTATCCCACAGCCTTGCCATCATCTTCCGCAACCAGACTTAGTGAGTTTCTTTTCCCAATTTGTCCGCTAATAAATTTCCTAAAAGGTCCGCGCGTTTTACTGCTCGGGCTCCAATAGTCCGGATCGATCTTGTGGTGATAGTCAGTCAGCCCCGAATTAAGCTTAACAATCGCATCAATATCCGCCCGTTTAGCTTTTCTAATTTTTATCGTCATATCTAAAAAGTTAACCTGTTTTCTATAGGTCTTTATACATGAATATTTCGTCAACGGGCTTGCCTTTGTGTGTTACTCCTTTGGGCAAGATGCCGAACTGTTTGAAGCCGAACTTTCTGTACATTCTAAATGCGAGAGGGTTATTAGCAAAAACTTTCAGAGTGAACATTTTTACGCCCTGCATACTACGCTCTGATTCTTTCAGAACGAGCGACATCAAAAGTCTGCCGATCCCGTAGCCTCTCATATCCTTGGCCATAACTATACCGAACTCAGCTTTATGTTTTTGAGCATCTATACTCTCGCGATTCATAGTTGCCGAACCGACAATTCGATCCCCAGCCAAGACGAAGAGATGAACGCAGACTTTTTTCTTAATGCCAGAGATATTCTTTTTTAGGAAGGCTCGCTCTTCCTTCATGTTCAACTGCTTGCCTTGTATGTTAAGGAAGCTCTTTTCCCGAGAGATTTTATTGATAAATTCCAATGCCGCCTTCGCATCGCTCATTTTAGGATAGCGAATAACAATCGGCTTGCCCGCCGCCATGCCACGATAAACTACTTTTCCAGTCTTGGTCATGCCTAAATTATATTGGATTAGTCAAAATAAGGCTAAAAACGGTGCTCAGCTAGATTTGACCACGCTGTCGGAAGATTGACAACCATCTCTCTCTCTCGTGATTAGATGATACCGCTATGGTTGGCGAGATAGAACAAATCCGCCGATCTGGCGGATAAGTTCTCTCACAATTTCATAGCTCACTATCGATGGAGGTCTACAGATGTCGCAAAAAATACTCAGCCCCGAAGAGAAGAAGGCACAGCTGAGTCCCGAATTGCAGGCGTTCTTCATGCCTGTGGACCGGGACTACACGCCGAACCCGAACTCGCCCGTTTCGAACCATCTTGTGAAGAACAAGCGCCACTGCAACGGCGGCGCCATGGTCGATGCCGGCCTGACGATGAAGAGGCACGGCGAAGAGGGCGGCAAATTCGTTGTCACCCTAGCCGGCGCCTTCTCATCGTTCGAAGGCGGGATCGCGCTCTCGAGACTGATCCGCGCGGGCAAGGTCGCAGCGATCTCGTGTACGGGCGCGAACTACGAGGAGAGCTGGTACCGAGCCATCGCGCACTCGTACTACACCTATCTCCCGAGGTATCCGGAGCTCACTCCCGCACAGGAGAAGGAACTCGGACGGACTGGCCACCGGCGGATCACTACGACGACCATGCCGGAGGACGAGTCGACCCGCGTCATGCTCGGCCCGATGGAGTGCCTCTGGCGCGAAGCCGAAGCGCAGGGCGAGAGCCATCTCTGGAACTGGTACTTCGAAGAGACGGTCCGCCGAGGGATGATCGCGTTCGATCCCACGGCGAACCTCGACGACTGTTGGGCCTACCAGGCGATGATCCACGGCGTGCAGGTCTTCGTCCCTGGCCGGGAAGACAGCACAATGGGGAACATCTTCAGCTACTACTGCTACAACGGGAACGACGAGTTCCTTGCGAAGTACAAGCAGGAGAAGCCCATCAACCCCGCCGTGATCCAGCCCCCTGACGCCTACATGCACCGCTTCACGGAGCTCTACATGAAGGAAGCGAGGCAGAAGAGGATCTTCTTCCTCCAGCTCGGAGGCGGAATTGCGGCGGACTTCGTCATCTGCGGCGTGCCGCATGTGAAGAAGGACTACCTTGCGGAAGAGACGCAGGAGACCCAGGAAGCCCTCGTGCCTGCCTGGGCTGGGTTTGTCGAGGTCCACCTCACGCCCATGAGCGGGGGTTCCTACTCCGGAGCCGGAGGCAAGGAGAAGATCACCTGGGACAAGTTGGAGCCGGGTGACCCATACTTCCAGATCTTCGGCGACTTCACCGAGGTCTTCCCGGATCTCGTCGCCCTGATCCTCGGTGAGTGAGCACGCATGACGACGTCCGCATTGCTTAGAATCCATACTATCCATGTATGCACATTCGGCAATGCGGCTTTTTTATTTATTCTTTTTGTTTTTCATTCCTGGAATGCCCGCAATGTTATAATTAAGCAATATGAAAAATATTCTTTATATAGTCATGGCTGTTGGAGTAGCTCTTCTGGCCAACTCAATAGGTGCGATTTGGGCTAGGCAGGATAGCCGCTATTCTATTTGGCTTGTCGCCCTCATCCTCGTCTCTCCCTTTGTGTTCATAACTTATGGGCTACTCACTTCCAAGGTCGGTGTTGCGATTGGATCGGGAATCGCGGATTCTCTTCTTACCGTGAGCACGATAGCCGTTGGTTTGTTTATGTTTAATGAATGGGACAAAATGACCGGCTTGGAATACCTTGGCATAGTCTTTGCTCTAATCGGTATTTTTTTAATGGTTTTTACTCCAGGCAAATAAGCGCGTCTAGAGGCGCTACCTTAATTATTACTGGAAATACTTGTTAGGTGGTCGGGAATTATTCCCTCTTTTTTATACTGATCGAAAATATCTTTAGGTAGATCTTTGAATCCATGAATTTTACCCCTACACAGCTTTGTGTCGCATCTGCAAGAAACTCCATTTATTGTTACCTCATATTCTGATGAGGCGTAATCAAATGTTAACTCTTCACCCTTTTTGATATTCCTGCGCGCTCTGATCTCTATGTAGGGAGTTTTAGATGAGGCTACGACTTTTACAAATGCATTCGGATCACAAGAGTGGTTCATGTAATGTCCGAAATCATCTTTGCCGTCTTCTGTTTTTGGTTCAATGTGTTGGCCAAAGCCAACAGATAATGAATATTTAGTTCCTCTTGCCATTATTGGGCCTCTAACTTCAAATAATAACTCTCCAGCTCGGAAACTATGTTTTGCAAAAACACCTAAGCCGCGATCTTTCGATTTACTAGAGGTTACCGCTAAACTATCTGTTTCCAGAATAGTTTCCTTTGCCGCCTGCTTATCAGAAGACATGGTTTTTATGTGCGAGGTACAACAGTGTGAACCTCGGATTTTGCTCCCCAGAATTCGACGCAGTATTTTACTGCATCTTCAGTATCAAATTCCTTACACGAGAATATGTTGAGATATACCGCATTTTGCATGGAGATTGGATGGCATACAACATTGCTTGTTTCGATAAATTGAAATCCGGAAATGCCTCGGAGATGAGGAATATCGGAAGTATCCTCCCAATACAGAGGTTCGCCATGCCTTACCATCTTGATCCGATCGCATAATTCCACAAAAAATCTCTTCAACTTTTCGCGGGTTAAGTCTGAAAGATCACAGCCCTTTAGATCTAATATTAACTCCAAACCGTAACCGCCTTTGTAACCAAACTTCTGCTTTGTGTCTTTATCCATATTTTTGTATAATATTTAAGTTGTTTTCAGTATATACCTGACAATAAATATGTCCACAAAAGGCATCCAAAAGAAATTCCTAACTGTCTTAGCGACGCTTTTCGTTTTTTATATGGGCTGGTTTTTATATCTTTACATTACTCAAACTACCTCAGGCGGACCGGCTAACATTTATAGCAATACGTACGGCATTATCCCACTAATTGGAGGCATTTACGGTTTTCTATTGGCTAGGCGTTGGGGCGGTTTTAGTAGCGCGGTGGGCAGGGCAGTCTCATTTCTATCTCTGGGTCTGATAACTTGGGGCTTCGGGATGGTTATTTGGCTGTACTACAACATTATTTTAGGCGTGAGTGTCCCGTATCCTTCATGGGCTGATGCGTCGTTCGTAATCAGCTGGCCCCTATGGGCGATAGGAATTATAAATCTATCTAGAGCGACTGGCGCCAAGTTTGAGCTTAGGAAAATGGAAGGCAAGATATTACTTTTTGTTATTCCTGCAGTTATTATCGCGATATCTTATTATTTGCTCGTCGTTGTGGCTAGGGGAGGAGTTCTGACTATGCCGGATAGCACCCTTTCTCCGTTTATGAACCAGCTGAAATTATTCTTCGATCTCGCATATCCAATCGGCGATGTAGTGATTCTTAGTTTATCAATTTTGATTTACGGCTTGTCGTTTAAATATTTTGGAGGTTTATACAGGACTGCTATTTACATTGTCTTGGCAGGTTTCATAGCAAACTATTTTGCTGATTTTACTTTCTCATATACCACTACGCTCACAACTTACTACAACGGAAGCTTAGCCGATGTGTTGTTTACCATGACAATGACTTTGCTAAGCATGGGCATTGTCTTGCTTGATCCACGACAGCCCGAAGAAAAAAATCCAAATACTTAGCCCATGACTATCTTCGCGCAAATTGCATCAAAAATCATTAAAGAGCAGGAGCTGGTTATCGGCCCCTTAGCTTGGAATGAGGCGGGGAAAGTGCAGGGCTTAAAGATCACTGATCAAAAGAGTGGGGAAGTTGATATTGCCGGCGACCCGAAAGAAACTTTGGATAAGCTTGTCGCTCAATATGAGCGGTTGTTCGGCCGCGCTAGCCACGAAGTCTGCCGCGAAGCCGCGATCAGCCTCATCGCCGACCTGCCCGCCGCCGAAGTGCCGGCAAGCCTGAGATAACAATTAGCATTTGACTAAGTATCTTGTCGTGATAAGATATAAGTACAAGTGGCTTCGGCCTCGCCTCGCAAGAGGCAAACATCAAGTAAGTCGAGAAAAACCGTCAGATCATATCCTTGACGGTTTTTCTTATGATTTCAAAGATATTGCTTTCAAGATAGCCTACTTTCCTTACTAAACGCTTCGCATCTATAACTCTGATTTGCGAGATAAGAGCACGATCCTCCTTGCCTTCGACAACACCGATGGAGGGGCGCAACTTATGATCTCTTGCAGAAGTAGTCAGTGGAACAGCTAGACAGGTCCATCTTCCCAAGCCTTTCAATATGAGTACGGGGCGATAATAGTCATCGCTTGATCCATCCTGCTCAAAGCCTATATTTAGACCAAGTGAGCACCACCATATTTCACGAGTATGGAAAAATGGCCCATCAACGCGATTGTGAATTTCCTTTTTATTCTCATTCCATCCATCAAAATCTTTTATATGAGTCATAACTTCAATGCTACAACTTCGCAGATGAAGGAAAAATAAAGAGAATTCCCCGCTATTTCTAGCGGGGCCGCGGGATAATCCCGAAAGTGATTTGATTATATAACCCATGCTACAATTAGTCCATAATTAACTCATGGCTATTTGGGGTCGCAAAAAGAAACTGGAGAAAACAGAACAGCCCGCTGCGCCACCTGCGGAATCGATGAGCGAGGAGCAGAAGCACCTGAAAGATGTGGCCCAGCTTTTATATGGCCAGAATGCCGAGCTGGCGAACCGCAACAAAACGCTCTCCCTTTTGCGTAAACTTTACCAATTCAGCATTCAGAACTTTGAGCCCGAGCAGATCGCGACCAATATTACGCAGGCTATCCGCGATGATTTGAATTACGAGCTGGTCGGCATCCTCACCTTTGACGAGGCGACCGACGAGCTGAAGCCTCTCAAATTCGCGCGGTCGGAACGCCTGGCTGAGGCCAGAAAGGCGATAACCGACATTCCTTTCCACGCGATGAAAATCCAGAGGCCTTTGCCGAACCCGATCTTGGAAACGGTGATGCTGAACCGCTCGATGTGCGTCGTAAACGGCCTGGCCCCGATTTGGCAAGACGTTTTTACAACAGAAACTTTAAAGAAAGTCTCGGCAGATGCGAACATCAAAACGTCGATAATTTACCCGCTCGTGATCGAGAAGAAAACAATTGGCGTATTGATTATGGCGCTGAACCATGAGTATGAGACCTTGAGCAAATTTGAGAAAGAATCCATCGAGAGCTTTGTAAACGTGGTCGCCGTGGCGCTCGACCGGGCTTTCTTGTATCAGGAGCTCAAAGTCGCCAATGAGAAACTTAAAGAATTGGATAAATTGAAATCAGAATTCCTCTCTTTCGCCTCGCACCAGGTTAAAGCGCCGATGGCGGTTGTAAAAGGCTACGCCGAAATTATCCGCGACGGGCAGTTGGGTGCTATACCGGACAAAGTTAAAGAAATGACCGAGAAAATAATCAATTCAGCTAACAGGCTGATTGACTTGGTTAATAACCTGCTCGACATGCGCAAAGCCGAAGAGGGGAAGATGAATTATACTTTTGAAGATGTTGATTTGATTAAGATGACTAAAGAAATTGTCGACGAGCTGCATGGTTTGGCCGTTAAAAAAGGCCTCGACCTATCACTAGATGTCCGGATTCAAAGCGCTAAGATCAAAGCTGATGCGCAGAAGTTTAAGCAGACTATTCTAAACTTCGTGGATAACTCAATTAAATACACTCCCGCCGGATGGGTTAAAGTTACGATTAATAACGATGCTAAAACTCCGGGCAACATCCTGATTGCAGTAACTGACTCCGGGCTAGGAATATCAGACGAGCTTTTGCCGAAACTTTTCCAGCAATTTAGCCGCGACAAAGGCGAAACCGGCAAAAAGATACTTGGCACCGGCTTAGGCCTCTTCATCGCCAAGAAGATCATCGAAGACCACGGCGGAAAAGTCTGGGCAGAAAGCGCTGGAGAAGGCAAAGGCAGCCAGTTCTATGTCTCGATCAAGTCGATCTAGTAAGCGCGCCAGGCCCTTGCCATTTTAAAGGGCTTATAATAGTATATTGGCTACCTAAAAACATGGATTTAAAAGTTGAGAAACGAGATAAATTTGGCGGCCAGGCAGCGGCGCTTCGCAAGAAGGGCGTTGTTCCGGCTGAGCTTTATGGCCACGACATCGAAAACTTGCACCTCGCAGTGGCTCTGAAAGATTTCCGCACCGCTTACAAGTCTGCCGGTGAAAACCAGATTGTTAATCTTAAAATCGGTACCGAATCGCGCCCGGTTTTGATCCACGATGTGACTAAGAACAATCTAACCGACGAGATTCAATCGATCGACTTTTACCAGGTCAACATGAACGAAGAAATCACGACCACCGTGCCGGTTAAATTTGTGGGCGAAGCTCCGGCTGTTAAGAACTTCAGCGGCATCTTGGTTAAATCTTTGAACGAACTTAAGATCAAGGCCTTGCCGGCGAATATCCCGGCCGAAATCACTATCGACCTCTCGAAGCTCGAAAATCTCCACCAGAGCGTTTACATTAAAGATTTGGCAACTGATAACAAGTTCAAGATTCTCCTGGACGGAGGTAACGTTATCGTCACCGTCTCCGAACAGCGTGAAGAAGAAGTCGCTCCGGTTGTTGCTCCGGACCTCGCTGAAGTCAAAGTTGAAGGCGAAGAGAAGAAAGCGGCGCGCGATGCTGAAAAGGTCGCCGCCGAAGCGACCGCAAAATAGAAACAGACAAGAAACGCCCCGACAACTGGGGCGTTTTACTTATACGGGCTTGTTCTTGCCCTACTGAACAGGTTAATATTTAAATAATGATCCGAAGCAAGCCGAAAATTCTAGTTGATATTAAGCGGCGCGGCCTAGATCCGTTTGCGCGCCGGGGAAATCCAAAAGGCATTGTAAACCTGAGTTTTAATCCATCCATAAACAGAGTCCCAGCCTTAAAAAGATTCTTTTCGCCGGCCATGGTTGTTCTGGCGGTCTATGTCGCGTCCTTAGCGATGATACCGACCTTCAATTCTGACACCCTGGCGCAGTCCGCTTCGCCTAGCTCTCTTCTGTCTGACGAGCAGGCCGCCCTGCAGCAGCAATTGCAGCAATATGAGGCGGAGATAACTGAACTTAACAGCAAGATCGCCGACTCGCAAAAGCAGGGCAAAAGCCTTAAAGGAGACATCGACCTTCTTAACAGCAAAATTGCCGCGGTCAATTTGAAAATAAAAGCGGTTAATTTGGCTATCTCCAAGCTGAAGTCTGAAATTAGCGGCACCGTCGTTCAAATCAATAAGACTCAATCTAACATCGATTCTAACAAGTCGGTCCTCACAACCGCGCTCCAAAAACTTTATATCTCCGGCAATATCGGCACGCTCGAAATTCTCTTAAAGAGTAAGCAGCTCTCAGAATTCTTTTCGAACATTAACAACCTTGATGCTTTTCAAGGAGACGTGCGAGCCGCGCTCGAGGGCTTGGTCTCGGCTTACGACCAGCTTTCGCAGGAAAAGGACCAGCTCGACAAACAGAAAAGCGATCAGGAAAGTATTAAGCAGTATCAAGCCGCCCAACAGGCCCAGATTCAGCAGATCCAGGATCAGAAAAAAGTTTTGCTCACGATTACCAAAAACCAGGAGTCTCAATATAAGGACCTGGTGGCCCAAAAGCAGGCCGAGGCGGCTAAAATCAGGAGCCGAATTTTCAGGCTCTTGGGAGGCGGCGAATTGGAATTCGGCGATGCAGTAAAAATCGCCCAAGTGGCCGAAAAAGCTACCGGCGTTAGGGCGGCTTTTATACTGTCGATCTTGGCCCAAGAATCTTCGTCGGCGTCGGGCAATATCGGCGGCAACCTCGGCAAATGTTATTACAACACGCCGGCCTCGAACCCGTCCGGTACGGTCATGAGCAGCAAACAAAAACCGGTTTTCTTGGCGCTTATCTCATCGCTGGGCGGTACGTACAAAGCCGAGACGACGCCGGTTTCTTGCCCGATTGTTTCCGACGGCGCTTACGGCGGCGCGATGGGGCCGGCGCAGTTCTTGCCGACCACTTGGGACCTCTATAACGACCGGGTTGCCAACATTACCGGCGCCAACCCAGCTAACCCGTTCAATAACCTCGACGCTTTTACCGCGACCGCCCTTTATTTGCAGGACGGCCTCTCCGGTTGCAGGTCTATCTATAGCAGTATTTTCCAGCAAGAAAACTGCGCGGCCGCTAAATATTACGCCGGCGCCGCCTGGCGCAGCTACACCTACCCGGGCCGTTACGGCTACCGCGTGGCCGACCGAGCGCAACAGTTCCAGAGCGATATCGATACTTTAAATTCAGCGAGCTAGTAGCAGTCTCGAATGATTCGCTCCGCCCTCATTCCGCTCGTCACCACAGATAAATCTTGCTAGATTTTCTTCTTCTCGACGCCTACGCGTCTCCGAGAGGCTCCTCGCAGAACAAGGTCGGACTCCTTATAGCCGAGAAATCCGAATCTATTCTGAGGAAACTGCGGAGCCGGGTAGGCGAGCGGTAGGGAATTTTTCTAGCAAGAAAAATATCCTGGTTCCGAGGGGTAGGTCGGATTTCGGAGGCGGAGTTTGGAACGCCAGCTACTCTTTATTCTCTGACTTCGCGATTTTCTTTAGCAGAATATCCAAGTCGCCGTCCAAGACATTTTCAATATTATGAACTTTCGCGTTGAAGCGGTGATCGGTGATGCGGTCGTCGGGGAAGTTGTAGGTGCGGATCTTTTCCGATCGGTCGGCAGTGCCGATCAATTCTTTTCTTGTGGCGCCCAAAGCTCGCTGCTCTTCTTCAATTTTCTTTTCATAAAGTTTAGCGCGGAGGATGGTAAGCGCGGCTTCGCGGTTGGCGTGCTGAGACCGTTCGGCTCTGGAAGAGATCACAATGCCGGTTGGCTTGTGGAGCAGGCGCACTGCCGTTTCAACTTTGTTCACGTTCTGCCCGCCCGGGCCGCCGGCGCGAGTGAAGGTAACTTCCAAGTCGTTCGGATTAATTACCAGTTCGGTTGCTTCAACTTCAGGGTAAACGGCAACGGTTGCCGTTGAAGTATGTACCCGGCCGGCTTTTTCGGTCGCGGGTACTCTCTGTACTCTATGAGTGCCGGATTCAAGTTTCAATGCGGCATATGAGCCTTCGCCGACAATGCGCCCAATAAAAGTTTTATAGCTGCCCGGATTGCCGTTTGAATCAATTTCGATAAATTTCCAGCCCTTCAGGTCGGCGTAGCGCTGATACATGCGCACTAAGTCGCCCGCAAAAATAGAGGCCTCGTCGCCCCCCGCCCCCGCCCTTACCTCTATCACTACTTTGTTAGTCATAAGCTTGTTTATTTTTAAATCTTGTTAGCCTGTCCCGTAGTGAGCTCTGCTCTACTACCGGGATCATGGCAATATATATAACGCATTTGCGCGAAATTAACAAATGGAATATCTTTAAATATTGAGGGCAACCTCTATGGGAACCAACGGGAAACCAAATGTACCACCGTCGGAACAGGTCAAGCGGTTGAACGAGAAGGCCGCGACTTGGAAGCCTGATGATGGCCACCCCAAGCACCACGAAGCCGTTCTCGACATGGCCGAGCTGCTGAAAAGCTTCCACCTCGACGCGTCGAAGACTTTCAGGATGCAGGGGCTCACTCCTACGACGCGCCGGCTCATCTTGCACGCCGACCGCCACATCGGGCCGGGCGACATCGTCGAGGGCCAGCCGCCCGGAGCGCCTGCCGCGGAAGCATCCGCCCCGCCGCAACTGCCAGGTTAGCCTGCACCTGACTTGGCTCCACAACTCAGCCCCGCGCCCCGACATTTTGTTGGGCCCGGGTGCTTTTTTTTGCTATCAGAAATCCCCCAGGACGGGGGATTTAGTTAATGTGCCAGATTCTCGATTTTTGACTCCTTCTTCGCTTTGATCGCTTTTCGCTTTATGGTCTTCGAAACGCGTTTCGGAGCAGTCAATGTCTTCCTGGTCTTGAAGCGCTCGATTCGGCCGGCGGTGTCGATAACCTTTTCCTTGCCGGTATAGAACGGGTGGCAGTTGGCGCAGATATCGGTCTTGATTTCTTCTAAGGTAGCGCCGGTAATATAAACCTTGCCGCAAGCGCAGGTGATCTTAGCCTTCTCGAAATATGTTGGGTGAATTCCTTGTTTCATTTGTAGGGATATAGTAATAGGTTCTACTTATTTTGTAAAGTATCTCGATACGGTATACTTAGCTATATGACAGAAAGCAGTAATTCTAAAAGAACATTCATTTGGAGTTTGTTCGGAGCCGTAGTCACATTCGCAATGCTGGCTTGGCTTATTAATATTTATTCCGACTATCCTCTGAGTGGTCTTCCCTTCGTAGGTTTCGTGATCGGTCTGCTTATGCAAGTAAGAGGCTTGGCAAGGGCATGGTTAATCCCCAAATCTTCTAGGGATATCTTTGATTGGTTTGCGTTAATTATATCTACTCTAGGTTTGCTAGTGGTTCTAATCCTTATCTTACATGGTATAGAGGAACTTGGCCGATGTGGAGCTTTTGGATGCAACCCTAAATTTACATTCTGAGATATTTATAAAGTATCGAGCCGTCCTCTGCAGTAACGTTGCGCGTAAAGTATAAGTTCGAGCTTATTTCCGTTGAGGAGCCTCTCGGAGACGCGAAGGGGTCGAGAAGAAGAAATTTCAGCAGAAATTATCTGTGGTGACTAAATGGGAATGAGCGAGGGCGAGACCATTGACAATAAAATTAGCTCTGCTAAGATACTGCTACCGATTTGCCTAACACTTGTACGTAGATCGGCTTGCTTGCCTTGAGGTAAGCCTGCTGGAGCTCTCCGCTCTGGCTGAATCCCTAAAAAGATAGGGCCGGTTATATAAGTCGTTCTGCAACCCACGAATGCTGTTTAATAACTGAATACCCGCATAGACACAACTAGTACAAGTGTCTGTGAGGAAAAAAGTCTTGTGCTTAACCGGCACAAGCAACTCATCCATAAAGATGAGTCCCAAACAAATAATAATTTCCGAGTAAGAAGAAGTCAGAGTTCAAGTAGAAACGAAAAAAGTAGAAACTTTTTTAGTTGTCCCAATATGTTTGCAATTTGTATCTTCTGATGCAATTCAAATTATTTTGAGGATTTGATCCTAGTCCAGGATGAACGCTGGCGGCGTGGATAAGGCATGCAAGTCGAACGCCTCGCAAGAGGAGTGGCGAACGAGTTAGTACAAACTTGGTACGTACCCCGAAGACAGGGATAGCCAGTCGAAAGATTGGGTAATACCTGATGTTCCCGCAAGGGCAAAGGAGCAATCCGCTTTGGGATCGGCCTAGTTCTGATCAGCTAGTTGGTGAGGTAATGGCTCACCAAGGCTATGACCAGTAGGGGCGGTGAGAGCCGGTTCCCCAACGACGCAACTGAGACACGGTGCGTACACCTACGGGTGGCAGCAGTCGAGAATATTCGACAATGGGCGAAAGCCTGA
>CAZXPC010000003.1:0-85156 GCA_964643135.1 uncultured Candidatus Saccharibacteria bacterium | reverse complement strand
TCAGTAGAAAAAATATCCTGGTTCCGAGGGGCGGAAGCGAGTTCGGAGGCGGGGAAAGAAACATCCGAGCTGAAAAAAACAAAAACCGCCCCATTGCTGGAGCGGAGTTTGTTGTAGTTAGGCCTTTTGAACCTGAACTGCATTTGGTCCTTTTGGAGATTCTCCGACTTCGAAAGTGACTTCATCGCCAACTCTCAATTCGTCGAAGGTAGTCCCAACCACTTCTTTTGAGTGGAAGAAAAGGTCCTTAGCTTCGCCCTCGCGAGCGATGAAGCCAAAACCCTTGTCTGTTAAGGTCTTAATTTTACCTTGCATACTTTGATTTTATTTTTATTTACTACTGCAACTCTGCCAGATTCGACTCCCTTCTGCATCTTTGCAACGCTACAGCCTAACATAGGCCGGTGCCCTTGGCAAGTTTTAGACTGGGGTGGCTTTTTCGATGCGTTCTAAGGCAATTATATAGGCCGCTCGGCGGAGGTCAGTCTTAAGATCTTTAGAATGTTTCCAAACATTCATCGTTTCCCTTTCCATGATCTTTTTAAGCTTTTCAGCCACCTCAGTCTCAGTCCAATGTTCGCCTTCCAAGTTCTGCTCCCACTCGAAAGTTGAAACAATCACCCCGCCGGCATTAGCCAAAATGTCGGGTACAACCGGCACCCCGCGGGAGAATAAAATATCTTCGGCTTCGGGCGTAGTCGGGCCATTAGCCAGCTCAAAAACAACCTTGGCGCTGATATGCTCGGCATTCTCGGATGTAATCTGGTTCTCCAGTGCCGCGGGGATCAGAACATCGCAGTCCATCTGGAGCAGCTCGGCATTAGTCATCGGCCGCGAGCCATAGAAATCAACAACCGAGCCGGTGGTCTTAACGTGCTGACTAAGTTCCTGCCAATCTATTCCATCTTCTTTATAAATACCGCCTTTGAAGTCTGAAATCGCCACAATTTTGTGTCCCGCTTCCTGCCAAAATTTGGCCGCATATAAACCGACATTGCCAAAACCCTGAATCACCACCCGACACACCGGGGGCAAATTAAGTTTTTCGCGCAAGGTATCAAAAACATAAAATCCGCCGCGACCGGTGGCTGAAGTCCGGCCCTCCGACCCTCCTTTATCAATTGATTTGCCGGTTATAACCGCACCCGTCTTATCGCCGGTCAGTTTGGCATATTCGTCAGCCATCCAATCCATGATTTCAGAATTAGTGTTGAGATCCGGCGCCGGTACGTCTTTCCGCGGACCCAGCACTTCATAAAGCGCCCACATCCAGCCGCGGGAGAGTCTCTCCAGCTCTTTTTTAGACAATTTTCTCGGATCAACCGTCACGCCGCCTTTGCCCCCGCCCATTGGGATATTCATTAGAGCACACTTCAGCGCCATCCAAAAACTCAATGCCCTAACTTCGTTAATGTCAGTGGTCTCGTGATAGCGAATCCCGCCTTTGCAGGGACCGCGGAAATTATTATATTGCACCCGATAGCCTTCGAAAACTTTGAGGCTGCCGTTATCCATCCTAACCGGTATCGAAACCTTCACTTCTCTTTGCGGCTGTTTTACTAAATTAATAAATTCTTCCTTGAAATTCTTAACGGCGGTAGCTCGCGCGAGTTGTTCCATCGCGCTTTCGAATGGATTATTCATAGTAGTGAATTTTACTCCTGGGACGCCTTGTTTGCAAAGCAAAAGTAAAAACCGCCCTCACAGCGGTTTTCACTTTATTTACCTTTTTTAGGTTTAGAACCAATTAAGGTTCCAAGTCATTTTAACAGCACTTGCACATTCCTGCAAACATCTTCTTAAGACCCATCAAGATGATAAGCCCCGAGACTATCACGCCAACGGTTGTCCAGTCCATCCATTCCATGAAACCGGACATTAGGAATACGCCGGCTAGTGCAATCATAGCGCCCTTAATTTTGTGATGCGGGCACCGGCAGCCGCAGCTGCCTTCGCACATATCGCCGTGCCGCATGCCGCCGCACATCCAAGCGTTGCACGCGCCGCCGCAACTGCCGTCTTTGCACATGCCTTCTTCCATACTTTCATTCATATCTGTCTTCATGCCGTCCTTCATCATTTCTTTATTTTCCATTTCTAAAATTTAAATAATTAACCGACCTTTTCCACCATGTAGAGACCATTATATCAAATGCCCGCCAAATATGGTACATTATAAGTGACTTCAGCGCGCCCCCCGGGCTGAAGCCGCCTCCGGTAGGAAACCTGTACCGGTAAACAGCCTCCCCCTTCGTATTCTCAGCCCGATCAGGTGCCTACCGGAGGCTAACAGTCCTTTACCGCAAGCGACCCAAATCAAGGTCGCCCTTTCTTTTTAGAGCTACCCCCTAGTAATGATGTTTTATAGATATGCTCTTCAAATGGCTCCAACCTGACCAAAATCGGCTCAGGCCGCATTTTTTTAAGTTCGCCCCGCAACCATTCCTCTTCCCTGAGCGCCTGGTCATAACCAAGACAAATCACATCCGGCCTGACCTTAATTATCGGGCGTAAATAGTCATGGACCTTGTTGACCGGCTCGCCGATCCAAGCGACATCGACAAATTTTAGTTTTTTTATTTTAGCGAGCCTTACCGCCTCCCCCTCGCTCGGCAACCGCTTTTTGGCCCACAGCACAGCCTGGTCGCAAGCCACCAAAACATATAATTTATCGCCGAATTTTTTAGCCTGCTCCAAATAAGAAACATGCCCCTTGTGGAGCAGGTCGAACGTGCCGAAAGTTAAAACTTTTACCTGTTTATTTGCTTTTATCATCTTTCTTTTCCAAATCCAAACAAACCGAATTTATGCAGTACCTTTTCCCGGTTGTCTCAACCGGTCCATCGTCAAAAATGTGGCCTAAATGAGCGCCGCAGTTTTTACAGCGCACCTCGGTTCGATGCATCCCAAAAGCGTCGTCGGGCACATATTCAACCGCTTCCGGCGTGATCGGGCGGTCAAAGCTCGGCCAGCCCGTGCCGGACTCAAACTTATTCTCCGACTTAAAAAGCGGCGCGTCACAAACCGCGCAGTGAAAAACGCCATCAGCGTGCTCGTTCAGGTATTTGCCGGTAAACGGCGCCTCCGTGCCACCCTCAACGGCAATGTTGTACAGCTTCGGGTTCTTGGTTTTGAGCTCTTCTTTCTTATCATCCTTCATGCTGTCATTATCCCATAAATACCACCCTACGCAACTTGCCTCAAGCGCCGCCTCAGGAAATTAAAGAGAATCATCAAGCTCACAATTTGCAATATGATCATAATGATAAAGAGGCCGATCTCAACATATCTATTTTGATGAATAACCTCGCTAAAGGGCAGGAGAGCGATGCTCAGAATCATCAGGGTGAAGGTATTGATCATCGACCGGCTGGCGTCCTTAATAAAAATATTAAATTCTTTTTTAAGCTCCCTTAGCTCATCAAAACGGTTCTTCCACTGGATCGAACTCGTCATTTCTTTAAGCTGGTCCTTCAGCTTGTCGTCAAAACCCCGGCACATTTCTTCCCGGTAAATTTCGAGTTCAAAAATGCTCCCATAGTTGATCGAGATTTTGCAGGCATTCGTGAGGTAATCAATAATAATCCGCTCGATCCGGTTGATCGAATAATCAAAGCCCTGTTTTTTATAAATAATAAACATAGCGGTAAGTGTCACAAGCGCCGCATTGCCCTGGAAAATAGAGCTGTAGAAATAGAGCGAGCCGTGTTCGCCTATCCCTTGCAATATTGAGTTAACAAAATCAGCTAGCATACAGCCCAAGACGGCTCAAGGGCTATTTGATTTCAAACAATCCTAAATAAGCTTCTTATCGAGGAGATAGTCCCTCACCTCATCAAAGATCAACGTATGGCCGTCAGAATTAGGATGAAGGCCATCAGAGAGAAATTCAGAGTAGTTTCTTTCTGAGAACACGGCGAACAAGTTCACAAAACCGATCCCCTCGCCCTCACAAAAATTATTGATAGCAGAGTTATACCTTTGTATATTTTCGCTTTTATAGGACATCTCTGGAGCAAATGGTGCGGGATCCAATTTTTTATCTTCGCAGGGCAGAAGGCTCAGAAAAATCACATTTGGAGTGATCTTGCGGGCCATTTCTACGAGCGGTCTCAAGCTCGTTTGGAATTCATCGAACGGCGTCCAAAGCTGTTTCTCCGCATTAAGCAGAGCGCTATCATTAGTGCCAATCGAAAAAATTACCAATGTTTCTTGATTTTCCCTAATCCTCGGCTTAGCTTCAACCTCAAATCTAGCCAGCAAATCAGTCACTCTGTTGCCGCTTACGCCTAAATTGTAGACTGGGTTATATCTCCCGGTCCTGGATTCATCTGCCATCAAAAATTGCTTAAGCCTATCCGCCCAACCCCCTCCTTTTTCGTCTTCCGCTCCCCAAACTATGCTGTCGCCAAAAATTAGAATTCTCATGATCTTATGTCAGATATAGCTTCTATTATTTTATCATTAACTGCTTTAACTTCTTGGATATTCTGTCGATAGTTGTGACCTACGCTTTTCATCAAAATAAACTTCTTCGGCTTGTTAGCGTTGTCATAGATTTTCTTCGTCCAATCTGGATTAACTAACACGTCGGCTCCTCCGGCAACCACAACTATCGGGACTTTTATTTCCTTTACCGATTTAATCAAATCATATTGATCGTTGTCCTGAAAATGGCTTAGTGGCACTCTATACTCTCTTTCTCCACGCTCACCGGGTACATCTCTTGTTTCGATAGTGAACCCGAGCTCTTCGGCTTGTTTCCTGCGATTATCTATAACCGGCGTTCCTGATGTCATAACAACAAGCACCAACGTGATCCTTGAATCTCTTGTTGCATAAAGAACAGACACGCGACCGCCTCGGCTGTGGCCGCCCAAGAGAATGTGACTATATTTTCTCTTGGCTAGCATATACTCTAAGACATTTTTAATATCCGCTAAGTATTGTGTCGTTGTATATTCTTCGATAGAACCCTCGCTATCCCAGGTGCCAGTGGGATTAAATCTAATGACTGTGTAGCCACCCTTAGTTAATTCTTCCGCCAGACCGACCAGATGATTATAATCCTTGCTATCTAAATAGCCTGGACAAAGAATAGCCAATCTATCCGTTTCTTTTTCTGGCCGATGAATAACCGCCGCAAGATTCAAACCTTTATTATTTTTTATAAAAACTTTTTTCTGCATTTAAATTTGAATATCTTTTAATGTGTTTACGATCAAATCAGCTTTTGTGATATCTTGCGGATGTTTATTGCCGGCTCGCACACCGATTACGAACATCCCAGCGTTCTTGCCAGCCAATACTCCATTTTTAGAATCTTCGACTACAAAACATTGATTCGGACCCAAACCCAGTTTAGCGCATGCCGTTAAATAGGATTCCGGATCTGGCTTGCTCTTCTCAAAATCATCATGAGAAATAACAAGATCGAAAACCTTACCCCAGCTATTGTTCTCTAAAACGGCTCTGGCTTGCGAAGCTGTGCTCGCCGTTACTAAGGCGACCTTAAATTTATTCTTAAACTTATGCAAGAGTTCATCTGCGCCAGGCAGTTGAGAAGCAACCAGGATTGCCATCTCGTAATCCCGATAAAAGTTCTCTGTCTCTTTTCTGATATCAGCAGCGGGAGAATATTTGAGCAATATGTTAGACAAAAACTGTTCGAATCTAATATCGGTCCCATCTCGCCGCCAAACTTTGTCGAATAGAATCCACTCGTCCTCGGTCAAAATTATATTCCTTTTCGCTAAGAAATCACGCATTACCTCCAAACCAGCTGGCTCAGTGTCGACCAGCGTCCCATCCATATCAAACAAAACAGCCTTAAAATTATTCAAATTCACTATAAAAGTCTAACAAAAGCCGGCTATTTAGCTAGCTTCTATCAGCTTCCAAGATATTCTTTAGTTTCTCCAATATCAGAGTCGTAAACGGGTTCGATAGCTCGCCCCCATCAACCCATTCAAAATAGGTCAGTTGCGTATGCCCCCCCCCGACAGGTTCAAGAATGTATTTAACATGATAAGTGCTGTTCTTATCTTTCATAACAAACATCTTCGGCTTTTCAAACTCAACCATTTCGTACTCGGCCCATTCACCCGCCTTATTAACATTTCTGTAAATCGTGCCGAGCCTGATCGGCTGTTCATTCACCTTTTCTTTAACTAGGCTATCAATCCACTTTGGCGTGTTCTCAGGGTTAACAACAAAATCAAAAACTTCGTTTGCCGGCCGATCAATAACAACCGAGATTTTATTTTCTTTCATCTTGATAATCTTAACACAGCCTCAACAACATCGGGCAATTCGGTGCAGCTTTCTTCTCCATCAACTGCTCCTGAGAAATGTTTCATGGCGTGCTTCACGATAATTTCCGCGCCGAGCTTATCGCGCAAAATATCAGAATATCTCAGAGGCACATACGGATCATTATCTGATGCAATATCAACAAATTTATCGCAATGGGATTTTATAGCGGCGTAATCAAGCTCGCCGTTAAAGAAAGTTTTGAGCGGCGGGAATTTAACTGGGTCGATTGGATCAGTAAAGCCAGCTACGAAAACTGCTCCGCCGATTTTCTCTCCTGGCGCAAGCTGTTCCAAATAACGCAAAATAGTCGGCACGCCCGCGCTGTGGCCGATCAAATATAGATCTTTGTCGGGAGTCCCGACAACTTCACTCAACCTCGGCAGCCATTTAGATAAGTCTGGGTTATCAGTGTCGGGCATAGCCGGCACCTCAACCTTAAAACCCGCTTTCTCAAGCTCGGCTTTGGCGTGCGGATACCAGCAATATTCCGGATATCCGCCCCAACAATGAACAATAATCGCTCGTTTCATATTATTGATTATCTATAAACAGAATGGTCCCCAATAGCAAGCAAGATAACTTGCCCTTTATCGCCGTACATAAATATAATTCTATACCTATAACTTATCCAGATAGCCCAACAATCAGCAAAGTCACCCGTTAATTTATGTGTCCTGAGCCTAGAATCAAAAGGGTCATTTATGAAAATGCGCAATTTATCCCTCATCAGAATTTTGACCTCCACGGGCTGCTTCTTCAGCGTCCTTCTGAACCTGGGAGAATATTCTATTTCCATTTAAGCATGTCGTCTGGCGATTTCAATCTATACACTCTGCCAGAAGCCACCTCTTTTTTGCTCTGCCTAATGTCGGCGGCCAGCTCCTGATCTTTCTTTATACGCAAAAGATGGCGGATGAATTCGCTCTTTGAGGCATAGTGGCCGTCCTTAACCATTTTCTCAAGCTGCTTATTAAGCTCCGGCGGGAGCGATATATTTACAATTTCTCTCATGCCACCATTGTAACAAATTGTATTACAGATGTCCAGGGCGCAAAAATACCCTTACTCCGTTAGCACATTCAAGTCGTTTTCGGGGGTCATTTCTAGAAAACCGCTGTTCAATTCGATTGGGTGATGTTTGTTTTCGTTATCAATAATTGTCGCGGTGCCTTTTTCGAACATTGAAATTATCGGCTCGTGGCTGCCCAAGATCGTGATTTCGCCCGCCAAAGTTTTAACCGTAAAGCCGGTCACGTGGCCGTGATAGAGCTGCTTTTCCGGAGTTAGGATTTTGAGTCTCATTTTTTGATTTGTTTTATCCAAATGCTTTTAAATAAGGGCATCGTTAGGGTTGAGATTGTAAAACCTATGGCAGGAACAATCGCATTAAGCCATGGGTTCGACACTGCAGTGACAGAGAGAAACAATCCAATCGTAATATAGGTAAAGGCGATAAGCAAAACTTTCCTGGTCCAGCTCACTTCCCACGCCTTATCTAGTTCAACGCGCTTATTTCTTTCTTCGATACTGCTTATGCGTTGTTCTAGATTCTCCATATTTATTTTGCGGTAGCTGCTGCTTCAGCGTCGGCCAGAGAGCCCTGGAGATAGAAAAAGTCTTCCGGCTTATCGTCATACTTGCCGTCCAAAATGGCACGGAAATCTTTAATAGTCTGTTCGAGCTTTACGAACTTGCCGGCGCGGCCCGTAAACTGCTCGGCAACGAAGAAAGGCTGAGACAAGAATTTCTGTATTCTTCGAGCGCGCGCAACGGTGCGTTTGTCGTCTTCTGAAAGTTCTTCAACGCCCAAAATGTTGATGATGTCTTGCAACTCAGTGTAGCGCTGTAAAGTCTTCTTAACGTCGTTCGCAACCTGATAATGCTCGGCAGTCACAACTTTCGGATCAAGCGCGGAAGAAGTTGAAGCGAGCGGGTCAACGGCCGGGTAAATACCGAGCTCAGAAATGGCACGCGAGAGCGAGATAGTTGAATCGATGTGGCTAAAGGTTGTGGCCGGGGCTGGGTCGGTAATATCGTCAGCCGGCACGTAAATAGCCTGCACGGAAGTGATCGAACCCTTCTTGGTTGAAGTGATACGTTCCTGAAGCTGGCCCATTTCTGAAGCCAAGGTCGGCTGATAGCCCACCGCTGAAGGCACGCGGCCCAAAAGTGCGGAAACCTCAGAACCAGCCTGTGAGAACCTAAAGATATTGTCGATAAAGAGAAGAACATCTTTTGATTCCTCGTCGCGGAAATATTCGGCCATAGTCAGAGCTGTTAAAGGAGTTCTCAAACGCGCACCCGGCACCTCATTCATTTGGCCGAAAACAAGCGCCGTCTTGCTCAAAACGCCAGACTCTTCCATTTCTTTGTAGAGGTCGTTACCTTCTCTAGTTCGTTCACCAACGCCGGCGAAAACTGAAGCGCCGCCGGACTCTTCCGCCACGTTTCGGATAAGTTCCTGGAGCAAAACTGTTTTGCCCACACCCGCGCCGCCGAAAAGACCCACCTTACCTCCTTTAATGAAAGGAGCGAGTAGGTCGATAACTTTAATGCCGGTTTCGAAAACTTCGGTCTTGGTTGATTGTTCAGTAAAAGCTGGGGCTTTGCGGTGAATCGGCCACATCTTTTGGAATTTAACACCCGCTTTTTCTTTGTTCATGACATTTCCTAATACGCCGAAAAGGCCGCCCAAAACTTCTGGACCAACCGGAATTGAAATCGGCGCGCCGGTTGAAGTCACTTCAACACCTCGAGTTAAGCCGTCAGTTGAAGCAAGTGAGATCGCGCGGATGCGGTTAAAACCCATGTGCTTCGCAACTTCAAGTGTAATCACGCCGTCCCCTGCCGGGTTCTTAACGGTTAGAGCATCATAAATTGCCGGCACGGTGCCTTCGAACTCGACGTCGACGACTGGTCCGAGAATCTGGATTATCTTGCCTTTTGTATTGTTTGCCATGTTTTCCTGTTATTAATTATCTGTTATAAGTTATCAGTTTTTCAGCGCTTCGCTCCCGGCTGTGATTTCTATGATTTCCCTCGTAATTCCGGCCTGCCGCACTTTGTTATAAACCAGAGTGAGATCGCCGATAATGTCCTTGGCGTTCTCCGAGGCGTTCTTCATTGCGACCATCCTGGACGAGTGCTCGGAGGCGTTAGCTTCCAGGATTATATGGTGAATGTGCATATGAAGCAACCGGGGAACGAGCGCGTCCAATATATGCTTTGGGCTGGGCTCAAAAACGTATTCAGAGCTATAAGGATGAGCGTCGATCTTATTCACAACTGTCTCAGCACTGCCTGAAGCGAATTTGCCGTATTCCGGCAAAATCCCTTTTACCATTTCGACTATTCCGTCTTTAGTGACCGGCAAAATCTTGCGGAGAACGACTTCTTGCTTCAAAGTTGTTCTAAAGTGAGTGTAAACAGCTTTCGCTTCATCCCATTCTTTGTTTAAAAAGCCTGATGTTACGGCATCAGCGACCGGGTTGGTCTGGCGGAGTTTCGAAAAGTCGCTAAACCCTGAAAAGCTACTGATCACGCTCGCGCGTTTACTAAAATACTCCTTAGCTTTTTTGCCAACGGTTATCAAGGCAAAATCTTTACCCTCTTTTTTCTGATTAGCAATCCACTTGTCAGCTAAACGGATAATGTTCGAGTTGTAAGCTCCGGCCAAGCCCTTATCAGCAGTCACAATCAGTAAAAGAGACTTTTTAACCGCGCGGTTCTTGAGCGCTTCGGGCAAATTATCCTTGCCGGTCCTGGCGAGCAAGTTCTCGAGCATGCTTAAAGACGCCAAGGCATACGGCCGGGCATCCAAGGCGAAGCCTTGGCTCTTTCTCATTTTGTTAGCCGAAACAGCCTCCATCGCCTTGGTGATCTGGGCGATGTTCTTGACTGACTTTATTCGTCTTTTTATATCTCGTGCGGATTCTGCCATGTTATTTAGAATCTAAAATATTGGCTAAAATTTTTGGGGTCCAATAGGAATGGAATATCTTTCGCAAAAGGCAAAATAGCCAAGAGAATGATAACCGTTATAGTAGCTATATAAACACAATTGATTAATGCGAAACTGCTATGCTTCGATAAATCTGTCGTTAAACGGAGAGAGTGAAATATTGTTATAGTGTAGGCAATTATTAGCGGGTTTAGAATTAGGAGATCGAAAGGCTGGAAGCCTAAGAATAAATAATTGTTAGCCGCAAACCTCCCAAAGTTAAAAATTAGGACCGCTGGCACAATGCTATGAATCAAAACATAAATCAAAATGACGGGTGAAAAAACCAATAGAAGATATTTCCAGTGCTTCTTGAGATAAACCAAATCTATTCCAACTGCAGAGGCCGCGTTGAATCCATTAACTATCAAATAATCGACAAAGGCGAAAGCCAAAGAAACAACTATGGCCGCTAAAGAAATGATGAAACCAGATATTAATGAGACGACGGCCATGGTACCCGACAAATTCGGATTCATATCCTGAGACCATGCTTGTGTCGCCCATCCAGCTAACACGCCTGAGAACATCAGTGGTATAAAACCTAAGAAGAAAATAATAATTCTCGCCCAAAGCGAACTCCCGATTATCCTGACCAAACTGCCCCTTTTATGAAGTATGTAGAATATAGCCAGCCCTTCAATGCTAAGAAAGTAGCGAATCACAAGAGAAAGCAGAACTGATAAATCTAACCCGCCCAAATATTTAGCTGAGCTGCCTAAAAAAGTGAAGACGCCTACAGCTGTAAATGGGAGCGCCAATGATATGCCAGCAAAAATAACCGGAACGACAACGAAAACCACCAAATTGGTCTTAATAAGTCTTCCCGATTCTTTGATTAAATTAATTATCGACGGCATGTTATTTATCTTTATTCTTCTCTATATGCGATAGCCAACTCTCTGAACCTTCAGGAGGGCCCTTCCTGTATTCGGCCAAAGACATCATTCCTAATTCTTTGCGCAATTCTTCAGCCTTGGCTTCATCTGCAATTGGCCAACTCTTTTGGGTTCCATAGATCTGTGGCTTGCCTTCGATAGCGCATATCTTGTCAGTGATAAATGCTATATCCTCATCGTTCAGCTCGCCACTACCTTTTAGCCTCAAAAGCACCTCCAAATATTTTTTCTTGAAATCTATATCGCGCGAATGTATTGCTACGATCCCGGCGTAATTCGCCCCTTTCATACCGACTTTTGAAGCGGTAGGCCAGCCGATCTCTTCTATAATTCTTTTTAACCGATCGGTGTTGCTTGCGTCTATATCCCCTGCCTTTGTCTCATCAACTCCTAAACTTCTTGCCTCCTGATCTCTTTGCATCATGCCTAAAAGCTCTGCGGCTATTGCCGGATACTTTCCGTTATCAACAGTTTTGGGAGCTTCTCGATTCATACAAAATTAAAGTTTCTTAAATTCTTCGATTGCGGCGCGGAGTTTTGGTTCGAGTTCTTTGGTAATTTCACCGGTCTTCAAAAGCTCGTCAAAGATGTCTTTGTTCATTTTATCAACATAGGCTAAAAGCTTGTTCGAAGTTTCTAAAGCAATGCTCGGGTCGATGTCATCAAAATAGCCGTTAGTAGCAGCGAAAATCACAACTACCTGCTTATAGAACGGCATCGGCTCCTGTTCGCCCTGCCTCAAAACCTGCTGCAGAATCCTACCGCGCTGAATTTTCTTCTTGGTTCCTTCGTCCAAGTCCGAAGCAAATTGTGCAAAAGCAGCGAGCTCTCTAAACTGAGCCAACTCAAGCCTCAACTTGCCGGCCACTTTCTTCATCGCCTTGGTCTGCGCGGCTGAACCCACGCGGGAGACCGAGATACCGACGTTCAAGGCCGGGCGGAGACCCTGGTTAAAGAGTTCCGGCTCCAGGTAAATCTGCCCGTCGGTAATTGAGATCACGTTGGTCGGAATATAAGCTGACACATCGCCCAATTGAGTTTCGATAATTGGAAGCGCGGTTAGTGACCCGCCGCCATTTTCTTTGTTCAATTTCGCAGCACGCTCCAGTAAACGAGAGTGCAGATAGAAGATATCCCCAGGGTAAGCTTCTCGGCCCGGCGGACGGCGACTCAAAAGCGCCATTTCTCGGTAAGCCCAAGCCTGCTTCGAAAGGTCATCATAGATAATCAAAGCATCCTTACCGGAGTGCATAAAATATTCACCGATTGCGCAGCCGGCGTATGGGGCAAGAAACCAAAGCGAGGATGGAGCAGACGACGGAGCCGCCACAACAATGGTGTATTCCATCGCTCCGGCCTTGGTTAAGGTGTCGACGATCTTAGCAACTTTAGATTCCTTTTGGCCGATCGCAACATAGATACAAATTGGCCGGGAATAACGAGTTTCAGCACGCTGATTGATGATTGTGTCGATCGCAATCGAGCTCTTACCGATCTGCCGGTCGCCGATAATAAGCTGCCTCTGGCCTCGGCCGATCGGGATCATCGCGTCGATCGCCTTAATACCGGTGTGGAGCGGAGTGTTAACAGATTCGCGGGTAACAACGCCCGGGGCAAGGCGTTCAACGGGGTAATAGGTCTCTTTGGCGCCGTCTTTAAAGATCGGGCCCTTGCCGTCGATAGGATTACCCAAAGCATCAACTACGCGGCCAACCATCTCGTCACCCACGCGGATTGAAAGCACGCGGCCGGTTGGTTTTACTACGTCCCCCTCTTTAATTTTCAAATAGTCACCCAAAATGATCGCGCCGATCGCATCTTCTTCCAAGTTAAAAACAATACCCTTCACGATTCCGGCCGAGGTCTCAAAATCAAGCATTTCTTGCGATGCCGCGCCGGACAAACCCGACACGCGGGCAATGCCGTCTCCCACTTCGGTCACGCGGCCGATCTTTTCCGACTTGATTGATTTTTCGAACCCTTCCAGCTCTGATTTTAAGTTTTTGATAATTGAATCGTTCATGTGTTTTTAACTCTTGGTTGCGAATAGTCTTGCGATCTGCCTTCGGGCGCTTCCATCGATCAGCGTCTCGTCGTCGATCAGTATCTTGATTCCCCCCAGAATTTCTTTATTCATCAGGCTTCTGAAAACGATCTTCCCGCCGATGGCTCCCTCGATATCTTTTTCCAGGCTCGCTGGAGTCTCCGAGGCCAGCTCGACATCAACTTTGTGGATGCCGTTCGCTTTGAAGTGCTGACGCTCGGCCTCTTTTATAATTTGCGCCCGGCGAGCAAAGTCACCGTTCCGCTGAAGCAAAGTGAGAAATTTTTTGACCACGGCCGCCTGATCCTTATCAGATTTTGCTTTCCCATTACTTTGAACAGAATCAAGGAGAGTCGCCGCATATTGTTTCACGGTGTACTTCATAAGATTAACGTGCGTACTGTTTAAGTTCTTTTAACGCGTCTTTAATGAGCTGAGTATCGCGCTCCGAGGCCGGCATGCGGCCCAGCACTTTCTCCAGGCCGGTCTTAATAAGGCCCTCAGCTGAGGCGTAAACACCCTCGAGCATTTTGTTCTTGTGCTCCTCGATAATCGTTTTAGCTTCGCCCAAAACAGCGTCGCGCTTCACCGTGGCGTCTTTGATCAGCTCGTCCTTGCGCAAGGCAGCCTCGGCTTCAGCCTTGGTCACGATCGCGAGAGCATTAGTCTTAGCATCTTTCAGGGTCTCGGCCTTAACCGCATCAGAATTCTTGAGGTTTTCCTCGGCTGTTTTGGTAAATGCGATACCTTTTTCGATGTCCTCCTTTCTCTTCTTTAAAACCCCCAAAATCGGTTTATAAACAAACTGCCTGAGGATGAAAAAGAGGATCGCAAAGTTGACCGCCTGCGCGAGCAAAAGTTTCCAATCAATGCCTAAACTATTTAGTATATCTTGCATCCTCTTTATTAACTTTTAGATTTTCGAAAAATTTGCTTACGCAAATTTCACAATCAATGCCACAACGAGTGCGTAAATCGCGATAGCTTCGGCGAAAGCAATACCCAAGATCATAGTTGTCTGGATCTTTGAGCTAGCTTCCGGGTTGCGGCCAATCGCCTCAACGGCTTTCGAAGCCAAAAGACCGATACCAATGCCAGGACCGATGGCGCCCAAACCCATTGCGATTGCTGCTGCTAATGCCTTAAATGATGCTACGTCCATTTTATTGTTTTTATTATTACTTACGACTTATTTTATTAATATTAATGCGCTGCTTCTTCATCTCCATGGTGGCTAACCGCCATCCCTATGAAAACGGCTGCCAGCATGGCGAACACCGCCGCCTGTATCAGCCCCACGAAGATTTCCATAGCTAATAGAGGCACCGGGAGAATATAAGGTAAAAAGAATGCGGCGATCACAAGCATGACCTCGCCGGCAAAAACGTTACCGAATAGCCTGAAAGAGAACGATACCATTCTAGCAACTTCCGATATAAGTTCAAGGATGCCGACGAAAAACGCGATCGGGCTCTTAAACGAGATAAATTTGCCGGCATATTTCCAAAAACCTATGGCGGCGATGCCTAAAATGTTGACCAAGATAACGGTGATGATGGCGAGCGCTAAAGTGAAGTTCAGGTCGCTAGATGGTGAGCGCAAAAGAGGCAAAGTCTCGCCTGATTCGCCTTTGATCGTGATCGAGCCAATGCCCGGCAAAAGGCCGAACCAATTGGAGAACAAAACTACAAAAAAGATGGTGGCAACGAGCGGCAGGTATTGCTCAGCAGCCTTTCTCGAACCAAAGATACCTTCGGTTAGGTCCAGCATCTGCTCAACTATCCATTCAAATAAATTTTGCAGCCCCCTCGGCACCACCGCGAACTTTAATTTGATCAAAAACGAAACAATAATCAGAAAAATAGCCACGATGACGCTCAAAAGAAGCGTGTTGGTCACCGGAAAGCCGGCGATGTCGAAAACTTTCTCAGCCGAAACTGTGGGGATATTGATCATATTTAACGTAACCTAGAATATCTGGAAACCGCCTTCTTAGCAAGTTTCAACCGGCTCCTAAGCCTCTTCTTTATGAATCAAAGCGATAGTTTTCAAAACCGAATCAGGGTTTAGCGAAACGCTGTCTATGCCCTTCTCTATCAAGAACTTAGTAAATTCGGGGTAGTCCGACGGCGCCTGGCCGCAAATGCCGATATACTTGCCTCGGGCTTGGCATTTATCAATCGCCAGCCCGATCAATTCCTTAACGGCGGGGTTATTTTCGTTGCCAATGCCAGTTATATTGTGCGAATCTCGATCCAAACCGAGAGTTAGCTGGGTCAAATCGTTGGAACCAATCGACATGCCGTCAAAAATATCTAAGAATTGATCAGCCAAAATAACATTCGACGGGATCTCGCACATCATATATATCTTGAGGCTCTTGTCGCGACCTCGGTCCAAACCATTCGCCTTCATGGCATCAATAACTCTCTTCCCCTCTTCGGGCGTGCGGCAGAAAGGTATCATTGGAACAACATTTTTAAGACCCATCTCGTTGCGAACTTTTTTAATCGCCTCGCACTCCAAACCAAAAGCTTTCATAAAATTAGGGTGATAATACCTGGAAGCACCGCGCCAGCCCAGCATGGGATTTTCTTCTAGCGGTTCATATAACTCGCCGCCCAAGAGCGAGCGATATTCATTAGTTTTGAAATCAGAAAATCTGATGATGACATCGTGAGGCGAAAAAGCTGCTGCGATTTTCCCAATGCCATAAGCTAGATTGTCGATATAGAACTGCTCCTTATCCTGGTAAGCGCCGGTTAAACTCTCAATCTTTTTAGTCACCGCCCTCTCCAGCGGGTTTTTGGATAATTTTAGTTTCCGATAATCGATCAGAGCATTCGGATGAATTTTTATGGTCGAATTAATAATAAATTCCATTCGGCCTAAGCCAACACCCTTAACCGGCCAGGCGGCATATTTAAAGGCCTCTTCGGGCGCACCGATATTGAGCATCACACGAGTTCTGGTCATCGGCACTTTGCCGAAATCAATCTTATTGACTCGATATTTCAAAATACCTTGGAAAACTCGGCCGATTTCACCGGTTGAACAATCAACCGTAACTGACATTCCGCTTTTTAACGTCTTAGTCGCGTCGTTCGAACCCACAATGCATGGCACACCCAGTTCCCGCGAAACTATGGCCGCATGGCTGGTTCGGCCGCCCTTGTCGGTCACAATCGCCGAGGCCAGTTTCATGATCGGCTCCCAGTCTGGATCGGTGATCTCAGTTACCAAGACATCTCCTTTTTTAAAACCATTCAAATCTTTAGAACTTTTAGCCAGATAAACGCGCCCTGCGCCGATTCTCGCGCCCACCGCTGCACCAGTTACTAACAAATTAGCCGGCTCAGATGATTTCTCCAAAACATATTCTTCGTGATAATTCATGTCGGCTCGCCGCCCGAAAACAGTTTCTCGGCGCGCCTGCAGTATAAACAGTTCGCCCGTTTGGCCGTCCTTAGCCCATTCGATGTCCATCGGCACTTCCGCGTTCAACTTAGCGCCTGCTTTTTTTGAAAAATGTTTTTCGATTGCTACTCCGGCCTTAGCCAAATTAAGAATCTCCTTGTCGCTGAGCGATAGCCTGATTTGATCGGGCCCGTTAACCGGCTGCTCGGCAACTCCGTTCTTTGAATAAACAAATTTTTTCTTTTTGCTGCCGAGACTTTTCGAAATAATCGACTCGTAGCCCGTGAGCAGTCCCGGTTTAAATACCACGAACCTATCCGGATTAATCTTGCCCTGCACCACCATCTCACCCAAGCCATAGGCCGACTCAATGGCGATAACCTGGTCAAATCCGCTTTCGGTGTCGAGCGTAAACATAACTCCGCTCGAAGCGAGGTCGGACCTCACCATTTTCTGCACGCCGACCGCCATTGCGAGCGAACGAGTTAAGCCGCCGAGGCCCTTATGCTCGCGGTAAGAGACAGCGCGATCAGTAAAAAGAGACGCCATGCATTTTTTGACCGCCGCGATTAGCGCTGGCTCGCCGCTTACGTTAAGATACGTCTCTTGCTGTCCGGCAAAAGATGCATCCGGCGCGTCTTCCAAGATCGCCGACGATCTAACCGCCACGTCAGGATTTTTAAAATACATTCGCCCTAGCTTTTGGTAGGCCGCCAAAATCTCAGCCTCCAATTCTTGCGGCATCTTAGCTTCCAGAATTAAATTCCGAATTTCCCGGGCCCCCGATTTTAGGCTCTTTAAGTTCCCTTTTTTGATTTTCGCGAGGATCCGCTCAATTTTGTTTTTAATACCCGATTCCTCGATAAATAAACGATAGCCGGCCGTGGTGATCGCAAATCCATCCGAAGTTTTAACGCCGGGCGATCGAAGACTTGCAGCCAGCTCACCTAATGAAGCGTTCTTGCCTCCCACCAGCGAGACGTCGCCGAGCCCTATTTCTCGAAACCAGAGAATTAACTTTTTAGTTTTAATCATCGGCGTTTAATGATTCAGGCTGGCCGGAGGATGTTTATAGAAAACGTTAAAAAATATTCCGGCTGCCGCGACCACAATAGCCGCGACTATTATCGGCGACTCTGGGGTCAGGCTGGCCGCGATAAATCCGGAAAGAATAGGCGGAATGGACTGCGCCAAAGCCGTAACGCTGGTGTTCAAACCCAAAACTTCTCCCTGAATGCTCTGAGGGGCCGAGGCGCTCACAAGCGCGGCCGAATTAGCCTGAGAAAGACCGTTAAAGATCGCAAAAACCGGCACAATCAGAAATAACTGCCACGGCGACCCGGCAAAAAGAAAAAGCAAAATAATAATGCCGTTTATTATTATCGAGACACGCAAAATTTGGTGCTCTTTGAATTTTTTAGCGACCGCGCGGGTAACAAAGGCCTGGGCTAAAGCGACGCAAAGGCCGACAAAGGCAAAAAAGTCGCCGATATTCCCCTGGTTAAAATGAAACCGGTTGGTCAAGAAAACATTAAAGAAGGTCGTAAAGAAGGTGAATCCGGCGTTGAAGATAAAAACCGTCATGAAGATCATCTTCAAGTCCCCGTGGGTAAAAGCCTTAACGATATTCTTAATGGAACTCCAGAAGTTGATTTTGATGTGGAGCATGGTCTGATTGGTGTCTTTAAAGAAAAGAGCCACCGAAATCAGATTGAGAAAGCTCAGGAGTGAAGCGAAGAAAAACGGCGTAGTCGCATCGAACCAGCTTACCAAGCCGGGATCAGACAATTTCCCGCCGATATAAGGGCCAAGAATAAACCCGAGGCCGAAAGCCGCTCCCATCAGCCCGAAATTTTTGGCGCGGTCGGCGGGAGAAGTTACGTCCGCGATCGAAGCCTGCGCGATCGAGATATTGCCGCCGGTCGCTCCGGCCACCAGCCTGGAAACAAAGAGCATGATCAAGTTCTTACCGGCAATTCCAAAACCGAAAAAGAGATAGCCGAGGCAAGCGCCCCCGATCGAAACCGCCAGAATAATCTTCCGCCCGAATTTATCGGAGAGCTGTCCCAAGATCGGCGCAAAAATAAACTGGGCGATCGGGTAGCTCGCGATGATGAAACCGAGAATAATATAGGCCGTTTTTAACGAGAAATCCCGAGGCAAAAGATAGAGTGGCGAGGCCGGGTTGGCGAAGAGCTGGGGCATTATCGGAATAATAATGCCGAAACCGATCATATCGATAAAGATCGTGAATAAAATGACCGGCAAAAGCCTTTTTTTAGCGTTATTTTGGTTCATGTGTCGGGCTGAAGCTAATTCTATCGGAAAGCCTCGAAATATCAACTTAGACGCTTAAGTTGCCCGCGCAAAACTTTCACTTTGCCGGCAAAGAGAGATATCAAAGTTGAGGGGCCGCCGCTGATCGTTCCGGCGTCGAAATAGAAATCAACTCCGTCGCCGAAATACTTCATCGCTTCCTTGATATTTCTGGCCGGCGGTCGGCCTTCTAAATTCGCGCTGGGCGCCGTGAGCGGGCCGGTTCTCCGCAAAATCTTCATCAATTTCTGATGCCGGGGCAATCTGAAAGCCAAAGAGCCCTGGCCGCGGCGCAAATATCCGAACTTCCGGGAGCTGGTTTTTAAAATTACACTGACCTTGCCCGGCCAAACTCCATTCAAGATTTGCTTGTCCAGAGGAGTCAGTTTGACGCCAAATTTATGGAGGTCGGAAAGTTTGGAGATTAGAATTATCATCGGCTTCTTGGTATTCCTGAGCCTGATCGCATAAATCCTCTCTACCACATCTTTCGCCAAAGCCGACCCAACTAAGCCGTAAATAGTGTCGGTGGGCATCACCCCAACTCCGCCGTCTTTTAAGATCTGTGTAACCGCTTCAAGTTCTTTCATA
This sequence comes from uncultured Candidatus Saccharibacteria bacterium, assembly GCA_964643135.1. Taxonomy (GTDB): domain Bacteria; phylum Patescibacteriota; class Minisyncoccia; order UBA6257; family Colwellbacteraceae; genus CAZXPC01. The sequence goes on along the minus strand of CAZXPC010000003.1, from coordinate 65,574 downwards.
TAAACCAGATTAACATGCGCATTCGGCTTTTCAAATTTAATGCTATAATATGCCAATATAGACGCCCATGCCAAACACATTGTCAGACTTGCCGGAGGAAGCGATCGTCCGGATCGAATCAAAGCTTTTTAAGACTTACGCGCAGCTGGCGGCTATCATCGATTCCTCTGAGGACGCCATTATCAGTATGGATTTAACCAACCGAATACAGAGCTGGAACAAAGCCGCTGAGAATATTTATGGCTACAAAACCAGCGAAGTAATCGGCCGGAACATCAGCTTGCTTTGGCCGGCGGAACACTCAGACGAGATTGATGAATTAACCAAGAAGGTTCTGGCTAAAGAGCCGGTGAAAAACCACGAAAGCGGACACGTTAAAAAGAACGGCTCGGAAATTGAAGTTTCTCTGACTTTGTCTCCCGTGAAAGACGACCGAGACGAAGTCTACGGACTATCCATGATCAGCCGGGACATTACTGAAGAAAAAAATGCCCAGGAGAAATTGAGTAAGTTTGAAGAAGTCAACCGCTTAAACAAGCTGATGGTCGACCGGGAACTCAAAATGATCGAGCTGAAAGAAAAAATTAGCCAACTCGAATCGAGACTTAAGGCCCAGAGCTAACGACTTACAGCGCAGAGTTAGGCACTAATCCCCCCCCCTCCAGAGTTTTCAGCCTGTTCACACAGTCGTCAATAGTTTTCTGCTCCTCGGTCAAAAGCGACAGAGAAATTCTGACCCATTCAATGAACTTGGGCATATCTTCCTTAGACAGTTCTTCCGGTTTTTGCTTATTCAAATGAGCGACTATTTGCCGGTCGACAAAACGCTTGGCCGCGGGGCCGAGGTAGTCAGTAGTTATTTTTATCGCTTCATCATACATTGCCATGGATATTATTTATAAATTAAACAGTTTCTATTTTATCTAATCGTCTGGCTCCCAGGGCTATGATGATATAGCCCGCGGCTAAAATAGCAAGAAGAATATAAATTAGAATTAATATAGGACCCAGGCCGATTTGAATCAGCTTTGAGGCCATAGTTGAAACTATCTGGAATACTATGGAAGCCATGACAATCGTGATGAAGCCTATCAAAAACCGTTCGAATGATTTCTTGTACAAAACGCCGTTGATCTGCTCCATATAAGTTTCCATGTTCAGGATAGCGAGAAATCCCATCCACCAGGCTATGAAATAAGGCACGACGATGGTGAGGATGACGATCCCGTCAGACAAATAATAGGTCGGCGTAACCGAAGGGACGCTTGATGTTTGCCTGGCCGGGTCGAGAACATACAGGAGCAAGTAGAGACTGGCCGTTACGACGAGCGAAAAAGCCGGAAAAAACAAATTGAACCGTTCTTTCGGTTTGATATTCATAGATTTCAAAAGAGCGCGCGAACCCCAAAGCATAATCGCAAAAGGCAAGAGCGTCACAATCATTTTTAAGTAGTTGGCGGCTATAATAATAGTCTCCAAAGCGGCAGGATTGTTTAAATAGAGAGATTTTAAAGAACCCATCGCCTGGTTGGCCGCAATTCCCAAGACCAGAGCCATGATGCCATAAGACACCATTCGCAAGCCTTTCGCCTCGCTGCTTCCCTGGATCGAATTAGCATAGCGGTTAAGCCTGACTCCGCCGTAAAGTCCCAGAGCCCAAGTCATAAAAATAGGCAGGGCCACGCTAATCTGGATGAGGCGTACCTGAATGTCGCTCACTCCCTGGAGAAGAGTGCTGGTTCTATTTATCGGCGCAGTAAAAGTTATGTACATGTAAGCTCCCCACAATAGAAAGCTAACAAGGTAGTATACAATTTCGACAACTGATTGGCGTCCTTGTTTATTCATATTATCGTTATATTATAGCACAAATTATTCTTTGCTAAGAGTTTTCTTGATTTTAAAAATATATTCAGTTTTACCTCAGCCGCAAACTTCGATAAGTCTAACACAACCTCAAGATTTTTTAAAATACCTCCTGCCTTTCAAGGTTTCCGGCATCAGGTCTTCTTTCGAATAGCGTTCATAGCCGCGGCCATAACCCAGATCTTTCATGAGCTTGGTCGGCGCGTTGCGGATCTTTAGAGGAATCGGCAGATTGCCTAATTTTTTAGCGTCTTCCATGGCCATCATGTAAGCCTCATACGAGGCTTTACTTTTAGGCGCGAGAGACAGATAAACCACTCCGTGCGCCAGATTTATGCCGCATTCGGGCAGGCCGATTGTATCAACCGCCTGGAAAACAGCGTTGGCGAGCGCCAAAGCGCCGGAATCTTCCAGGCCGATATCTTCACTCGCAAAGATCACCATCCGCCGCGCAATAAATTTAGGGTCCTCGCCCGACTCAATCATGCGGGCCAGGTAGTAAAGCGCGGCATCAGGCTGTGAGGCGCGTATGCTTTTGATGAAAGCGCTGATCGTGTTGTAGTGCTCCTCCCCTTTTTTGTCATAACGCAAGTGTCGGGACTGCAGAGCATTTTTAAGGTTCGCCGGAGTAAGGTCGTGGTAAAGGCGCGATGTGTTTTCAATCAAGGCGATCGCTTGGCGCGCGTCGCCGGCGGCCATAGAAATAATCCATTCGGCGGCTTCCGGGCTAATGCCGGAGCCCATCGCCGAGGCGGCGCGTTCGATGATTCTCTTCATGTCAGCTTCTTTAAGCTCTTCCAACACAAAAACCCGGCACCTTGAGAGCAGAGCCACAATCACCTCGAAGCTTGGGTTCTCGGTAGTGGCGCCGATCAAGGTCAGCTTGCCCGACTCGACAAAAGGCAGTAAAAAATCTTGTTGGGCTTTATTAAACCGATGAATCTCGTCTAAAAAGAGTATTTTGGGCCGGGCGGAATCAAAAAGATCATTCTTGGCTTCGACAATTTTGCGGATATCATCCTTGCCGGCCGAAACCGCCGAGAGTTCGTGATAATCAGCATTTAGAGATTGAGCATAGATCCTAGCCAGCGTGGTTTTGCCGACTCCGGGCGGACCCCACAGTATAAATGAGAAAAGATGCTTTTTCTCGATCGCTACGCGAAGCGGCTTGCTCGGCCCGACCAAGTGCTGCTGCCCGATAAATTCGTCCAGATTCTGGGGTCTTATTTTAGAAGCGAGGGGTTCCATGCTGTATAATGAAATTGTATCATGTCTACGACGTCTCATAGACGACGGGGAAAGGTCGAAATATCAAACATATTTATAAAATGCTTAAGTGGAGTTTAATCTTTCTAGTTGTTGCTATGATCGCGGGCTTGTTAGGATTTACCAATGTGGCCGGAACAGCCTTGGAAATCGCTAAAATCCTATTCTTTATATTCTTATTCCTTTTCCTTTTGACGATCATTATCGGAAGTTCAATTTTCAAGTAAGCCGGGCTATAATAGCTTAGCTATGAACGAAATAGAAAAGCTATTTATATTAAAGACTATTCAGCCCGGTTTGGCCGGCCTCATGGACGGGTCGGTCTCGACTCTGGCTCCTATTTTCGCGGCCGCTTTCGCAACCCACGACACCCACGTTGCCTTCTTAATCGGCCTTTCAGCGGCAACCGGTGCCGGCATCAGCATGGCTTTTGCCGAAGCGCTGTCCGATAGCGGCGAACACACCGGCCGCGGGCACCCGGTTAGGCGCGGACTCATTACCGGAGCCATGACCTTTGTGGGCGGCATCCTGCATACCCTTCCCTTCCTGATGCCTAACCTCAACCAAGCCCTTTATATTGCTTACTTTGTCGTTGGTCTGGAACTGATCGCGATTTCATATATCCGTTACCACTATTTCAAAATGAGCTTCTGGCTTTCGACGGTCCAGGTCGTGGTCGGCGGGGCGCTGGTTTTCCTCGCCGGGTTCCTAATCGGCAGTTCTTAAAAGTTACTAATTCCAGCTTTAATCGTCTATACTGTAGACATGATCACAGAAAAAAAGATGCTCATTGTTGACGACGACCCAGCCGCCCGGAAAGCGCTTTCTTTGATTTTCGAGAAAAAGGGTTTCACGACTATCAGCGCCGAGAACGGAGAAGAGGGGCTGACGGACGCCTTAAAGGAAAAGCCTGATGTAATTATTTTAGATATTGTCATGCCTGTTATGAACGGGGTTAAAATGCTTGAGAAGCTTCGAGCCAGCCCGGAAGGCAAGACCGTCCCCGTTATTATTATCACTAACTCAGATATCCAGAACCTTATCCTCGAACCGGCAACCAAGGACGCGGCCGTTATTATGATTAAAACCAACTGGAGCCTGGAAAACATCGCCGAAGAGGTGATGTCCGTTTTAAAACTCAGCTGATTGAGTCCGCTCTACTTTTTCTCGCTGGCTTTAACGTGCGGATGGAACGGATGCAGCCACAAATTGGAGAGCTTTTTCTCAAAGAAATGGTCGAGTGTAAATATTTCCGGCTGGACCAGCAAGTTAAAAGATATGCCGTAAAGCATCAAATGCGGCCAAACTAATTCTCTGAAGAAAAACAAAGAGAGCGTGATATAAAACAAACTGACTAAAACCGTCAGCCTCAGCTCAAAACCGAAAATTATAAATAAACCAATGGCGGTTTCAGCGAGACCGGCGCCAAACGCGATCAAAAGCGGATCCGAGGGAAAAAGCCAGCCGAATTGAGTCAGGTTCCAGGTCTTAACAATATCGACCACCAGCTCCGGGTGGAGGAACTTTACCGTGACCGCCGCGTAAACGAGCGCCAAACCGTAACAAATCCGGACGATTGTGGTTCCATATTTTCTGAAATCTTTAAATCGTTTGAGCGGGCCGAAAAGGTAGCCGTCCACCGACCATTTACGCATCCCAAAAAGCAGCAGTACTAATATTGAACCCAGATAATTCAGGTAGGTAAAAACATAGCCGCCGAAGGTAAAGAACCCGATGAAGAATATGATGAGGGCGGCGCCGGCCGCTAATTCGGTCAGAAACCCGACCGCAATCATGAAACTGATAAGGTAGAGAGCGGCCTGGATCAATGGCGCAAAAGGCAGGAACGACATTTTCAGTTCCGGACCCAGAAAATCATATGAATAAGCCGAAAAAAATAATGAAATGGCGAGCGCGGCTCTCACAAAAAGCAGACCGATCGGCGACAAAGTTTCTATCTTATCGTTTAACTTCTTACCCAGCTTTGACCGCCGGAAGAAAAAGCTCAAAACAAGCATCAGCGACACTCCGGCAAAAATTTGAACGGCAATCAAAATATTATTGGGATCTTTCAAAGCATCCAAAGAATACAAACTAAAAGGAGAATTCATAGCCGCCCAAAAATCAGCCTGCGGCAAGACATAAGCCTCGTGCGCCGAAGCCGATTTAGCTAAAAATAAAAAACCCAAAAATACAGCGGCCGGCCGGAGATATTTAGCAATTTTACTCATGCATTTAAGTATATCAGAGAAATAAAAAAACGGGTTATGCGCGGTCTGTTTGCACAGATGGCGCGAATAACCCGTGGGGGGCGACGTTCGCTGACTAGAAGAGCCTCGATTGCTTCTTTGGGCGGAACCCCATGACTGGCCCCACGACAGGATCCTCGCAGAGCACAGCCTTGGTCTCTTCAACCGGAATGGCCAGCTCGATCTCCTTGGTGCGTCCGTAACGCCCCTTGGAGACAACCCGCGCCCGGAAGATTCCGAGCATGTCGAGTTCCGAGATGAGGTCCGTAACGCGGCGCTGCGTGAGGATGTCCTGGCGGGCTTCCTCACAAAGTTCGCGGTACGTGTCGTACACCTCGCCGGTCGTGAGACTCTTCGTTCCCGATTCTTCGCCGAAGATCGCACTGAGAAGCACGATCTTGCTCTGCGTGGGAAGCGTGCGCACGACCTCGGTCACGCGGTCGCCCTCGATCTTGTTCTGAGCCTTCCGCACGTACTTCTCACTCACTGACTTCTGGCCCTCCCGCTCCGCCAATTCGCCGGCGACGCGAAGAAGGTCCAGCGCTCGACGAGCATCGCCATGCTCCTGTGCGGCCAAAACGGCGCAAAGAGGCATGACGCTGTCTTCCAGCGAACCTCCCTGAAACGCCATCTCTGCGCGCTGTTTCATGATGTCCTGGAGCTCCACGGCGTCGTACGAAGGGAAGATCACCTCCTCCTCGCCCAGGCGCGACTTCACGCGCGGGTCGAGAAGCTCAGTGAACTTCAGGTCGTTCGAGATGCCGATCACGGACACCTTCGCGCTCTTCAGGTCGCTGTTGATCGACAAGAGTGCGTAGAGGATGTCGTCGCCGGCCTTGGAAACGAGTTTGTCGATTTCGTCCAAGACGATGACGCAGGCGCCTCCCTTCTCGTCGATCTTCTGCTTCAGCTTGTTGTAGACCTCGTCCGTCGGCCAGCCCGTGAACGGGATGCGGTCGTCCCAGTTCTCGATGAAATGGTTCGCGATGTGCGTGAGGACTCGATACTGCGTGTCGACGAGCTGGCAGTTGATATAGACGAAAAAGACCGTCTGGTCCTTCTCCTTCCCCGTCTTCTGCAGCTCGTTGCCCACGAAGCGCGCCACCGCGGTTTTCCCAGTTCCCGACTGCCCGTAGATAAGGACGTTCGAGGGCGTTTCACCCTTGAGCGCCCCAACGAGGATCGCCGCGAGCTGATTGATCTGGGTCGTCCGGTGCGGCAGCTCGTCAGGCATGTAGCTAGACCGCAGGACTTCCTTGTTTCTGAACATCGGCTCGCTCCTCAAGAGCGAATCGAAGATTCCCTCTTTCGGTTTGGATTTGGTCGTCAAGTTGTTGTCACCCCAACATTCCCACTCTAGAGAGGGTGATTATGTTTGTCAATCTTTTTAATTCGGCCGACAGTTTATAATTGGGTGCCTAACGGGGATCGAACCCGTGTATCCTCCTCCACAGGGAGGCGCTCTACCATTGAGCTATAGGCACCATGATGAAAACAATACTATAACAATATATTATTTTTTGCTACAAATCTCTATTTATTTTTAAGATGTCGGGCCGCTGGGAATCGAACCCAGCCCGCCTGTTCCCAAAACAGGTATACTACCAATATACGACGGCCCGTCGCTGCTTGTCCTCCCGCGAGGAATCGAACCTCGATCAAGGAATTAGAAGTTCCCTATTCTATCCATTGAACTACAGGAGGGTCTAACCTCGTTCCGGAGGTTTTACCAGTGTAAAATAAATTATTCAAATTTGCCAATTTTGTGCCCTCGGGAGGAATCGAACCTCCATTTAAGGTTTAGGAAACCTCTGTCCTGTCCATTGAACGACAAGGGCTAGGCTTTCAGAATATAGCGAATAATACTCAATTGCAATTTTAATCGCCAGAAGTTACTATCTCTAGTATCGCCGGATTAGCTCATTGGCAGAGCGCAGCCCTGAAGAGGCTGGCGTACCCAGTTCGATTCTGGGATCCGGCACAAACTTTAATGTTTAACCGAGGTTAGTTCATCAAACTGGCTCATCAAGCCCCGATATTGTTCGTTCAAATCATTGATCGAGGATATCTCGCCGTCCATTTTTGAAATCAAGTCTTTAACCGCCTGTTCGTTCACCTTCGAGCCTTTGGCAAATCTGGATTGGAAATCGCTCAGAAGTTCGGCGATGTAGCCGTTGTAGTTGATCAGCCTTTGCGCAATTTGAGACTCAATGATGATCGCCCTGAGCGCCATATCTGAAGCGGTCTTAGGCCGGATGTCGGCAATGCTGCCGGCCATCGTCTCGAGCTGAGAGGAAAGGCTAATCGCGTCCTTGCGCGCATCTTCATTACGGGCAATCTCTTTGATAACCGAATTTAAGCCGTCCTCATAATTCTTAAGGTCGTTCTGCAGTTGAATGGTTTTAAGATTGTTAACGGAATCGGTCGAAAGGGCCACAATGCTATTCGCTATGTCGGCTCCCCTGGTCCGCGCCTCCAAAAAACCCTTGGGAACAAAGATAGTCTGACCCAATAGCCTCAAACCGATATACACAGCAAAAAGCGTGCTAAGAATAATTATCAGGATCCAAAACCAGTGGCTTTTGAAAGTGATTGATTTCATAAATAGACCATCCTAAGCGCTCCTAGATTCTAATCCAGCCCGGGAGATGTGTAAATATAAAGACGTTTAGAATCGAAAAATAAAACATTGATTTATTAGCGAAAAAATTATAAAGTATTAACCATCGCGGGTATCGTATAGCGGCATTATGAGTCCTTGCCAAGGACTAGATACGGGTTCGACTCCCGTTACTCGCTCAGTTGAATCAAGACTTTTGAGTTGTATAACTCAACGTTTTTGTATTAGTATTTGTTAACCAGGGTCCATAGTTCAATGGCAGAATTTTCCTCTCCAAAAGGAAAGATCGAGGTTCAAATCCTCGTGGGCCCGCATGAGAAAAGAATTAGTCGCGGGATTGATTATAAAAGACGATAAGATCCTCTTAGTGCACAACATTAAGCACGGCCTAAGAGTCGAACCGCCCGGTGGCAAGATTGAACCAGGCGAGACCCCAGAGTCAGCCGTTACAAGAGACCTGAAAGAAGAACTCGGCATTAGAGTCAGGCCGGTATCCCTCTTCGGAACTTATGACACGGTGTCGGCAGAGGGCGAATTTTCGGTCAAAATGTATTTTTGCGAAATTATCGATGGCGAACCAAGGGCTCAAAAAGCCGAAGAAAATAAAATCAACCACTTTGAATGGTATAGTTTCGACGAAATAGAACAAATGAAAAACGAAGGCGTTTTGGCGCCTAATCTGGTTGAGGCCCTGCCAAGACTTCGCGAACAGTTCCAAGAATTTAGAATCAGATAGATATCTTTACAAAATGCCTCTTTCCGGCCTGCAGGAGGATCGGTTTTGAAGTAATCGGCACGACCAAATTAGCTTCAGCGACTTTCATGCCGTCGATTTTTACTCCACCCTGCTCGATAAGTCGCCGCGCCTCGCTTTTTGATGCCGCAAACTTAACTTCGACAAGCAAATCAACAATCCCAATTTCTGTCTTACCCAGCTTAACCATCGCAATATCTTCCGGCAACTCTTTGGATTTAAAAACACGGTTAAATTCATCTTCAGCTTTATCCGCCGCCTTTTCGCCATGATAGGTTTTAACTACCCAATGCGCAATTCTGGCCTTAGTGTCGCGCGGATTGGCGTTTAAAACATTTAACGACTCCTTTAGGTTATTTATTTCGGCCATTGGCATAATTGTGGCGAGTTCGGCCAAGTTGAACATAACGCCGTCGGAGAGGGCCATCACTTTGCCAAACATATCGTTCGGTTCATCACTGATATTTATTAAATCTCCCTCGGTTTTGCTCATCTTCTTGCCCTCGGCATTGGTTAAAAGCTTGACTGAAATCACGAACTTCTCTTTATCTTTATAAATTCTCATCAAGTCTCGGCCGACGAGCATATTGAAAGTCTGGTCATTGCCGCCAATTTCGGCATCAACATCCATAACCACCGAATCATAGCCCTGCATTAGCGGATACAAAAATTCGTGCACGCCAATTGCCTTTGATTCTTTGATTCTCTCCTGGAACATATCCCGCTGGATCATCTGCTGAACAGTAACTTTACTCGTCAATTCTAAAATATCAGCCAGGTTCATCTTGGAAAGCCACTTCGAATTAAACATTAATTTCGCGGCGTTCTTACCCTTAAAATCGATTATCTTTGAGGCCTGGACCCTAAAATTCTTGAGGTTCGCTTTAATTTCTTTATCCGTTAATTGCCTCCTGGTCGCTTTCTTATCGCTCGGGTCGCCGATCTTGGCCGTAAAGTCGCCGATCAAAAAAATAACTTCGTGGCCAAGCTCTTGTAATCGTCTTAACGGAAAAAGACTCGCTGCATGGCCGATGTGCATTTGGGTCGAAGTCGGATCGGTCCCCCAATAAATTCTTAATTTTTTGCCGCTCTTTAAAGTCTTCTCAAACGCCTCCTTAGAAGGATAAATCCGCTCAATGCCGCGCGTTAGCAATTCGTCGATCAACTCTTCTTTATTCATAATCATAATTCTATACCGAACTCTACCAGAACCCAAAACTATCAGTCCGCCTCCAACCACAGCCTCCTCGGGAAACAGAATAAATTTCTGACTGAAATTTTTCTTCGCGCTCAGTCGTCTACACTCCTTCCGCGATGTTCCCTGTGGGGCTTGTGGTTTACGGCTCTTTCGGTCTGCATAGCCGAGAAATCCGAATCTATTCTGAAGGGATTCGCGGAGCCGGGTTAGGCGAGCTGAAAGGAAAATTTGAGCCCCAAATTTATCCTGTGCCCTGAAGGGTAGATCGGATTTCGGAGGGGGGGCGAAAGAAGATGGGAAAACGAAACTATTTGCTCTTCTTGGTGATCACTTCGTCCACGATACCATAAATCTTGGCTTCGTCGGCGTCCATCCAAAAGTCCCGATCAGTATCTTTCTCAACCTTGGCAAGAGTTTGTCCAGTTGCCTTAGCGAGAATTTGATTTAATTTTGCCTTAGTTTTAACAATTTGCTTGGCGGCGATTTCAATTTCGGTAGCCTGTCCTTCCGCACCGCCCATGGGCTGGTGAATTAAAATCTCTGAGTTCGGCAGAGCAAAACGCTTGCCCTTTTTGCCCATAGCGAGCAAAAACGCGCCCATAGAAGCGGCAATGCCAACAGCGATGGTCGAAACATCGGGCTTGATGTGCTGCATGGTATCGAAAATAGCCATACCGGCGTAAACCGATCCGCCCGGAGAATTGATATAAAGCTTAATATCTTCTTTCGGATCTTGGCTTTCCAAGAAAAGCATCTGAGCAATCACGGCATTAGCCACCGCGTCATTAATCGGCCCGCCCAAGAAAATTATCCGGTCTTTTAAAAGACGCGAATAAATATCATATGCGCGCTCGCCATAGGCAGTCTTTTCGATGACTGTCGGGATCAGGTACTGGTCTTCCATTTGTAAATTTCTGTTTATATTTTTTGGCATCATGTTTACAAGTTATACCTTAATCAAATCGCTGGCAAGCTTCCTTGAATTTGAGGCGCGATTTTAGTCGTCGACGTCGGGCTTGCGATACACCGGTTTATCCATGTCATCCTGCGCTGGAGATCCTTCGCCGGCTTCAGCAATCGCTCCTTCTTTGACCTCATCGGGCCTGGCCTGTGATCTAACATCAATCTTGCAACCGGTTAATTTGGCGGCTAAGCGAACATTCTGGCCGCCCTTACCGATCGCTAAGCTAAGCTCGCTGTCCTGGACCAAAACCAATGCGCTGTTGTCCCCGGTCATTTCTACCGACTGCACCTTCGTGGGCGACAAAGAATTAGCAATAAATTTTTCGGTTTTGTCCGACCATTCAATGATATCAAGCTTTTCCTGGCCTAGTTCGTTGGTCACCGCCATAACACGGGTGCCGCGCTGGCCGACGCAAGACCCAACCGGATCAATGCCTTCAACGGTTGAAGCCACCGCAATCTTGGTCCGGCTCCCCGGCTCGCGCGCAATCGCTTTAACCAGGACGATGCCATCCGCGATTTCCGGAACCTCCAATTCGAAAAGTTTAGCCACAAATTTCGGGTGTGAGCGTGAAAGAATAATACCCGGAGTCTTCAAATCAGTCGCGACTGAAGCGATATAGAATCTCAACCTCTCGCCCACTCGGTAGTGTTCGCCCGGAATCGATTCATTGTAGGGCAAAATAGCTGAGAGCCGGCCCAAGTCGACAAAAACATTGCCGCGTTCAAAACGCTGGACGACACCGCTCACAATCCCGCCCTCTTTGTCTTTATATTCCTTAATAATCGAATCCCTTTCGATCTCGCGAAGCTTCTGAATGATTACCTGCTTGGCCGTCTGAGCGGCAATTCGGCCAAAATCAGTATGGAGCGGCAAGTGGATTTCAACTTCGTCGCCAACTTTTAGCGCGTCCTGCTTTTTTTTCGGAACTATCGCCTTGGCCTCTTCTAAAAAGAGGTGCCTTTCGGCGCTGTAGCGAGGCAACTTTTCTTCCGTTAATTCGCCAGTCGGCGCAGTTTCTTCCTCGCCTTCAACGGGCATGCGGATAGTTGTGTCATCAACCACTGTTTTAACCTGAACGAAATTTAATTCGCCTGTTTTAGTATCAAGTTTAGCTCTAACCAGACTACCCTTCGTGCCATATTCTTTTTTATAAGCAGCGGCGAGCGAATCTTCAATCGCTGAAAGCACCGCGTCGGCCGGGACGCCTTTTTCCTCAGCGATCTGGCCGATATTTTGAACTAATGCTTTTAAATCCATCATTTTGTATTTATTGTTATTGATATTAGGAGAAAATCCGCCGGAGGGCGGACTTTCATTAGTTTCATTATAGCACGAACCCGTGCCGTGTCAAATCTACAACCCGAGATCCTTCACGGCTTCTTTAAAACCGGCGAACGAGGTGCTCATCAAGACATACTTGTTGCCGTTAAGGTTGAAAACTCCGATGTTAAAAGACGCGCCGGGCACTGAGTACTGGAGATATTTTACAAAGTCAAAGGCTGGCGACGGTTTCCCTCCATCTTTAAAGGTAGTTGATTTGGCCGCTCCTGGACTATTGAGAAACGCTTCAGACGGGAAAGTCGCCGTGGCCGCAACTGTGCCGGCAGTAAATGAATTTGCGCCATCGCTTGTTAAGCCGAAGATAAAACCAGGCCAAACTCCATCTTTGTCTTTATATCCAAAGGCCGTAAAGTCCGGCTGAACTAACATATTAGTAAGATCGGTCCCGAAATAGGCTTTGATAAAATCAGGAGCAACGACGAGCAAGTTGTTGAAAGAGAAAGTCATCTCTTTCAAAATCGGCACCTTGGTTTCTGAAGCGAAAAGAGAAGTTATGCCCGCTTTTATAGTCGGCGAATCAAGCGTGGTCAAAGTTACCGACGAAGAAGCGACATTGGCTGATGCCGGAAAAAGGCTGGCGTGAGTCGGAGCCGGCGGGGTTGGTGGAGTTGGGGGAGGAGTAGGTTCGGGCGTCGGAACGGGGGTTGGTTCTGATGTCGGCGGAGTAACCGGAGTCGGAGTCGGTTCCGGTACCGGCACGGGCACCGGTGCGGGCCTGCTAGCAAAGAACAAAAAGTATACGACAGCCCCAACAATCACCATTCCGACAACCGAGGCAATGCTTATTATAAGAGCCTTATTGTGAGCCGAACCACGCCCCTTAGCAGGAGGCATTTGAGGCGATGGCGGCATCTGAGGGGAGAAGACCGGCTCAGCCCCTCCCAAAACATTCGGCCTGAACGACTTCTGGCTCGTTGAATTATCAAGCCCGCCCGAACTCTGAATTGAGCCGACGTCTCCAGACATAGATCTAATGCCGACATCCCCGCCCAATGAACTCGGCGGTGGAGGAGGCGGAACAAACTGAGTGTTTTCTTCTCCTCCAAACGGAGGAATGTAATCAGGATTTTGTGCCATATTTTAATACTATTTATATTTCCAATAATTATAGCACAATTAAAAATCTCTTCCCGTGTGGATAGCCCTATATCCCAGAAATTAATTTCTCGGCGTAGCCATCGGGCTTGGGAACAAAATCCTTATCTTTCCCGATTATAGCCTTTTCCAAGTCCCTCGCAGAAATCCACTTTAAATCAGCCACTTCGCTCTCTTCCATCTTCAGCTCGGCGATCTCAACATCCTTTCTCACCAAATAAAGATCCAAAAGAGAATTTTCAAAATAAGTTCTGCCTTTGTAATCAAAAGTCGCTTCCTCTCGAGCCGTAGAAATGTACTCCAAGTCCGCCGGGCTGATTTTAAGACCCAATTCCTCTTGAGTTTCTCTAACCGCCGCCACAATTGCAGTTTGGCCTGCCGAGACATGCCCACCTACCGAAGCATCCCATAAATCCGGAAAGTTGGCCTTTTGGTGCGCGCGTTTCTGAATCAAAAATTCTTTTTTCGAATTAAGCACCCAAACATGCACAGCTCTATGCCAATCGCCAGACTCATGAATCTCCCAGTGGGACTTAGAAACGCCGGTTGGAGTTCCCGCTTCATCGAGCACGTCAATGTATTCCATAAGTTATAAGGGCACCTTATTTAGCTTGCTTTAGGGACAGGCCAATCTTGCCGTTTTCAACTTTAACAATCTTAGCGCGTACAAAATCGCCCACCTTCACCACATCTTCAACTTTCTTAACAAAACCGTCTTTAAGTTCGGAAACGTGGATCATGCCGTCGCGACCGTTGCCTAAGTCGACAATTGCGCCGAATTCCAAAATGCGCACAACCGGCCCCTCGACAAACTCGCCGATCTTATATTCTTTAAAAATTGCTTTAACTTCCGCGAGCGCGGCTTCGGCCACTTCAACTTTCTGCGCGGTAATAAAGACTTTGCCGTCTTCCTCGATGTCGATCGCGGTCGCACCAGTTTTAGCAATAATGCCGTTGATAACTTTACCGCCCGGGCCGATCAGCTCGCCGATTCTTGACGGATCAATGTTGTAGATCAAAACTCTCGGAGCATACTTAGATAATTCCGCTCTCGGCGCGCCAATTACTTTATTAGTCGTTTCCAAAATGTGCAATCGCGCCTTTTCAGCGTCATTCATAGCGTCAGTTAAGATATCGACGCTCACGCCGACTACTTTAACATCCATCTGAATCGCGTTGATGCCGTCTTTGGTACCCGCTACCTTGAAATCCATGTCGCCATGGTGATCTTCCGCGCCCTGAATGTCGGTCAAAACCTTATATTTCATTTTGTCCGAATGGAAAGTCGATTCATCGATGATCACTCCCATTGCGATACCTGCCGCCGGAGATTTTAAGGGCACGCCAGCATCCATCAAACTCAAGCTAGTCGCGGAAACCGTCGCCATTGAACTGGATCCGTTTGAAGACAAGATTTCAGAAACAACCCTGACGGTATACGGGAAAACGTCAGATTTCGGAATGAGGGGCATAATCGCTTTTTCTGCCAAAGCGCCGTGCCCGATGTCTCGCCGGCCCGGGCCGCGGAATGACCGAGCTTCTCCAACTGAGTAGGGCGGGAAATTATAGTGCAGCATAAAACGCTTCTTGGCGTTAAGTTCCATGGTCTCAACAATTTGCTCTGAGCCCGGTGAAGCTAAAGTTGTAACTGCCAAGGCCTGAGTGTTGCCGCGAACAAAAAGCCCCGAACCGTGAGTTCTTGGCAATATTCCCACTTCAGCATGCAGGTCTCTCACCTGATCTGTTTTTCTGCCATCCGGTCTGCGGCCGCTCGTCAAAACTTCCTTGTGCAAAAGTTCGTTCACGGCATCTTCATATATATGATTGGCCTCAGCAATCGCCTTAGAATCAAATTCCTGTTTCACCAAATCCGCCTTCAAAGCATCGTGCAAAGCATAGATGGCGCCCTTTTCCGGATTGAAAAGCGCGCCTTCTAATTTGCCGCCCAAAAAGTTTTCAACAGCCTTAGCTAGTTTCTCATCCGGCTTTTTAAATTCAATGACCATCTTCGGCTTGCCCACTTCTTTAACAATCTTATTTTGGAAGTCAATCAAATTTTCGAATTCTGAGATCGCTTTTTTATAAGCCTCAATAACGTGTTCCTTTTTAGCCTCCGAGCCGGCCAATTCCACCATGTTGATCCGGCCCTTTAGGCCAGAAACAAAGGCGTCAAACTCAAGGTTCTCGTCGGATATGATGTTGGCCGTCAAGGGCTTAACCAAGCTGTTTTTCGGATTGATCATGATCTCGCTACTCCCCTTCATCTTAGCGATTCGGAGCCCGGCGACCGGTCCGTTAAAAGGAATATCTGAAATTGAAAGCGCTGCCGAAGCCGCCATCAAAGCCACAAAATCCGGGTCGTTCTCCTCGTCGTACGACAAAACTGTCGCGACTACCTGCATTTCCTTCCTAATGCGGGAATCAAAAAGGGGCCGTATAGTCCGGTCGATCAGCCGCCCCGACAAAATAGCGCTCTCTGATGGGCGGCCTTCACGGCGAATAAAGCGGCTGCCGATAATCTTACCGGCGGCATAAAACTTTTCTTCGTAGTCGACGGCGAGAGGCATGTAGTCGACGTCTTTGTCCTTGCGGGATATCACCGCAGTCGCCAAAACAGTTGTGCCGCCGTAAGTCGCAATGACCGAACCGTTCGCCTGCGAGGCGATATTTGAAACTTCGATAGTCAGCTCTTCTCCCCCGACTTTAGTCGTGAATTTTTTTCTATTTAGGTCCATGATTTATATATTATTTGCCCCGCCTCGGCTTGGAAATTGATTTAAATAATACCTTAGGTATCGACTCAATGTCGAGAAATCGGTCGGCGGCTTCCCGGAGTTTGCCCGAAGTTGTCCTCGAAAAAGCGGCCACCTCGACTCCCCGCCCCAACCCCCATTTCAAATACTCAACAAGCGGCACGAAGTCACCATCGCCGGTCACGAGTAATATTATGTCGAGCATCGGCGCCATGCGGATTGCGTCAACCGCCATACCAACATCCCAGTCCGCTTTTTTAGCACCCCCGGGGAAAACCTGGATATCTTTAATCCTTAATTCGATTCCGGCTTTGCCCAAAGCCTCAAAAAAGCTTTCTTCGCCCACCATGACATCGCTTTTAACAACGTATCCCAAGGCGCGCACCAGCTTGCGATCGGCAATCAAAAATTTCATGAGCTCGGCATAGTTAACCCGGCCGCTGTATAAATTTTTGGCTGAGTGGTAGAGATTCTGGATATCAATAAAGATTCCGATTCGCTGTTCTTTGTTGGGAATTATGGGCATTGTAAATATGATAACTCAGTTCGCAGCAAATTTCGATAAGTGCTAGGCGCGGAGAAACAAACGAAGAGGCGTAGTATTAATTACTACGTCGATGAGTTTGAGAGGCTCCGCAACAAAGCAATTATCTAAATTTGCCAGAACTCTTATTTCTTTAAGCCGAGCTTCTTCGTAATCGAGTTATAGCTGCGCGGTGAGCTGTCCTGCAAATAAGTCAAAAGTTTCCGGCGCTTTGAGACCATGTTAATAAGGCCCCGGCGCGAGTGGTTGTCCTTAGCGTGCTTCTTAAGGTGGCTAGCCAGCTCATCTATCTTTTTTGAGATCAAACCGATCTGGACGGCGGCCGAACCGCTGTCCTTTTCGTGGGTTTGGTGCTCTTTTATAACTAATTTCTTCTGTCTGGTGGTTAACATATGTAGGCTGAATCTTATCCCAAAATTTCCGGAAAGTCAAACGCATTGTGTCGCATAACGGGGAATGGTATAATCCAGCTAATATGACTGAAGTTCAGAAGTTGATCAAGCAATATCTCGACTATTTAGAGATTGAAAAAAACAAATCCCCCCGCACCAGGGCTAATTATGAGCGTTATTTAAGGAAGTTCGCCGAGACATCCGGCGTTAAAAATATCTCCGATATTACCGAGGAAGCTATCCGCGAATTTCGTATCAAACTCGCCAGCTCCACTCCCCCGATCAAGAAAATCACCCAATCGTACTACATCATTATTCTCCGCAATTTTCTTAAGTTCCTAATGAAACGCGATTATAAGGTTGTCTCCCCCGACAAAATTGAACTGCCAAAAATCCCGGCCCGCCAGATTCAAATTATGGATAATACTGATCTGCAACGCCTCTTGGCCGCGCCCAAAGGCTCAGATATTAGAGTTTTACGTGACCGCGCTATCCTAGAAACTCTTTTCGCGACCGGCTTGCGCGTCTCCGAATTGGCCAGTCTCGACCGACACAACAATTTCGAGCGCGGCGAATTGACCATCCGAGGCAAGGGCGACAAATTGCGAGTAGTATTCCTCTCCGACGAGGCCAAAAAATCAATTAAAGCCTTCCTCGACAAACGTTTCGACGCCGAAGAAGCCTTGTTTATTAGCTTCACCAAAGCCGCCGACCCAAAACCGATCGGCCGGCTCACCACGCGCAGTATTGAGCGCCTAATCGCCCACTACGCCAAAGCGGCCGGCATCCCTAAGAAAGTAACACCTCACACTTTGCGGCACCAATTCGGCACCGACTTGCTGATGAATGGCGCAGACTTGAGATCAGTTCAAGAACTCTTGGGCCACAGCAATGTTTCGACCACCCAGATTTACACCCATGTCACGAATAAAGAGCTGAAGGAGGTTCATTCAGCTTTTCATTCCAAAAGGAGAAGTCAGCCAAAATAAAATTAGGGGTAGTAAGTCGCCGATGGAGTTGATGAAGAACTGTAATAAGTCGCGGCTTGAGTTCCGCTCGGAGCGGTTGTGTAATAAGTTCCAGCCGGCGTTGAAGAGCCGCTAGTAGTGTAATAAGTAGCGCTCGGCGTACCCGAACCGCTAGCTGTCGAATAATAAGTTGCTGATGGAGTAGCGGTAGAGCCAGTTGAGTAATAAGTGGCCGGCGATGAGCTGGTGCTGCCGCTGGTTGTGTAATAAGTCGCTCCTGGAGTGGTCGAAGTTTGGGTACCGTAATACGTGCCTGCCTGGGTTGAAGAACCACTAGTTGTGTAGTAAGTGGCCGATGGAGTGCCGCTAGTAGATCCTGACGTTGCGTAATAGGTTCCTAATGGCGTACCCGATGTCGAAGAAGTCGTGTAGTAGGTTGCCGACGGAGTACCCGAACCGCTAGTCGTATAGTAAGTAGCAGCTTGAGTTCCGTTCGGAGCGGTTGTGTAGTAAGTGGCCGCCGGTGTTGAAGAGCCGCTAGTAGTGTAATAAGTAGCCGGCTGGTTCGAGTACGAAGTCGGAGAATAGTAAGTAGGCGTCTGGTTCGTAGAAGTTCCGGGAGTGTAGTAGTAAGTCGCAGGAGGCGTCGATGACGGATAAGGAGAGTAGTAAGTCGGGGTCTGAGGAGCTGGGCTCGGGCTAGGAGTAGGTGATGGGGTCTGAGCTACATAAGTATAAACACATTGCGCGGCTGACCGTGGGCTTTCGTACTGCTGATTTTTGGCGCTAATCTGGTAGCAATAGTTAGTGTTCGGCGCCAGGCTTGAATCGGTGTAGGTTGTGCTCTGAGAAGTTGAATCGTAAATCAAGCTGGAATTTACCACCGAAATATTGCGATAAACCCTGTAGCCGACGATATAAGAATTACCGTTAGACTGTGGAGCGAGCCAGTTCAAGACAACCCCGTTGCCCGGGTAATAGGCAGCCGAAACAATAGTCGGCACCGATGGTTGAAAAATCTGAGGCTGCTGCGGAACCGGAGCCGGAACGGGAACGGGTGTGTAATAAGTAACAGGACTCTGAACATAAGCGGCCGAGTACGCTTCGTTTGAAAGCGGACTCTCCTGCCCTGCTGTATTGACGGCCGTAACTTTGTAGTAGTAGGTCGAACCGGCGGCCACGCTGTAATCGGCGTAATAATTAATCGCTCCAACCGAGGCTAAGAACGACTCCTGGCCGGGATATTGGCTGCGATAAATTTTATAGGTCGAGATAGCGCCGGCTGAAACCGTCCAATTCAATGCAATATAGCCGTAGCTTCCTTGAGCGTAAAGATTCGAAGGCTGAGAAGGAGCGCCCGAAGTAACATTGACCGGCACAGGGACCTGAACAGGAACCGGGACAGTGACAACAGTGTTTTGATTCTGCAGGGTCCTAATCGAACCCAAAACATTGGCCAAGCCGTTCGCCACATTGCTAAGAGCATTAATCTGGCCGGTATTATCCGCGGTTACTGTCCTGATGATAGTTGTGGTCCCGCCCGATCCCGATGAAGCCCCGGCTGAAGCCGTGCTAGGAGCGCCGACGCTGAAAGTTGCGTTGCCGGACGGCGTAACCGTCACAATTCGAGTTTCAGTTGAAGACGCAATTTTAATAGTTTGATCGGTTGAGGCAACAGAGGTGCCGTCTTTCTGGAAAACAATAGATTTATTGCTGCCAGTGGCTGGATCTACAATACTGATCCCGCTCGGCAAAGAAACGACATTGACAATCGAAGCCGCGCTATCGCAAGCGTCGGTGCCGGAGATGTTAGAAACTATATTATAGAAATCGGTTTCGGCAGCCGGATTCTTGAAACAGATGCCGTCTTTCTTGTCCCCAGTTTCCGCCTTAGCCATAGTCTGAACCGACATCAAATCCTTAACCATCGTGTCCGCCACGCTGTCGATGCTGATATTATTGTTGGCGTCTTTCTGAAAATCACCAAAGCTGGAGATCGAAGCGGTCCCACCCTTTAATTTAGCGAAGAAATCCTTAACTCCGCCCGGCAAACCGAAGAATAACAAGGCCAGAACGGCCACCACGCCGACTACAATTACGACTTGCATCGCTCCGAAACCGGCGGTCTGCTTGTTTTTTGGGTTTATCATCATAGTCTTATTTATATTTTGACGGTTTAGATTAACAGATCTCCAATGTCTTGTCAAGGCCTATAAAGGCCACTAAGTTTCCTGGGGACTTGACAAGAATAGCGTATGTATGTTTACATAGTCCCACACTCGTTTGAGGTGCTAGCTAGTCTAGCTCCCTAACGGGAGTATAGACTCTGTTAAGCCAGCACCTTGATAACGGGAGGACACTTGAAATGAAGCCCAACCCCAAGATGATCGCCCTGGTGGCGACGCTATTCCTGACCATTTCCCTCGCGGGATGTGCGGCAAAGAAGGAATCCGACGGCATGACCGCAGACCAGGCCAACAAGCTGATCGATATCGGCAAGGAGAACAACGAGCTCCTCCACCAGATCCCGACGACTCCCCCGGCAAGCGCGGAGGACATCGCGGCAGCTGTCGCGGCGAACCACGCGAACGACAACCCCGCGGATTCTGCGCCCAGCCCTCCAGCTGCGGCAACGGAATCGTGGACGCTCGATGGCGGCATCGGCACCATCGCGGACTTCAAGGACGCGAAGGTGACAAATCTAGACCAGTGGTGGAACGCAACGAACTACACCGCTCCGAACCAAGTCAGCGTTCGCAAGCTCGGAGAACACTTCGTCGTGGCTTCGATCGGCAGCTTCGGCGGACTCGCGGTCAACCTGACCACGGCAGTTCCTCTGGGCAGCTGCGCGCTCGACAACGCTCCTGGGGAAGCGAATGCTCTCTCGGGAATGATCTTCTCGGACTGTTCGGGCTTCAAGAACGCCTCGAACTACCCGAACGCTGACCATATGGCCTTCCGGGACTACAACCCCTGGACGACCAACTGGCACATCACGATCGAGAAGATCAACAACGTGACGACATCCGGCAGCGGAGCCCCGGCCACCCCAGTGAAAGGAACCTACCTCAACTACGGCGCCGACGTCATCACGCTGGCGCAAGGGTTGAGCGGACCGTTCCGCTTCACCGGGCACGACACGGGAGTCACCAGACTCACGTGCAATGCCCAGGGAGCCGGAGTCGCGCGCTTCTACCAGTCGAAAGCCGACTACGACAGCGCAGTCGCGGCACACCCGAACGACCTGGGTTACTCCTGGGTCCAGTCAGGGTGGATGTTCGTGTCTTCGGACGCGCACCTCGACAACGTCGGCCCGGACTTCTACCTCTACTCGAGCGTAGCGGGCAAGGTCGTGAACTGCGACCCGACGCGGGCCTAGAAGCAGCGTGAAGCGAAGCCTCAAGCGAACGAGATTTATGATGGGATTCTACCATCCTCAACTCTTCGCTTCTTTTTTTTGAAAAAAAAGGGCGGCACGATAGTTGGAAGACCGGCTCTTGCCAGTCGACTCACCTAATCAATGCCGCGATGTTCCCTTGCGGTCCTAGATCCTTCGAGCTCGTTCCCGAACCCGCCGTCCTTGGCTGACGGAAAACGATCGAAGTCTGTCTCGGTCCGTGACGATGCTTGAGTGGGAACTCCCCGCTGGCGTGAGCTGTTCATTCGCCGGCTGCGTCGTCGTGGGTTCTTGCGCGAACCCCAAGCCCATTTCGTCGGTACCGATCATTCTCTTCTCTCCGGCCGCCTGTGATGCGAGTTGGCTCCAGCCAACAAGGCGGATTTATAAAACATACCACATACCCCGAAAAATTCAATATCAGACCAATCCTATGTGCTGAGGGCGGGCAATTGAACGTCGCTCATTAAGCATTCGCTCCTTGAAACCCAGCGGTTTCAATACTTCCGCCACGGGAAAACTCCCGTTTTCCCGACCCCTTTCCCGTTCAAGTCCTTGTGCTGAGGGCGGGACTTGAACCCGCACGCCTTACGGCACGGAGTCCTAAGCTCCGCGTGTATGCCATTTCACCACCTCAGCATGACCAACCCATAATACTAATCTAGGGACTCTTTAGCAACAGAATATTTTCTCTTCAAGGAAAGCTAATCCCGCCACTCTGATATATTTTCTCACGATCGTGAATAATATATATTGATCTTAATCATTTAAGTTTTTTTAGGATTTAGCCAGCGAGCCAAGCTTGGTCGCCTGAAATATATCGACGCAGTCAATAAGAGCAAAACTTTCTAAATCATCTATAAAAGCGCGTGGAATCTTAACTTGAGCCGACCAAACACTCTTTTGAACCATCTTGAAACCCATATTTTTAAGGCTATCTCTCAGCCAATCGCGCTTGTATCGATGCGTTTCTGGCACATCGAATATGATAATCGTTGTATAGCTGGTCTTTTCTGTCGATGGATATGCCGATCGGGAAGGCCTGTTATCAGAGACCGTAAAGATCCCTCGACCTAATTTAGTCGCTATCCAGCCCTTGCCCGATCTTTCAATCAAACCATCCCTCTTTAGCCTCTGGAGAGTATTGTAGAAACTTTTCTTCTTGGCCAAGATATTTAAAACATCTTGCCTTCTAGCTCTAACCTTCTCCAGCTGCCAATCAATTCCACGCACAGATGCACCATAGCCGGCCCTGATCACAGCCTCAAATAGTTCTGCGGGCGAAATGGCCGTCTCCAAAATATTTTCTAGAATTTTATTCTTTAGATCTCCCCTCATACACATATATTATCTTCACGATCGTGAAGATAATATATAAATATAGTAAATAGAAAATGAAGAACCGGCAGGCAAGGAATCTGCAGTGAAAAACAGCCGCTCAAAATAAATTAGCCAGAAACTCGAGAAGATACACTATGTTCACGATCGTAAATAAAATATGCCATACAGCTTTGGCGCCTCTGCTTTACACATATGGCCCTACAAAGCAACCAAAAACTCCCCGAATCTCGGGGAGTTTTCTGAAACTTTCGCTGATATATTAGTGAACGCCGAAGAAGCTGAGCACAACTCTCGGAAGACCCCAGGCTAGAATAGCCACAACTAGAGCGACAATCGCGTAGACAATTGTGTTCTTAGCCTTGTGGATTTTCTCCTGTTCGCCCTGAGCAGTGATGTATTCAAAAGCTGCAAAAAGCAAAAAGAATGCTGCCACTATTACCAAGATGCCGAAAACTACGTTAAAAATAGTCTGGATCAAGTCGGTAAAAGCTGGTCCAGTCGTAGGGCTGACGTCAGAACCGCAAGGAGGCAAAGGACAGCCAACCGCCGCCAAAGCGCTAGGTGCAGCCGCAACCGCCAAAAGTCCCAACACTAAAACTGACAAAAGTATTAATTTCTTCATTTTATCTTTTTTAATCTGTTTTAATCTAAAAAGTCCGGATAAATAATCTTTAAAACTCGACCTTTCCATTGCTTGAAATATTAGCATAAGTCACTTGGGCCGTAAAGAAATAGATATAGGACAACCTAGAGAAAGCTTATAATAACTCTCGGCAACCCCCAGGCGAAAACGGCAATAACGAGGGCGATCATAGCGTAGATCAGCATTCTTTTAACCTTCCTGATTTCTTCCATCATGCCTTCGGAAGTGATGTAGAGAAAGGCCGCATAAACAAAAGTGAAAGAGGCGGCAATAATCATTAGCGCGAAAAAGATATTGAAAATAGTGGTCAGAAAATCTACGAAGCCAGAAAGATGCCTGATGGGACACGGCACCGTTTGTCCGTTAATAACCTGGGTCGCCGGATACTCGCAGTCAGCCGCTAGGGCGCTGGGGGCGAAACCAATCAGAAGTGCGGCCAGCAGACTCAGAATAATTAAATATTTTTTCATAAGTTTAGCTTTGATTCCTTAATGAGCCACTATGCAGCTATTATATTGCGGCGATCCGACTACGAATTGGCTGCAAGGGTTAGCCGCCGGCCCGCCGGTCAAAATATCATTAATGATATATCCTATTCCGCCGCCGATCGCGATGATCACGAAACCAACGATAGCGTAAACAATAATCCTCTGCCCCTTTTTATAATGCTCGCTGTTGCCTTCGGAAGTCATGATGGTAAAAGCTCCGTACAAAATCATGATCGCCAAAACCGGAATAGCCAGAATAGTCAGGTAGCTGGCCATCTTGACTAAAAGATCCGGAATAGTCGTGGAAGTTCCGTTGCAGCCCGCGATGGGGTCGCAAAAAGTTGTCCCCGCGGCCAAGGCTGCCGGCAGGACTGCCCAGCCGACTAAGACCAGCCAAAGATATCTAGTTTTATTTATTAATTTTAAGAGCATGTTAGGCTGCTGGTCCCATTATTGAATATATTCCAATGCCCAGTACAGTTCGGCAACAGGAACGATATAATTGTATTAACAATTATCCAAGCGGTCAAAGTTATAACTAGGCCGACAACCGCGGCTGTTACGGCGCGTTTCCCAGCGCTGGTCTTCTCGCCCGAGCCGGCGGAAGTCAAAAACATCACCCCGGCGAATACTACCGACAAGCCAACCGCCACAATACCGATCCAAATTGCGTAATTTATAAGTGTATTAACGAGCCCCCAAAAAGCACCGGCGTCACAAGGCCCGGTGTAATTGCCGTTGGGATAATGACCCGACGCATCAGCCGGGCCGCAAGTAACTATGCTCCCGGTGGGCTGATCAAAAGCGTGAGCAATATTGATTAGAAAGTTTAACATCACTCTATTTTTGAATCGCGCTCTTCAGCCCTGCATCAGCCGTAGCGGCTGCGGCGGCAACGTTAGAGCGATCCTTCAAAGATGATTCTATCATATTGTCGATAATGGCGCGAAAACCGTCGCGGTTATTTTTCGGGAAGCTCACCGCGTTCAGGGCCTGCGGCGCAAATACGCCCAAAATCGGATCCGGGTTGAAACTCGCGATAACCGACCGCAAAGCCGGCTGATTTTGCGACGTTGAAGCGTAAGTTTTAGCCATCGCCTCATTCATGGCGGCAAAGGAAATAAAACTCCAGGCCGAAGCATGGCTGGCGGTTCGATTTGAAACAGCTAGCCCCCAATAATCGGTCAAATTAACTGCCTTATTCGGATTCAATTGCAGCATCGGAACGACCTTATAGTTCAGTACCGGATTTTTAGACTTGATATACTGCAAATCCTGCGGGTAAACGAAAACCATAGCCGTGTCGCCGTTCGCAAAAGCGTCAAGCGAATTTTCGGTCGTGCCGCTATAGAAAGCGAAATTCTTTGATGAGGGATTCGAGAAATCTAAATATGAATTCAGCGTATCGATCCCCGGCTGGGACTCGATGCCGCCGCCGTTCTGCGGATTGCCCAAGATATTAACGCCGTTTTGCAGCAACATCAGAGTTAGGATATCGTCGGCGTTTTTTATGTGACCCTGGCCGTCCTCGCTTCCGCCAATCGAAATGGCCGACTTCACAATTTTGCCGTTATTTAATTCGCGAAGTTTCGGAATCATGCTTTTTATGTCTTCCCAACTCGCGGGCGGATTAGGCACTCCCTTAGCATCAAAATAATCGCGGTTATACGCCAGCGCGAGTGTGTTTATAGAAACCGGCAGGGCATAAACTTGGCTGTCGGAGACAAAATCTTCAGCCACCGCCTTGGGGAAAAGATTGCTGATCATATCCGGCGTAATGGTGGCTGGGGCCGGCAAAATTTTATTTTTGTGCTTGGTGAGCCAGTCATAGTAGAACATAAAAACGTCGGGGCCCGTTCCGGCGGCCAGGCTGTCGATCAAGGTCGCTTCGTAATTAGCGGGGTCAACCGAGGTTAAGGTCACATTAACAGTGGGATTGGCTGCTGAATAAGCATCAATGACATTTTTCCAGGCGCTTTCATCGGCTTTAAAACCCCAGAAATTAATTTGAGTTTTAGGCGGAGGCGCAACCGGACCGCTTTTGCGTCCGAAAATCAAAGCTAAGCCGAGAAGAAGGAAGATCGCCGCAACTGTGCCAACGATAGCGATTTGAGGTTTGGTCATTTGCATAGTATTCAGTATATCGTATTTTGTGATGACAGAAAACAATCCCGCCTCCGAAATCCAATCTACCCTTCAGGGAACAACATAAATCCCTTGCTAGGGATTTTGTATCCGCTCGCCTACACGGCTCCGCGAATCCCATCAGGATAGATTGGATTTCTTCTGGCTATATAGATAAGCCCGACCTTGTTCCATGAAGGGAATCTGCGCAAGCCCGTGAAGACGGGTGAGCAAAAACAAAATTTCTAGCAAGAAATTATTGTGTTTCCCGGAATGGGATGAGGGTAGGGCGAGGTTCAGCAGATTTATTATGTTACCCGAAGAGGCTGTGGTTGGAGGCGGCGGCTATTCCTTCGTGTCAGTCTTAGCTAAGCAAACCGTGGCGGCCACCTTGTCGCCGGGCTTGAGGCGCATGATGCGCACTCCTTGGGCCGATCGGCCGGTTTGGCGAACACTCTTAATTTCGGTTCTGATAATTTGGCCTTTCACTGAGATCGCAATCATTTCGGTTTGATCGGTAATAACGTGCGATGATACCAGCTTACCAGTCTTGTCGGTAATTTTAGCCGTCGAAATGCCACTGCCCCCTCGGTTCTGGACTTTGTATTCTGAAAGCTTAGTCTGTTTAGCAAAACCATTTTCCATAACGACGAGTAGATTCGCTTTTTCACCAGCTTGGATCACATCAAACGAGCTCACGTGGTCGCCCTTCTTTAAGTTGATGGCACGCACTCCGGAAGCTGCCCGACCCATTTCTCGCGCGTCTGATTCTTTAAAGTGAATCGACTGGCCGAACCGAGTCGCTAGAATGATCTCATCTTTTGGTTTAACCAATTTAACCCACTTGAGCGCGTCGCCGGCTCTTAACTTAATGCCGATAATGCCGGTGCGGCGAACATTAGTAAAATCTCCCAGCTTGGTTTTCTTGATCACTCCTTCGGAGGTCACCATTGCCAGCGCCGCATTAGCATCCTTGGGAACACTGCTGTCTTTCCCGGCTTTGGCAGTTTCATAAGTCACAATCGCGCTCACTTTCGAATCAGCCGGGATCTCCAAGAACCCATGAATAGATTTACCCTTAGAAACTCTGGAACCAACCGGAATTTCATAAACTTTGGTTTGGAACACAATTCCTTTGTCGGTGAAAAATAGTATGTTGTCGTGGGTTTTGGCGCGCAAGAAATAGGCCAGGGCATCAGCTTCATCGACATCGGTGCCGATAATGCCGCTCCCGCCGCGCTTCTGGACTTTAAAAGTGTTGGGCGGCAAACGTTTGATATAGCCGTCAGCCGACATGGTGATAATCGTCTCTTCCTGAGGCACCAAGTCTTCAGCCTTAAATTCCTTCAACCCGCCCGCCACGAGCTTAGTCCGGCGCGGATCGCCGTATTTTGTTTTAACTTCCGTGAGCTCGTCTTTAATAACTTTTAAAATTTTGGCCGCACTCTTAAGAAGGGCGGTTAGTTCGGCGATAATCTTTCGCTTCTCGGCCAATTCATCTTCGATTTTCTCCCGCTCCAAGGCCGCCAAAGCTTGCAGCCTCATTTCTAAAATGGCGGTCGCCTGCAAATCAGACAGCTTGAAACTTTTCATCAAGTTTTTGTGAGCCTCCTCCTTGTCGGCTGACTTTTTAATCGTCGCAATGATTCGGTCGATCGCATCCAGAGCGGTCACCAACCCTTCCAAAATATGTTCGCGCTCTTTGGCTTTCTTGAGGTCAAATTCGGCACGGCGCCGCACAATATTCTGCCGGTGACTGATAAAAACCGACAAGAAATCTTTGATCGACAAAACGTCTGGGTTAATCCCGTCCCGCAAAGCGAGCATGTTCATGTGGAAATCTTTCTGTAAATCAGTCTGGTTAAAAAGCTGGTTCAAGATTTTCTGCGGCACGGCGTCGTTTTTCATATCAACCACGATTCGCAAGCCCTCGCGGTCGGATTCGTCGCGCAAATCTTTAATGCCCTCGATCTTTTTGTCGCGGACCAAGTCGGCAATTTTAACAATCAATTCCGATTTATTAACCTGGTAAGGAATTTCGGTGATTACGATGCGTTTTTCCGAAATTTCGCTCGCCGCGCGTACGGTAATGCTGCCCCGGCCCGCTACGTAGGCTTCGGTAATCGCTTTTTTGTTATACATAATTCCGCCCGTCGGGAAATCGGGGCCCTGGATATGCTCCATTAAATCTTCGGAAGTCGCTTCCGGGTCATCGATCAACTTAACTGTCGCGTCTACCAATTCACCCAAGTTGTGCGGCGGAATTTTGGTGGCCATGCCAACCGCAATGCCGTCCGAGCCGTTCAAAAGCAGGTTCGGAATTTTAGCGGGCAAAACTGACGGCTCGTTTCGCGAAGCGTCGTAGTTGGGAATGAAATCCACCGTGTCCCTGTCAATATCAGTAAGCATTTCTTCGGCAATCTTCGACATTTTCGATTCGGTATAACGCATTGCCGCCGCGTTGTCGCCGTCAATCGAACCCCAGTTACCCTGGCCGGCAATAAGCGGGTACCGAAGCGAAAAGTCTTGCGCCATGCGGACCATCGCGTCATAAACCGACTGGTCGCCGTGCGGATGATAGCGGCCCAAAACGTCACCCACCACGTTGGCCGACTTTCGCAATTTCGCAGTCGAAGTAAGACCGCTGTCCCACATCGCCCACAAAATTCGGCGGTGAACCGGCTTCAGGCCGTCGCGCGCGTCTGGCAGTGCGCGGCCGACAATAACCGACATCGCATAATCCAAATATGATTCGCGCAGCTCAGTCGTGATTTCGCGGCTCCGAACTTGGCCAACAGGCTTTTGTTCTTTGGGCTCTCCTTCGTTCTTGTTCGGTTTTTCGTCTTTTTGTTTGGCCATACTTTATGAATTTATGACAATGAGCTTGGAATTCATTTCGAGCAATTCTTTTTTCTTGATCACCAATTTCTCCATTTTTTCAGGTTTTTGGCCGATTTCTTTCGCTAATTCCAGGGCTGCCTTGTCGTTCAAGGGAATTATCACATGCGGTTCGATCTGCTTAATCATGTGTGCAATTTTTTTAACATCGAAGTCTTTGTTAGCTTCCGGCACAAACAAAATATCGGCGTCGCCCAGCGCGTCCAGAACTTCTTCACTAAAGTCGGCGTTCAAAGAATCTCCCAAAAAAGCGAGTTTGATTTCGTCCATCACAACTAAGTAAGCCGTGCGGATTTTTTTGGCGTTAGATTCTTTGTCGAGCTGGACGCCGTTAACCTTAATGCCGCTGATTTCATACTCGCCAGCCCCGATAATTTCGGCTGTGTCCATCGCCTCAATCGGAGTTTCCTTCGATGTTCTCAAAACCAAAATATCGGAGCCCGCGCGAGCGCCCTTCTCAGGATCAACCGCCAAAACAGAGTCAGAAACCTGGCATCGAACACCCTTATTGCCCGAAACAGTAATAATCATTTAGTAGGGATAATACTATATTAAAAAAGCAGCAAAATCAATCGCTTTTTTGAATAAAAAATCTCGCAAGCAATCCGTTTGGCAACGAACACTCGCGAGAATCGAGGGACTATTGGGGTTGCGACTTCATGGATCGATCGGCTCGGTATCGAAGAAGCTCAAGAGAGCCTCCTTGTCATCGGGAAGAAGGGAGATATCATCTCGAGTTTCGTCGCTCGAGACCCCCTTCTCTTTGCCGAAGTTGAGGAGGTTCAGCGCGTGCTCGATGTCCCTTTCGTCGATCAAACGCAGAGAGCGATTGTCTCGTTCGCAGACCCCTTCGAACACTTCGCTTTCATGTTCGTCGAGCCAGAGGCCAAAGTTCATCACTTCCTCCTCACCCGATGAACCACCTACTTCGAAGATGGCGCGGCCGGCGATCTCGCGGAGAAAGTATGCTTCTTTTCTCCCGAGCTGTTGCTCAACCCCCTCCCAGAGGGCTTCCTGCAGACTCTTGTCGTCGTCACCCCTGAGTAAGCAGCTGACCAGGATCCGATTGCCGCCTGGCCAAGGATCCCCAATGGGTCGTTCCCCGATGAATGCCGTGTCTCGGCCTCGACCCTCGCGAACTCCAACGATGAGTTGTACCCGTGTTGGCTTAGGACTTGGCATGCTATTTCTCCAAGATGGAGACTAATATATACGACTACTTCTGTCAAGTCTATTGCCATTGAAACATCTTTAAGATAGTCTATAGCTAAGTTCGCAAGCCTAATGGCGTGCAACCCTGGCCCCAGCGTGCAGACAGACACTCTGAAACTGGCCAATTATAAACCAATCTGTTCGTTTTTATTTTTTATATGGAAATAGTTAAAAAGGAGTCGCCGCAGTTACAAATGTTAAAAGTTGACCCGTCGACTGTCTTGGTCCTCAAACCAGGCGACTTGGTTGAAGCCAAGCTCGTCGAGAAAACCCCCAAGGGCGTCTTTTTCGAAATACCGAAAATCGGTTTAGGCATAATCTACGGAGTTGAGGTTGGTAATGCCAAAGAGATTTTGAAAAAAATGTCCATCGGCGACACCGTGAACGCCAAAGTTGTGATGCCGGAAAATGAAAACGGCTGGGTGGAGTTGTCGCTCGCCGAGGCCGGCGCGCAAAAGACTTGGGGTGAAATTAAAGACCTCAAAGACAAGGATGAGCCGATCAAGATCAAAATTACTAACGCCAACGCCGGCGGCCTCATCGCTGACATCATGGGCATTCAAGCTTTCCTCCCCGCTTCGCAGCTCTCCAGCGAACACTACCCGGGCGGCTTAGAAAATAATCGCGCCAAGCTGATCGAAGAATTGAAGAAATTCATCGGCCAAGAATTATCAGTCAAAATTATCACCGCCAACCCTCGCGGCGACAAGCTGATCGTTTCTGAACGCGAAATCACCCACGAAAACGCTAAGGAATTGCTCGCTAAATACAAGGTTGGCGATGTGGTTGATGGCATTATCGGCGGCGTAGCCAACTTCGGTGCCTTCATCAAGTTTGCCGACAACCCTGAAATCGAAGGCTTGGTTCACATATCTGAACTCGACCACCGCTTAATCGAAAACCCGAAAGACGTCGTCAAAGTCGGCGATATGATCAAAGCTAAGATCATTGAAATCAAAGACGGCAAGGTCTCGCTCTCAATAAAAGCTCTCCAGGCTGACCCGTGGGAAAATGTCGGTAAGAAATACAAAGCTACCGATGTTGTTAAAGGCACCGTTCACAAACTTAACCCCTTCGGCGCTTTGGTTAAACTCGACAACGACATCTTAGGCTTGATCCACGTCTCCGAATTCGGCGGCGTTGAGGAAATGAAGAAAGCTTTAGCCGTAGGCGACCAGAAAGACTTCCTAATCGACTCAATTAAGCCGGAAGATAAGCGAATCGTCTTGAAACTGGCACCGAAGAAATAGAATCGCTCTCCAAGTACAGCCTCTTCGGGAACCTTCTTTGTCAGAACCCCAAACTACCCTTCGTCACCACAGATAAATCTTGCTAGATTTTCTTATTCTCGCCGCATTGAACGGCTGCGAGAGGCTCCTCAGAGTAGTTTGGATGTTCTTCCTACTGCTTGGGTCTTCCTCTACATAGCCGAGAACTCGGTTTCGCTCTGAGGAAACTGCGGAGGCGGGTAGCCGAGCGGTAGGGAATTTTTTCAGTAGAAAAAATATCCTGGTTCCGAGGGGCGGAAGCGAGTTCGGAGGTGAGGTTAGAGCAAACCTTTTTTGCTGAAGCGTCTTTATGTTGCTATAATCTCTTCACCAACATGAAAAAACTCTATAAAAATATTTTCTGGATTATTTTAATCTTTTTCGGCCTCACGCTTCTCACTTCAGCCCTCGGCGGCTACGGGGCATCATCAAAAAACGTCAGCCTGGCTGACCTCGCCAATAAAATTAAATCAGGTCAGGTTTCCAAAATTGTCGTTTCGGGCGAAGATCTGGCCATTACCCTAAAAGACGGCTCACAGTTAAACTCGACTAAAGAAACGGAATCAAGTCTGACCCAAACGCTTACCCACTATAATGTTACGCCCGAAGAACTCTCATCTGTCGAGCTTGATGTCGTTGGCCAATCTGGTTTTGATTTTTGGGCCGGCATCTTGATCCCGACTCTTCTGCCAATCATTATCATCGCCGGGATTTTCTGGTTCACCATGAACCGCGCCAAGGGCGGCATGAGCCAAGCTTTCACCTTCGGCAAAGCTAACGTGAAACGCACCCTGCCCTACAAAGACCGCGTCACGTTTAATGACGTCGCGGGTTTGAAAGAGGCTAAACAGGAACTAGTTGAAATCGTTGATTTCTTGAAAAACCCTAAAAAATATCTTGATATCGGCGCCAAAATTCCCCGCGGCGTATTGATGATGGGCGCACCGGGTACCGGTAAAACTTTGCTCGCCCGAGCTGTGGCCGGCGAAGCTAACGTGCCATTTTTCCACATGTCAGCCTCGGAATTTGTCGAAATGTTTGTGGGTGTGGGAGCGAGCCGCGTGCGCGACCTCTTTGAAACCGCTAAGCGCGCCGCGCCGGCCATAATATTCATTGACGAGATTGACGCGATCGGCCGCGAAAGAGGCGCCGGATTAGGCGGCGGCCACGATGAACGCGAACAAACACTAAACCAGATCCTAGTCGAAATGGATGGCTTCGACCGCGACACCAAAGTGATCGTGATGGCGGCGACCAACCGCCCGGACGTGTTAGACAGCGCGCTTCTCCGACCCGGCCGTTTCGACCGCCGCGTTTTCCTAGACTTGCCGGACATCAACGAACGGGAATTGATCTTGAAACTCCACGCCAAGGGTAAGCCGCTCGACACCAATGTTGATCTTAAAAAAATCGCCACCCGAACTCCGGGCTTCTCCGGCGCTGATCTAGCTAATTTGCTCAATGAAGCCGCGATCGTAACCGCTCAGCAGAACCGCAAACTAATTACGCAGGACAGTATCTATGACTCGATTGAAAAAGTAATGCTCGGGCCTGCCCGCAAGAGTCGAATCGTCTCACAGAAAGAAAAGGAAATTACGGCGTATCACGAGGCTGGTCACGCATTGGTGGCCGCCACACTCAAAGACTCCGACCCGGTTCATAAGGTTTCAATCATCGCCCGCGGCCAAGCCGGCGGCTATACGCTGAAACTTCCCTTAGAGGATCAAAGATTAAAAACCAAGTCTCAATTTGTAGCTGATCTCGCCGTGGCCATGGGCGGTTATGCGGCCGAGAAAATGACTTTTAGCGACCTCACAACCGGCGCCTCGAACGATTTGCAAGTCGCCTCAAAAATTGCCCGCGCGCTCGTCACTCAGTACGGTATGAGCGAAAAACTCGGCCCGATTACCTTCAAAGATGGCCACGATACGATTTTCTTGGGCAAAGAAATCGGCAGCGACCGCGGCTACTCCGAATCAGTGGCGCAAAAAATTGATGAAGAAGTAAGGAAATTCTTGGACGACGCCTACAAAACAGCAGCTAAGATAATCGCCGGGAAGAAAAAGATTCTAAAGAAAATCGCCGACATTTTGATCCAAAAAGAAACTTTGGAACAAGAAGAATTCTACGCCCTTTTGAAGAGTTAGAATTAGGATTTGATGCGAGCAGTGGGGGTACTTGGAATCGAACCAAGCTTATTCGTGTATAAGACGAAAGTTTTACCACTAAACTATACCCCCTGAGTATTCATGAATACTACCATTCGCTATTCTGAGATTACAAGGATTTACGGCGCATGCGCTAGCCTCAAATTTGACTCAAAATAAATCTTGTGTGAGAATAGTGCCACTGCGGCCGCGTCCAGCGAGGCTATCAGGGCGATCACCCGTTGCCCAGCCCGCGAGACAGGATTAACAGCGATCTCGTCCATCCGAACCTCACTAAAAAATCCGACTGGTTCCCGCCGGTTAGAGACTTCTCTCCAGTGAGGATTAGGAAGGGCTGACGCGTCCGCAGTTTTATTTTTTACAAATAAAATTCCCGAGTTTGATCTCGGGAATTTTTCTTTGACTACTTAGCTGGGGCTGGCGTTGGAGCTGGAGCTGGAGCAGCTGGGGCTGGTTGAGGCTGCGGAACCGGTGCGGGACATCCGGCTGGCCTCAGAGAGGCATCGGCCTGGCCGCAAAGGGTCGCGTAAATTTGGCTATTCTTTTCAACCGCGGTTTTGAAAACAACTTGATCGCGGTTTAAATAAATCCGGTGAGATCCCCAGAGAGCATTCGGATCAATCGGGTTTAAGGACTGGTGGACTTGTTTGTTGGTGTCTTGCTGTTCAACATAAATATAAACATTATTCAGCGCCAAAAAAGGCGAAAATGGGCTGCTGTGGATTTGAGCTATATAAACTGTCGACGGGGTCTGAATAACCCAATACGGCCTGGCAAACGATTGAGGCATAATGATCGAAGCTACAATTACCGAGACCACGCCGGCCGCGGCTAAAAGAGCGAGCACCATTCCTACAGATTTTCTTCCCAACATATTTTTAAAATATTTATATTTTTATACGACTAAGAATCCATTTATCATAGAGCAAAAACATAAATTCATCAACTCTTGCCCCCGCCCCGGGCGGTGAGGCCCCAGAAATCCCTCAGAGACTCCTCTTTGAGAAGAATCAGCCAGCAGATATAAGCCATGGCGGACAAGATCACGTTAATAATTAAATTAACTCCGAGATGGTTCATCATATAGGCCAAAACGCTCATAAGCAGGGCAGCTAGAAATATTTTGGCGGCGCGGCCCAAGATTCTGAAGGTCACCAGCTGTTTGGCTTTATAAAAAGCGTAGGTATTAATAAAAATCTGGCTGATCAATGTAGCCACCGCAGAACCAGCGATGCCCCATTTGGGTATCAGCAGCAAGTCCAGAAAAAGATTTCCAAAAATACCTATAAAAGAAACTAAAATGTATCCCTTTTCGCGACCGTGAGCATAAATAACATTACTAATCGCCACCGACATAGCGACCGAAATAATAGTTAGGGCCAATATCCGGAAGGTTAAGACAGATGCATAAAAACTGGAGTTATAAAGAAAATTGATAATGGGAGTCGCCAATACAATCGACCCAAAAGCTAACGGGACAGCGATCATCATCACTACCGACAGGGCATTTTCGAAGAGGTGCCTAAATTTCGCCGGTTCTTTGGTATATTTGGCTAAGGCCGGGAAAAAAGCGGAACTCACAAAACCCGGAATGATGTACAAAACCTGAATTAATTTTTGCGGCGCGGCATAAAGCGCAACTTCCTTTAATGAAAGCAGCCATTTAATGATAAAGACATCGGTGTTGACCATCAGAATCCCCATGAGGCCCAGGGCGCCGAACGGCCAAGCCGAGAGAGCGATGTGCTTCATTAGGCTGCGATTAAAATTATGGAATAAATATTTAATATCTTCCCGAACGGCAAGAGCGATGCTTATAAGCCCTAAGCCTGTGCCGATCGCGTAGGCTAAGGCGATACTAAATGCGCTCGGATTGAGATATAGGAAAAGCAGTCCAAAACTCGCGATAAAGACATTGGTCATGATATCGTTTAGTCCCTCTTTTTCCATTCTCTCGTTGGCCCGAGCGATAGCGGTGCCAAAATCCCGAAGCGAATCGAAAACGAATATAAAAAGCATTAAAGGCGCCAGCACCTTTATCTCCGGATCATCCGCAAAAACATTAGAGATAACAGCGAAAACAATTCCGAGAGCAGTTATCAGCCCCAGCTTGATAAAAAAGGCGGTCGAGAGATACTGCTTTTTAGACTCGGGATGTTTATTGGCCTCGCGTGTGATCAAAACGCTTATTCCGATATCAGCCAGAGCAGTTAGAAGCGTCACTACGCTGAGCACATAGTTAAACCCGCCCCAACTTTCTTTCGAAATCAACTTGGCCGGCAAGATCGTGACCGCCAGACGGAACACCCGTCCGATCATCTCTCCGAAAAAGAGCCACAAAGCATTCTTACGAATAACTTTTTTGTGGCTGCGAAGTTCCGCCTGAATATCCTGGCTTTCGTTTAGCTCGTCCATTATTAAACATACTACCTTCGAGAGAACTTTATTACAATTCGCTCTTCAAAAAGAAAGAGGCCGGGAAGGCCTCATAAGAGAAAAGGGTTAAGGTTCTTCGAACCTAACTCCAGCCATGTGCCGGAAGTGGTTCTCTGCGGCGCCGGTTGTCGTGCCCTTGATGACGACCCAATTGGCGTCGCGGCCGTGGGGATTGGGGCGCCGCTGGACTTCGTAGCGGCCGGGGGGCATTTGCTTCCGGTCGTTCTCGTCCTCGATATCGAGCATCTCAACCGCCCTTTCCAAGACTAGGATCAGCTCTTCAGCCATTCCGGTTTCTCCATTATGGATTTAAACCAATTTCCCAACTAAAGTCAAAATATTGTTTTTTGACTTTTAAATATGCGAGGCATAACATTAAGAATAATATTTAAAGATAAATTTATGGTAAAAATTTACACAACTCCTTCGTGCGTCTACTGCAAATTGGCTAAAGAATACTTCAAAGCTAATAACATTGAGTATAGCGAGGTCAACGTCGTGCTTGACGATGCCGCGCGCGAAGAAATGATCCGCAAATCCGGCCAGATGGGCGTACCAGTGATTGATGTGAACGGCACAATCGTGATCGGCTTCAATAAAATGCAAGTTGAGAAAGCTCTCGGAAAGAAATAGCTCGATTTAACTGTTTTATGTACGACTTAATTATTATCGGCGGAGGGCCGGCGGGAGTTGCGGCCGGCGTCTACGCCGCTCGAAAAAAATTTAAGGTAGCGCTCATCACTGAAACCTTCGGCGGCCAATCGATTGTGTCGGCTGACGTCCAAAATTGGATTGGTACCAAATCTATTTCCGGCTTGGACCTAGCTAAAAACTTGGAAGAGCACCTGCGCGCCCAAGAAGGCATCGAAATAATCGACGGCGACCGCGCCGAAAAATTAGAAAAAATAGAGAATAACTTCAAAGTTACTACGACCTCCAGCAAAGTCTTTGAAACCAAAACAATTTTGATTACAACCGGCTCGAGCCGCCGAAAACTTAAAGTTCCGGGTGAAAAAGAATTCGACGGCAAGGGCGTCGCCTATTGCGCCACGTGTGACGCGCCGCTTTTTAAAGATAAAACGGTGGCGGTCATTGGCGGCGGCAATGCCGGCCTGGAATCGGTTCTTGATCTCCAGATGTATGCCTCCAAAATTTATTTGATCGAACGCGGTGAAGCTTGCAAAGGAGACCTGATTACCTTTGAAAAAGTTAAAAAAGATCCGAAAGTTACGATCATGGTCAATATCGATACGCAAGAAATCGTCGGCGACAAATTTGTCACTGGTTTAAAATATAAAAATCTTAAAACTGGCGAAGTTGGTGAAATCAGCCTCGACGGCGTCTTTGTTGAGATCGGCGCCATACCGAATACCGGCTTTGTGAAAGATCTGGTCAAGCTCAACACTATTGGGGAAATCATCGTCGACCACAAGACTCAGCAGTCTTCTCTCGCAGGAATTTGGGCGGCCGGCGACGCCTCAGACGTACTCTATAAACAAAACAACATTTCCGCCGGTGATGCTGTGAAAGCGGTTCTGAATATCCAGGACTACCTCGCCAAGCTCTAGCTCCCAGAAGTGATGAAAAAATAATGAAGGCCTCTTCGCCAAGAAATTAGTTTAAAGGACTAATCAGTGATAGATTGCGCTCAATGCAGCAGCTCGGAAAATATCTATTAATTTTAACAGCCGGGTTAATTTTTCTGATGGTTGCAATTTTCTTAGGTCCGGCCGAACCTAAAAACCAGCCTCAAAACAAGTCTTCGACTCAAACTTTGCCAACTTCGCCCAAACTACCGTCGAAAACCAAAATTCTCCCAGTTCAAAAACCCAAAAAGATAAATCCGCCGAAGAATATCATAATTAATGAAATCCTCTTTAATCCGGCCGGGGGCGATGCGGGCCAAGAGTTTATCGAGCTCTACAACCCCAACGATATCATGGTTGATCTAACCGGCTGGTCCCTGCGAATTCTGGCCACGGGCGGCAGCGGCACATCGCTCGCCAAAATCGGCGGCGGCAAAGCAGATCTAACCTCCATCAAAAACCACGGCTTCTTTTTAATCGGTTTTAACGGTTACTCCGCCTCTCCTAACGCCGATGTTAAAAGATCGGCGCCTCTTCCTAACGACGGGGCCGTAATTTATCTCGTTAACCCTGAGGGTGCAAACGTCGGAACTGTCGCTTATACCAAATCAACGCCTGAAGGAAACAGCCTCGAACGAGAATCTCCGGAGAGCCTGCTTTTCTTAGACGAGCCTCATCCTAGCCCGCAAAATTCTTATTTTAAGCTATAATTAGAGAATGCTCTCAATCATTATACCCACCTACAACGAAGAAAAAGTTATCGAATCAATGCTAAAGAGGCTGCGCGACAATCCCCCAACCGGCGAATACGAAATCATTGTTTCAGATCAAAGCACGGACAAAACGCCGATTCTCGCCAAACCTTTAGCGGACAAAGTGGTTATTGAACCAAGAAGCACCATAGCGCGCGGCCGAAACGCGGGCGCGGCAGCGGCGCGCGGAGATCTTCTCGTTTTTGCCGACGCCGGTATTGAAATACCGAATCCGCCCGCTTTTTTTGCCAAACTAACCTCTCTCTTCGCCGAAGATCCTAATCTAGTCGGAGCCACCGTCAAAATAGGGGTTTATCCTAAAGATCTAACAGCCGGGATCAGATTCTCCTTCTGGCTGACTAACAGCTACTACGCGATTATGAATAATTTTCTGCATTGGGGCAGCGCGCTCGGCAAATTTCAAATGATTCGGGCCAGCGCTTTCAAAAAAATCGGCGGCTATAATGAAAAAATTGTTGTTTGCGAGGATCAAGATATGTTTATCCGCCTGGCCAAAATCGGACGCACCCATAGCGAATTATCTCTAGAGATTTTGCACGAACCGCGGCGGCAAAAAAGATTGGGTTGGGCCAGAGTCCTCCTGACCGGCATGCTCGAAGGAGCATCAGTTCAATTCTTCCGCCGTTCTATTTCTAAAGAGTGGACAGCTATTCGTTAAAACTCCTGCTTCCTGCCTTTTTTAACGTATTCCTTAGCCTTTTTGAGATCTAATTTTTTGACCATCTCGGGCCGGATCGCGATCGATTCCTTTGAAAATGGTTTCTTGAAAAAAGTGGTCCAAATAAAATTAATTCCGTACTTCATGCCCATCACTACAACCCCTTCCGCCGCAACCCGCCGGCCGGAAGCGTAGATCGGCAGATCAAATGTGAATTTAACTTTCCCGACTGCGCTCAAGCGCCGGCCCAGATCGATATCCTCTCCGTAAAAAACAAATTCAGTATTCCAGCCGTTGATCTTATCCAACGCCGTCCTTCTAACCACGAAATTCCCTCCCTGGAGCAGTGAGCCAACTTGAAACAGAGCCTGATTGATAAAATCAACCGTCACGCCCATGCCGTAAAAAATGTTGGCCACCGCCTGGATCCTTTTCGGCATATCATAAAATATGTGCGGGCCGCTCAAAGCCACGAGTTTCTGGTCGGCTTTAAAAAAACCCAAAACTTTTTCCACCCAGCCGTCCATCATAATGATATCCGCATCGATACCGGCTATAAGATCTCCGGTGCTGGCGCGGTAGCCGGTGTCCCTGGCCCGGGCCACACCTTTTCTTCTCTCGTCAATAACTTTTACGCCCGGAAAACTGAGCGCGATCTCCTTGGTTTTGTCCGTGCTTGAACTGACCACAATAATCTCGGCGTCATGCGGATATTTCTTAATATGAGCAACAATCGACTCCAGACATTTACCGATGCGCGCCTCTTCGTTACGTGCTGGAATTACATAACTTATTTTCATATTCTTTCAATAAGGTTTATGAATATAAATCTACAATGCGTCCGTCATTAAAGCAATTTAAGATGGGGAACCTGAATGTTGACTGCCTCATAAAAATTGAGTAATCTGACCCGTGCCTGAAATTAGGCAGATGGGATCGAAATAGTCGCGTTGTCCGTACTCCAGCTTCCACCAGCATCGATCATAGCTATAGGCGGCATACTCTTCATCCTGCTCTTCCCTTTCCTCGCCTGGATCTGGGGAATTGTGAAAAAGCGCCGTGCCAATCATTGAATCAACCTTTCTCTGATTGGCCATTTTTTATCCACCGAAAACAAACACCTTATCCACATGTTGAGAAACTGTGGAACAGAATTAGACCCCCGGCTCCGCCGGTTTATACTCGGGTCTCAGGCGAAGCATAATTTCTTTCTCGACTACCGCCCTTTCGCGGCCGTATTTAAGAGATGAGAGCTTCCTAATATTGTCCGCCAACCCTGTAACGCCCTTTTCCGGAGGATAAAATTCAATCGAGAAAGGCTTCGTGGTCTTTCCATTTATCAAAAGTTTCACATAAGCGTGATAGTTATCAATATTAACCAAATCGTTCTGATCGAAGACCGGCTCAAATTGCTTGGCCAGAAATTCTGCATCGGTTGCGCCAACCCGGAGGGCCATGATATTGCCGACGTTACCGAAAACCGCATCTTTAATCTCTTTCTTTAGTTGCTCAATAAATTGGTGGCCAATAATCAAATCTAACCTGTACTTGCGGGCTTCGGATAAAATGGTGGCAATCGAATCGGTGGCAAAATTTTGGAACTCGTCGATATACAAATAAAGATCTTTCCTCAAATTCTCATCTTTAATGTCGACTCGTGAAAAGGCCGCCTTTAATATCTTGCCGATTACGATCATTCCCAAAAGCGAGGCGTTGATATCTCCCAACCGTCCTTTCGTCAAATTAACAATCAAGATTTTTTTCTCATCCATGATTTCGCGGAAGTGGATCGTGCTCTTGGACTGGGCGATAATCGGCCGGATATAGTCGTTGCCCAAGAAGACGTTGAATTTGGAAGTAATGTAAGGAACCAAATTCTGGAGCGAAGCTTCCCCGCCAGCTTTTTCAGCCTCTTTTTCCCAGAAATCTTTAACCAAAATATTAGTACATGTTGCGAGCAAGCCTTTTCGGAATTCCTTGTCAGCCAAAACGCGCGGGATTTCCAGAATTGTGTATCCCCGCTCCGGGTATTCCATTAAGAGTTGCAAAGCATTGCGGGTATATTGCTCAAAGATCGGCCCGCCGGTCGCTTTCAAATCGTAGAGCTTGTCAAAAATATTCATGAGCTCGTTAATCACAAAAGTTTTTTGCTCAGGGAATTTCGGGTCGAACTCGAGCATATTAAGCCCAACCGGCATAGCCAGGTTAGAAGGATCGATCAAAACAACGTCTTTGTACCTTTCCTCCGGTATAAAGCCTAAAACATCTTCAGCGATGTCGCCGTGCGGATCAATGAGCCCGACGCCTTCGCCATTCCTAATGTCCTGGATAATCATGCTCTGAATCTCCTTACTCTTACCGGTTCCAGTTTGTCCGATTATATAGAGGTGCCGACGCCGGTCGTCTTTGGCCATGTATATGGGCCGATCCTCGCCGCGATAAATATTTTTACCGATCAAAAGGCCTTCGCGCGGCAATTCTGCCGGCGGTTCCGAAACTTTAGACTTGGTCTCTCTAATTCTCGGCGTCTCAAGTTTGGTGTTCGGAAAATGATAAATACCGGTCAATTCATCTGAAGACAAGATCATTTTTTGCTTTTCATCGAACATCCGATATGAAAAATTAAAGAACAGTTTCTTTAAAGAGCGCGGGTTGGGCTCAATAATATCGAACTGATTCAGGGCGGGATTATTAAACTGCGAAAAGGCGTTCTGGAGCTGACGCAAAATGTCATTCGCCTCACGATACTCTTTAGCTGAGGCCGCTAAACGGATATTCACATCGAATTGGGGCTTAGAGATTTTATTCTCAACCTGCTTGATTAGATCTTCCGAAACTTTTATCGGCGGCTGCACCGTCTTGGGCTCTTCTTTCTTGGTCGGGTAAAAAAGTTCTCTTAAGACGCCTGAAACAATGCCTCTTTCGACTTCTTTCATCGCTCCTTCCACGGTTTTACCTTGGCGTAGAAGATGCTCGATCGCCATTCCCTTGCTCCGATTTCTCTTATTCGCAGGTCTGAGAACCAGCTGCAAAGCCGCGCCCTCCCCCACTTCTTTTAATTTTGAAAGGGCATTGGTAATTTCGCGGAGCGGATCGGTCTCCATCTCCTTGTAGGTTCTGACCGGCAAAGAGCTCGAGTGCTCTAATTTCACAAATGATCCAACCGAAACTCCGGTCGGGTTAAAAATATTATAATCTTCAATCTCGCTAATCTGTGCTTTCGGGAAATAAGCGTAGATCTGTTTTTGAATATCAGCCATGATCCGGCTTCTGGCTGAAACATAGAAAGAAATCTGTTCCCCGATATGAGGCACCGCCAGTTCAAAAACAATGTATTGCTTCGGCGCCCACCATTTCTCTTTTTTGAGGTGCAAGCTTCCGAGCGCGCTATAGAACTGTTCCATCGGCGCGATTATTTCTTTGTCTGGCTTCTGTTCTTTGTCCAAATTCTTGGGCAACGAAACCGAAATTAATCTCGAGTTCAGCGATCTCGTGACCATGGCCACCAATCTTTTCTTGCCGACCAAGAAAAACACGACTCCCGCCAAAACGGCCGCCGCTAAAATTAATGAAATTAGTAAAATGACCATATACAACTTCAATTATTCTTCAGCCAACTTCCTTCTGCTCACCAATTCATCGTGGAAAGAAATCAGGGCATCATGGAGCTGGTCTTCGAGCCAAGGGTCGCCGATCTTCTGAGCCATGAGCGACGCCTCGATTGGGCCCTTGGTTGCGGCGATATTAACCAACTGCTGCAACTGTTCGCTTTTATTCTTTATTTCCACCTTATCAGAGTCAGATGGGCCGGTTGATGTCTGCGGCGCCGGCGAAGCCTGCGGTGATCCGCCTTGAACTTGCATTCGCTGGCCTAAAACTTCTTTAAAAATATCTTTGCGCGGTTTTTCAATTCCGGCCGCAGAATAATCAACTTGTCTTTCGACTACTTCCTGGCCTATTGACCGCATGGTCTCTTCATGTTCTTTGGGCAAAACAATATTTTCAAACGAAACAGGTTTCTGATCCATAGTTAACTAAATGATACAACGAAGACAAAATAAGATAAACAGAAAGATTTTATCTAACCAATTTGAAACCGAATCTATTTTGTTATATCGTATTAACCACGCGCGGTTAGCTCAGCGGCAGAGCAGGATGTTTACACCATCAAGGCCGGGGGTTCGAATCCCTCACCGCGCACAAATAAGTTTCAGTCTGAATATTTTGGGTTATTTTCAAACCAACCCGACTTGTGAAGACGGTATATCAACCGATAGTCATCAACCACTTCTGGGTCGCTTCCTATCTTGTCTAACCAAATATTAAATTGTTCCCCCTTATGTCCTTTCAGCCTACCGTAGAAAAAAGGTACTATTTTATTTTTAAGCTGGCCGAGATCTCTAACTATTAGCACTGCCTTATTCCCTCTCAAATAACTTTTATTATGCCCGTGTAATGGGGTACTCCTATATTCGTAAACCCTATTGCGCAAGCCCAAATGATCTCTAACGCCTTGGACCAAATCTTTATCTCTGACATGCATATTTAGTAAGAAAGCCGGGATTTTCTGCCTGATCAACTTGCCTTCTAACTTCTTAGAACTAGGGATAGTACAAAAGGAAAAGCAGCCTTCTCCATCAATTAAACCCCTGATATATTCATTACTAAGGATCATGCGTAATGTTTCACGTTTCCCACTG
Source organism: uncultured Candidatus Saccharibacteria bacterium (assembly GCA_964643135.1). Lineage (GTDB taxonomy): Bacteria > Patescibacteriota > Minisyncoccia > UBA6257 > Colwellbacteraceae > CAZXPC01. Next base: position 21,869 of record CAZXPC010000003.1, on the reverse strand, counting down.
TTTTAGTGTTATACTCTATAACATAATTATAGCCTTTGACTTGTGAGAACGGCAAACATCGATTATGAATAATAAATCAGAAACAGGTAAATTAGGCGAGGATCTCGCCTGCCGGTATTTGGCTAAGAAAGGTTACAGAATAATAGCCCGAAACCATCGCCAAAAGTGGGGCGAAATAGACATAATAACTATTGACCCTGATGGCACCCTGGTCTTTGTCGAGGTTAAAACCAGTGCCGGCGGAGAAATAGCGCCAGAGGACCAAATGACCTCCCATAAGATTCAGAAGTTCAAACGAGCATGTAATGTCTACGCCAACATATACTTCCAAAATAAAGACGACGGAAAGGGCTGGAGACTTGATGTTATTACAATAACTCTAAACGGCAACTCGCATTCGGCAAGACACTACGAGAATATTTAGAGTTTGCCGCCTCTGAAGCAATTGTTTCACGTACTCACACTGGTTTCCCAAATTTGTTTAACACCCCTGTTTTACTAGGTTTTTTGAATTCTCGAATTCCTGATGTTTGCCGTTCTCACAAACCATTTTTGTGAAACAAACTGATAAACTCAATAAAACATGGGGCTAAATTGTTTTACAGATGTTTTACACGACCAAGCTTCATCCCCATCAGGGACTTGACAAGAATACTTCCATCATGTTATCCTAGACTTAGGTTATTTCATGTTCAGTTCTGACGACGAAGAGAACGCGAAGGATACATTGAGGCGTGAGTACCTTTGGCTCAACGAATCCAAGGCCGCTAAAGAACAACTCGACCGGGAGCTCGCTCGGTCCAAACAGAAGTGACAGGCCATGAGAAACCGCAACCCGAGGGGAACCAGGAAGCTCGACATCCAAGGCTGGGAAGAACTCCTCTACCGGATCTCTCAGGGTCGTGAGGAAAGCCTTTTCGCCTAGTAGCATAGCCGTCAGCGGATTCGACAAATTAAAGTCGAACACCACGGGCCTCTTTTTTTACTTAAGATTGACAGGGATAGGGGAGTTATGTACTATGTAGCACATACATAAAATCCATGCCAAAGACATCATCAGCCAAAAAAGCCTTCCGCCAGAACGTCCGCCGACGCGAGAAGAATCTTGGCGACGCGAAAAAGATGAAAGACGCAATCAAAAATTTCAAGAAACTGGTCGCTGAAAAGAAAACCGATGAAGCTAAGAAATATCTTTCAACTGTTTTCAAAGCCTTGGACAAATCTGCCAAAACAAATTTGATCAAAAAGAATAAAGCTTCGAGATTAAAGTCTCGACTCGCGCACAAACTAGCCGCTAAATAACAAAACTCCCCGAAAAGGGGAGTTTTACTTTCTACTTTATCTAAGCGCGATTTCTAAAAGCGCTTCTTCGTATTCAAGACGACCGGATTTAATCATAACGTCGTAATCAGCGAGCTTTTTAATTAGTTCCGGCGAATTAAAACCGTAGCAAAGCATATTAAAAACTTTGGCCGGTTCGTCGCCCCGATCGCTTAAAATGATTTCTAGAGCCGAAAGCCGAGACTTAACATCATAACCGCTTTTAATCGTATTAATTAATTTAAAGTAATCTTCATTCGGGGCTCGCGGGATCGCGATCTTGGAAGAAAGCCGCATCTTATCCAACTCGGTCGCGATGGCCCAAAGATCGCCTCCAAAAACATCAGAGAGGTCACTTACCTGATCGGTGGTTAATTTCATGCCTCTCACCGCCACTTCTTTCGTAATAAACGAGTTTAGTTCTGCGCCTTTTTTAATGGCCGGGAATTCTTGCGACACAACCGGCTTCTCAAGCAAAAAAGAAAAAGATGCCGGCGCCTTAGTATCTGAGACAGCGATCACGATGGTTTCCTTATCACTTAAAATGTCTTCAAATATTTTCTTCAGTTCCTTCTTTTCCTTCAATTCAAAAACGTTATCAACGACAGCAAACTTCTTAGAGTCGAACATCGAACGACCCGAAATAAAAGATTTAAATTTGTTAAACGCCTCATCATCGCTTTCAAAGTCATATCGCTCCAAAAGAAGATTGCCTAACCTGCTGCCGTACTCAGCCAAGATCTCTTTTAGCTTCTTGGAGCGCAAATATGAATTCGGACCGTAAAGAAAAATAATCATGTCCCTCTAATAATAGGGAACTCGCAGCTTTTGGCAACATAGCGATAGCTTCAGCTATCGCGTCTGACATTTAGCGCAAAAATGGGCCGAACGGGCGCCGATCACAATGCGTTCAATTTTGGTACCGCACCGAGAGCACTTCTCGCCGCGTCTTCCATAAACAGAGAGGTGTTCTATATATGTTCCTTTTCTGCCCGAAGGGTCGCGATAATCAGTTTTAGAAGTCCCGCGAAATCTGACAGCTTCATTTAAAATATGTTTGATCGCTTTAAATATATTTTCGATTTGCTTGTCTTTTAGGTTCTCCACTCGAGTAAGGGGATGGATCTTCGTGAGCCACAAGATTTCGTCGGCATAAATATTCCCGATGCCCGCTATCTTTTCCTGATTTAATAAAAATTGTTTAACTTTGCCCCTCGAGTTTTTAACGATCTCCCTAAGCGCGTTTAAATCAAACTCTTTAGTGAGCGGTTCCGGCCCCAAGTCCTTTAAATCGCGCGACTTCATGATCACATCGTGATCGCCCAGCAAAACCTTGGCGAACTTTCTGGCGTCAGACAAGCCGACCATTCGGCCATTGCTTAAAAAGATAATCAGATGAATATGGCCATTAATTTTCTCCTTGATCCCGGCCGGAGAAAGGGGAACGGGCTTATTGTCCTTAAGAGACCACTTGCCGACCAGTAAATGCCCGGTCATCTTCGGATGCACCAAGAGGATTTTATTACCGCTTAGGTTAATCAAAACATTTTTGGCCCGGCGGGAAACATCTTTGATCTTTGAACCAATAAGCATCTTCCTAAAAAGTTTCTGGTTTTCTTCACCGGCGCTCAGATTCAGCCTGTCTTTAACTTTGCCTCGGTACATCACTTTAGCCGAAGTCATAACCGATATTTGACTCGGACTATCAAACCAAACACCGGTAATTTTTTTACTGCTAATAAGCTTATCCAGGTCGCTCGCCATCGTTTGTACTTCGGGCAACTCAGGCATAGACAAATTCCCTTGTCGGCACCAGCTTGGGATCTGTCGGCAAAGTAAAATATACAGTTGTGCCCCGGCCAATTTCCGAATCGATCCACATCGAGCCGCCGTGCCTCTTAATTATGCTTTGTGAGATATACATTCCTAAACCCATGCCTTCAGCCAGCGCTTTCTTAGCATTCTCGGCCCTGAAGAATTTAGTGGAAACGTCGGGTATTTTTTCTTTAGGAATGCCGATGCCGGTATCAGAAATGCTGATCTGAAGGTACGGCTTACCCTTAAGAAGCTCTGTCCTAAAAGTAACTTCTCCATTTTCCACATTGTATTTGATGGCGTTATCAAGAATGTTGGAAATCGCCATGCCTAATCGATCGGGGTCAAAATATAACATTAATTTACCAATCTCGTTTTCAAAGTTTATTTTGAGTTTGAGGTTTGATTTAGATACATAATCTCGAGCACCCTCCAAAAGACTGTTAAGGAACGGGATCAGGTCAAGCATCTCCATGGTGTATCCCAACTGCCCTTCATCAATCCTTGATACATTTAAGAGATCATCCAAGATTTTAGTTAATCTTTTATCGGCTTCAGAGCCCTGATCCAGAGTTTCCCTGCTCCCACCTTTGATTGCCGGGTCGCCATTCAATGTTTCCAGTGCCCGCCCAATAGTGGTAAGAGGTGCGCGAAGCTGGTGAGCCGCCGCGTATATAAATTCTGATTTAGCTTTCTTCAATTCGACCTCCTTGGTTATATCGGTCACAACTTTTACAAAAAGATTCCGGCCAGCTTCGCCGATAGGGGAAGTCGCCACCCTCAAATACAATTCCGGCTCGGTAAAGCTGATCTCGGCCACTTGCGGATAGATGCCGGGATCAGATTTATTAACAACCGCGGGGGCAAGCGACGGAAAAAGAGTTTGAACTAAAGCTCGGTATTTCAATTCAGCGGCCCTGCTGGGCGTAAAAGATTGCCCAATAACTTCTTCCGGCGTGAGGCCGAAAATTTTAGCCGCCGACGGGTTGAAGAGCAAAACCTTGAAAGTATTATCATAAACAATAACCGCATCCCTCAAGATGTTCATTATGGCCGCGTATCTAGCCGAGATAATTTGAACTTCTCGGTCGTTAGGTTTTTCAGATTTAAAAAATGGCATCTGGTTATATTCTAGCAAAAGCCAGGCAGTTAAGATATTTAAATTTCACGCTCCAATCTGGCCGTGAGGCTGCCGAAACCCATTTCCGTAAAGTAATTCTTCAGCTCATGAAAATTTGGTTGGGTCGCTTTTAAGTCTTCCAGTTTAACTTCCATCGGCACATCTGTTCTCAGAATCGCCAAGCGCTTAGACATCAGCGCCGCAGCCTTGCCATCCTGAAGCTTCTTCATTAATTTTGTGTTCGACATGCCCAGGCTTTCGATTTCTTCGTACATCGCCTCAATCGATCCATATTTGGTAATAAGCTCGACTGCAGTTTTAGGCCCAATCCCTGCTACGCCGGGAATGTTGTCAGATGCGTCGCCAACCAATCCCTTATAGTCTGGCACTTGTCTCGCCTCGACTCCGAACCTTTCACGCACCGCTGCTTCATCATAAATCGCGCTCTCGCTAATACTCTTCTTAGGAGTTTCTAAAATAATTTTGTTGTCTTCAACTCCCTGCGACAAATCAAAATCACCCGAATACATATGCGCCTGGACTTCACCCGAAGCAAATTTTTTAGCCAAGGTCATAATTATGTCGTCAGCCTCATACCCGTGGGCAAAAAAAGTTTTGATGCCAAAAGTTTTAAAAGTATTGGGCGCTTCGATTAATTGTGAAACCAGTTCGTCGTCGGTTTTAGCCCGGTGGCCTTTATAGTCGGCATATTCGCCATGGCGAAAAGTATCTTCCGGTCCGTCAAAAGCCGCCGCGATATAGTCCGGCTTTTTTTCTTTTAATATTTTAAGCAGGATGCTCGAGATGCCGTAAATAGCGCCGCTCGGCTTACCGGCCGGAGAAGTAAATTGGGGAAGGGCATGATAAGCCCGGTGGATCAAAGAGTTGGCATCGATTATAAATAATGTTTTCATTATCCTAACTTAATCTTACGCTCATTCTCTGCTTTTGCATGCTCGATTTCTATATTGATTGCTCCTTCGGGCAGAATGTCTTTCACAATATCAGCCCACTCGATTAAAACAATGTTAGCCGGGTCAGTTATTATGTCTTTAAAGCCTAGTTTTAATAAATCATGAGATTTTATTCTATAGGCATCGATATGATAAGCGCTCCTAAACTCCTTAGATGTTTTCTGCGGAATCTCATAAATCTTCATGATATTAAAAGTCGGGCTAGTAATCGTGTCTTTTACGCCTAGTGTTTTCATAAAAGCCTTCGTAAAATGAGTTTTGCCGGCGCCGAGCGGACCAATTAGCGAAACAACCACCGCGCTCTTACGCGCGCCGGCATCTAAAATTTTCTTAGCCAAATAGCCAGCCAGTTTCTCGGTGTCAGTCGCGCTTTTAGAATGGATGACCATTAAAACAAACTTTCTTTTTTCTTTTTAGATAAGTGTTCGTAGGCCAAGGGCTCAACAACCCGGCCAGATGGCGTCCGTTTCAAAAGCCCTAGCTTAATTAAATACGGCTCGTAAACATTCTCAATTGTATCTCGGTCTTCGTTTAGGGTCGCCGCCATAGTGTTTACGCCGACCGGCCCGCCGTTATATTTGTCAATAATAGTTTGTAATAAAATTCGGTCATAGAGCTCAAGGCCGAGTGAATCAATTTCCAAAACTTCCATTGTTTTACGCGCCACATCTGCAGTTATGGATTTATGCCCGCCTACTTCCGCATAGTCGCGTACGCGTTTCAGCAAGCGGTTGGCAATTCTCGGCGTAAAGCGGCAGGCCTTGGCTAAAATTTTTAAGGCTTCTGGTTCAATCCTCATCTTCAAGATCTTGGCCGAGCGTTCAATAATCTTTTCGATGTCCGCTTCGTTGTAGTAGTCGAGGCGTAAAATAGCGCCGAAACGCGATCGAAGCGGTTCTGAAAGCAAATTAACACGGGTTGTGGCACCGACTAGCGTAAAGGCCGGCAAATCTAATGAAATAGTTCGTGCCCCCGCGCCTTTGCCGATCACAATGTGAAGCTTGCGGCTTTCCATCGCGGGATAGAGAACCTCTTCGACAAGTCTATTTAAGCGGTGTATCTCATCAACAAACAAAATATCATTTGGTTCGAGGTTGGAAAGAATCGCGGCCAGGTCGCCCATCTTCTCAATTGCCGGGCCGGTCGTGATCTTAATCGGCACACCCATGTCTTTAGCGACCAGGTTAGCTAAGGTAGTTTTACCAAGCCCAGCTTGTCCATAAAACAAAAGGTGGTCGACCGGCTCCTTGCGCTTTTTAGCTGCCGACAAAATTATGCGGAGATTCTTTTTAACATTCTCCTGGCCAATATATTCATCCCACTCCGAAGGCCGTAGAATTGAATCGATAGTTTGCTCGTCAGCCTGAGTCCCTTTGGGCTTAGCCTCAATTTTCTTAATTTTCTCCTTAGCCATTAGTGAAATTGTACCCCCACACCTAAGAAACCTCCAGCCCAGCCATCATTTTTAACACACATTTTAGGTGTGGGGGCTAGCCACTAATAAAGAGGCGAATACCACTTGACACCCCATCTCCAATGGGTCACAATAATTTTGGCGATTCAATTATGAACATCCTGATTGGAATCGGTCTGCTGGGTCTTACTGTGGGCACCGCGATGATGTCGGTTGGAATGACCAACGATAACAAGCTCTCATTCTTCGTGGGCTTGACCCTTTCATTCTTATCAGCCGGATTCGTGGCAGTCTCGGTGTAACGATCTTGGGCTTAGCGCAAATCAAACGCGCGGCCCATCTTTTTTTACTTAAGTATTTCGAAACTCAACAACGATTTTTCCAAAACATCTTTATATTTATCCCAATCCTCTTCTGCCGCCACTCCGGCGGTCACGATATACGCATATTGATTATGGATAACAAATAGTTGCTCTCCTTTGCCATAGGCGCCAGAGCCGTCGTTCCTAAAAGCGCGCCAATAAGCCCTCTCGCCCGAAATAGTGATATATTTTGAATCCAAAGTTTCTCCCACCATCTCCATCAGCCGTACATAGTCATCTTTGATATATCCGTCCAAATCCAAGCCTCTCGGCGAAGGGTGATTGGTTTCAATTTCCAAGCCAGCCGAGCCTGAATCATCACTTATAGTAGAAGCGGCGCTATTTAGAACTGACCGGGAATCCTTAACAATCCAACCCGCCGGCGGATATATCTGGAACTTGAATTGATCGAGCTGATCAACACGCTCATAATCAGCGTGCTCATAAACATATGGGTAGGAACTTTTATAAACTCCGCAATATTCATGGTCGGCGGCTTGGGCAGTTCCTATGTTTTCATCAGTGAACTCATTGTTTCTTTCGACAATTTTGTAACTATCAGCTGGACAAAGGGCTGATCCACCGGAAAAACCGATATTATTAAATAATAATATTAATCCGCCGGACACTAAAACGCCTATTATCGCAAAAATAGCGGCGTCTTTCGGTTTGGGAATATTATTCTCAAAGTATTGCCACTGAGGTTTTAGGATCAGGTACAAGAGGAGGGTGCTTAATATGCTTGAAATGATTACGGCCGAAATGCTGAGCCAAGAATGGTTAGGCGAAAAAATTAGGCTGAAAATCAATCCGGCTGCGGCCATAAAGCAAATAAACCAAAACGGCCACTTCTGCCATCTAAACAAGAAGACGACGCACAAAATGCCAAAAACAGAGGCGATGATTGAATATTGGAGAATTATTGCATACGCGCCGAAATCAAAACTCGATGTACCAAGGGTAGCTAGAACGGTCAAAAGATTAAGTAATGGCGATACTAGTTTCGCCAAAAAAATTAGAACTATAATTAAGCTATAGCTAATTATCATGAAGCCGAGCCAAACGCTCAAAAGCCTATTCCTTTTACGATAGCCCTGAGCCGGCTTAATGGACGCACCCATGTTAATGGACACGAACGCCTCATCCACGTCTCTGGCCTGCCAATTGTTCGCTGCCAAAATTTCCCTTATTTGTATCTCGGTTACACCCCTTTGTAGCTGCCCCTGGATGTAATCTACCAATTGTTGGTTAGCCATTCATTTATTTTAGCACACTGACATGGAAAGAGGTTTTTGTTATACTTATAGATGTCGAACTACTTCTCAGATCGCAACATAAACTCATCAAAAGAATTCTTAACATTTGATGACGTTCTTTTGGTTCCGCGCCGATCTGATGTCTATTCCCGCCGCGATGCCTCAACCAAAACTAAATTTAGCCGCAATATTGATCTGAATATTCCGCTCGTTAGTGCGAACATGGATACAGTGACTGAGTCCGAAATGGCTAAAGCTTTTGCACACATGGGAGGGCTGGGCGTGATCCATCGTTTTATGGATAAGATTGATCAGGCTCGCGAAGTTGAGAAAGTTAAGCGGTCTGAAGGAGTAATCATCGAAAATCCGCACACAATTACGAGCGACAAAACTCTCCTCGACGTTAAAAAATTTACTGACAAGAATAATGTCTCGGGCCTAATCGTTGTCGATGATAAAAAACGAGTAATCGGTATTATAACTCACCGCGATGTGAGCTTTGAAACTGATCTGAATAAAAAGATAGGTGACGTCATGACTAAGAAAGTTGTGACTGCACCAATGGGCATCAAGATAGATGAGGCCAAACTAGTGCTCCGCAGAAATAAGATTGAGAAACTGCCCTTAGTCGACAAAAAGGGTATCTTAAAAGGCCTAATTACCGCCACCGACATTGTTAAAAAGACGCTCTATCCCGATGCGGCCAAGGACAAAAGCGGGCACTTGCTAGTTGGCGCGGCAGTGGGCGTCAACGAAGACTATTTAGAACGCGCCGGACTGCTTGTTGACGCCGGCTGCGACGTTCTAGTCATGGACGTGGCGCACGGGCACAATGAACGAGCCATTAATGCTCTGAAAACTATTAGAAAAAACCTTAAGCACGTTGAACTGGTGGCCGGCAATGTCGCTACGCCACAGGGCACAGTTGATTTGATCAAAGCCGGTGCTGATTGCGTTAAGATTGGCATCGGCCCGGGGGCAACTTGCATCACTAGGGTCGTAACCGGCGTCGGCGTGCCGCAGCTAACCGCCATTCAACTCTGCGCCGCCGCCGCTAAAAAATATGGTGTACCAATCATAGGAGACGGCGGCATAAGGAACTCAGGAGACTTAGCCAAAGCTATCGCTGCCGGCGCTAACACAGTTATGGTTGGCAGTATTATCTCCGGCACCAAAGAATCACCAGGCGAGTATATAATGGATTCCGGCCAAGCTTATAAAATTTATCGCGGTGGAGCCTCACGCGAGAGCTTCGAAGACAAACTCCGCAAAGAACACAAAACTTCTGATGGTCTTTACCGCGCCCCGGAAGGAAAGTCGGGTAAAGTGCCATTCAAAGGCGACGTTGCCGTTATTTTAAAAGACACGCTCGCCGGCTTTCGATCGAGCATGAGTTACTTAGGCGCTAAGGATATCGATACTTTCCAAAAAAATGCAGAATTTATAAGAATCACCGAAGGGGGTTACCGGGAATCGCAGGCGCATGGGATTAAATAGCGGTAAAACTCGAGGTAAACTCGCCCTCCCTCATCCCATTCCGGGAAACACAATAAATCTCTGCTGAGATTTTTGTTTTTGCTCACCCGTCTTCACGGGCTTGCGCAGATTCCCTTCATGGAACAAGGTCGGGCTTATTCATGACATACGAAGAAACCCAATTTGCTCTGAGGAGCCTCTCGGAGACGCGAAGGCGTCGAGAAGAAGAAATTTCAGTAGAAATTATCTGTGGTGACGAAGGGGAAATTGGGTTTCGAAGGAAGATCGGTAATGGCCGCCTAGCCCTTGACAAGGGTATGGCGCTATGTTAGGATATAGCCGATATAAAGGAATAGAAAGTGTAGGCCTGCGGGCAGCGAATTCTTTCTTAGTAAACGGATAATTTGGCTCCGGCTGGGTTACTCCTCGGAAAAATTCTAAACTCAACCGTTTTTATTAATGCGTTGAGCATGCTTCCCCTCGAAAGGAAATTGCCCGCAGACCTACGTTTTTCATTCGCAGATCAGATCAAGCTAGTTGCTTTGCAAAAATAAATTGGTTGAGTTCTTAACCCCATCCTATACCTTTTTGATAACAATACCAGCGATCAACTGTGAATATCTTTCTATACTGTTATAATTTTGACATATGAAACTTTATTTAGTCCGCCACGGCGAAAGTGAAGGTAACGAAGCCGGCACGCACCAGCATCCAGAAACTAACCTTTCGCCGACCGGTCTTAAACAAGCCCAATTTATAGCGACTCGTTTCACAAAAATTCCGATCGACGCTATTTTAGCGAGCCCGTTTCAAAGAGCAAAGCAAACAGCCGAAACAATCGGTCTGGCAATTAAAAAACCCGTTGAAACCTCTCCTCTTTTCCAGGAAATTAAGCGTCCAAGCGAAATCCTTGGCAAATTAGAAGCTGACCCCGCCATCACCGCCATTAGAAAAACCATTAGAGACAACTGGCACAACCCGAATTACCGGCATTCCAACGAAGAAACTTTTTTTGAATTCCGCGCCCGGGCTATTAAAGCATTGGAATACATAAAAGGGACGGACCGCGAAAATGTTCTACTTGTAACTCATGGATTATTCCTGCGGGCCTTAGTTTGTGTCATGGAATTCGGAGACAATCTGGAACCCGACCATCTAAAAAGATCTGCAGCCTTCTTTGTAGCCAGCAACACCGGCATAACTCTTTGTGAATGGAAAGACGATAAGTGGAAACTGGTTACCTGGAACGACCACGCCCATCTGGGCTAACTACCACTCGAGAGGACCGGTGGCCTTCTCCACCTCTTCAAACGTTGTCATCCCCGCCAAAACTTTCAAAATTCCATCTTTTTGCATTTCAACCAATCCTTTTTTCAAGGCAAATTCACGAATTGAATATTCAGTGGCATCTTTATTTATTAATGATTCGTATTCTCCGGTTAATTCCAAAAGCTCGTAAATGCCAATTCGCCCCTTATACCCGCCGTGGCACTTGTCACAGCCAACCGCGTCGTAAACCACATCAGTGGGGTTATAATTCTGAACCTTGGTCGGCAAAGTCTTTTTAAGCTTCGCTATTTTAGCGCTCAAATCCCGAGTCGTCTCGGATTGCTTGCGGCAAAATGGGCAAATTTTCCGCACCAACCTTTGCGCGATTATGAGTGTCAGCGCCGGGCCGATAATCGAAGGCTTGATCCCCAGATCAATCAGCCTCGGAATAGCACCTACTGAATTATTGGTGTGTAAAGTTGAGAAAACGAGGTGCCCGGTTAGCGACGCATTCATAGCAATTTCAGCCGTTTCGAAATCCCTGATTTCACCGACTAAGATAACGTCCGGATCTTGCCTTAGAATAGATCGCAGGCCGGACGCAAAAGTGTAGCCACTCTTAGCCTCAACTTGAGTTTGCTCAATGCCAACCAATCGATACTCAATCGGATCTTCGATTGTAATCACTTTTATTTCCGGATTAGAAACTTTCTTCAAAAAGGCGTAGAGCGTAGTCGTTTTACCGCTGCCGGTTGGTCCGGTAACCAATATCATGCCATTTGGTTTTTTAATTTCGCGGAGAGCAACGTCTTCGTCGTCTTTTCGGAGTCCTAATTCTCCCAAACTCAAAACAATCTCATTCGGGTTCAAAATTCTCATGACAATAACTTCACCGAATTCAGACGGGCTTATAGCCGCGCGTATTTCGACTTCTGTTTTGCCAACCTTAATCGTAAATCGGCCGTCTTGCGGACTGTCGGTAATGTTGATCTTTAGACCGGCCAATAATTTTATTCGATTTAAAACTTGTTTATAATTCTCAAGCGGAAATTCGCAGATATCGTTTAGAATTCCGTCGACTCGCAGCCTCAGCCTGACCAAAGATTCCTCAGCCTCGAAGTGAACATCAGACGCGCCGATAACAATAGCGGCGCCGAAAATAAATGAAAGAAGATCGGTCGTGGAAAGTCCAGCGAATTTCGCGCAGTACCCCCTGATACTATCAAGGTTTTTGATATCTCCGTTGATTTTCGCAAAATCAGAACTGCTTATTTCGATCTCCGAAGTGATTTCGTGCGGCGTTTCAATAATCTCGCTGTAATGCTCCCAAAGCCTCTTGAGAGTTGAAAAAGAAACTGCATATAAATTAATCAAATAGCCGGAATTGCGGAGCCGTTCAATCAATTGAGCCGTGGCCGCTAGTTTGGGATTTTCTACAACCAAAACCAATTCCTTTTTTTGTAACTTTATAGCCGCCGCTTTGGCGTTCCGCGCCTCTGTTTCGGAAACCATCCGCAAAGCCTCTAGCTGAGGCGACAAAGAACCGCTTGAAAGATAGGGCAGGTTGTATGAAGCCGCTATCCTTTCGGCTTCGCGTTCTTCCGCCTCAAGCTGAATGCGTTTAAGTTTTAGCGTAACATCAGAATCATCAATGGGCATTTAAATCATTTTAACACAAATAAGGCTGTCGAAACTTGGATTGGTAAGTTTTTAATAAATTGATATAGTTCAAGACATGTCAGGTCACAATAAATGGTCGCAGATAAAGACAGGCAAGGGGAGGGTCGACGCAATTAAAGCGCGAACTTTTTCGAAGCTTTCGAATTTAATTTCAGCGGCCGCGAAAAAAGAGCCTAATCCCGACTTTAACCCCACTCTCCGCAGCCACATCGAACGGGCCAAAAAAGAAAACATGCCCGCTGAAAATATAGAACGGGCGCTTAAGCGTGCTAAGGAAAGCGGCGATTTGGAAGAAGTCTTAATCGAAGCCTACGGCCCCGAAGGCGCCGGCATCATTATTGAAAGCCTCACTGACAACAAGCCCAGAACCCTAAACGAAATTAAAATCACCCTCAACGACCACGCAATAAAACTCGCCACGCCAGGCAGCCTGCTTTGGAGTTTCGACAAGACTGAAGCTGGCTACATCCCCAAATACAAACAAGAAGTTTCGGAAGGCGCTCGCGCCAAGATCGCTGACCTAATCGAGGACTTAGAAGAGAGAGGCGACATTAAAGAAATCTACTCAAATATATAATTCGCGTATAATTAAAGAATGATCATTCTCGGCATTGACCCAGGCACAACTATTGTCGGCTTTGGTGTAATCGAAAAAAACAAAGGCAAAACTCGCTTAATTGACTATGGCGTAATCAGAACCGGGAAAGTTAGCCAAAGCGAAAAACTGCTGGCGATTGATAAAGATCTGGGAAAATTAATCAAGAAGTATAGGCCCGACGCGGCCGGTTTGGAAACATTATTTTTCTCGACCAACAAGAAAACTGCGCTTCAAGTCGCTGAAGCCCGCGGCGCCATCATGTTGGCCTTAGCCAAGTCAAACGTCGTCATCAAAGAGTTCTCGCCGAATAACATTAAAATGACTGTCTCCGGCTACGGCCAAAGCGACAAAAAATCTATGGAAAGAGTCGTCTCGCTCAATTTGGGCATAAAAGCCAGTTCGCTGCCGGACGACGCCTTTGATGCATTAGCCATAGCGCTCAGAGCTTCCTTTGATATTTAAAAATCATGCTTATCAAAGCCAAGAAAATAACTCTTCAAAGATTCTTGCTTCTCGGTTTCATGTCTTTTGCTATTTTTTTATTTTTAGCCTTTATTTTCATTCCTCGGTTTTTCCCCAGCCTGACTAAACCAGATTATGCGCAGCTGGCTGCCGACATCAACTCGGCCGCTCTCGATATCTATAACCAACACAAGTTTAGAGTGCTGATCGTCCCGGGCCACGATGACAACCCGGCTTCTGGAGGCACGCAGTTCCAAGGGCTGAAGGAGGCTGATTTGAACCTGCAGGTCGGCCAAGCTCTTTTTAAGATTTTAAGCGCCGACAGCCACTTTGAAACATTTATTACCCGAAACGTTTCAGGCTACCTCGAACCTTTTGCCTCCTACCTGAAAGACCAGGACGGATCCATCCGGACTTTCCGCGACCAAGCGATTCAGCGCACCAACGCCGAAATCGCGAGCGGCGTTAATTTCAGCGACCCGATCGACCACAATTATGCGAGCGACGAAAACTCGATCAAACTCTACGGCATTAATAAATGGGTGGATGAGAATAATATCAATTTAGTTTTGCATATTCACTTTAACGATTACGGCGGAAGACGCTTAAATCAAACCGGCAAATATTCCGGATTTACTATTTATACCGCCGCCAAAGAGATGCCCAACTACGTGGCTAGTTCTGAACTTTCAAAAAGCTTTTTCAACACCTTAAAACAATTTTTAGCCGTTAACAACGAACCCCTCGAAGCCAAAGGCATTATTGAAGACCCCTGGCTCATCGCCATGGGAGAAGATAAAACTCTTAAAGAAACCGTGGCCAGCACCTTGATCGAATATGGCTATATCTATGAAGCCGCTTGGGCTAATCCAGCCACGCGCCCGATGATGATAAAAGAACTGGCCTATCAAACTTATGTGGGCCTTAAAAAATATTTTGGGAACGAAGCAGATAAATTCTGGCCGGACAAACAGCCCTCGCCCGGCAATTATGTCTGGCGGGACGAATTCGGAGCGGGAGTTAGACACAACCCAAGCGTCCTGGCTTTGCAGTTGGCTCTGGCCCAGGCTGGTTCTTATCCCCCAGCCGGTTCCGATCTTCATGACTGTCCGGTGAGCGGCTCTTTCGGCACCTGCACCAGATCAGCTGTGGTCGGTTTCCAAATTCTAAACAGCCTGCCCGCAACGGGCTACGTCGGCCCGCTGACGCTAAAAAAGATAAACGATCTCTGCGGCCGCACCCTGCCCCAACTAGTCAGCAGTCCTTGACAGAGAAGTGTTCTTGAATATAATTTGCGTAAAAATAACCACTTTTAAAAAATGGCCATAAAAAAGGAGGTGAAGAAAACCAAGTCGCTGAAAACCGATCAAGACGAACTGGAAGAAGACGATGAATTCGGCGAGGGCGAATCACTCGAGGAGGAAGATGCTGACGGCTCGACTGACGAAGATGAAGAAGATGACGATGAGTCTTTATTCGATGAAGAAGATGACGATGAGCGCTCGGGGTGGGCATTGGAGGGGGATGAGGATGAATAATAGGCAGTAGGCAATATATATGTTATATACTTAAAAGGCGGTTGACCCGCCTTCTTTGGTACTTTATGCCTCAAAAATTAAAAAGAATCTTTTTCTGGTGCGGTATAGCATTAATCATTTCGGCGGTCGCCGGCCTTTCTTTGTTTCTTTATATTTCGTCCAGTCTCCCTTCGGTTGAAGAGATCAACAACCGGCAAGTCATCGAGTCGACCAAAATATACGACCGAACCGGCGCAACCCTCCTTTATGAGATCCACGGTGAAGAAAAGAGAACTACCGTTTCCGATGCCGAAATACCCCAGTCGATTAAAAATGCGACTATTAGCGTAGAAGATGCTTCTTTCTACACTGAGCCGGCTTTTGACTGGAGGGGAATTCTCCGTGCTATTTACGTCGACATCACCCGAGGCAAGGCTCTCCAGGGCGGCTCAACCATTACTCAACAGCTCGCCAAAAAGGCCTTTTTGACCGACGACCGGACAATTATCAGAAAGCTTAAAGAGCTGCTGCTCGCAATTCGCCTGGACAAGATCTACACCAAGGATCAGATTCTGGATCTCTATCTCAATCAAATTCCGTACGGATCGAATACTTACGGCATCGAATCAGCGGCTTCGACGTTCTTCGGGATTCACGCTAAGGACTTAGACCTGGCCCAATCCGCTCTCTTGGCCTCTCTGCCTAATGCGCCCAGTTATTACTCTCCCTACGGCAGCCACGTCGACGAACTGATGAGCCGCAAAAACTTTGTTTTAAAAAGAATGAATGAGTTGGGCTACATAACCAGTGCCCAGTTAAAAGCCGCTCAAAATGAAAAAATTCAATTTCAAGACAGATCGAGCGGAGGCATCAAGGCGCCGCATTTCGTAACTTATGTCCAAGATTATTTAAATTCTAAATACGGCGAGGATTATGTGCGGACCGCGGGCTTGCGGGTTACTACAACTTTGGATTGGGACCTTGAACAAATCGCCGAAAAAGCCGTTAAGAACGGCGTAGCCCGCAATACCAGCCTTTATGGAGGAACCAACGGAGCCCTGGTCGCAATCGATCCCAAAACCGGCCAAATTTTATCTATGGTTGGTTCAGCCGACTATTTCGACCTGGCTAATGAAGGCAACTTTAACGTAGCTGCCCAGGGTCTCAGACAACCCGGCTCGACCTTCAAGCCTTTTGCATATCTTACGGCTTTCCAAAAAGGACTCACCCCAGACACGATTGTGTGGGATACCCCAACCGAATTCGATACCACTCACAATCCGGATAATAGCTACGCGCCTAACAACAACGACGGTCTATTTTTGGGCCCTATTAAATTGAAGGACGCTCTAGCCAGTTCCCGAAACGTACCGTCAGTAAAAACCCTCTATCTGGCCGGTGTTAAAAACACGATCGATAACGCCACCAAGTTCGGCATCTCGACCCTAACCGATCCTAACCGCTACGGGTTATCGCTCGTTTTGGGCGGAGGAGAAGTAACTCTGCTAGATATGACGGGCGCCTATGGCGTATTCGCCACCGAAGGAACCAAAAACACTCCGACCAGTATTCTTAAAATTGAGGACAAGGATGGAAATACGCTTGAGGAATACCAAGATCAGAGCGAAAAAGTCGTTGATCCTCAGTACCCTCGGTTAATCGACGACATCCTGTCTGATACTAATCTTAGATCCGGCCTTTTCCACACCAATCTTAACTTAACTCAGGTGCCCGGCTATCAGATCGCTCTTAAAACCGGTACGACCAACGACTTTGTCGACGCTTGGACCATGGGCTTCACGCCCAACTTAGTCGTCGGCGTTTGGGCGGGCAACAATCACCGCGAGCCGCTTAAAAGTAAAGCAGGCAGCGTTTTGGCCGCCGTTCCGATCTGGCACGACTTTATCTCTCAGGCTTTAGCAACCAACAAATTCCCAAACGAAACCTTTACTCCGCCCGATCCAATTCAAGTCGAAAACCCAACCGTAAGAGGCGAGCTCGTAACCGACCCAAATGGCCAATATCACGACCTCCTTTATTATCTAAACCGCCTTAATGATCCTCAATATCAAAACTGGGAAGACGGCGTTAAACTCTGGCTCACAACCAACTCGGTTGACCCAAGCAAGTTCGCGGCTGCTCCGCCGCCGTCTTACGATACCATCACTCCTCAAGGCAACCTACAAATAACCATCAAATCTCCGCAGAACGGGGACACGGTCAGCGGTTCGCAAATTTCCGTAAACGCCGACGTCACCGGCTCAACGCCGATTTCCAAGATCGAACTCTATTTTAACGGCGCCTTAATTGATACCCGCCTTGGAAACGGCAGCCCTCTTTATAGTTACTCAATCCAATTCTCTCCCGCCTCATTTAACCCCCAAAACCTCCTAACTATTAAAGCCGCCGACGATAGTAGCACCGCGAGCAAAGATATCATCCTCTATCACTAGTTTCTGTTTAAGCCTTGACGGGCATCAGAATGTAGAAGTAATTCTGATTGTTCGGCGTTTTCAAAACCGCCGGCCGATTGTCTTCATTTACGCCCAAAAATACCTGATCAGATTCCTCCGCTTTAACCCCTTCTGTTAAATATCTTAAATTGAAGGTCGCCTCAAAAGCCGACCCGTTGATTTTGGCGGGTATCAAGTATTTATTTTCCCCCAAAGCTGTATCGCTGGAATAAACTTCGATCACTTTTCCTTCTTTGACCCGTAATTTAACATCTTTGACGCGCGACGCGAATGAGCTGGCTAATTTTAGGGCATTCACAAGCTCTTCTCGGCTTAGCGTCGCTTCTGTGTTCAGGGTTTTGGGGATTATCGCCTCGTAGTCGGGAAATTTACCGTCGATCAGCCTCGAGATCACCTCTACCCCTTCGCTCCTCACCAAGAGTTGATTATTCTCAAGATAGACGGATACGCTCTCGCCGCCCATTTTGTCTCCGGCCAATTTTAGCAAGATATCGGCTGTCTTAAGCGGAATTATCGCCTTAACGCCTTCGGCCAGGTGATTCTTGAAACCGCGGGTTATCTTTGCTTCGGCCAGCCTGAAACTGTCGGTCGCAACTAGCTTAATCGCGCCGGACTCGGCTACCATCAAAACTCCATTGATTTCCGGCCTCAAATCGCTAAACCCGGCCGCGATGATTACCTTCGAAAGCGATTCAGCCAACTCTTCCCGGCCTATCTCCACATAATTTTTTTCATCTTTTAGCTTTGGAATAATTGGGAATTCGCTCTCGGCGATGCCTTGTATTGAAGCCTCGTAATTATCGGTTTCGATAATTAAATTGTTATTTTTTACCTCCAAATTAATTCTCTCGCTCGAAATATTGTTAACAATAGACAACAAAACCGCGTGGGGGATGGTTACTCCGCCGTCCTCGATAACCTTAGCCGAGACAACCGCAGTTATGCCAACCTCCAAGTTGGTCGCCAGAATCTTAACTTTATTTTCTGAAGTCTTAATAAGAACGTTTGATATTATCGGCAAGTTTGAATTAACTCCGACTGCACGGCTGACCATATCCAAACCATTCTTTAAATTATTTCTAAGTATGACTATTTTCATTAATAGTATTCTAATATATCTATATATAAATTACTGTTGTTAGTACTGTATAAACTGTGGAGAACTTTTGTTCGCGCCCAAAAACCCAATATCAGCAAGCTTTTATGAGTTTTGAACAAGAAAAATATTTTTAAGAACATGTGGGTGCATCGGTGGATAACTTTCACACCCTTTTTATCAGTCAATTTTATCCACTATTCTCTAAGAACTTATTCATGCCGCATTTCGACCCTTTTCCACAGAGTTATTAACATGGGCCGGATCAAGCCCCCCCGCTTTTACGTCCCTAATTTAGCTAGCTCGTCTTTGATGCCGGCTATTTTTTGGCTTAAGGCTGGGTTTCTATTGATTTCTTCGTGGATTTTCTTATACGAATAAATCGCGGTGGTATGGTCTCGGTTGCCGATCTTCTTAGCAATAAAAGGATATGACATATTAAGCATATCGCGGAGCATGTAGACGCAAACCTGCCTTGGCTCGATCAGTTCTTTGTTGCGGGAGCGGCCGACAATATCACTGTCCAAAACATCAAAAAACTTGGCTACCGCTGAAATAACCTGATTGGGATTGATGTTAGTCGCTACCCGGTCGCTGATCTCGGCGATAATTTTCTCAGCCGACTCCATATCAAGCGGTTTGGCGGAGTTAGACTCATGGAAGATCATTTTAGTCAGAATTCCCTCGATTTCTCTGATGTTCCTCTGCACCCGTCGCGCGATCAAATCGATTATCTCCTCGCTAAAATTAGAAGACCTTTCTTGTAATTTGTTTTTTATGATCGCCACGCGCGTTTCGTAGTCCGGGTAGCCGATATCGCAAGTCATGCCGATCTTAAACCGGCTGCGCAAGCGCTCTTCCAAGATTGGAATTGCCTCGGGCCGCCTGTCGGAGGAGATAATAATCTGCTTATTGGCTTCATAAAGAGCGTTGAAGGTGTGGAAAAATTCTTCTTCGGTTTTCTCCTTGCCGCCGATAAACTGAATGTCGTCAATAATCAGCACATCAACAAAGCGGTACATCGTTTTTATATCTTCCATGCGGTGGTTTCTGATCGCCCAGACTACGTCTGACGTAAACTTCTCTGAAGTGACATACTTAACTTTAACCTTACCCTCATAAAGGCGCTTAATCTCATTACCCAGAGCTTGGATCAGGTGGGTTTTCCCCAGGCCCACGCCGCCATATATGAAAAGCGGGTTGTATTTTGTGCCGACGCTGTTCAAGATGCCGGTCGCAGCCGAAAAAACCATTTGGTTAGAAGAGCCGACTACGTATGAGGAAAGAGTGTAGCGCGGATTTAGATTGGTTTCCGGGTCGAGCCTCATTTCTTGAAAAACCAGCTGCTTTTTCTCTTCAGCATTCCCGGCAGATTCTCTGGCGGCCGACTCTGTTTTAGCTTTTTGAGCTTTAATCAAAGTTCCCTCGACTAGGTAGTCAATTTTTTTTACAGATTCATCGTGAGTCCGGATGAGGCCCAAGATCATTTTGCTGTACTTAGCTTCAACCCATTCCTTGGCAAAGTGATTCGGCAAAGCGACGACCGCCTCGCCCTCAGCAACCTTCAAAAGACGGCTATTTTTGAGCCAAGTTAAAAAGTTAGCCCGAGAGACTTGGATTTCCAATTCAGATAATACTAACTCCCATAATTCATTGTTTGGTATTACCATAATCTAACCCTAGCTTACTCTTCTCTCCCCCGCAGAGCAACTATCCACAGGTTTAGTAACATGTTGATAAGCTGTGGACATACGATTTTAAGCCGGACTATATACAAAAAACAAAATACAATATAATATAGAAACTATGTCACGAACTTATCAGCCTAAGAAGAAGAAAAGAGCTCGAACTCACGGTTTTTTGGTCAGGTCCAAAACCGCCAAAGGCCGGGCAGTTTTGAAGCGCCGGCGGGTCAAGGGGAGGAAGAAGCTCTCGGTTTAACACCATGCTCCCGAAGCGGCTTAAGGTCCCGATTGGGCTCTTGCCCAAAACAACAAAGGTAATCCTTAGGGACGCTCACGCAACAGTCCGTGTCGCTCCCAATGGGCTGGGTTTCAATCGTTTAGGGGTTAACTTTAAAGCCAAGGCCTTCAAAACCGCAGTTCTGCGGAACAAACTCAAAAGAACCGTCTTCAACTTCTTTAAGGATTCTGACCTTTTGAAGACTACCGGCCGCGGCCAAGATATTTTGATCACGCTCGAGCCGGCTGTGATTCCTCTCAACCAAAAAGATTTAAAAAATATATTAGAAAAATATGCTCGAACTTTTTAACATAATATTATATCAGCCCCTCCTCAATCTTTTGGCAGTTCTTTACGAATTTGCCACTTTCCACAGCATGGGGCTGTCGATCATATTCCTGACCCTCATTATCAGATTCATTCTTTTCCCAATTTTTTACAAAACCGCCAAACACCAAAGAGTGATTCAGGCTCTCCAGCCCCACATTAAAAGGATCCAAGAAACTCATAAAGAAGACCGGGCCAAACAGTCCCAAGAAATGATGGCTCTCTATAAAGAACACGGGGTGAACCCGATGACGCCGATTTTTCTGCTTTTGCTCCAGCTACCGGTCTTAATCGCTCTCTACAGCGTTTTTAAAGGAGGTTTTTCAGCTGACGCGCTGAAGTCTCTTTACTCATTCATTCCTCAACCCGGGGAAATCAACAATACTTTCGTCGGCATCGATCTTTTAATTCCGAACCTCGTGATAGTTGTCCTCGCCGCCGCCTTGCAATATGTCCAGGCCCGGCTAGCTATTGTTAAAACCCCCAAAACCGACGTTCCCAGCGCCGCCGACAAAATGGGCCAAAATATGGCTTTTATGTCTCCGATACTAACGCTGGTTGTTTTGTATCATTTGCCGGCCGGCATCGCTCTTTACTGGTTAACCGGCACCGTTTTCTCAATCTTTCAGCAGATTCTTATTAATAAACACATCCGCACTGATTTTAATAAGATCGAAAAGATCAAAAAATAACTCGCCCTCCCTTATCCCATTCCGGGAAACACAATAATTTCTTGCTAGAAATTTT
>CAZXPC010000002.1:0-144930 GCA_964643135.1 uncultured Candidatus Saccharibacteria bacterium | reverse complement strand
CGGAAAATCTTGTGTTAAGGCGACGACTAAGGTGGCGAGTGGTAAGAGAGATGATATAGCGAGGGCGCAACAAAGTTGGGATTGGATTTTGGAGGCGCAAAAACCATCTTTCCCTAGCGAATGGACAAGTCCCGAAAAATAAGGTAGTGTTATTCATATGCCCGCAGGGGCTTTTTTGGTAGAATATAAGCTTAAGACCTAATGAATCCCCCCATTAAAAAGTTAGTTGAAAACTATAGAGGCTACCTTGAGGCGGTTGAGCCGAGAGAAGATGCGCCCAAAATCCATGTTGACGAAATCGCGGCCAAAGTCGCGGCCTTTTATGAACGCGTCCGCGGTTTTATCGACTACAAAGAAGAGCATCTCCTCCGCAAGAGCTTTATCGATCGCGTCTTCAGGCGCCGGTTCTTCTTTAAAGATTTTAGCGGCAACATTGGCGAAGGCATCATCAAGGAAATCATCCGGTCCGGCCGCCTGCCGAACGACTCGGTTCCCGAGGCCAAGATCCAGGAGGTTGACCACATTATCAATAATTTTGTTGCGATCCTCCGTGAGCTCAAGGCCGCCCGCAATAAGCGCGAGGCCGAACTTGAAGAATGGCTGACCAAACTCGTCATTAATGCGATTGAGGAGTGCCTCTTCCCGCCGCTTAAAGAAAACTTGATGGCCGAAACGATGTTTTTTTCTATCAAGGAAAAATTAATTATCTCGGGCGCTACCCTTTCCGAGAACGATATTAATCTTCAGCTCTTTATCGGCGTCCAGCGCGCGCTCCTTCGCATCGACGAAGACCAGCTCAATTATCGCCTCCTCAAATTTATCCGGCCCGATTGGCATAGTTTATCAGCCGATCAGATTTCCCCATTCGCAGCCAGCCTCGGTGAAATCAAAGACGCCATTTCGGCTCATCTTAAGCATCCTCTCAAAAAGTATTTCTTAAAAGTCTGCCAGAAATACAATACTATCTTTTATCTCATCGGCGACATCATCGAAGAAAAGAAACCGGTCGAGGAATTTGAGTCAACCTTCGAGCATGCCGAAGAGCTCGAACATGAGATTAAGAAAGTTTATGCGGTCCGCTACGACCGCGAAAGATCGAGGCTGAACCGCCTGGCCTTCTTCAGCGTCCTCTCGATCTTCCTGTCCAAAATACTAGTCGCTCTGGCGGTTGAATACCCGATCGACTCCGGGTCATTGGGCGCTTTCGGCAACAGCATCGCAGATTTTTTCCACTACCCAATCCATTTCTCAGCCGAGAATAACGCCTCATTCGGCAATACCCTTATTAACATCATCGTCCCCGCCCTTTTGATGCTCGTCATTGTGCTCTCGATCAAAATGCCGTCGGAAGATAACGAGGAGCTGGTCGTAAAAGCTGTCGAGAATATTTGCTATGGCGACGAACGGAAAGGTTTCAGTATCATTATCCCCAAAAAGAAAACATGGCTGACCCGAATGATTATCAACATTCTCTATCTAGTCATCTTCTTCTATGTTTTCGACTGGCTGGCGAAATTCCTTTATAACGACCTTAAATTTACACCTGCCAACATCGCAATTTTCGCCTTCTTTACCTCGCTCGTCGCGGCAACCGGCGTCAAGGTCCACAACCGCGCTAAAGAAATCAGCATGGAACAGGGCCAGCCTAAAGTGACCGGTTTTGTGATCGACGTCATCGCGCTTCCTTTCATCACCGTCGGCAAGTGGGGGCTCGCAACTTTAAATAAGTTGAATGTCTTAGTCGTGATCTTTAATCTGGTAATCGAACTGCCGTTCCAGATCTTTATTCAATTTATCGAAAATTTCCGCAGCTTCATCAAAAGCAAGAAAGACGAGCTGAGCTAATAACTATTTTCCGGTCTTAGCCTGCAAATCCGCAATGGCTTTTTTAAGTTCAGCCATTTTGCTCTCTCGGTCGATCATAAACTTATTAAGCTTCTCCAACTCCTCGTTCCTCCTGGCCAGCTTCGATTGAGTATCTTTAACATCGGTGATATCCTGCACAATTCCCCGCATTCTGGTAAATTGGCCATTTTTATCAAACACAAAGCCGCCTCGGGTGCTCACCGTCTTTTTCAACCCATCTTGGCGATCGATCCGATATTCAACCTCGAAGGGTTTTCGGGTGCGGATCGACTCTTGCAGAACGGCCTCAACTCTTATCCGGTCTTCGGGGTCGATGTAACTGAGGAAGCTATCATAAGTTAGGCGCGTACCGCGTTCTACTCCAAAAATTTCATAGAGCTCATCGGTCCAGATTATTCGGTCTTCGTCGATATACCACTCCCAGCTCCCCATGCGGGTTATTTTCTGCGCCTCATTTAAGAGAGACGTCCTTTCATCGATCCTTTTCTCCAATTCTTCGTTCAACTGCCTGTATTGTCTTTGAGCGTTATCAACCTCAGCCTTGGCTGATGAAATAATTAATCCAACCGTTGCGATAATAAAAATAAATATTTCCAGTTCCAGTAAATTAGCGCTCAAGTCATTGTCGGAAAACGGCCCCGTTCCCTGCGCCGTGCCAAAAATTGAGATAACATCGGTGATGATAACTGCCAGAGTCGCGCCGCGCTGCTTAAACCTGGTCGCGGCCCAAATAATCGGCAAAACGAGAAGATAATTAAGAGATAAAATTCTGCCGCCGCCGATCACAAGCAAATTAGTAAATATCGCCAGATTGAGCAGAATCGAGAATACAATGAGCAGAATGAACTCAACGACCTCCTCAAGACCGAATTTAATATCCAGCCTTTTTGACCATGCCAAAATGAATGAACCGACTACCAGGACCCCCAAAGAATCACCGATCCACCAGGCTAGCCAAGTATCTGAATACGAGGCGGTTAGGGCGTGATTGATCAAAAGAGAAGTTGCGCCAAAAGTTGCGCTGATGAGGGTGGCGATGACGGAACCAAAAACAACGAACCCAATCACATCCGATACCCGGTCCATGGATTTGTTGAACTTGGCGACGTTATTCAAAAGGTAAACTCCCACCACTGCTTCTAAAGTATTCCCGATCATTATGCCCAATACCGCCAAAATCGGCCCCCCAATAATGAAAAAGTTAACGCAAAAGGCGGCCAGAGCAATTCCGATTGCCATTTCATAGCCCCAGAAAAGAAGCGCGGCCAGAGCAATTCCGGTCGGCGGCCAAACCAAAGTCGCAAAACCGGAAACTGGCTTCAAGCTCAGACCAATTTTAGCCGTGATAAAATAAGCCACGAAAACTATTAAAATCTGCAGAGTCTTTTTTAGATATTTATTCATTAGGTTCTCTGGGTTTCCACTAATTATAGCAGAAATACATTTCTGCGCCCTCGCTATACAGCCTCTCCCCCACCTCCGAACCTGCTTCTCCCCGCTCGGATACCGGCAGAGATCTGGGGCTCAGATCTTGCCTTTCGCTCGCCTACCCGGCTCCGCGGATATCCTCGGGAGAAAACCAGGTTCTCGGCTCTGTAGACAAGCCCGACCTTGTTCCATGAAGGGAATCTGCGCAAGCCCGTGAAGATGGGTGAGCAAAAACAAAATTTCTAGCAAGAAATTATTGTGTTTCCCGGAATGGGATGAGGGCGGGCGAGGCTAGCTTCTGATAGCCTATCTTTTCCAAACCAAAACCACGCCAAAAATAGCGAGCATAAGGAGTACGATTGTGCCGCCGGTTGCGAGGTCAAAGAAATATGAAATTATTATGCCCGACAAAACCGAGAAAATAGAAACCACTTCAGCCGTCAAAATTGTTTTAGCAAAACTCTGCCTAAATTGAAGCGCAATCACAATGGGAATAACAATCAAGGCGGCGATTAAGAGAACGCCGACGATCGGAATGGCTAGAGAAACTGTGAGCGCGGAAAGCAGGATCAAAACCGTATTGATAAACTTAGTCGGCAGTCCGGAGACTTTGGCTGCCTCTTCATCAAAAGTAATATAAACCAGCTCCTTGTAGAAAAGTATCAGGGCCGAGAGCACGACTATCGCCAGGATCGCTATGATATAAACGTCGAGCTGTGTCACGGTCACAATGCTACCGAAAAGATAGTTAAACAAATTGGTATTAAATCCCCGTTCGAGACTGAGTATGACGACCGCCAGCGCCAAACTGCCGGAAAGGAACAGCGCCAAAGCTGATTCGCCGTAAACTCTCCTCGAAGTCCGTAATTTTTCAATGCCAAGGGAGGCCACGAGCGTGGTGCCAATCGCGGTCACGATCGGATTCCAGCCCAGCAGCCCGCCCAGCGCGATTCCCGCCAGAGAAACATGAGACAAGGTATCCGCGATCAAAGAATATCTCCGGAGAACTAAAAAAATACCAATTAAAGGAGCGATAACCGCCACGATCACGCCCGCCTCCAGACCCCGGACCATAAAGCCGTATTGGAAGAGGGATGTAATTGCCGAAAAAAGATTAGTGTCCATGGCCATGAGTTATAATTTTCGCCTCGCCCTCGAAAAGCCGGCTCAGTTCGGCATCTTTTGCCAGTTCGGAGGGCGGCAAATGGCAGATTAATTTCCGGTCGATGCAAGCAATGTGTTTCGCTTCGCTCATTACGACTTCGACATCGTGCGAGATTAAGACCAGGGTCAGGCCAAAATCTTGATTCAGTTTTTTAAGAATCCTATAGAACTCATCTTGAGTTTTTTGATCAACGCCGGTTGTGGGTTCGTCTAAAAATATAATTTCCGGCTTGGTCGCCAAGGCGCGGGCGATAAAAACTCTTTGCTGCTGCCCGCCCGAGAGATCGCCGATCAGCTTGTCCCGATAAGCCCACATTTCAACCTGCTCCAAGGATGACTTAGCGATGGCCCGGTCTTCGGCGGTAACTTTTTTGAAGAGGCCCCGGCGCGCATAGCGGCCCATCAGCACGACTTCCTGGACTGTCGCCGGAAAATTAGCGTCGAAATTGGTCACCTTTTGCGGTACATAGCCGATTTTGGCCCAATCTTTAAAATCTGAAACGTCTTGGCCGAAGAGCTTGATTGATCCCTTCTGCGGATGCAAAAGTCCGAGCATGATTTTAAGCAGCGTCGTCTTGCCTGCCCCATTGGGCCCGATTATTCCTAAAAAATCTCCGCGCGGAATATTTAAGTTAATGTTCGTTAAAACCCGCTCGCTGTCATACGAGAAAGACAGATCTTTCACTTCCACAATATTTTCTATTTCTGGCATTCTTATTTACATTCCAGCGCGAGCTGAAGATTAACTAAATTGCTCCTCATGATTGTAATATAGTTCTGGCCTTTAGACACCTCGTCGGGCGTAAGACCCTCAATTGGATCCAAAACTAAGGTCTTGGCGCCGGTTTCATTCGCAATCGTTTCCGAAAGCTTTGGGCTGACCAAGCTTTCAAAAAAGATATACTTTATGTTGTTCTTTTTAACAAAATCTGCAATCGCGCCCAATTGTTTTGCCGACGGCTCGGCGTCCGGCGATAGACCAGAAACAGAGACCTGAACTAGGCCGTAACGGGCTGCCAGATATCCGAAAGCAATATGAGAGGTTACGATATTTTTCTGCACGCAGTCTTTTAAGCCGGCCATATATTCAGAATCGATTTGGGCTAATTGAATTTTAAGATTTGAAGCATTAGCGGCAAAATAATCCGCGTCAGCTAAGTCAACTTTGGCCAAGCCTGCCTCAATGTTATCAACCATTTTCTCAGCCAGCCGCGGACTAAGCCATATATGCGGATCAATAATGTTTTTGCCATCCTCCTCGACTGTCTGCGTTGTTAAATTTTCGCCTGCCGTTATTATCAAAGTTTTTTTCGAATCCAAACCGGCGACCACATTGGCAGCCCATGGTTCTAAATTGCCGTTCAATATCAGAACTTGGCTATTTTGAATGTCTACAATATCCTGCGCGGTCGGCTCATAGTCATGCGGCTCAGCTTCTGCCGGCGTAATATTAATCACATGAGCCTTGTCCCCCGCGATTTGGCTTGTAAAAAAATAGAGGGGGTAGAAACTCGCGGCCACCTGAAATTTCGACGACTGAACCACTTGTTGATTATTACTTCTAATCAACAACAATCCCCCAGCTAACACAGCTATTACCAGAATCGCTCCAATTATATATTTCTTTGCCATGTTGTTATCAGTTATCTGTTATAAGTTATTTGTTATTGCAATTCGCGCACAATCCAAAAACTTCTAAGTGATGCTCTTTAGCTTGAAAACCTTTTCGACTGAAAAGTTTATTTAATATCCGGCTTTCGTTTTTTATAACCACATCTTCAACTTCCTCACAGTTTTCGCAAATCAGATGGTGGTGATGTTCGCGCGCCTTTTCATAACCCAGTCCCCGTTTCTCAAAATGAACATGGTCGAGCTCTTTATTTTTAGCCATCTTCTCAAGCTGGCGGTAGACGGTCGTTTTATTCGGCCGCATTTTCTTATTTTTTAAAATCACCAAAATATCCGCCACAGTAAGCGGCTTCTGATTCGATCGAAAAATTCTATTTAGTTCTAAGCTAAGTCTGGTTTTGCGCATAGCTAAATGCTAAAGCAACTGAGTTGCATCTGTCAATTAGAAATTAATCGTGAGCGGGCTACCCAGGCCCGTCACGTAATCATAATGTTTCCGGGCGGTGCAGAAATAAACGCAATTGCCGTTCTGGCCGGAAGTGATGTCGCGAAAAAAGCTGCCCACCGAGGCCGATGCTTTGTCAGCGTAGAATTTAGAGTTAGCTGCGGACAGGCCCAGCGATTGTATCGCGGCCCATTGCGGCGCGCCGGCTGAAGTGCCACCGACCTTATACCAGACACCCTTACCGCTCAACGTGCTCTTATAGATCGGGAAGCCTGACTGAGGATCGGCGTCGTACGAGACATCGGGAATCGCGCGCATGCCGCCGGCTTTGGAGATCGAATACGCTGTCTGATAGCCCGGCTGTTTTTCGTACGCGCTTATTCCCCCACCGCTGCCGTCCCAAGCAGTTTCTGAAACAACTCTATTTTTTGAATCGAGTGCTACGCGCGTTCCGCCGACTGCCACCACGTTCGGGCTGGCCGCCGGCCACGAAGCGCCAGCGCCATTATCGCCGGACGAGGCAAAAAATATTGCGCCATACTTGCTCATGAAATGACTATCGAGAGAAAGCTCTTCAGGAAATTCTCCGCCGCCCCAACTCATAGAAATTGCGACCGCATCCTTGCGCCCAGCCGCATAATCAACCGCCTTTAACAAATTATCTCCGCTCGGTGTCGTCGCCTCAACCAATAAAATTTTGGCATTCGGCGCAATCGCGTGAGCCCATTCGACGTCAAGGCTTGTTTCCATGGCCCACCCGCTGTCATATTTAACCGCCGAGCTCATCTTATGCTCTTCCAAGCATTTATTCTTAACCGTGCAAGACGGCAATTCGAATTTACGACTAAAAACATTCAAATCGTTCTCGATTGTTGAATCGGCATAAGCGCCAACAATCGCAATCGTTCCATGGCCGCCAGTCGCGGGCAAATTATAAGCCGCTTTAATTTGATCCGGAGTCATGCCGCTCGGCGCTGGCGACGAAGACCCGTAGACATGAATCGGCGGACGACCTTGATAGTCTGAGAATCGGTACGTTGCTCCCGCCCTCGGCGAAAATATTCCCGCTGCCAAAACTAATAAGGCTGAGCCGAACACAAAAAACATTTTTTTCATGTCGAGACTATACCAAAACATCAAGAACTCCTCACGTGAATAAACTCGCCGGATTTTATCTAATTTTTATCTTCTATTTATTATTAATTTGAAAGATGACCTAATTAAATATATCATCTACCGCAGATATCTGGAGAGGTGCAAGAGTGGTTTACTTCGATCAGACAGTCCGAACTTTCGGCGAGGACGAAAGCTAGACTGCTTGATACGAAAAATCGATGCGCACATTACAAATTATCTGGAGAGGTGCAAGAGTGGTTTAATTGGCAGTCCTGGAAAGACTGTATACCGCAAGGTATCGAGAGTTCGAATCTCTCCCTCTCCGCAATTGACGTAATAATATATTTGTGTTTCAATATTACCGGGTGGAGTGACAATGACTCAAGACAAGATTTGTCCTCCACATCGTGGAGGAGCTGGTATTACCGATATGGTTTGCCACAACCACGAGAGTGTAACACAGCAGGGATTCCATAACCTCCACTGTCGAATGCTCGCCTGTCCGAGAGCCTTGAGCGGAGCCAGCCGGCATCTGGACAATGTTCCAACTTTCGGACCTCGTAACAAGCTGGAAAGATTCCTCAAGTTCCTTGACCGATTCAATCCGTTCAAATAAATCCGCTCTTGCGGTGCGTGACCAGTTCACGCTTTTTTTATTCAAACGAATACTCTGTTTGATAAACTTGGTATGAAAAACCTCTCCGTAGTAGTCTGCCAATAGGTTCTAACATCGTCCACTGCCCTCCGCATTAAGATATAATCGTGCCGACAAAGTCTTTGCCTTCTATAACCTTTTTGAAATTCTCTAGATCCTTGCCATTAATGATAGCGACCCTAATCCCCTCCTTCTCACAAAGCTTGGCGCCCACCGGATCAAACGGGCTCGAGAGCCCCGGCGACCACTTTTTAGGTATGAATTTCCGGTAATCCTTCCAGCTTAGAGCGCCGAAGTGCTTAGCATCTTTATGCACATGCGGATCTTTATCAAAAACATGCGTCGGCTTGCCCGCGTTTACAATAATCTTGGCGCCAAACTCAACTGCGATGGCTGACGTGACGTAATCAGTCGACCAGCCCGGCTTCCAGCCGGCGCCAATCGTAACCGGATATTCAAGTTTCAGAAAACGGCCGGCGTGATCGAATAAGACCGGATTCGCGATATCTTTAAAAATCGTCCGCAACAGCTGAGCGTTTAAACGAGTGGCGTGAATGCCAAGCCAATCTTGGTCTTCATCTGAGACTTTGCCCATAACTTTCGAAGCGGCATCTTGATAGTGGCGGCAAATTTTGCCCCCGCCAACAACAATCACAAATTGATAACCCCTTTTAACGAACCCGCGAATAAAGCGGTTGAACTTTTTTAGAAAATCAGCATCGATGCCGTCAGGCGCGACAATCGAGCCGCCCAAAGAGACCACCACAAGTTTATTTTTCATGCGCTGTGTATATTAGAACCAATATTATTAATCCGCAAGAGCGCTGATGAATCTCTACCAGCCGTGTCCCCCGCCGCCGCCCGAGCCGCCGCCCGAAAATCCTCCGCCGCCAAAGCCTCCGCCGCCAAAGCCGCTCCCATATTTGTTAGCCGGCACGCTAAAAGATTTATTAAAACTGCTGCCGAAAGAGTTGAGGCTGTTATTCAAAATAAGAGCGTTGAAGGCTAAGTTATGATTGACCGTGTCTTCGTACCAGATCGGGCTACCTTGATAAATGCCTTCGAACTGCTTAGCCCATTCGTTCTCAACACCCAGGACCATGGCATAGGGCAAAAACTTTTCGAAAATCTGCGGCTCAAGTTTCGGCGCGTTCAAAAGTTTCAACCGGTCAGTTTCGGTGAGACGGAGAAAATCCCTGAAACCAAGAATCTTATAAAGTACATCCAAACCCATCGGTGTTAATTTCGAAGAAAAATACCTGTTAACCGTACCGATTGAGCCAACGGCGATAATAATCACGAGCGGAAAAATCGGCCCGGCGATAAAACTAAGAGAGAGCTGAAGCAGGAAGAAGATTGCAATCGACATCCCCACTCTGATTGCGTTAAGGCTTTGGCTCGTCATCGGCAGGTAGCCCTCATCATGGAGATGGTCTTGCGTATCCTTGATCAGGTCTTTCAGCTTAGCCGATTGATAGGAACTGCTGTTCTTTAGGTCAGACAGCGTCACCTCATCGCGGCCGGAGAAGAGGTAGTCGAAAATAATTTGATAGGCAGGGTGAACCAGATCGGCGCCATCTTTTAACTTAACTAGCTGGTAATCTTTCTTGTCAGGCCAAAATGGAATCTCTTTATTGATATATTTTATCTTAAGATAGCCCTTAACCGCCAAATCCACTATGACTGAGGAGATATCCGTCAGGTCGACTTTCCGGTCCAAGATCGTCCCGACTTCAATCGGCGGCAGGTTAGCCGGCGGGGTATATTCGACCACGACCGGCTTACCTCTTAAGGCCCAAGGGACAACCGGTTTGGGCTTTTTATAGAATAGAGCGGGAACGATCTGCTTTATTATCGCCACAACAAATATGATTCCGAAGAGGGCGAAGATGCCGATAAAAAACAACCAGCCCTGACCGGCTGAAACTGAAATTCCCGAATAATCACCACTATTCGAAGCTATCGCGTTAGTTGATATATAACCCGTCGGGAAGGAGACAGCCGCGGTCAGGCCCTCCCCAGCATCCAAAACATTCGATGCGACAACACTCGCTATATTACCCTGATTCTTCGTTGTGCAGTTCTTGTCGGACGATCCCTGGACCCCGGTAAAACAATTAATCTTAATATTCTGGCCGCTCAACTCAGGCGGAAGCGAGATGACGGCTGAAGCCGAGTTAATAGGAAAATCCCAGTCATTTCCAGTAACGTTCCAGTAGAATTCATCGTGATCGGTAAACGGCCTAATGGCATTACGGACTTCGTAGACAATTTGATAAGACCTGGGGCCGTTGAAAGTTATATTCGGATCACCTATTTTTATCTCTAAATTATCACCGCTTAAATAGGTTAAATAATTTTCTTTTAAGCCGAAATCACTCGTGACGCCGATGACCCGAAGATTCAAATCCGGGCCATTGTGACTACCAAAGGGTATATCTCTTATAATTCCATGCCGCGTGATAGAGCCAGAATTATAGTTAAGTTTCTCCGTCACTACCGCTAAACCATCCGAATGAATAGCAATATTAGAGACGAAAGAATCAATCCGCTCCCCGTAGTCCGCCGCCAAAGCTCTCGGGATAAAGACGCTTAAAAAAACGGCTAAAACTGACAGACCCGAGATGAGATAAAATAAAAATTTTCGCGAGAACATAAAGCTAAAAGGAAACTTTCGGCGTTGCCTTCTCCTCTTCCGCTGCACCGAAAAATTCTGCCGGCTTGAAACCTAACTGTCCGGCAATCATGTTAGCCGGGAAAACCTGTATGGCATTGTTAAATTCTCGGACGGCCGCGTTGTAATACCTGCGAGCGGATTGTATTTCATCTTCCAAAGAAGATAATGAATCTTGAAGTTTCTGGAAACTCTCCGAGGCCTTGAGGTCCGGATAATTCTCGGTAACCGCGAAAAGAGTTTTCAAAGCACCGGAAAGCATATTTTCCGCTTCCGCCTTCTGAGCTAAGCTGCCTCCTCCGGCATTCATGGCGCTGGTTCGGGCCTTGGTAACATTTTCCAAAACCGAGGCCTCATGGTTTTTATAACCTTTGACCGTCTCTACCAGGTTGGGGACAAGGTCGTATCTCCTTTTGAGCTGAACATCGATATCCGACCACGCATTGGAAACCCTATTTTTCTTAATAACTAAAGAATTAAAAACATACGCGACCCATGCCAACAAAAACACAACCAAAATTAATATAATCATCAGTCCACTATATCACAAATATCACTAAATTTGAAAAACAAATTAAAATTCCCCACCCATGCCCGACATGCCAGATGCATTTGAGGCATTTTCTTTCTTCTCCGGAATATTAGCCACGGCGGCGCCGATCATTAAATAGTTAGTCGCCACTGAAAGCGCATTCATCAAGGCCTCTTTCACAACTTTAAGCGGATCGATAATCCCCGCCTTCTTGAGGTCATCTATTTTGTTGTGTTCCGAATTGAATCCCAGCCAAACTCCCTCCAAACTCTTTAAGGCGATCTTTTTAGACTTTAATTCTTCCAAAACTTTCTCCGGCTTTTCGCCGCTATTCATCACAATCGACGTAATCGGGGCTTCCAGAGCGCGTTTCAAAATCGCTCTCGCTGCGTCGGCCTCCGTTTTATATTCTTCTTTCGCCTCGCCCAATTCCAAGCGGACATTATAAAGCGCAATGCCGCCACCCGGGACAATACCGCCTTCCATGGCCGCGCGGGTCGCCGAGACCGCATCTTCCACTCTTTGCTTCAATTCTTTTTGAGCCGATTCAGTCGGCGCACCGACACGAATTACCGCCACCCCGCCCGACAGTTTGCCCAACCTTTCCTGCATCTTCTCCTTATCAAAATCGGATTCAGCCTTTTTGATTTGCGCTTTAATCTGGGAAATCCTGGCTTCAATATTTTTCTTATCTCCTTTGCCGCCAACGATAATGGTCTTATCTTTGGTTGAAACCACGCGATGCGCTCGGCCGAGAGCGCCAACATCAGTCGTCTCAAGTTTTTTAGCCAGATCTTCAGAAATGAATTCTGCGCCGGTTACAGCCGCGATGTCTTCTAGCATTTCTTTGCGGCGGTCGCCAAAACCCGGCGCCTTAACCGCCAAAACATTGAAAACGCCGCGAATCTTGTTCAAAACCAAGGTCGTCAGCGCTTCGCCGTCAAGATCTTCGGCCACAATAACCAAGTCTTTCTTGCCGCTCTCCATCACCTTTTCCAAAATCGGCAAAATTTCCTTGATCGAAGAGATTTTTTTGTCAGTTACGAGAATATAAGGGTCATCGATCGAGGATTCCATGCGTTCTGGGTTGGAAACCATGTATTGAGAAATATAGCCTCGGTCGAATTCCATGCCTTCAACCAGCTCGTAGCTATTCGCGATCGTGTTGGAGTCTTCGATCGTAACCACCCCCTCTTTGCCTATCTTCTCCATCACTTCCGCAATCAGCTTGCCGATATTTTTATCCTTTGCCGAAAGGGTCGCGACTTCTTCGATCTTTTTATTATCATTAATCAATTCTTTCTGGCTCTCCAGGCTTTTTAGGACCGACTCACTAGCTTTATGAAGTTCGCGCCCAAGCTGGATCACGTTAAATCCCCTTTCTTTGATAGCCTGATCGCCTTCATTAATCAGCGCATGGGCTAGAACAATCGAGGTCGTCGTGCCGTCGCCGACGTTGTCATTGGTCTTGTCCGCCGCTTGTTTAATAAGCTCGGCGCCGAGATTTTCAAATTTATCTTCCAGTGTAATTTCTTTAGCAACCGTAACGCCGTCAAAAGTAACCTGCGGCGCGCCGTAAGTTTTCTCAATCACGACCGCGCGGCCCCGAGGCCCCAAAGTCATCATAACTGCATTAGCCAGCTTATCGATGCCCTTTTTCATCGCCGCCCGCGCCGCTTCGTTAAACAAAATTTGCTTGGCCATAATAAATAACTTATGACTGATAACTTATGACTGATAACGACTTTTTGTTTCTGAATTTTATTCTTAATTGCATTTTGTTATTTGTTATTAGTTATGTGTTATGAGTTAGAGAATCGCCAGTACGTCGTCTTCGTCGCCGACCAGATATTTCTTGCCGTTAATCTCAATTTCATCCATGCCGTATTTCTTGAAGAGCACCTTGTCGCCGACCTTAACCGTCATCGGCACTATCTCGCCGGAGTCGTTATATTTCCCCGGACCCGCTGCCACCACCGTGCCCGTTGTCGGCTTCTCCTGCGACGCAGTTTCCGGAATATAAATTCCCGATTTAGTCTTTTTCTCCTCTTCGGCGACCTCAAGGAAAATATGGTTTGAAAGCGGCTTGATACTGCTTAGCATAAACTATATTTTGATGTATTTTCTGATGGCGACCAAGCTCGAGGCGACCCCGATTGAGATGGCGAACAGCAATTCGTAGCCGAAAAGCGAGAAAATATTCGCGGCATAATAGGCTGAGAGATCGATATCGCTGGATAATAATTTGAGATAGGGCGAAAGCGAATAAATAACCGGCAAAGTTATGGCAATACACAAAACTGAAGCTACCAATCCGTAAATGATGCCCTCGACCACAAACGGCCCGCGGATAAATGTGTTCGAAGCGCCCACGAGCCTCATTATCCCGATCTCTTCGCGGTTCGAATAGATCGCCAAAAGAATCGTGTTGAAAGATACGATCATAGCCACCAGCGAAAGCACAATCGTCAAAAGTATGCCGCCTTTTTTGCTCACATCAATTATCGAAGCGAGCTTGTCGATCACTGTCTGGTTCTGGCTGTAGCTGACTTCGCTCACGATACTACTGAGCGCATCTCCAGTCAGGTGAGTCGCGATATCGGCATATTTAGTCGGGTCATTGGCCTTGATATTGAGCGAGGCCGGCAAGGGGTTGTCGCCCAGTTGGTCAATCGCTTTCACAATATTGCCATCTTTGTCGTTAGCGTGATTGGCTTTAAAGGTATCGAGCGCCTGCTGGCGGGAAACGTATTCAACATTCTTAACCTCGCTTAATCCTTCCAAACTTTTCTTGAGATTCAAGATCTGATCTTCCGGCGCATTGGTATTAAAGTAAACGCTGATGTCGATCTTATCTTCGATCGTCGCGAGCAGCTTGTTCGCCACCGCATTAAAAATCAGGAGTCCCTGCAAAACAAAAACGGCCAGCAAAATAATCGTCAATGTCGCTAAAGAAATCAGCCTTTGCCGCCAGAAATTCTTCAATCCATATTTAATTATGCGGTATAAAGCGGTAACCATATTTTATAGCTGATATTTACTATTTTCCTCATCCTTAATGAGCCGTCCGTCCTCGATCACAATCACGCGCTTGCGCAATTGGTTCACCATATCCTTGCTGTGAGTCGCCAAGATGATCGTCGTGCCCATCTCATTAATTTTGGTGAGGAGGTTCAAAATGCCCATCGTGTTCATCGGGTCTAAATTTCCGGTCGGCTCGTCGGCGATCACAACGTCGGGACGGTTGACCATCGCGCGCGCAATCGCCACCCTCTGCTTTTCCCCGCCCGAAAGCTGGTGGATAAAATGCTTTTCTTTATCGGCAATGCCGACCAGGTCCAGCACTTCTTTAACCAGTTCCCTAATTTCCGGTTCCGGCTTGCCGGCCACTTCCAAAGCAAAAGCAATATTTTCATAAACATTTTTGGTCGGCAATAATTTAAAATCCTGGAAAACAATCCCGATATGACGGCGCAGCCTCGGCAGGTCGTGGCTCTTCAGCTTATTAACATCATACTGGCCAAAAGTAATCCGGCCCTTCGACGGCTTTTCTTCGCCGATTAAGAGCTTGATGATGGTCGACTTGCCCGCGCCCGAACGGCCCACAATCGAAACAAATTCCCGCGGATCAACGTGGAAGCTGACGTCTCTCAGTGATTCTTCCGGGCCATAATTTTTAGAAACGTTCTGAAAATTTATCATTTTGTTGTTGGCGTTACCGGGATATACACTAGCTATATACTCGTCTAGGAACTATTTTTCAAGTCTATCAGAAAAAAATCGAAATGTCATTAGTCACGCGATAAGAACTCTCCTCCGCCCCCTCACCACCAAACCCTTCAGCAAACAGAATAAATCTGCTCCTGCGGCAGATTTTTCTTCGCCCTCGGAGAGTGGTCGCCGTAGATATAAAACGGCGCACCAAGCTCCACTCTCCTGCGGGATGTTGCTTCAGAGCCTGGCGGTTCGGAGGCTATATAGCTAGTTTTAGCAACCAGAGCCGAGAAATCCGAAATCTATCCTGAGCTCTAGCTCCCCCGAGTTGGCGAGCATACTGTCGTAAAGATAGTAAAGCTGGGCCAAGCGGCCATGAGCGCTATCTTGTAGACAGTGTGCGAGTACGGTCACGAGGAGAGAGCTAAGCGAGGAGGAGATTCGGATTTCTGGAGGCGGATGGAGTTATTTTATCGAAAGCTCCGCCTCGATAAATTTGTCCAAGTCCCCTGCCAAAACCCCATCGACGTCTGAAGTCTCCATTTCTGTGCGATGATCTTTTACCATTTTATAGGGGTGCATCACGTAGCTTCTAATTTGGTTTCCCCACTCCGGCTTAACTTTGGTGCGCAGCTCGGAAAGTTCCTGCGCATGGTTCTGTTCCATCAACTTTACTAACTTGCCCTTGAGGAGCGCCATCGCTTTTTCGCGGTTCTGCTGCTGTGACCGCTCGGCGCGCGACGCGGCAAAGATGCCGGTCGGAATGTGGACGATGCGCACCGCCGTTTCAACTTTGTTCACGTTTTGTCCGCCCGGGCCGCCCGACCGCGCAAATTCGAGCTTCAAATCTTCCGGCGGCAATTTTATATTTTCCGAATCAGTCGGCGGCAAATCAGGCACAACTTCCACCAGCGCAAAAGCCGTGTGGCGAAGCTTCTTTGAGTCGTAGGGCGATATTCGGACCAGCCGGTGAACGCCCATTTCTTTTTTCAAGAAGCCATAGGCAAAAGGCGAAGAAACTTCCAAAGCGTTGTCGTCCAAGAGACGCATTTTCCAGCCACGTTTGGCTCCATAGCGTTCATACATAGCCAAAAGCATTTCGGCCCAATTCGCTGCATCTTCCCCGCCCACGCCGGGGAAAGTTGAAATAATTGCCCCCAGCTTGTCGTACTTGCCCCGCATCGCCAAGTGCGTTTCCAAGGCGCGGATATCTTCCACCGATTTAATCGCTTCAAACTTCTCAATCATATCGCGGAGAAATCCGGCCTCTTTGTTCTTTTCTTCGGCCAAAGCCCGATCGTTCCGCCAAATATCCGGGTCGCCAATCTCGCCCTCTAGTTCTCTCAACTGATTCTTTTTCGCCGGAATGTCCAGCTTCGAGGCCAGGTCAGCAATCAGATCGGCCAGGTTATTTGTTTCTTTCTTGTCCATCTAGCCATTATGAAGCAAATTGAGCTAATATCCAAGATTGTCTATTTAAACCAAATCTATTAATATCTCTAACGGGCCCAAAAAGCCGATATAGTTCAGTGGTAGAACAATGCTTTCGTAAAGCATAGACGTGGGTTCGATTCCCACCTTCGGCTCCAAATCAAGAATGGAATGATGCTAAATCATTCCCTTTTTGATTTTGGTGGTGAAGGAATCGAACGGGAAAGGGGTCGGGAAAACGGGAGTTTTCCCGTGGCGGAAAAGCGCCGATAGACGCGAGCTAAAACCGCTGGGTTTTAGGGAGGAGCGTAGCGACGACGTGAGATCTCCCACCTTCGGCTCCGCAAGAATAAAACTAGTTAGTCTGCATGGAAAGAACGTCGCCGTAATATTTGGTTAGAGTCACGGTGTCTTGAACAATAGCACAGTAGTAATAGACCGTTCCCGCGTTTAATGAGCTTATCCCCACCGAATACGATGTCGGATTGGTCCCGGTTAAATTACCCGAAGTAGGAGGATTAGTGGACTTGCCAAAATCGGTATCATTGCAAACTGTTGGGTTGCTAGTGCCATATCTGAACCAAGCCGTCACTGTTTTGCCGTTCGGATTGGTGAACAAATTTAGGTTGGCCCCATTGGTAGTTACGCCGGTTGCGCCGGCAGTCGCAGCCGTGGGTTGGTTCTGGACCTCGGCTTGGTTTATATTAAGAATCTTTCCTGACGATGAAAAAAGCACGTCATATTCAAGTTTCCGCACGGCATCCTTAAGGTGGCCGGTTATGGTTGCAATTCTCATTGAACTTATGGCCACAGTTGAAGCATCATTAGGCTCCGCTTCGAGGCGGACTAAGGCGCAGCCGTCGGTAAAATCACTCGTCGAGGCGCAGACACTGCTTCCGGATGCACCGGTTTTAAAATTGATGCCGTAAGCAAGAGACGTACTAGTTGTGCACGATGCTTGGGCTAGACCGCAATAGTCTCGATTAACTGCGAGCAAACCCAAAATGTCCCTCGCCCCCGCTTCGGCAAAAAGAAAGGCACGCGCGGCCGTGGCCGCTTGGCCGGAAGAAATTATGTTGTTGTAAGAAGTCGAAAGCGCCAGCCCGCCCAGTGAGATCATAAGTATCGCTAAAACCAGCACCACCGGCACCGCCACAAAAGCCTCGATTTTTTTAAATTTCCTATTCTTCATTTTATAGTGGCGGCACGGAGGCTACGCAAGGGAAACCTGACGGCGGTAATAGAGCATAGGCCTTTTTTAGGAAGATTTCTCGCCACCAATTGTTATATACATTGCTACAATTCGTCGGATGGTTGTTGCCGCCGCCGCCGATATAACTGCCGAAGTAGCCTCTCTCGACCGACAAGCGGCCCTCAACCAGGGCTGTTTGATTCAGCTCTCCGGAGTAGCTGTAGTCAGGCGAACCGCTGTTATATTTTGCGGAAATATCAGTATTAATACTCGCAGCAAGATCCACGCCTAAAGGAATGGCAGGATTATCAAAAAATCGGAAAGTGATATTGGTCACATTGGTATCACTGGACGTGATATTGCCAGTTGTAAGAACACTGCCAGAAACGGGGTCGATTGTCTGTCTCTGGAGAACTCCGCCCGAGATGCTGTACGCTACCTGGACGGTATCAACCAGAAGATTAAGGGTCGAACTCGATTGGTCCGGCACCGGGCTGATAATCGCAATCGAATTTTTGACATCTTGCCTGATTTTTTCCAAGGCAAACCGCATATTGGAGACCACT
Organism: uncultured Candidatus Saccharibacteria bacterium; assembly: GCA_964643135.1. Taxonomy (GTDB): domain Bacteria; phylum Patescibacteriota; class Minisyncoccia; order UBA6257; family Colwellbacteraceae; genus CAZXPC01. Next base: position 126,518 of record CAZXPC010000002.1, on the reverse strand, counting down.
TCGTAAGAAGAAGTGTTCTTAGCGGCTCCTTTGCTGACCGAAATAAAAGTTCCGGTCGTGAAAATGGAAATAGCGGCAAAAAGAGCCGTATAAATAAGGAGTTCAATCAAGCTGAAGCCTTTCTTCGGATTAGTCTTCATAATCTAGGGAGAATAGTTGATGGTAATAGAATTAAATGTTGGCTGGGCACTGACAGATACTGCGCAAACAGCGGTGCGGCAAAGTGTAAATTGAAAACGAAAATATCTTGTGTTAGTAAAACTGCTATTATTAAATTTCACAAACTTCCCCGGGTCCGGGGTCATAAAATTGCTCGTCAAAAGACATTTCCCAGCGGGGGTATTGCAATTCGACGCATCATAACCAACGGCGGCACCCGACTCATTCACAAAATTCCAAGTTCCGGCGGGCAGGCATGTCCCGGTATCGCCTGAGTGAGTCCCGTCATTGGTCGAGGCATTAGGGCAATTCGATGTGGCAACGGCAATCCTAACCGCTCCAGAACCGATGCTATTGCTGCCATTCCATATTAGCGAATTTAGAGTTACTCCCCTCGAAGCGATCGGAAACGCGCCTCCTTGCGCTTGGTTATAGGGCAAGAGAGTTCCATCGAAAACACCCGAGGTAAATGTCCCTCCCTTGGTCTCGGCACTGCCAATGGCTAAATTGCCGTTTGGCGATTGAGCCAATTGCGCGTTATGCTGCGGAGTCGTATCGGTAGTGATACTCGAAAAGTTGCTCGTGCCGCAAGTCGAGACATTAGTGTTCTTTTTGGCGTCGTTGGGATCCGCTACAACACTACCGTTCCATGATGATTGGGTGCAGGCAATATTAGCCCACCTCGTTACATAGTCAGACGAAGAAACACTGCCGCCGGCCCAGGTTACAGTAGCCGTAACACCTAAAGTTGACGGATCTTGTGAACCCGTGCTGCCGACGCATGCTGTATCATTGCCGTTACTGTCGGTCGGGCCGGTGATAATTGTATTGGCAGAAGTAGAGCGGCAAATATTTTGAATAAAGAAGTGGCGGTTATAGGTAACGCCGTTTTCGGTAACCTGATCAACCGGCGGAGTGCCCGTGCAAGTTGATCCGCCGCAAGAACCAATCGTCCACTTGACCGGCTGGTATCTCCACACCTGGCTGCCTCCGACATTGTCTCCAACAAACCAGAGGTCCGTTGAGAACCTATCAGAAACGCGCATGGTATTTGAGTCCCACTTTGTGCCCGCGGCGGGAGTGAGATTAGACCAGGTCGAACCATTCCAAGTCCACACGTTGCCGCTCGCGCCTGTTACGATAACATAGTTGTCATTAAAAGCCGTTATTTTTTTTAAGTTAGTCGCTCCCCAACTGGCACCGGTATCGCTTGAGCGGCTGGTCCAGGTAGTGCCGTTGTAACTCCAAACGTTGCCCCCATCGCCCGCTACCCAAAGATCCTTGGTCGAGATCATGGAAGCGCCGCGCATAGTGTTGGTGGACCACCTCACCCCGGCACCCGGAGTGTGATCCGTCCAGGCATCATCTTTACCGTTATAGAGTTTGACCGTGCCGCTCGCGCCGACCACCAAAGCATCGTCGGCATTATTATTAGCGGCATCGACAACCCCGGAAACGCCGAAAAGATTTGCGCTCCCGGAATACCCTTTATTACTCCAGCTAGGTGTCGTTAGGCCCGAATTAAATCTGACAAAACCGCCGTCCCCCACAATCCAAACCCTGGTTTTATCAGAAGAGGTTGAACCGGGAGCCGAAACGTCATTGAGGTTGACCGCGCCGCTCGTTAAGTTGCCGTGCTCATCGACAAACCCATTGCCGTCAAATTTAAAAACTTTGAAGTTCGATGAGGCGGTATCGCCAACTGCCCACACCTCGTTGAGAGAAACAGCCGAGACCCCGTTCATGGTAACATTGCCAAAATAAGAGACGCCGCCGCTGTCCGATGAATAATCAATCCAGTTTTCTCCGTCCCATTTCCAGGCTTGGCCCTTGCTCGACAAGGCCGAACCGACTGCCCAAACATTCCGCGGCGATGAAGACGACGTAGCCTGCCAATTGGGAGCTGCGCTCGGCGCCTGGCTGGCTAAAAGAAAGGCGTTCGAAGAATCGGATTGGCTTATAAAATAAAGATTGCCTGTCCCCTTATTCGGTGTGCCTGTATTGGTGTTGTCAATCGGGTTAGATAGATTCAGCCACTTCTCAAAACCGATTGCCTTGACGGCATCCATGGTTTCGGCGAGCAGGCCGGTCGCGATATCGCGCTCTAATGATACTTTGTTACCGCGCAAACTGATCGTGAAAATTCCGGCGCTGAGGCCGACCACAATAGCGGCCACGCCAATAGCCATCAGAGCTTCCAAAATAAGCTGGCCGCGCCTCAAAGATTTATCCATTAGTCAGATTATATCACAAATTTAAGCTTGATAATGAAACTATGGCGTGAATGTCCAGCCGCTGTCGTGAACGATGCCGGTACAATTTTCACTCAAGGTGCTGCAGGTAAATGAGTCTCCATGCGGCGTGGAACCAGTTAAGCTCGCGGTGCTGTCGGCCACGTTTAAGCCGCCTACGCTCGTGGTATTAGCGCTAATATTCCAGCTGTTAACTCCGGTCGTTCCGCCATCCATGGAAAAAGTGATCTGACTCCCCGCGGCGGCAAGGCTGCCTGTAGCCGTGAATCCGTTAGTTATCGAGAGCGTGCTGGCGGTGTGGACCTTCACGGTTTTCGGAGCGGTATCAACTGTGAAATTCCTAAAAGTCGAAGTGCCGGTTCCCTTGAAAGTTATGCCTCCGCTATTACTGCCCGTGAATGTAAAGTCTCTAAATGTATTGTCACTGGCGAAGCTGGAAGTAATCATGCTGGAACCGTTAACCGTAAAATCTTGAAATGTATTCGCCCCCGCGATACTGAAGAGTCCTCCGCCGTTAAAGGTCAGAGTGGTCAGTCCGCTCGCCACATTATTCCCCGCGCCGGTGAAAGTTACTGACCCAGACGCCGGTCCACTATTGGTATAACTGAAAGTGCTGCTAAATACGTTGCCCCCGGCGCTTGAACCAACCGTCACGCTGCCGTTCGTGCCGGTAAAGCTGAATGGTCCATGGAAAGCGTTGCTGTCGCCAATCGTTGATGAACCGGTGGCATTGGTGATCGTCACCGACCCCGACGAACCCGAGCCGAAAATATTGGAAGCCGAGATCGACGAGGTGCCCGAGCCGGATACACTCAAAGCCGTCGTGGTCGACTGGAATTGATTGCTATTCGCGCCGGTGTTCATGGTCAAAATGCCGCCCACCGTAACCGTGCTGGTAAAGATATTGCTCGTGGCCGCCGCCGCGAAAACTAAGTTATGAGCCCCGGTAATATCAAGCGTACTGCTGAAAGTATTGCTATCGGCATTAATTGTAGTCGTGCCGGCTATAGAAACAGCATTGGTGAAGGTATTGCCGGCCGTACCGCTGCCCTTGCCCGAGATCGACGAGGCGCCACTCCCGGCCACATTGAGAGTGCTGCTAAAAGTATTTTTATATGGAGTCGTGTTCATGGTTAATACTCCGGCAACAACGACAGCGCCGGTAAAGGTGTTGTCGTGAACGAGGTTGTCGTTGGTCGTATTATGGAATATCAAATCGCCGCTGGAAGTAGTCGTCAAGGCACCGTCAAAAGTATTGTTGTCTCCTTTGAGAGTCACGCCGCCGGCTACGCAGACAGGCGCATTGCCGCCGGTGCAATTTAAAACAGCCGTGGCGTGGAATTTATTGGCTATGCCTATCGACAATGCTCCGGCCACGTTCAGTGACGAAGCGATGGTCGAGAAGTTATTGCTGTCGGTCATGGTTAAGCCGGCGCCGCTAAAGTTAACCGCCTTGGCAAACACGTTACTGCTCGTAATAGTCGATGCGCTCGCGCTCGCCACTGTCAGGGTGTCGTTGAAATGAGCAAACGATCCGAGAGTCAGGTTCCCTGTAATATTGACCGTGTTGCTGAATGTAACCGTCGGATCCGAAGTAACTGAGTTCAGAGCAGCGTTGCCGGCGACCGTAACCGTTCCCGAGAAAAGGTTGGCTGTGGTGCCGGTGTTCGCCGTTAGAGATCCGCCGCCCGCCGTGGTTGTGCCAAACGAACTGTCGAAAGTATTGCTGCCCGAAGCCAGGGTTACGTTGCCGCCGAAACAGTTGCTCGCCTGAGTTATGCCTCCAACCACGCAGCCGGTTAAGCCCGTGCCGAAGAAATGCGACCCGTTGATAGTGATCCCGCCCGTACCCGTTACCTTGAAGGTCTTGTTCGTCACGCTGTTGCCGAAAGTATTGCTGGTACCGCTAATCGTGGCTGTGCCGTTGCTCGCGATATTGACTGACCCGTCGAAAGTATTGCTGCCGCCCGCGATAGTTAAGTTGCCGGTATTATTAAAATTCACATCGCCGTAGAAATGGTTGCTGGCATTGTTAATCGCTACCGCGTTCGCTCCGCTCCCGATATCTGCAGTGCTATGAAAAGCATTGCTGGTGCCGTTAATCGTTACCGCGCCGGTCGCGGCGAAAGTTCCGGTTACGCTGAGCGGGCCCGTACCGGAATTAAGAGTCACGCCGCCGGCGCCGCTGTAATTAAAGTTACCGTTAACAGTGCTGGGCGCCGCGATTGTCAAAACTCCGGCACTCGAATCGGTCAAGTCCTGAAACGTATTCGAAGCGTCAATTGATGTGGTCGAGGCCGAAGTTGTGCCGTTGCTTACCGAGACGTTATAGTAAGTCAAACCGCCGCCGTTAAAATTCTTAGCGCTGGTACTCGAACCGTTCATGGTGATAAGGCCGGGACTTGTCGGTGCCGTATATGTAAGGTTGGTCGTGGTCGATAAGTTCCAAACCGTGCCCGTGCCGCTCAAAGTCCAGGTGCCGGTGCCCATAACAAGACCCCTGGTATTGCTGTTCGACCCATCGAATGTCGTAACGCTGACGGCTTGATTGTTAGCGTCTAAAGTTCCATTGGTTAAGGTCAAAGTATTCGAGATAGAGAGGGCGTCAACGAGGGTAATCTTACCCCCTGTCGCATCAATCACGATCGGCATGGTAAATGTCTTGGTGGCGCTTGTTATTTTTTTCCTTACGCCGACGTTGCCGAAGGTGAGCGCAGTCGTACCGGCGATAGTCGGGCTGCCGGTGCCGCTCGTCATAGTAATAATATTGTTATCGTTGGTCGCCGGGTCCCCCATAATAGTTGTCGCTGTATCGAATGAAATCTGAGGAGCATTGGTAACGCCGGTAAAATCGATGGCGCCGATTCTCGAAACATCAACGTGTATAATTTGGCTTCCGGTGTTGAAACTGTTGGCGTTAAAAATAGACGTATCCTGAGGCAAAGGCACACAGGTGCAAAGAGTTGTGCCGGCGGAGTTGCTGGCCCACTTCGAGCTGTCCGACCAATTGCCGGTGTTGCCGGCGCTCTTCCAATACCAGGTTTTGGTGGCGCTAAAGTGTATGCCGGTATTGTTGCCGTTGTCTCCCAAGGACACTCCGCACCAGGTGGTAGACACAGCCACGTCATCGCAAGCCGGACCGGTTTTTGTTCCAGTCCCGGTCGCGGCTATATCTTGGAAGTTAGAATTGGAAAGCGCCACGGTAGCCGCCGAAAGAGTAGCTCTGGTTCCCGGGGTGCCGGAAGTGACAAAGAGCCGGCTGCCCAAATCGTGGCCCGTTAATGTCAGAGTGCCGCTCACAGTCTGAGTAACGCTGGCCGGGAAAGTTATGCCGTCAGACGTCGCAGCCGCGGCCGGGTTGCGAGTCAAATTCACGAAAGAATTAGTTCCGGTTACGGTCGCCGTTCCGCCGCCGCTCAGCGTAACATCCTTGAAGGTGTTTCCGCCCGAGAGAGCCGGACTAGCCCCGGTTAGAGTCAGGGAGCTGCCCGTGTTCCAAGTGTTTAACCCTACGGCCATAGCCGAGTTGGCAATATTCACGGCACCACTAAAAGTGTTGTTGGCGTAGGCCGTGCCGGTAAATGCACCCGTTCCCGAAACAGTCAAGGCGCCGCTAAAAGTGTTGGTGTGCCCGGAGGTTGCCGCTAAAGTCAGGTCGCTCCCCGCGTTTGAGAACGACACCGCCCCGCTAAAGGAATTGTCCTGCCCCATCGTAGAAGTCCCTGTCCCCGCCACAGTGAGCGAGGTCGGCGTGGCCGAAAAAGCATTCCAATTGCCCACGTCGAGCCTCCCTGTAAAAGTGGCTAGCCCGGCAAAAGTATTTTTCGTTCCTGTGCTGGTGCCGGAAGATATGGTCGAGGCTCCGCTTCCGCCGGCCGTGAGCGTGCTCAAAAACTGATTTGTATTGGTATTGGTCGTGCCTTGCATATTGAGGACTCCGGCCGTAATCGCAACCGCGCCAGCAAAAGTGTTGGTGCTCGCGCCGGAACTGAAAATCAGGTCGCCGGTATTAAGAGTCAGTGTGTCGCCCGAGGTGTCTCCAAAAGTGTTGTTAGTGCCGCTAATGGTAAGCTGACCGCCGAAGTACATCGTGCCGGTAAAGCTGTTGGGCAAGAGCGACGTCCCGATCACGCTCGAATTGCCGGACCCCATAACCTTAAAAGTCTTCTGATTATTAACCTGATTGCCTGATCCCATGGTCACCCTGGCACTGCCGCCGACGCCAGAGAATTTAACATTGCCGGCAAAAGTGTTGCTATCGGTCATGGAAGACAAAGTCGTGCCCGCCACGCAAACATTGACCGGATTGGCCGCATCGTTGCAAGTAAGCGTGTCGTGGGTGCTGTCATCGAAATGGTTGGTCGACACAGCCGTAAGCACGCCGGTAATATTGACCGTGCTTCTAAACGTATTGGTTGACCCCAAGGACAACGCTCCGCTTACAATGACCGGCGCTCCAACATCAAAGGTATTGCCCGTTGAGACGGTCGAGGTGCCGGTGCCGTTAACCGTGACCGCGCCGGAAAAAGTGTTGGTATTAGAGGTATTCATATTGAGCACTCCATCAACTGTAACTGCTCCATCAAATTTGTTGTCGTGTCCGGCCGAGCCGGTCAAAACCAAATTATTAACGTGGCTCGAACCGGTCGTAGTGAAAGAGCCGGTAATTTCGTTGTTGTCGGCGTTAATGTTGGTCGTCCCGGCAATCGAAACATCGCCGTTGAATTTGTTGCCGGCCGTGCCGCTGCCTTTGCCTGATATGGACGAAGCAGTGGTGCCGTTCACCGTCAGGATCGCGCCGGTGTGCCCGTTAGCTCCAAAAGTATTAGCGTATGGCAAAGTATTCATAGTCAGCACTCCCATAACCGTGACGGCGCCCGTAAAAGTGTTGTCGTGGACAAGGTTGTCGTTGGTCGTATTATGGAATATCAAATCACCGGAGCCCGTAGTGCAGCCGCTATTCGTGCCTATACAAAGCGTCTTAGCGAAGGTGTTGTTGGTCCCCTTAATGGTAGTACTACCGCCGAATCGGACCACATCGTCAAAATTGTTGGCCGAAGTGCCGCTCGCGCCGGCCATCGACGAGGCGGTCGTTCCCGAAATCGTTAAAGTCGATTCGAAATGGTTGCCCGACTCCAAGGTTGCATTGCCGGCCACCGTAACTGCTGCCTTATAATCGTTGGAAGTCTGGCTCGCGCTCACGGTCAGGTTGCCGCTGCCGCCTATGTCGAGCGTGCTGGAAAACGTATTGCTGCTGCCGGTAATTGAAACTGTTCCGGCAGACGTGACGGCGCCGGTAAAAGTATTGCTGCCGCTGATGGAAGTGCCGCCCGTCGTATTATTAAATTTCGCAGTTTTATAGAAGGTGCTCGAGGAGCCGCTGCTCAAAGTAAATGCGCCTGTGTCTCCCGCGCAAGTGTCTTGACACTTAACAACAATACCGTAAAAAACATTCGCCGTGCCGTTAACCGTTACGGCCTGATTGGTGTTATTGAATTTGACGTCATGTGCCGTCGTCGCTTGGCTAGCGGCTCCGTATGCGACTGTGCCGGTATTGCTAAAAGTAATGTCGTTAAAGGTACTGTTAGCGGCATCGCTGTCTAAGGTCACATTGGTATTGTTGCTTGAAAAAGTAACATCGCTATAGGTCTTGCCGCCGCCCAAAAAAGTATTGGTGCCGGAACTCGCCGGACTAACCGCGATAGTGCTGGAAGCGGCGTTTAAAGTTCCGCCGGTCACACTCCAACTCGTGCTGCCGCTGTCTTTAAGAGTTACGGTGCTAGTGCCCAGGTTAAATGTTCCGGAACTGAAAGTGAGGGACCCGAATATCAGGGCGTTGTTATTGGTATTAACAGTGGTTGAATTTAGAATAGCAATGTCGTTGCTAGCCGCAGTGTTTGAATTATATGGGTTGATAAACGTATAGGTTCCGCCGTTATTAAAGAAAACTTTGCCGAAAGAATTTTGGGTGGAGCTGGGGTCGGTGTCTTTCGCGGCAAAGTTAGCAACTTGTCCCACGTGGCCCGACTTGAAGTTGATATCTCCAGTCTCACCACTACGAGTTATTGTGCAAGTGCTAGGGCATGAAGGCTGAAAGTTCAATGAGCCATCATGGGTCGCATCGCCTAAAGTAATTGCTTCGGCCCCACCGGTAAAAGTGATATTTTTGCTTACCCCGTCGGGTCCTGAAAAAACCAGACTTGATGCGGAGGCAGGGTTCGAAACCGTAACTGTTTCCCCGTCGGCCGTAAAAGAATTCTTAGTAAAATAAACATCTGTCGCCGTCGTAGGCACAGTCGCGCCGGTGGTAGGAGTTATGCCGTCCGTGCCTAAACCGGTTGGCGTAGTCGCCCAATTCAAGGTGTTGGTGGTACTCCAGCTGCCGGTCCCGCAAGCGCTCAAGCCGCAACTTCCGCCAACCGCCGGGAACCAAAAACGCGCTATTGGCGTAAGCGTGGCATTATTAGCGGCAGTTACAATCGAAAAACACGCGCATGTGGCATCAGAGGCGCCAACAATCACGTGTACAGTCCAGGTGGTGGCAGCAGTTGTATTAGTAATCGGACAGCTACCGTTTATGAGCAAGGTTGAACTAGCCACCGTAAAACCAGTGCAAGTTATAGTGGACCCGCCATTAGTAAGGGTTACTGTTGGCGTGCCGGAAAAACTGGTCCCGCTAATGGCTAAAATCGGCTGGTTCCAGGTAAACTGAATGCCATTAGCCGGCGTGATGCTTCCCACCGAAACTCCCTGCGCGGTGACAATCACTTCGCAGCGCGGGGTCGGCCCGGTGCCCCCAACGTCAGAGCATTTGGCAGTCGAATCGGTTGAGAGGTTGGTTACCCAAACATCCCAATCGCTCGCAACCGCCACGTTAGTTAAATCGCACGAGGCGCCGGTTATGAGGTTGGCCGCCACGGTGAAACCGCTGCAGGTTATGGTCGGCTGGCCGGACTCATGAAGAGTTACTTTAACGTCGCCAGAAATTGTGGAAAAACCTGACCCGCAAATATCGAATGCAAAAGAACCGGCGTTATTGCTCGTAACCGAAGCGCTGCCCGGACAGCTGCCGGAAGTTTTAAGGCCGGTAATCCCGAAAGTAGCGCCCCCGCTCACCGTAAATGGCTCCGAGTTTGTCGAAATGCCACCTCCGGGAGTTGGATTAAAAACTTTGACCGCGTGAGGGCTGCCAGCGGTTGTTGTTAACGACGAAGCGACGGTCGCGGTAATGGTATCGGTGGACCAATTGACAACGACATTGCTTATGCCTGTACTCGAAGCATCGGTTGTGCAGTCGCTGGTACAGTCCCATTTTACTTTGGCATTGGTCGCAAAATTATGTCCGTTGTTAGCTGTCGAATCCCCGACCAGGGTTATATCCACACTATCGCCAGCGCTAGATCTGTTCGGAGTAAGACTGCCCACGGCTATAGTCGGCGTCGGGTTATTGATAGTTAAGCAAGACGCCGGATTGCAAGTAGCGCTGGCGCCATCTCCCAGAGTATTGGTTACCACAACATTCCAATCGCTCGCGCCCAAAGCGCCGCCGATGTCGTTACAGGTGACGCTCGAAATTGAACCGGCCACGATGGTCGAAGAAGTCGTATCGCAATTAATGGTCGTGCCGCTTCTCGTCAGCTGCACGGTTGCGCCGGCCTGAAAATTAGAACCGTTAACCGTCGTTAACGTGTTGTGAGCCGATGTGTCGTCGTTCACGGTCGAGGTCGGAACTATCGTAGTCACAGTCGGCGGATTGGCGGTAACAGTGAGTCCCCCGGGCAAAGTCGCGGAAGTGGTGTCGGTATTCGTAACCAAAACATCCCACTTGCCCGCCAAAGCATGGCAGCCCGTACAGCTCGCCGGTTTGTCTAAGGTCAAATTGCATGTCGCTCCGGTGATCTGCGTTCCAGTGGCGTTGACCGACGCACCGGTACAGCTTATGGTATTAACTGTCCCTTGGATATTTCGCTGGAGGCTGACCGAGGCACCCGACGCAAAACCGTGGCCGTTGATTTGAGTAAATTGGAAAGCTGAATTGGTGTTGATTCCTGAAGTCGGAACGACAGAGGTAATATCAACTGAGGTTTGGGTAATAAGCCCATCGGAGCTGACGGTCGTAATTTTGTCGGCCAGGGAAGAAGTGATAACAATGACATTGTCGGTAGTTGAAGGCGTGCCGCTGATTTTATTAAAAACTATGGCGTCGAAGCCGGGGCTGGTATACCAATCATCGGCTGTTGAATAAGTTACGCCGCTGGGCAAAAATATTTTAGCCTGGACAACTCCGCCGGAAGCAGTATCGTAGCCGGTTGTCTTACATGAAGCTGCGATCATAGCTCCCACGGTTTGGTAATAGTCTCCCGACGCGGCATGCACGAAACAAATTCCCCAGTCGTCAGCCGAGCCGCCACTATCGGCATCAGTCCCGGCTACCGCCTTACTCTGAACCGTCCGAAGGTCGGAAATAATCGCCCGGGCCGCGCTATCAATTGCAGCTTTGCGCGAAAAACCGCCGAAAGAATTGATGGCCACAACGGCTAAAATCACCAGCACCGTCGAGACAATCAAAAACTCAAGCAGAGTGAAGCCGCTTCTATACCCCCTTAGCCTCTGAGCTTTCTCTTTTAGAATAAACATTGGAAAATCAATTTAATTTGACGCAATTCAAGGCGCGGAGAAACAAATGAGGAGATGTAGTCTTAAATACTACTTCGACGAATTTGAGAGGCTCCGCAACGTAGAAGTGCATCAAATTTAATTTATTTTTAGGTGAACTGGCTGACCAGGCTGTAGATCGGCAAGAGTATCGAAAGCGCGACGCCGCCCACGATAACACCCATCACCAGGAGCATAATCGGTTCGAAAAGCGTTGTCAGGTCTTTCAGCTTGTTGTCGACTTCTTCATCGTAGAAATCCGAAAAAGTCGTGAGCACATATTCGAGGTTGCCCGTCCGCTCGCCCACCGAAATCAGGCTCGTCAAAAGCGTCGGGAAAAGGTCTTTGTGGAACTGCAGGCTCTTCGAGAGCGGCACGCCGGACTTAACCTTATCGATCACGTCTTTCAGCGCCGCGCGGTAGGTATAGCTGCCGATCGCATCGGCTGAAATCTGCAAAGCGTCTAAAACCGGCATCGCGCTCGCGAGCAAACTGCCCAGCGTCCGGGTAAAACGCACCAGGTCGACCCGCTTCATCAGCTCGTTCACAACGGGAATCTTCAATAATATTTTTTCGATATAAAGCTTGCCCCTTTCGGTGCTGGCCATATAGATAAATCCGCCGATCAGAGCTGTCGTGATAATCGAGAGAATAATAAAATTATGCGCCATAAAGGTGCCGGTCGCGAGAAGGATTTTCGTGATGAGCGGCAGTGAAGCGTTGCTCTGCTGGAAGGCTTTAGTGAGCTTCGGCAAAACAACCGTCAGCAAAAAAACAGTTACGCCGATCGTGGCCACTAAAAGCAGAGCCGGATAAACCATGGCCGACCGGATTTTGCGCACCAAGTTATATTCCTTCACCAAATGGTTCGAGAGTTCCTCGAGCGCCTTATCCAAACGGCTCGAAACCTCGCCGGCTTTAATGAGGCCGATAAAAACCGACGGGAATATTTTCTTATATTGCTCAAAAGCGTCTGAAAGCGGCCGCCCGGCTTGAACAGTGGCCTTGGCGCTGATTAAAACATACCGCAAAGTTCCCGGCTTGGAGTCATTGATCAATATTTCAAGCGCCTCGGAAATGCTAAGGCCGGCCTTGATCGCAGTCGCCAAGTTCCGGACCAAGAAGATAATGTCGGTCGTCTTAACTCTTTCAAAGAGCCTGATTTTCTGCAGAAATTTTAAATCTAATATACCGCCCTTCTCGCCTTTGGGCCGGATCTTCGACGGAATTAAGTCTTTGGTTTCGAGATATAAAACTACGCCTCTCTCATCTTCGGCGTCGACTTCACCCGTAACAATAGCGCCATTCCGATTAAAAGCTTCGTAAGTGAATAACATATAACTAATAACTTATTACTTATGACAATTATACATTACAATGAGTTAAATCCTAAAAGTCCACTGTGATTAGTGATGAGTTATTGGTTATGAGTTAGAGTTATTCTTGTATCACGCGCAGGACCTCATCGAGCGTGGTGATCCCCTTTTTCGCTTTATCGAGGCCGTCCTCAAAAATCGTCGTCATACCTTCTTTGATCGCCTGTTCTCTGATCTCTCCCGACGGGGCCATCTTCAAAACCATAGCCCTGATCGCATCGCTCATTTTCATAAGTTCAAAAATAGCGATCTGGCCGCGGTAGCCGGTATTGGTGCAGACATTACAGCCCTTGCCGCGGTATAGATTTTTAGGAATAGCCTCTTTGTCAATCTTGTGCCCGGCCAATTCAAACTGCGCCAAAGCGAGCCGCCGGGACTCTTCCGAAGGCACGTATGATTCGATGCAGGAAGTGCAAATTTTACGAACCAGCCTCTGCGCGATTGAGAGGTTAACGGTTGAAGCAAGCAAAAACGCCGGCGCCCCCATGTCCAAGAGCCTCGGCAGAGCCGACGGCGCGTCGTTGGTGTGCAAGCTCGACAAAACCAAGTGTCCGGTCAAGGCCGCCTGAATGCCGATCTCAACCGTTTCGTTGTCGCGAATTTCACCAATCATGATCACGTTCGGGTCCTGCCTCAAAATAGCGCGCAGCCCCGACGCAAAAGTTACGCCCGCTTTCGTGTTGACCTGAATCTGGTTGATGCCCGAAACTTCGTACTCGATCGGGTCTTCAATGGTCGTAATGTTAACCTTGGGCGTATTCAAAATACTCAAAATCGCGTAAAGAGTCGTCGTTTTACCGGAACCGGTCGGACCGGTAACCAAAATCATACCGTGCGGTTTCCGAATCTCGTCGTTCACCTTTTCAACCGCCTCTTTAGAGAAGCCGATGTCTTCCAGCATAATCGGCCGCGAACTGCTCCGCAACAGCCTCATTTCCGCCTTTTCGCCGTAAAGCACCGGGATAATGTTGACACGCACATCAATCGTTTCTTTTTCCGTCACATTAAATTTGAATCGGCCGTCCTGCGGCAGGCGGTGCTCGTCGATCTGCAAGTTGGCCAAAATTTTAACGCGCGCCACAATGGTCGGCTCGACTTGTTTGGGCAAATCGAAAGCCTCGCGCAAAACGCCGTCGACGCGGTACCTGATAACCAAATTCTGGAAAAACGGCTCAAAGTGAATGTCCGACGCATTTAAAGAAATAGCGTATTCGATAATACTTTTTAGAATGGCCACCACCGGCACGGCGGCCGCCATTTTGGCCAGGTCGGTTTCTCCGGTTTGAGTAACCGATTTTTCCACGTTCTCGCGGATGATCTTGCTAAATTCATTCCCGATTTGCTCCTTGTACTGCTTCAAAGCATTGCTCAGGCTGGAACCGGTCGTAAGAGAGGGCTGGATCGCCACACCCAGCTTAGTTTTCAAATATTCGATCGCGTCGTAGTCGAGCGGGTCCAGCATGGCGACCTTGGCGTACTCCCCCTTTTTGTAATCGAAGATGGCTAGCTTCTTAAGCTGAGCGTAGCTCTCGGGAATAAGCTCGATTACTTCTTTGGGAATCACAACCGAGTCGAGATTCACAACCGGAACATTAAAATATTTAGCTAAGAGCTCGGTTAGGTAGTGTTCCGGCACATCGCCGCGGGCAATTAAAATTTCTTCCACCGAGCGGCCGGTCTGCTCAGCTTCTTTAACCGCCGTATCAAAAGCATCCTCGTCAACCACGCCGGATTCTCGCAGTAAAATTTTAAGTTTATCGGGAGTTAAGTGCATATCGGGTAACTTATAACTTATGACTCATAACTAATAACTTCCATATTATAACTTAAAACCTATTCTTCTTTAAGCCTTCTCTTAAAACCACCCAACTGCCGAGAGATGCTCTCACATAATTTATATACATTCTGGAACTCAGTTGCCGTTATCAAGCCTAAATCGGTCAATGTATCAGTAAATGCCAAAGTCTCATTTATTGAACCTATGGATATGTTGAAATATCGATTTAATTCTTTATCAGAATCTTTGCCGCTACCTTCTGCAATGTTTAGGATGATCGACAGCCCCGACCTTAAAACCTGCGAACCAATAGAATATTTATAATCCTTAGGCAATTTATCAGATATCTTGAGTAGAAGTTTAAACAAATCCTTGGATTCCTTATAAACTTTCCAATTTTTAAATCTAAAGATTTCCAAATTGTTATGAGTTATACGTTATCAGTTATGAGTTCCTCCTACACTTTCAAGACCAGGAGATTGAACATCGTAATCAAGTTTTCCCCGAGTATCAGGCACATCAGCGCGGCCAAAAGGAACGGATAGCCCAGCGTGGTATAAAGTTCCCTGAAGAAAATACCGCGGAAAACAGAGACAATGACAACCGCCACAAAAGCGAGCGGCACAAAAACCACAAAGGCCGGCCAGCCGACGATGAGGCAGCACAAAAAGCCCAATTCAGTCTCGCCCGTATCAAAGAACCGATCCTGGTATTTCTGTAGAGCTTTTAGAATAAAGTAGAAAATAAAAGCGCAGATAACGACGAGTATGGCGTTTAGAAAAAACCGGCCGTAAGCATAATACAAGAAGTATCCCGCCCCAGTCTTAAAGAGCGATGGGAAAGCCTGCACAATAAAACCCTCCGGCGGCACCTTGTCGCTAAGGGGGCTGTTCAGCAAACTCCTGGTCAGATCGCTGGTCGTCCAAACGTAATATTGCGCAACCGATTCCAAGAGCGCATAGAGGAACCGGAAAACGATCGTCCCGATGATAATCACCCTGTAGTTCAAAAATTTCGACTTAATCGCCGCTTTCTCGTGATGCCTAAAAGCATATAGCAATAGCGCCGCTACAAAAACCGCCCAGTAAAATATAATCGGCAGCCAGATGACCACATAAAGCAGAAAATTAATCATTTTGTTTATGTGGAATTATAAATCCCCTTCGAGTTCCAGGCAAGTGGCATTAGGGCGATTTCTGTATTAGAATGGCCTCAATGTCTATTAAGCACGTTCAATGGCTGCTACTACTGTTATTCCTTACGGCAGTATTTTCCCTAACAATCAGAACCGTCGGCGAAACTTTTGGAGATGTTGGTTATGAAATGAAAACCGGCGAGTATGTCCTTCAGCACTTCAGCGTTCCACACGAAGACATATTTTCATTCGCTTACCCCAAAAACGAGTGGATCGCCCACTACTGGCTCTCCGGGATCATTCTATTCTTCGAGTATAAATGGCTCGGCTTTCTAGGCCTAACGCTCGGCACCTCGCTTATTGCCGCTCTAACCTACTTTTTTGTTTATAAAACGGCTCTTTTAAAGTCCGGCCGCAATTTGCTCTCTCTGATTCTGATAATACCACTCAGCTTCATCACTTATGACGCCTGGTTTACCAGACCACAAATTTTCTCTTACTTATGCACAGCTATACTTATATTCCTTTTAGAAAAATGGAAATCGGCCCCCAGTTCAAAATTACTTTATTTAATGCCCCCGCTCATGCTCGTCTGGGCCAACCTCCACGGTGGGGTCATTCTGGGCATCGCGATCTTGGGCGCCTACATGCTGGAAAATATAATTAAAAAATACGATGTCAGATTTTTGATTACGGCCCTCACCTCGATCGCTGCCACCTTAATCAACCCGAATGGCTATAAACTAATCATTTTTAGTTGGACTATATCCCCCGCAGTGAAAGCAATGAACGTTCTCGAATTCCGATCACTTCTGGATTTTCTGCAGACTGGGGAAGCTAAATTCTTCTTGTGTTTATCTATCGCGCTAACTGCTTTCATCTCCTATAAGATCTTTGGCAAAAAGAGAGCTTTTAGAAACTGGCCGATCGCAGACACACTCCTAACATTAGCCGCCTTCGCCATGCCCCTCATCTCAATTAGATACGTCGGCTTCTTTCCGATCCTGATATTGCCGATATTTATCAGCTACCTAAAACGCAAAACCAAGCTATCTTCAAAAAATTGGGTCCTCCTATCTCTCACAACCCTCACAGCCTTCCTATTATTAAACGCTTTAAGTATTTTCCAGGCATTTAGAACGCCCGTCACAAGTTCATTCTTTTTGCCCGCCGAAGCGGTAGGTTTTGTGGAGTATAATAACCTCGCTGACAATATGTTCAATGACCCAATCTTTGGCGGTTATCTGATACACAGGCTCTATCCAAATCATAAAATTTTTATCGACGGCCGAAGCGATGTCTATTCCGGAGCAGTCGACCAAGAATATCTTTCAATCGTACGCCAATCGCCCGACTGGGAGAAAATTGTCGACGATAAATATAAATTTAACAGCTTTTTCCTTTCGTACCGCGACGCCAACGCCAATTATGTCGCCGACCTTTTTAATGCGCTGACAAAAAATAATGAATTTAAACTGGTTTACTGGGGCGAATCGGTAATAGTCTTGGTCAGAAACACTCCCGAAAACAAAACCGTGATAGATAAATACGGTTATAATGTTGTCAGCCCGTATGTCAGCCCTCAAAACGTTCCTAAAGAAAAAAATCAAGAATACCAGGCCGAATTGAAGCGCGTCCGAACACAATCTCCCGATGCTCTATTCTTTTACAACCAATGATCGGTCTATCTATCGTCATACCCAGCTATAAAGAAGAGCAACGCATCAAGAAAACCCTTGAATCGATCATTGAGTATCTGGAAAAGAATAATTTCGATTACGAAATATTGGTTGTAATCGATGGCGACGCGGAGGGAACATTAAAAATTATTGTTGACTTCAAGAATCAAAAAATAAGGCCCATATTAAACAGCGGACAAAGATCGGGCAAAGGCAACGCTGTGAAACGTGGTGTCATAGAGGCCTCGAAAGACCTAGTTCTGACCTGCGACGCCGACCTCTCAACGCCGATTGAGTCACTAACCGAGTTTATAAAATGCATTCCTGAATTCGACCTCGTAATCGGCGACCGGAATGGAGGTTCATCCGACACCAATCCCCTGCACCGCACCTTGAGCGGCAAAACATTTAACTTAATTGTAAGATTGCTCCTTCTTCCTAATTTTAACGACACCCAATGCGGCTTCAAGTTATTCAAACGAACGGCCGCGTTAAAAATATTTAGCAAGCAAACCATTACCGGCTTCGCATATGACGTAGAAATATTGCTAATTGCAGTAAGAAACAATTACAAAATAAAGGCCGTGCCGGTCGTTTTTAATAATAGCGATAATTCCAAAGTAAACTTCTTTTTACACCCATTCTCGATGCTGACAGCGTTAGGCAAAATCAAGTCCAACGATTTAAACAAAAAATACAGTCTCTCCTTTTAAGGCCTTATTTGCTGAGATTGGCTAAGAAAGCCATGTTGCTTTCCCAATCTTTTAGAACCTTGGAATCCGGAGAAATAGAGAGGGCGCGCCGAATCTCTTCCAGGGCTAACTTCCGCTTATCTTTAGGTATAGAAGCTGGGTTCTTAAAGGGCCCTATAACAGAATAGGCATATTTTTTAATAATTTCCTGATTCTCCGGCGTATCGCGCGCCAGAATAATATAATCGTTATCCCAGTATATAAGTTTAAACCCCAAGTCATTGGTCAGCTGATCTATTAAATGGCTCATGGCTATGGCAGTCGCCTGGCTCGAACGATAAGGAACCAAGAAGGAATTAAATTTATATTTCTCATTAACTAAATTTATCCAGCCGTCAGACTGCGACTCGATAGTAAGGTAGTCATCGTACACTCCATATTTGTATATGTCGGAACGCCCGTCGATAAAAACTTTCCTCTCGGGCCAAAGTTTCCAAATGAGCCAGCCGCCGTTCCCCAGACCATTAAATAAGGGCTCTGGAACATTCGCGTTCTTAACAAAGTCAGTCGCGCCAACCGCGATCGCCTCAGTATTAATATCGGGCTGCGATATAACGAATGGCAAACGGCCGGCGATCATAATAAACCCAACACCGAGCGCCGCCTTCCAAAGACTCCCCGCGTCCTGCTCTGGGAATTTTTCCTTGAGGAAAATGCTTAACTCCTTGATCATCAAAGGCAAAGTTATGAGCGGGAAAAAAACTGTATAGCGAACCGACACCATGGGCATAATAAATGCCACAAGTACCAGGCCGGTCTCGTATAGCCTGCCGGGCCGGCGATCATTCTTTCTCGACGAATACTGCCTCCACATCAGGAAAACAGTGGTCAAGACCATAGCGCCGAGAGCGACATTTCGCATCATGTCCGGTTCGGATATAAAGTCAGCAAGTATGGACTGGAATTCACTAATCCCCTTCGAGTTCAGCAGAAATAGAAGCAGGGGCGACTTGTAACCGAATGGGTTCAGAAGGGACGCCAAACAGGCGGCGACAAAAACAGAAGCCTGTATTTTGATCTTTGACAACGCAAAATGTGCTTCATATAGGCTAACGGCCGCCCAGAAACCGAGTATCGCCAACCCCAACAGCACTCCCCCATGCATATTGGCCCACAGCATGGATAAGAGAGGAATTAGATAGAGCGCCCACTTTGATTTCTTGAATCTCCATTGATCAATAAGGTATAAGAGTATAGCCAGAAAGAGATTCGAGAAGTTCTCACCTCGGACATTCCAAAATTCAAACGAGAAGAAAGTCAGCGGATAGAAGAGAATTAAGAACAAAGGATAATCCTTGCTGTAGAGGCCAAACCTTTTGATAACAAAGAAGAAGGTCAGCGCAGCCACCAAGGCCACACTGATCTTAAGGCCCAGGTAGCCTCCTAGCAGGAAGATGCCGTAGAATAACACGCCAGTTAGCCAATAGTGGGCGATCCAATCTACGCCCGGGGCGGAGAAAGAGAAGATATCATTGTGAGGAATCTCATGATGCTCCCAAAT
The DNA here is from genome assembly GCA_964643135.1 of uncultured Candidatus Saccharibacteria bacterium. Classification (GTDB taxonomy): domain Bacteria; phylum Patescibacteriota; class Minisyncoccia; order UBA6257; family Colwellbacteraceae; genus CAZXPC01. The sequence goes on along the minus strand of CAZXPC010000002.1, from coordinate 107,232 downwards.
ATATTGGCCAGTCTTAAGGATGAAGCCTAAGTCGGTGTTGTTAATCGCGAAAAAGGTGAATAAGAAGACTGCGCAAAGGAAGATTGCGGTGAGTAGAGCGTTTTTGCTTACAGACGTCATTAGGATAATTTCTAATTAAATAAGTGTAACACAGAGTAAGTAACCAAAAACAATCATTGCAGGTTAATTATATTCAAAATGCTTTTTTCTAAATTCTGCAGAATCTTAGAATCCGGAGAAATGCTAAGGGCTCGACGCACTTCTTCTAGCGCCAACGGCAGCTTATCCGGCGGCAGTGAAGCCGAGTTTTGGAATGGTTTGATGAAATAATAAGCATATTTTTTAATTATTGGCTGATTTTCAGGCGTATCGCGTACCAGAATAATATAGTTATCATCCCAATAAATAAGCCTAAACCCTAGATCATTCAATTTATTCATCAAATTACTCACAGGGATCTCAGTCTCCTTGCTAAGGCGGTAGCTAAGAAGAAAAGAATTAAATTTGTATTTCTCGTTAACTAAATTTACCCAGCCGTTCGACATGGAACGAATATCAAGATAATCATCGTAGACTCCATATTTATATATATCCGAACGGCCGTCGATAAAAACTTTCCTCTCGGGCCAAAGTTTCCAGATCAACCAACCTCCATTCTCCAAATTATTGAATAGAGGCTCTGGAACATTCGCGTTCTTAATAAAATCAGTTGCAGCGACAGGAATAGCGGCAGTATTAACATCAGGCTCGGACAAGACAAACGGCAAACGGAGAACTATTAAAATTAGGCCGACCCCAACCGCGGCCTTAAAAAGATTCTCCCGATCTTGATTCGGGAATCTCTCCGTGAGAAAACTGCTTAATTCTCCAATTACGAAAGGCAAGGCTATAAGAGGCAAAAAAACCATGTACCTGATTGACATCAAGGGCATTAAAAATGCCACCGATACAAGACCAATATCAAATAATTTTCCAAACGAGCGGCCTCTTTTCCATAACGAATATTGTCTCCAAATCAGAAACCCAGCCGCGAACACCATAATGCCAAAGGCTATGTATCTCAGTAGATTTGGCGCATGTCCAAAAACAAACGCAAAGAGCGAATCAAATTCACTAATCCCCTTCGAGTTCAGCAAGAAGAGAAGAAGTGGCGACTTGTAACCGAATGGGTTGAGAAGGGACGCCAAACAGGCGGCGACAAAAACAGAAGCCTGTATTTTGATCTTTGACAACGCAAAATGTGCTTCATATAGGCTAACGGCCGCCCAGAAACCGAGTATCGCCAACCCCAACAGCACTCCCCCATGCATATTGGCCCACAGCATGGATAAGAGAGGAATTAGATAGAGCGCCCACTTTGATTTCTTGAATCTCCATTGATCAATAAGGTATAAGAGTATAGCCAGAAAGAGATTCGAGAAGTTCTCACCTCGGACATTCCAAAATTCAAACGAGAAGAAAGTCAGCGGATAGAAGAGAATTAAGAACAAAGGATAATCCTTGCTGTAGAGGCCAAACCTTTTGATAACAAAGAAGAAGGTCAGCGCAGCCACCAAGGCCACACTGATCTTAAGGCCCAGGTAGCCTCCTAGCAGGAAGATGCCGTAGAATAACACGCCAGTTAGCCAATAGTGGGCGATCCAATCTACGCCCGGGGCGGAGAAAGAGAAGATATCATTGTGAGGAATCTCATGATGCTCCCAAATATATTGGCCAGTCTTAAGGATGAAGCCTAAGTCGGTGTTGTTAATCGCGAAAAAGGTGAATAAGAAGACTGCGCAAAGGAAGATTGCGGTGAGGAAGATATTTTTATTGGCCGAAGTCATTTATTTCTTAAACTTGATCAAATAGCCTAAGGATATCAAGAAAGGCCAACGCAGAGGCAACCCTCGCCGGTCTACGACTCTCATCCCAGCAAGGTTTTCTATTTGAGCTGGGCTAAAAGAGTTAACATGGTCCGGAACTTTTGGCGGCCTTATCCCAAGAACAAACCTGCCAGCCGTCCAGAGAAATTCATTCGGAAAAGTGATGATTAAAATACCGCCCTTCTTAAGAACTCTCTTCAGCTCTGTAATAACTTTCTTATAATCAAAAATGTGTTCCAAGACTTCGGTAATAATAACGACATCGAAATATTTATCTTCAAACTTCAAGTCGCTTAAGTCTTCGAGTCTAAAATCGGCAAGCGGACACCTTCCGCGCGCGCGCTTAAGCGCCACCTCGGTCACATCAGCTCCATAATATTTATTCTCCGGAAATTTAGTATTGAGCATTTCAATTAAATGCCCCTCCCCGCAGCCGGCGTCCAGAACTTTTAATCCTTTAGTCTCGGGCATAACGTCCATAATAGCCTTCAATCTGGCGCGGTGCACAAACTTAACAATAGGGTTGGATGAGTTATAGAGCTCATCCATATGATCTTCGGGCATGACCAGGTGCTTGTTATCCATTTTGAAATATCCGTATATTATTCCCCGTTTAGCTTCAAAAGTCTATTTCTTAGATCTTGCAACACCGTCGAATCCGGTGACACGCTAAGAGCTCTATCGACCTCGGCGATCGCATCAAGTCGGTCTTTGGGAGATATGAAATAGCTTGGGTTTTGGAAAGGCCTAATCAGATGATAGTCATACTTATTGATGACTTCCTGAGTATCCTTCGTATCTCGTACCAGGATGACGGCGACGTCATCCCAATAAACCAACTTGAAATGTAAATCATCGATTAGCGAATCAATCAGCGATCCTATCGTTTTTTGCACATAAACGGATTTGGAAAGACGATAATTAATTAGAAAAGCGTTAAATTTATATTTCTCATTAACAATTTCCTGCCACCCATCTCCCTTCTTTAATATATTAAGATACTCATCATAGATCTGGCTGGAATAAACATCATTCCGGCTATCAAAATAAGCCCTATGTCCGGGCCAGAGTTGCCAAATAAGCCACCCTCCGGAAACACTTGAGTTAAACAAAGGTCCGGCAACGCCCTGCTCTCTAATAAAATTGGCCACACTGACCGGCATATTATGGCTATTAACGCTTTCCATACCGAATATAAAAGGCAGCCTTAAAATAATTAACATCAAACCAATTGCCAAAGTCGCGATATATAGCTTGCGTTTGTTAAATCGGGGACGTATTTCAATCCAAAATTCCCACAGATCTTTGGCCAATAGGGGAAGAATAAATAACGGAACCAAGACCACATGCCTTATCGCGAAAATGGGCATGAGAAACGCAGAAAGCATAATGCCGAAATTCCATAGGTCTATCGTTTTATTTCTTCTGCAGTAGAGAACCTTTCTGTAAATAATAAACCCCAGCGATAAAATCATAGTTATGAGAAATAGGGAAAAGGTGGGATTATCGAGAGCATTGAATATCGATTGGAATTCGGCATTATCTTTATAGACATACGATTGGATCGTCAGAAGCTTATAGCCCCAAGGATTTACAAGCGAAGCAAGACATGAGACAAAGAAAACCATAACTTGGGTTTTTATTTTTGTTAGATCAAATCTGGCTTCTATAAAACTTACAACCATCCACAAACCAAGGATGGCGAGACCAAGTATCACTCCGGCATGTAAATTGGCCCAGAGCACGACAAGAGGCGGTATGACATAAGGAATAATCTTTGTTTTCTGCAGTCTCCATTTTTCGATTAAAAACAAAAATAAACCGGTGAAGAGATTGGTAAAAATTTGTCCCCTTGGACTCCAAAAACCAAATATCAAGATGCTGGTTGGAAAAATCAATAGAAGCGCCAACGACGGATCTTTAAAATAAAGCTGGAACTTCTTCACAACCAGCCAATACGTCAAGGCAGCAATCAGAGCCGTGGTGGCTATCAAGGCATAAAAACCCAAGAAGTGGACAACGAGATACATCAAAACCCCTGAGAACCAATAGTGAGCTATCCAAGGCGCGCCGGCGGCGGAAAAGGAGAAGATATCATGAGTGGGCACCTGAAGATTCTGAACTACATATTGACCGGTCTTTAAAATATAACCAATATCAACATTATCGATTGGCGCCAACACATAAATAAAAACGGCGAATAAGTAAACTATAATCAAAGAGTTGAACATCTTTACTGATTTTCTAAAATTAATCTTTTGAAGTCTCGTAAGACCGCTGAGTCTGGCGATATCCGCAGAGCGCGCTCAACTTCGGCCAAGGCTATTATTCTATCTCCTTTAGAAAATACTGATGGATTTTTAAATGGTCTTATTATGTTATAACCGTATTTTTTTATTATTTCAGAATTCTCAGGAGTATCGCGAACCAGAACAATCGATGCATCGTCCCAATAAACCAATTTGAAATCTAATTTATCTATAAGATCCCCACTTAATTTTCCTACCTGGGACTGAAAAGGACGGTTGTCCGATCGATAAAACATAATGAAAGATTCGAATTTATATTTATCATTAACAACATGTTCCCACCCGGGAGCCTCGGCAAGAATCGAGCGATATTCGTCCATCATGCCTCCATAATAGACGTCATTGCGACCATCGATATATACCTTTCGGTCCGGCCAAAGCTTCCAAATCAGCCAACCACCGTATTCGATAGTATTAAAAGTCGGGCCAGGGACATTGGCAGTCTTGATAAAATCGACCCCTTTATTCGGCAGCAGACTCTCATCAATATTAAATCTAGATTTAATATTGATAAGCGGCCAAACTATAAATCCGAGGCCTAAAACAAGAAGATAAACACTAAATCTGCCGGGGTTTTCAACTTTAAAATGGCCCTCTTTGGTAAAGTTATGCCATTCTTTAACAAAAATCGGGAAAACTATAATCGGGAACATTATCATATGCCTCACAGAGATAAGGGGCATAGCTAACGCAAAAACGGTGAGGCCAATCTCAAAGAAGTTTACTGCCTTGCCTTTTATCAACTTTGATAATTGTCTGAACAAAATGAAGGCCGAAAAAGCTACCATTAGAAAAATCAGCGCTCTAACAATGGCGAAATTGGAAAAGCCCAGGAGCGTAACAAATTGTGTATTATATTTATCTACATAAAATTGATACATCAAAAGCTTGTAACCCCAAGGATTTACAACCGTGGCCACAAATACCGAAACCGCCAACAATATTTCTGTCTTTATATTTTGGAGGCTAAATTTGTGTTCGATCACCTTACTCAGAATCCACAAAACAATGATCGGCAAAATAACAGCGACACCCGCGTGCATGTTGGCCCAGAAAATGACTAGCGGAGGAATCAGATAGAGGCTGATTTTCTTATGATCAACTTCATATCTCTCAAGCAAAAATAGAGTTATGGCTAAAAATAGGTTGGTAAAAATTTGAGCCCTGACGCTCCAGGCAAAATAGAAAGAACCTATTACAAAAATAAGCCAGAAGAAAGTAATATTGTCTTTAAAATGAAGCGCAACCTTCTTGATAACAAAGAAGTACGTTGCCGCGGCAATAATCCCCACTAGAACAATTAACCCATTTATTCCAAAAAACAGTTGAGTAATATAAAAAATAACCCCTGAGAACCAATAGTGAGCTATCCAAGGCGCGCCGGCGGCGGAAAAGGAGAAGATATCATGAGTGGGCACCTGAAGATTCTGAACTACATATTGTCCGGTTCTCATGACATAACCCAGGTCGATATCGAATACTGGATACAAAGCGGCAAAAAAAATAGCGGACAAGTAAATTATCAACAGCAATCTGGTCATGTGTTTATGTAATGGTCAATTCGTATATTACAAGACAAAGTGGAGTAACTCCAGAGCAATTAAAAAACGCCCCTCATCGGGGCGTTTTTCTCTGTCTAAGAAAAGGTGCTAGAACCCGGCCGTACCGTTGTTAGTCGTATTGGCTCCAAGGATGCTGAGGTTTGTACCAACTTCGTATTGAATCGTCGAGTTGCCCCCATCACTGGCCATTTTGTTGTCGCTGCCGGTAGCAGAGTTCCCATAGGCGGCACTTTCTAGTGTGGCATCAATTTCGTACTGCAATAAAGTTGTAGAGAAACAAGCATAGCGATAAACCAGGGCATTTGCATTAGGCCTGTCTACTGAGGAATTTGTGTTGCCTATCGGGGCAGAGCCGGGTGCAAAGGTATTGCTCGGGTCTAACGGCAAGTTGGAGATCGGAGAGCCGCCGGTAATAGCATTGAAGTTAATCGGCAACCAGCCGCTGCCGCCTGTAGTTGTCGTGGTACTGCCGACATACAACGGATTAGTGTTGTTGGTTCCGCCGGCAAAAGTGATAGTGGCATTCATGCCTGTCTGGTCGTACCAAACTTGGTCGTTGTTAGCCCAAGTACCAGCAGTGGTCGGCTGGCAAAGGGTGTTGCTTCCATTGTCCATCAGAGGGCTCGATACGGTCGTGGTGTAGATACCAATGGCAGTCTTCAAAGCAGCCATGTCGGAGATTCTCTGTGTGTCTCTAGATTTCTTGAGCGTTTCAGCTGGGTTGATGACGACGATTAGGGCAACCGACAAAATGGCAATGATGGTGATAACGATTAAAAGTTCCAACAATGTGAAACCTTTGACCCGCTTTCCATCCACAACTTTATTTATATTCATTTTATTACTAATTTATTAACTCTGGTTATTATACTACATCGCCCATCCAATGCAAAACTCGGCAATACGGGCGCCTGTGGATATCTTAAAATTATATACCAAATGCCTCTTTAATGTATAATCTATAAGATGAAACTGAATCTAGTCGAAGCGCTGTCAGATAAAGAACCTATTGGCGGGCTTGAAGTTAGCGATGAATTTCTGCGGTTAGTTTTGCTGGGCAAAACCCGTGGGGCTAAATTAACTTTTGTGAAAGAAGCTGTCGAAGAGCCTCTCCCGGCCGGTGTTGTCGAAAGCGGCATCTTAAAGAACGAAGAGGCTTTTATAACGGCCCTTAAATCGCTCATCGGCAAAACTAAGTGGCATGTTAAAAATGTCGTCGTCTCTTTAAGCGACCTCAATGCTTACTCAAAAATATTCTCTTTCCCTAAAACTCTGCCCGGCGGGAAAATAAATGACGCCATGAAGGTCACAGCCGGCTTTAACCTACCAGTCAAGATCGAAGACGTTTACCTCGACTGGGAAACGATTCCGTCCGAAAAAGATAACGAAGTTTACTTGGCGCTAATCCCCAAGAATATCGTCGACCCGTTTTTAAAGAGCATAGAAAAGGCGGGCCTCAATCCGTTTATCGTTGAGACTCATATCTTGAGCCTCGTTCGCGGCATCGCGCTGGATGACAAGCTAACCACTCTAGTAATCGTCAAAGGCAAGAGTTACAGCGGCTTCATAGTCATGAAGGGCAAGTCTCTCAAATTCTCCCGCATGATTAACCGGCTCATGACCGACGCCGATCTTGATGCCGAAATTAAAAAGATTTCTGATTTTTATGAAGTGAGCGATGAGAGCATCAAGAAGTTCGTCGACCTCTCTGAGTTGCCCATGGCGAAAAAGTTTGCCGGCGACCCGAAATTAGCGGGCGACCCGAAAAGCTGGCTCATCGCGCTGGGCGCCGCCTTGCGCGGGCTCTTGCCGCGGGCGGAAGACAACTTGATCAGCTTAACTTCGGTCGGCACTGAAGTGGCTTATGAAATCCAAAAAGACACGCTCTTTGCCAAATTCATTTCTGACGCCATCGCTGCAATCAGCGCCGTGATCGCAATCGCTTTCGTTCTGGTGTGGATACTGATGCTCTCACTCCAATCTCGGTCCATCCATACCGCGTCTTCAACTAGTCCCCTGCCTCAAAATGGGTCGGACTTGGAACCGAAAGTTGCTAAATTCAATACCATGGTTGCGGCCGTTAAAGCAGTGATCGACCGGTCGCCCAACTGGAGCATCTTTTTCGACGAACTGCGCACTAAAATAACGCCGGGCATCACGATTAACAATTTCAGCGCGGCCGGTACGCAAAGCGCGATCAGCATATCCGGCTCGGCCGTAACCAGGATACAGCTGGCTAACTTTAAGAAATCTCTTGATACTTCAACTATGTGGACTGTGGCTCCGATCCCCCCAACCGACCTCGAAAAAACGACCAACATATCTTTCTCTGCCTCAATCACTTTAAAAGATCCGAGTATGTTAACCCCAAAATAATATAATTAAGTAACATGAATAAAGAACTGCTCGCGCGAGTGGGAAAATATACGCTTAAGCCGGCCATCGCCGTTTTGATCTGCCTGGGGCTGGTCTTCTTCTTTGTCGGAAAGATCTCCAGTATCAGCGACAAAATGAATGAGAAAAACACCGCCAACGCAATTCTGCAAAAGCGGGTCGAAGCCGTCGGTTCTCTCCAAACCGACTTTGCCATGCTAGGAGACAAAAATTACAACGCGGTCTTAAACGCGTTCCCCACGACCGATAACGTCGTCGAAATCGGCGCGGCTCTAGACAAGCTCGCGGCGGGAAACGGCGTTGCGATGACCAAATCATTCGGGTCTCTGACGCCCACCGATATCGCTATCAATGAGCCGGGCGCGACGCTCTCGACCATTGATATTTCCCTGACTCTAACCGGCACCGAAAGCCAATTTGTCCGATTTTTGAAAGCCTTGGAAAAATTCCAATATTTCGCAGCTGTCGATAGCATCTCCATTGTCGGGGGCGGCCCTCAGGGCTGGGACAGCGCCTCGACGATAAATCTGCATGGTAAAATTTACTTAAAGCAAATCAGCATTTAAAACCATGTTTAAAACCAAAAACCTGACATATCTCGGCATTATCATTGTACTAGGCGTCGTAATCACCTTTCTTATTATTTCTTCCGGCAAATTTTTTGCCGAACGCATTAATAATTCTTTTCAAGTCGACGAATCCAAAGTGAACAGCACCGGCGCCGCGCTGGACCTGGCTACCTTCAACAAAATCGCACCGCGCTTGGGATTAACACCAATAAAAATCTAACTTAGATTTTATGGACAAAAACACTCAACAATTTTTCGACGCAATCTTGAACGAAAGACCCGCCACCGAAGCCGAGATTAAGCAATCTGAAAAAAGCCTCCTGATCGAAAAAGCGGTACATCTCCATATCGGCCGCGGACTGGGCCAGAAGCTTGTATCTGGTCTTAAAAAGAAGAAAAAAGCTGAAGTAGTAGTGCCGACCGAAGTGGCCACCCCACCGGAGGAGGTAAAAAAATAGAGGAGCGAGTGAAGGGAATTGAACCCTCGTCTCAACCTTGGGAAGGTCGCGTACTGCCACTGTACTACACTCGCATTCTCAAGGTCGGACCTCGAGGACTACTTTGGCGGAGCAACTATGATCACTTTTTCGTTCGGCGCGCGGTAATTCTCTCCGCGCAATTCTTTTTCCAGGTTGTGCGGGTCTGAAAAATACTGAATATCGCCCTGCATGGTGTTGTTATCTTTCTTCAGGCCTTGATAGTCAGACGAAAGCGTTTGGTATTGCTTTTGCAGGTCGGCCCGCACCAAATTAGCATTATAAATATGGTAGCCTAAGCCGAGGATAACAACACCAGCTCCTATGTAAGCCAACTGCTTGACCATGCTTCTAGTATACTATTTCTTCAGCAATTCTTTAAATATCTCGGGCGAGATATGAACCTTGCCGCTTTCTTTCAGCCTCGCCTTGCCTTCTTTCTGCTTTTTCCAAAGCTTCATTTTCCGGGTACGGTCTCCCCCGTTTTTGCCGAAGTCGCCCAAGTTTTTCTGCATCGCCGGAATCGTCTCACGCGCGATGATGCGCCCGCCATTGACCGCCTGCAAGGCCTGCGAAAATTGCTGCTTCGGCAAAAGATCCTTGAGCCTCAAGAGCATGGTGCGGCCGACAGCCTCGATATTCTCGTCGTAGATAATGCGGCTAAGACCCGTCACTAATTCTTCGGCCACGTGGATATCCAGCCTTTTTACTTGGGTTTTTTCATAGCCGGTCATTTCGTAGCTAAACGAGGCGAAGCCCGAAGTCGCTGATTTTAATTTATCATCAAAGTCCAGAATCAATTCCGAGAGCGGCAACTTGGCCGTTACTTTTACGCTCGATAAGCCGTATGACGTTGTCTCGGTGTCGGAAAATCTGAAAAGATCCTTCAACCCCAAGAAAGCGCCGAGATATTCCGAAGGCATCAAGACTTCGATTCTCGTAATCGGCTCCAAGATCTCGACATAATCATCGGGCAAATCCTTCGGGTTCTCGATCGTCACGTAGCCGTCTTGATCAACTTTATTCGTTAAATGGTTCGGCAAGTTCTTCAGAGTTCTAAATTTAACCTTGTACGACACCGATGGAAAGCTGTTAACCACTTCCAAATTAAATTCGCGCTCTAATCTTTGCATCGTAATCTCAAAGTGGAGCCGGCCCAAAAACCCGCACCGAAAGCCGCGGCCCAAAACTTCGCTCATGTCGGGTTGGAAAGTCAGTGAAGAATCATTGAGCTGGAGTTTGCCCATCGCCGCTTTCAAGTTTTCGTAGTCAGACGCATCGTCCGGATAAATCGAAACGAACACAACCGGCGCCGGAATTTTAAAGCCCGGCATCGGCGTAACGCCGATCGTGTCGCCCACGCGGATCAACCCCGGGTCTTTGATGCCGGTCGCGATATAACCGATCTCCCCCTCTTTCAATTCCTGGGCTGGTGTCAGCTCCGGCAAGAAATAGCCGAGCTCTTTAATTTTAAAATTATGGTTAGCGGCGATAAGCTTGGTATCTTCATGATCACTAAGTTTCCCGCCAAACACCCGGACAAAGGCCACGACGCCCTTGTGGTTATCATACTGAGAGCTAAAAACAAGCGCCGACTGCCCCGAGGCTACGCCTCGGGAAGGGGGCGGCACCTTGGCGACCACATCATCCAAAAGGGCCGGCACACCGAGACCGGTCTTGCCCGAGATTCTATGTATATCCTCCGGCTCAACGTTAATAAGCGACGCCAATTCAAAAGCCAAATCATCGAGGCCGGCTGGGTTCATATCAACCTTGTTCAAGGCGCCAATTATTTTTAAGCCCGCTTTTTGCGCAAAGTGCAGGTTAGCCAAAGTTTGAGCCTGGATGCCTTGCGTCGCATCCACCAGCAAAACCGCGCCTTCCACCGCCTTAAGCGACCGCGAAACTTCATATGAAAAATCGCTGTGACCCGGCGTATCGATCAAATTCAGAATATATTCCTCGTTGCCCTTCTTGTAGTGCATGCGCACCGGAGCCATGCGGATTGTAATCCCCCGCTCGCGTTCCAGCTCATGCGAATCAAGATATTGATCCTTCATTTTGTGAGACTGAACCGTCCGCGTAATCTCAAGCATGCGATCCGCGAGGGTCGATTTGCCGTGGTCAATGTGGGCAATTATGACGAAGTTGCGTATGTTTTGCGACATGGTGAGGACAGGTTAGCAAAATACCGCCTCGGATAGCAAATTATTGCTCTTTATCGAGCGTCAGGTTGATGATGACTCTAGCCGGCAACTTATCATTCACGTAGCTGAAGGTCGGGCCTTTGGCCTCGCGCCAGATGAATCCGGACGGCGCATCAATCGAATAATTCAGAACCGATTCCACTCCCGATTGTTTTTCAAAGACGAACTGAAATTTCGACCCCGGCGTCAGGTCTAATTTTTTAGCATTGGTGTAGTTAAGAACCAGGTCGCGGCTTTCCCCCGGCTTCACATTGAACCAGGTCCCAAAAACATCCTTACCGTTCTCGCTCGATACCGCCGAGTTGGCGCTCGCAATCAGCTTCTTGGTATTTTCCACCGCGCTCAGCTCAGGGTCGACATGATACCCGGCTTTCGCGTAGTCGATTGGCGGCTTAATCGTCTTTTTAGAATTGCCCTTGATGCTTTCGAGCTGGAATCCCGGAGCGGTAAAAATTTTTATATAATTTTGGTTGATCGAATTGTACCACCAATCAGCCTCGTGCCCGCCCGCACTCGCCCGGCTCACCGTGAGGCTATTATTCAAAACTCCCAGAGGATCGATCTCGGACCTCAAGTTGATTTTCTGCGAAATAAACATATCGCTTTTACCGCCGGCCACATTAGCATCAACCACAGCTAAATAATCGGCATTGCCCTGGGGCAGATCGAACACCTCTCCGCCCACGCCGTATTGAACGGCCATATTCTCAAAAATCGGATCCTTAAAGTAGATCTGAATATCCTTGCTCAGAAACCGGTTGCGGAAGATATCCAACACAGCCAGCTTGTCCTGGTCGCTCAGGTGGCCGAGCCGATCGAGCAAAACCGGCATGATAAATTTCAAAACCTTTTTGGGGTTCTGGCCCGGTTTCTTGTCCTTACCCTGTTCCACTTCACGCTGAACTTCGGGCAAAAAGTTAGTCTCGTTAAGCGTGATATTATATTCCGGTATATCGATTGGCCCCGTAATCTTGAGCAAGTCTTCCACAATACGCACATTAAGCGAGATCACGCCTTCATAAGCGATCTTGTTGTCCGAATAGGGGGCAGAGTTCTCGATAAAATCAGCCGTCTTTTTGGCGGAAGTCGGAAAATCGAAAAACCAATTCGCGTCTTGCGGACTCCAAGCCGTCGTAATGCTCTGCAGTTCAGCCGGAGGAATTATTTTGTCGGAAGCAAAATGGGTCGCGTAATAAATATCATTCACGTCAATCGAGGAAATACTGCCGCCCGACAAAGTAATGTCTCCGTAACTTCCCAAGAAGCCGCCGGCCGGCCGTATTTCGGTCGGATTTTCAAACATAACGAGGAAATGCCGCTCGCCCTCCGACTTGAGAATCGGAATTGCCGCATCCAAAAATTCGGTCAGCTGATTCAGGTCGGCGGCGCTTTTCAGATACTGCGCATCAACACCGGACGGCACCAAGTCAAATTTCGCGGCGGCGTTCCGTAAGTCGGCCGAAAGGCTGCTTAAATCTTTAATGTTTTTATTAGCGTCTTCCAAGAGCCCGGCCAGGCTGCTTTGGGCGACACCCTCCACGCTCTTTTCGGGTTTAGACATAAAATCTTTGAAGCCGTTAGTCTTTAATTCGGTGAGGTCTTTATTAAGCGCGCCGACTTTGCCCGAAACTTCTCCCAGGAGGCCGATGGTTTTAGGAATCTCATTCAGAACCGGCGCTAAATTAAGCGGCCCGGTCTTATTTTTCAAACTGCCAAGGTCGCCGTTAATTTTAGCGATCAGCCCGTCGACTGAACCGGTATTAAGCGCGCCGATATCCTTGCTAATTTGTTTAAAATTAGCATAAATATCCTGAGCTGATTTAATCGAATCGTCCTTCGAAGCCAAGAGATATGTGCCATAACCCAAAATCGAGATGAGAACCAAGAGACCGGTGTATTTTGCTATCCTTGCCACGGTGAATACGCTCCTCTTTACCTTAAAATCTTGATGAAAAGTTGAGTTGCCTCGCTTGAAGAATTTGTCGGATGAGTCGAGCTTTTCAGCGCTCTCGCTAATAGCCCGGCTCAAATCGCCGGAACGATTATCTCTCCGGGGATGATGGATATCGGACATCGTCCTCTTTATGTTTTTGGGCGGAATTTTGTCCATTGGTCTATCCCATAATACTATCGCAAGCCAATGCTCGCAAATTTTGAACCAGGGCTAGGCGCGGAGAAACAAATGAGGAGATGTAGTCTTTAAATACTACTTCGACGAATTTGAGAGGCTCCGCAACAACGCCATCGTTAAAAATTTGCGAGCATTAGACCGCGTTCGGGTCAAAGAGGAAGATAGCCGCGCTATGAAAAATAATCTTGATGTCTTTAGCCGGCGAAAATTCTTCCAAATAGCTTTTTTCCAGTTCCAATTCCTTCAGGAACGGCAAACTCGATGATCCGCTCACCTGCGACAAGCCGGTCGCGCCGGCTCGGAAATGAGGAATGTGTTTATATTGTTCGGGATACGCCTCTACTTCCTTCGGCTCATGCGGACGCGGGCCGACTAAGGCCAGGTCCCCGCGTAAAACGTTCAAAAGCTGGGGCAATTCATCAATGCGAAACTTCCTCAAAACCCGGCCCACCCGGGTTACCCGCGGATCGTTCTTGATCTTAAAAAAGGGCCCGTCTTTTCTTTCATTCAAGTGCAGCAGGCTGTCTTTCATTTTGTGAGCATCGGGAATCATGTTCCTGAATTTGAAAACGTTGATAACCTTGCCGCCGCTCACCCGGGGCAGCTTTACCAAAACCGGCTCGCCGGGATATTCTAATTTAATAGCTAAGACTATAAACGGCACAAAAGGAGACACAACCATTATTCCGATACTGGCGCCCACAATATCTTCAATTCTTTTCCAACGGGGGTAATCCACGCTCATAATTCTCTTACATAAGTTAATAATTTACAATTTTCGTGGTAAGCGTACAATATATAGATGATAGGTGCTAATACTTCCAAAAAACTACGGGTGGCTTTAGTCCACGATTATTTAAACCAATACGGCGGCGCTGAGCGGGTTCTGGAATGCCTGGCCGAAATGTTCCCGGATGCCCCGATTTACACGCTTTTCTACGACAAAAAGTTGCTCCGCGGCAAGTTTAAAGACCGCGTCATCAAAACCAGCTTTCTCGATAATGTCATCGTGCGGCACTACCACCGCTTATTTATTCCGTTCTTCCCCGTAGCCGCCGAATCTTTGAATCTCAAAGATAAATATGACCTAATAATTTCCGACTCGGCCGGTTTCGGAAAGGGCGTTAATCATTCCAAGGGCATCCACATCAGCTACATCCATTCCCCTCTGCGTTACGCCTGGGAGCCGGAAATGTATCTCGGCACTCTTTTGCCAAAATTCCTGATCAAACTCGGAGGACCGATCATCTCTTATGTGCGCCGGTGGGACTACAAAGCCGCGCAAAAACCTGATCTGATCGTAGCCAATTCGAAATTCATCGCCGAAAAAATTTCAAATTATTATAACCGCGAAGCCAAGATCATTTACCCGCCCGTTGATGACCAGTTCTCTGCGCCAAGCCAATCAGTTGATTACCCCAGCGATTATTTTGTCGCTTACGGCCGCCTCCTGCATTATAAAAGGTTCGATCTGATCATCGAGGCCTTTAACAAGCTCGGCTTGCCGCTCATTATTATGGGCAGCGGTCCGCATAAGAAAAATCTAGAAAAGTTGATCAAATCTGAGAACATTACCCTAATGGCTCCCCCGCCGGATCAAGAACTCATCCAAATTTTGCGCCGGGCCAAAGCGCTGATCTTTCCGCAAGTCGAAGATTTTGGGCTGGTGGCCGCCGAAGCGATCTCTTCTGGCGTTCCGGTTATTGCCTACGACGGCGGAGGCGCCCGAGAAATTATCGAAGAGGGCCGAAACGGCTTCTTCTTCAAAAAACAGCACCCCGATTCACTAATCAAGGCCGTCGCCACTTTTCTGACCTCAGATCTAGACCGAGGCCGCGTCAAAGAAACCGCCCACAAATTTTCGAAGAGTAATTTTAAACGCAAACTCTCGGAAGTTATCCAAAACTACGTGACATTCAAAAGCTAGCTACTGCGCGATCAGGTGGAAGTGGAGATAAGCCATCTTCCTAAAACCTGGACCGTTCGAGACAACCTTAAAGCTAGTTAAGTGATATTGAGCAACTAACTTATGGATCACATTAAAGGCGTCTATTAGATAAGCCTGGTCCTCTTCACTAATGTCGGCCGCGTCATGAATGTCTTTCTTGGGAATAATAATAAAATTATATTTTTCGGTGGCCAATTTATCGGGGTCATTGATCACAATTGTTTTATCGGTTTCCAAAACAATCGGGAAAAATGTTCCTCCGGTTCTCTGTATACCGACTGAAGCCAAAAGTCCTAAAAATTCGCTTTTAGAGAAGCACTTGGCGAAACAGCCGCTAGGCGTGATAAACGTTCTCGGCTGAACGCCCGAAAAAAGATAGCCGCCAATCGCTATGCCAATTAAGAACACTAAAAGATATTTGAGATATTTCGAAAACCAAGCCAGAAACTTCATTTTTATCCTTTATATCCAATACTTGCATACTTAGGATTAGAAAGCAAAGAGAGAAAAACGGAAAAGAACATCACGAGAAGAGAAAAAACAAAGCCGTAATAATAGCTTGACGGGAAATAATAAGCATTAAGAATCTGGATTCCTAAAATCGACAAAAGAACCCCGTTGCCCATCTTAGCCGCAATGGCAATAGCAGACTGCTCCATCTCTCCTTCCGGCAGAAGCCAAAGCCGGTAAAGCAGAAAATAAATTGCCAAAAAGTATGGCTCCAATAAGAGCTTGAGCAGCCAAGGCTCATGAAAAGACCAGAATAAAAGTAAATTCCCGGAAAAAACTAAAGCCAGGCTGGCCAAACAAGTAGCGGTTTTGCCGTATTTTAAAAGAAAAGTTGGTTTGCCGTAGAGCGAATCCCCTTTTCTGTCTCTTAGATCTTTAAGAATCAGTCTCCCGCCGAACATCAGCATGAGAGATAGAACAAAAAATCCATCCTGGTTCCAAATAAAATTCGAGTTTGAAGCCTGGAACCCCAAAAGAAACGGCACCAGAACGTAAGCAACAGTAAGAAGGAGTGGAGCAAAATGAGTTTTATAAGAAATCCTAAATGGTTTGGCCGAATAAATATAATTGATGATGAGAGAGGAAGTCATGATCAATGCCCCCTCTAAATTGATGAGTAAGCCGAAAAGGATGGCCAAAATGCCAGCTGAGATATGAACCAAATACAAGTCTTTTTCGGTCGCTTCGCCCGTAACTAAAGGCCTCCCCTTTACACCCGGATGGTTAATTTTATCGATATCTTTATCGGAGATATCGTTGATTGAGGTCGCCGCTATAAAGCTAAAGAAGAGCGCCAGTATTCCGAAAAGATAAGAGGTTTTAAATTCAGACAGCCCAGACCGCGCGGAAGCTCCGATCAAAAAGAAGATAGCGAGCATAATCGCCACGCGATAGCGCAGCATTAAAATATATAAACGCAGAATTTTTGCCATCGCTTATTTGCCGCCGCCCGGGTAGGCCACATTAAAAGGCCAAAGCGTAGCCAGCGTAAACATATAAACGACCCAGAGAAAATGGAAAAAGATTAGAAGACCAAAGCCAACGATGATAAAAGAATTCAGAATAGCCACATCTTTCACAGCCAAAGCGGCTGAGGCTGCCGACTGGCTAGCTTTGCCGCAGAGCACAACAGCCGCCAATAAAAGCAGGGCGATTATGATGCCGAAAACTGGACCTGTCCAGAGAATGTCCATTAAATAATTGCCGAACGCCCCGCCCAAGCCTGGGATAATAAACATGGCAAAAGGTAAAATCGACGTTATTATTAGAATCAGGAAAGTTAAAATTGTAGCAAAAAATGGAAAACCAGTTTTTAACGCCGTGCCTTTTGTTAAGCTCTGATTGAGTTCATTTCTTGAAACTTTGTTAATGATATAAAAAATCAGTAAGTATAGAGCCAAGGCAAACAGGCTAACGAAAATAAGAGTGAGAAGAGGCTGACCCTTGAGATTGGCTAGGGGGTCTACGCCAATAAGAAACGGGGTTTGCTGATTGTAAGAATATAAATTGAATGGAGCTAAAGTGAATTTAATTATTATGATTAAGACATTATAAAGAATGGCGTAGAGAAAAAACTTTTTGTAGGCCTGCATTTTGGAGGCGAGACCGAAATATAAAAGACAAGCAGTAAATAAAGAAAGGGCGAGACCGGTGCCAATGAATGTAATCGGACCAGGGATTGAATGGTAGCAGCAAGGGTTTAGATTTGCCGGAACATTGCTTGGCGATATCATTTTGTCGAGCTGCGGGAAAAAGACAATCGCCACCATTGAAAGCAGAATATACCCGAAGATCATCAACACACTTTTAACATCCTTGAACATTAGAAAAATTATAACCTTATGCAGGAAGAATTGCCAACTACCTAAACTTTCAACTCTTTGTAGCCCGTCGTATCGTCCAACTCCCTTTTATATTCAGCGTCGTCAAAAGTTAAGACAACGATCTCCACCGTCGTCCGAACGAAACAACCCTCGCTCAAGTGGCCGCCAAAAACACTGCCATCTTTGTCGGAGACAGAGATATGTATGTGCATGCCATCTTGCGATAGGGTTCCTGTCGCCGAAACGATCTCAAGCGGTCCGTCCCAAGATCTTGAAGTTTCCCCTCCTGCCATCCTTAGGTTAGCCTTCTTCAAACTCCCTACCGCCGAGATAATAACTCCAGCCTTAATATTATTTTCTTTAGCTATAGCAGTGATCCCTTCTCTCAGATCGGCTCCATCAATCAAACGTTTCGTAATTTGTCTCATTTGCCAAATTTCCTTGAAATTACTTAACGCTTTTACCTTCCATGACAGTTCTTATATTTTTTGCCGCTGCCACACGGGCAGGGGTCGTTCCGGCCGACATCTTTGTACTCCACTTTAGGCGTATTCAAAACAACTTTCGGAACATTTCCCGACATTTGGCCTTGAGCCATCTTCTTAGCTTCCACCTCCAACTTAAAGACGTTATTAAAAACCCAGGCGTCGAAATTAGATTTCAGCTCCTCAAAGAGTTTGTAGCTCTCGCGGCGGTATTCTACAAGCGGATCTTTCTGCGCATAAGCGCGCATGCGAACCGACTCGGTTAAGGCCTCGATGTCTTCCAAGTGCGTCATCCAGAACATATCGAGCACCGCCAACATCTGCCGGCCGATAAAGTTCCAGCCTTCCTGCTTCTCTATTTTTTCTAAAGCCGTTTCGCGGGCAGCGTTAAGAAGGTCTTCTTTATAGTCATGTTTAGCCGCCTCGTCGGCCGGCAGAATCTCGGTCGCCACGATCATTTTTCTGATTTCGTCGGCTTCAATGTCCGGGCCGTTAAAAACCTCCATATATCTCTCCAAAGATTCCTTTTCTACTTTCTTTATTTCTTCGGCGTTCGCTATGTTAGCCAGAATATTCAGCCGGCGGGCATAATAATTGATTCTCTGCTTATTCAGCACATCGTCGTACTCGAGCAAATGTTTGCGGGCATCGAAGTTAAAACCCTCAACTCTCGACTGAGCCTGAGCAATCGATTTCGTAACAATACCGCTCATCGGAATGTTATCTTCGAGTTTAAACCGCTCCATCATGCCTTTAATCCTGTCGCCGCCAAAAATACGCATGAGGTCGTCGTCAAGAGACAAGTAAAATTGCGATGAACCCGGGTCGCCTTGCCGGCCGGCGCGGCCGCGAAGCTGGTTATCAATGCGCCGCGCTTCGTGGCGTTCCGTGCCAATAATGTGCAGGCCGCCTAAAGCGCGAACTTTCTCAGCCTCGGCCTTGTCCGGCGGGTTGCCTCCTAAAATAATGTCGACGCCTCGACCGGCCATGTTGGTGGCAACCGTGATCGCGCCGAGGCGGCCCGCTTGAGCGATAATCGCGCCTTCACGCTCGTGGTTTTTGGCATTCAATATTTCGAAAGGCAAGCCGGCGTCGCGCAAAACCTTGCCCAGCATCTCGTTCTTCTCAATTGAGACCGTGCCGATCAGGATCGGCTGGCCTTTTTTGTGGCGTTCCCTCATGTCTTCAACCATGGCGCGATATTTGGCTTCGGTATTCTTAAAAACCAAGTCCGGCAAATCAGCTCTCACAAATTTCCTGTTCGACGGAATAGTATACACCTCAAGTTTATAAACCTTGTGGAATTCTTCGGCCGAAGTTTGGGCCGTGCCGGTCATGCCGGAAATCTTCTGGTAAAGCCTAAAATAATTCTGGATCGAAATCTGGGCGTAAGTCCTGGTTTCCTCTTTGACCAGAACATTCTCTTTAGCCTCAATCGCCTGGTGCAAGCCGGCTGAGTAGCGGCGGCCGAGCATTAAGCGGCCCGTAAATTGGTCGACGATCACGATCTCGCCCTGACCATCGCCGTTTTTGCGAACCACGTAGTCTTTATCTAAGTGGAATAGCGCATGGGCTTTAAGGCTGGCTTCTAAGAAATGAACCAGCCGGATATTCTCGGCGGCGTATAGATCCTTAACTCCAGTAAAGGCCTCGATTTTATCGATCCCCGGCTCCAAGATCTCAACCGATTTCAACTTTTCATCAACCACATAGTCCTCGTCTTTCTTCAAGTTGCGGACCGCCCGCGAAAAGACTTTGTAAAATTCAGATGATTCAGTATCGGGCACCGAAATAATGAGCGGCGTCCTGGCCTCATCAATTAAAATCGAGTCAACCTCGTCGATAACCGCAAAATTCAATTCGCGCTGAACCCGGCCTTCTATGGTGTGGCTTAAATTGTCCCGCAGGTAATCAAAACCGAACTCATGGTTAGTTCCATAAGTGATGTCGGCCAAGTAGGCCTCTTTTCTCGAAATAGGACGGAGATAATCCATCTCAACTTGAAACCCGCCTTTTATGTCGCGCTCTTTATCAGTCGCCGCCATTTCTTCGGTGTTTTCTTTCTGAACTTTCCATGACGGGTCATAGATAAAAGCCGAGTCGTGCAAGATGCAGGCGGTCGTGAGGCCTAGAAAATAATAAATCTGGCCCATCCAAACCGCATCACGCTTGGCCAGGTAGTCATTGACGGTAACCACATGCACGCCCTTGCCTTCCAAAGCATTTAAATAAGCCGGCGAGGTCGCGGTTAAAGTTTTACCCTCGCCCGTAAACATTTCGGCAATCGCGCCGCTATGTAAAACAATGCCGCCCCAAAGCTGAACATCGAAGTGGCGCTGATTCAAGGTGCGCCGAGCTGACTCGCGCACCAAAGCATAAGCTCTCGGCAAAACTGCGTTCAGGCTTTCGCCGTTTTTAACTCGGTCGCGCAAAGCCAAAGATTCTTCGCGAATTTTTTCGTTGGGCAAAGACTTCAGCTCTTCTTCAAGCGAATTGATGATAGCAATTTCTCCCGGAGCCTTTTCGCCCCCGAACTTAAAAAGTTTCGATAAAATAGACATAAATATTAAAATCCCGAGCTAGTGCCCTAAAGTCTGTTCTTTGTGTTTAACAATTTCGTGCTTCAGCTTATCAACCGAAACATCGATAGCAATCCGCGCATCCCCCGCATCGGCCTTAACCGCAATCGATTTTTTGGGAATCGTGAGATAAATTTCAGCTTGGTAGACGTCGCCGTGGCTGTGGTGCTTGGTCGTCCGCGCCACCACAATGTGCGCCTGCACAGCATCAGCGTCATATTTGCCGAGTAGTTTGCTCAAGGTGCCCAAATGATTCTCGATATACTCCTTAAGAGCCGGAGTCAACTCCAGGTTATTGCCAGTGATGTTGATTTTCATAGCCCTATCTTACTTCAAACAAATCAAAAAATCCACTGAAGCACAGCCGAGAAATCCGGATCTATTCTGAAGGGATTCGCGGAGCCGGGTAGGCGAGCGGAAAGGAAAATTTGAGCCCCAAATTTATCCTGTGCCCTGAAGGGTAGATCGGATTTCGGAGGCGAACGTTATTTAACTTTAATTTCCTTGTGAGTCGTGTGAAGGCGGCACCAGTTACAGAATTTCTTGTAGTCAAGCTTCTTCTCCACGGTCTTCTTGTTCTTACGAGTGTAATAGTTAATACGCTTGCAGGTCGCGCAACGCAGTCTTATTAGGTTTTCCGATAATTTCTTTCCCATAACGTTTAATTTAGATAGTGGGTATATTAAATGATTACCGTAAAAATGGCAAGTTCACAGACAATTCCTGAGCCAATGGTCGGACGCTTCGCTATTTCACTGCTCAGTCGATATACATCGGCTTGCGCTTTGAAACCCAGCGGTTTCAAGCCTTCCGCTACGGGAAAACTACCGTTTTCCCGACCCCCTTCCCGTTCAATTCGACCACAATGTCATAGAAATAAAATCGCCCAACATAAAGTTGAGCAATTTTATTTATGAGCCAATGGTCGGAATTGAACCGACGACCTACTCCTTCGCTTACACCTCAACTTGGTTATATGAGGGCTAGACTGTATCTTAATCCGATTTTATCGGATTCCCTTGTCAGTCGTTCGGGCGCAGCTATCTGCGCCACGGTCTTGGCCCTAATCAGGCTATTAACCGTTATTCGGGATTCACTAAACCGTTACCGATCTAGTGGGCAGGCTTCTGTATTTCTACGCGAGCCACCATGGAGTTGCTCTACCGACTGAGCTACATTGGCTTATATTCTGCAATCAAACTAATCATCAAGTCTCTGAGCTTTTTATTATGATACATGGCCGTGAGAACTCCGAATTCGTTTTTTCTTCGGTAGGTTCCGATTGAACCAGATATCGTAACAACTGGCTTATTGAACTGATGTTTATTTATTCTAAGGTGTTTTGCCCAAAAGTCCAGAGCCTTTTTGGGATCTATATCAGTAAATAGTTGCAACCCGAAAGTCATGTCCTCTCTCCGAATATTAAAAAATCTAACCAAGAATTCGATAAATTTCTCAATCAAATAGGGATCTGTATTGCCCAATCGTATTGAATTCTGATTCGCCTTAGTCCCCTCTCCCCAATACAGGCCAATCCCTAAACCGAATAGTTTAGCATCCTCAATACTCTTCGGTGGACTGAATTTGAAAGGATCTCCATTAGGATTATGCTTGGCATAAATAGCGTCCGAAATAGATCTCTTGGGAATCGCATACGCTAAAAGCCAATAATTTACTTTGTGGATCGAACAATTAAATAGCTTTGCTATTTTCGCAGAAGAATATTTCTTATCCAAATAAAGTCTTTTCAATTCTGATTCTGAAAGGGAGTTGGACACACCACTATTATAAGATATGGGAAATCGTTGGTCAAGCTACTCCAAGTGCATATCTTAATCAACCAATAGAGGCTACTCCTCTCTAAAAATATCAATGTCAGCCAATAGTTCTTCTTTCAATTCTTCTGGCATCACCTTCCTTTCGGCATCGTATTCTTGCTTATATTGTCTAATCTTGCTTAAAACACCCTCGAACCGGCTCTCCCAAAGGGAATATTCTCTCTCGTCCACCAGGTTCTTCTTCTTAGCTATGCTGAGGTAATTCCCCAAGGCTGTGGCGACCGAGCTAAAACACTCAAGCCAAGTTTGATTCAGGGCTTTGAGCAATTCTGCATTAATTGATTCACGTGCATTTTTAGCCACTTTTCTGGCGTCTTCAAGCGGATCGGTATGCGGTTGATCAATTGGATTCTCCATGAGCCACCCAGAGGACTTGAACCTCCAACCTTCTCTTTACAAAAGAGTTGCTCTGCCATTGAGCTAGGGTGGCAATAATTTAATTCTCAAGAATTAAATTGGTGGGCGGAGGAGGATTCGAACCTCCGAAGGCGATGCCAGGTGATTTACAGTCACCCCCGTTTGACCACTTCGGTATCCGCCCAAAACACATGAGTTGTAGTTTACCCTCTCGCTAGATAAGAATCAATTATGCCTGTGAACCAGGCGTTAAGCCGGTACCATCCTTATCTTTATTTAAGTTCTTGTTGATGATGTTCTCGGTCTTCATGACGACGATCTTGGCCTTGCGCAAAAATTTATCTTTTGATGCGTTAATCGCTTCATCAACGTGGTGAAAGGGCAGGTTCTTGACCCACCCTCTTAGCCTTTCAAACTTCGCCGAAAAAGTGCCGTCGGTTCGGGGAATAGCCAAAGCAAAAACATAAATGATTGCCCCCAAGGACGCCATTAAAACCACCTGCAAAATTAAGTCGTACATGTTTAACTAATTATACTAAATTAGACCTCGTAGCGTATAAACTTGCCTACCTTGATATTCTCGCCGATCTTAGCAATTGAAGCCTTAATTAGCGCATCAACCGTCATAGATGGGTCTTTGATGTAGGGCGAGGACAAGAGCTCTTCGTCGGTCTGCGGGTTCATCGAGGCAATTTGCATCACAATGTTGTGCGCCAATTCCTTAAACTGCTCGTTCCTGGCCACAAAATCAGTCTCGCAATTAAGCTGGAGCAAAACACCTACACGACCGTTATGAATGTATGAGTGAACCAAGCCGGCGCCGGCCTCGCGGTCGGCCCTCTTTTCGGCCTTAGCCACGCCTTTCTCCTGAACCAATTCTCGCGCGCGGTCGTAATCGCCGTTCGCTTCCAAAAGCGCTTTTTTACATTCCATAATCCCCGCGCCAGTTTCAACTCGTAACTTTTGAACTAATGTTGGATCAATCATGTTTTGGTTGAAAGATTAAGCCGACTGAGTTTTGGTCACGTTCACAATCTTCGCGTCCTCAGCTGCCTTGGCAGCCTTTCTACCTTCTTCAACAGCGGCTTCGATCTTGGACAAGATATAAACCACGCTCTTTGAGTTGCGATCGTTGGCCGGGATAGCGTAGTTAACTAAGTCCGGGTCGGAAGTGGTGTTAACAAGCGCGATCGACGGTATCTTCATACGTCGAGCTTCATGAGCGGCAATCTCGTTGGTACCCAAGTCGGCTACAAACACGGCCGCCGGCATCTTGTCCATGGCGCTGATGCCTCGCAAAACCTTCTCGAAACGGCTGAGCTCGCGATCGATGCCGACCCTCTCTTTCTTGGTATATTTCTCCCAGCGGCCGGTCTTTTTGTCGTCTTCCAGCTTCTTGAAGTAAGATACGCGCGAAGAGATGGTTTTGAAGTTAGTTAAGGTTCCACCCAACCAGCGCTCGGTCACATACGGCATGCCGAGCTTCACCGCAGTTTCTTTAACAGCAAATTTCGCAGCCGAAGTCGTACCTACGAATAAAATAGTGCCGCCTTTTGAAACTTTGTCTTTGATGAGCTTGGCAACAGCTTCGGTGGCTTTGATAGTCTTTAAAAGGTCGATTATTTCAACGCCTGATTTTGTGGCGGCAATGTGTGGCCGGTTCTTCGGATTGGTCTTAGACTTCGCGTGGCCATAGAAAACATTCGCCTCAATCATGGCTTTCATTTCAGTTTCTTCAGCGGGGGTCAAAGTCACCTCCGGTTCAGCGGCTTCTAATTTCTGCGCTTCTTCCAAATTTGCCTCAAGATCTGCTGTTGTTTTTGTCATGTTGATAATTAACTTTTGTTTTGATTAATAAAAAACTTACTTACCGCCTCCCGTTAAAGCACAGGGGCTACCTAGAAAAGGTATAAGTTAGTTCCAGAATCATATACTAGGTCCTTTTTATTTTCAAGTAAGAAAATGCTCCGCGGCCAATTCAAGCGGCGGAGCGATGGCAAGAGTCTAAGTGTCTAGATGGGCCCCCTGAGGTCCGGGATGATAACCTTAGACACGATCTCGCGCATAGGTTTACTATCCCAGATGCGGAGAGGAATGCGCAGGACCTCGCGGATCGGGTGCTGATGACTGCCCAGAATGGACAACACGAGGAAACCAAAGGTTTCAGCACGGACCATCGTGTTATCTTCGAAGACAATGATCACAACGGCATCGCCCTCAAAAACAGGTTGGTAGCGCTTCAGGAGCTCCTTGTAATTGAAGGTGTTCCCTATGCCCGGGAAATGAATGATCCCCTCGACATTGAGAGGAGATCGCGCTTCTGCGATTAGCGAAGACACGCTTTTTCCTCCAACGTTAAAAGTATATGTCTTCCCGCCACTCCGTCAAATTTTCTTTTTGCTTGCTCTCCACTTCTCAATTTCTGCATGGTGGCCCGAAAGCAGCACTTTCGGAACTGCATAGGTGACACCTCTGTATTTGAAAGTTTCCGGCCGGGTGTAGCTCGGCACGCCCGCGCCAAGGCGGTTCTCCTCGAGCGATTCAAATTTGCCTAAAACGCCAGGAATTTTCCGCGCAATCGAGTCGAGCATAACAAGCGCCGGCAATTCGCCGCCGGTTAAAACATAATCCCCTATCGAAACCTCTTCCACCGCGAAACCCTGATCTTTCAGGATTTTCTTAAGTCGTTCATCAATCCCCTCGTAGTGACCGCATAAAATTATAATATCTCTAAACTTTTTTGAGAGATTGATCGCCATTTTGTCATCAAAAGTTTTCCCGCCAGCTGAAGTAATAATAATTTTAGAGCTTTTAGTTTTTAGCTTATAGCTTTTAGTTAAATATTGGATCGCTTTTAATATCGGACCAATCTTTAGTACCATCCCCGGCCCGCCGCCATACGCGCGCTCATCAACATTCCGCCGCTTACCTTCTCCGTACTCGCGCAAATTAACAGTCTTAACCTTGATCAGCTTATTTTTAACCGCCCGACCAATAATAGACTCATTGGTGTAAGCCTCAATAACTTCCGGAAAAAGTGTGACGATGTAAAATTGCATTAAAAAGAATAAGGCTAAATAGGAGAAGTTCCTGATATTAGGAAAAATAAAAACACAAGAATGAATAATCCAAAAAATATGGATGCGAACAGGGCTTTAGTTCTGGTAATATTATCTTGCTTCGAGCCAATTAGGACGAAGATCGAACTAATTTCTCCTAATATTGATGTTGGGATTGCGCCCCAGAAAAATGCTAATGCCGCCCCGAGACAATTATACCCATAACAACCCAGGCTCAGGATAATGATACCCCACGCCAAGATTAAGATTACGGCAAAAAAACCTATCGCGAACAATCCCATCTCTTTTGTAAAAATAGATTGATTAGCCATGTTTAGTATGGAATCTGTACAACTTTAGGTTATCACAGGATTCTAGCTTATCAAATTCAAGACCCGCCTTCCGGCGGGTCTTGGTTTCTACATTCCTTTAATATCGTCGATCACTTTGTCCATAGCACCCATTCTTGGTGCGCGTGGAGCGGCTTCAGCAGGCGCTTGGCCTGCCGGCGTACCGCTCATTCTTCCTCCCTCGGGTTCCTCGATCTTCAGGTTGATGCGAGCGTTGTGCTTGATACCAACTATACGGAGCAATGAACGAATAGCCTTGGCGGTATTGCCTTCGCGACCGACCACCTGGCCCATGTCTTTAGCGTTAACGGTCAAAGACAAGAGCACACCCATTTCGTCCACAACACGGTTGATTTTGACATCATTCGGGTTGTCGACAATGTTCTTAACAACAAATTCTAGAAACTTCTCATCAGCGAATTCTGACATCTTTCGTTTTAGGATTATCTGTTATTCTTTCGACCTTTCTGATCAACTCTGATTATACAATATCTGAATTGCGGCGGCGATCTTAGAGAGAACTAGGCGGCGGCCGGAGCTTCAGCCGCTGGCGCGGCAGCTGGAGCGGCCTTGGCCGGCTCTTCAGACTTCTTCAATGCGTATGTTTTTGATGTCTTCAAACCCTTCGGTAAAGAGATTTTGTTTTTCTTAAAAATCTGAGCCACGGTCATAGTCGGCTTGGCGCCAACTTTGATCCAGTGAGCGGCCCGGTCTTTGTTGATCTCTGACTTATTGGTGTGGGGGTTATACCAGCCCAAGTCTTCAATCGACTTGCCGACGAGCTTTGAGCGCCTTTCCTGAACGACAAAACGAAAAGACCGCTGATGCTTCTTGCCGGCTCCTTGTAATTTGATAGCTAACATGTGTTTTTGTGTGCTTAAGATAATAAAGGATTATCCGTTATTGTCAACCTTTATCGGGAAAAAAACTTCGAGCTGGCCGTTATTCGTATTCTTCTTAATTCTCGCAACGTCAATGGGCAGCGGAAACCGGAAAGTCTGAAGCGTCGACTCTCCGTTGTCAATCGAGATTCTAACATCAATTAAATCTTTGCCGGTCCCTTCTTCCTTGCGGGGCGTTATCTCAACATCGGGGTTACCGACCATATGCAGATCAACATCGAACACAAACCCATTTCGGTCCAAATCTCGCGCAATCAGCGGCGAAAGAGTATCTTTCGGTTCGATGGCTGGTAAATCCTTTAGTATCTTCACACTCTCTCCAGTTCTCCTAACCCTTATCTCAATCCCATCATCGGTAAAGTTTGTCTCAATGTTCCTCGTGCCCGCGGCGACCTTTACGGGCATCTCGGCCACAAAACTGTCGATGGCGTTTTCGCGTATGATTTTTACTCTTAGCTTTTGCACGCCGGAGTCCTCGTAGACAGCAGTGTTTACGTCTTCGATGTCGCCACCGTTTCGTACCTTGGCAGTAACTACAACCTCTTCCGGCCTAACCACAACATCATGCGGAATTCCTGGGTTTTCTCTATTTGGTAGTCTTTCCATAGCCTAATTAAACCATAATAATTCAAAAATAAAACACGGCTGACCAGTCTGGCTAACTAGGCAGCCGTGAGAGCACTACCACTGCGTCGAGAGCCGCTCCTCCGAAGAGAGCGTCTGCGCCAACGCAACGATCGCGAGTTCTTGACGCTCGCTCTCGATCGCGCGCTCGGCCTTGGTCCGTCGACCCTTGAGCTTGCCTTGCAGGTCCAAGAGCAGTCCGCCTTCCAAAGCGAGTTCCTCGAGAGTGATCTCGCCGTGGTCGACCATGGCTGCGAGCATCAAGACCGTTGCTTCGAACTTGGCCACATGTTCACCCGCCGTCCCGGCCGAGCTTTGCTTCCGCTTCTCGTAGCCGCGATAACTGGCCTGGAGTTCTTGCGCACACCCCTTCAGATATTCACGAAGCTCTTCACTCATGTACGGTTCCCTCATCCATACGCAGAAAAGTCTTACGACCCTCTGCGATCATCTTCTTTATACCGTGAAAGGCACGAAGAGTCAATCAGGCAATAACCTTATCGGCGTCTTCCAATTTAAGAGACAAAAGACGAGAAGTGCCGTCGTTTTGCATAGTGACTCCGTAGAGCACGTTCGCTACCTCCATCGTCGCCCGGTTGTGGGTCACCACAATAAACTGCGATTTTTTAGAAAATTCTTTTAATATTTCGCTGCAGCGGCGCGCGTTCGCTTCATCGAGCGCCGCATCAACTTCGTCTAAAACTAGAAACGGCGGCGGCGAGACCGAAATCAGCGAGAACAAGACCGCTACCGAAACCAGAGTTCTTTCTCCGCCGGACAAAACATCCAAGCCCTTGATCCTTTTTTTGGGCAGATTTAACTCAACTTCAATTCCCTGCGCTGCTTCTTTTTCCTCGGGGACCAGTTCCTCCGACTTATTTTTCGCGCCCTCTTGCTCCTCCTCTACCTCCTCAATTTCGCTCTTCGTTTCAATTTTTTTGATGACCAATTTCGCCGTTCCCCCGCCGAAGGTCATGCGAATCAATTTAATAAATTCCTCGTTAATAGTTTTAATCGCCTCGGTAAAATCATAATGGATTTTTTGATCCAAATCCTTGATCAATACTTTCAAATCCTTGATAGCCGTTTCCAAGTCGGCCACCTGCTGAGTTTGGAAATTAAACCTTTCTTCGGTCTCCTTCGCATCCTTAACCAAATTTTGATCGATCTCGCCAATGCCGGCCAATTCGCCGCGCAGCTTAAACATCCGGCGCATAATTTCATCATCACCCATACCGCTCGGCAAATCTTTTGAACCGGCGTCGTCCAAAGACTCCAGAGTTCGCCCGGCCTGCATGATTTCTTCTTTGAGGTTGCTGATTTTTAGTTCAACTTTCTCAATTTCGAATTGCAATCTATTTTTGTCGGCCGCGAGCCCGTCTACTTTTTTCCGCTGGCTCTCAGCCCGCTCGTAGCTCTCGCTAAAAAGCTTATTGAACCCGCTTAGCCCGCTCCGCACCTGCTCTTCTTTGAGCGCCAATTCTTTTATTTCAGCATCCAATCCCTTTAACTGCGTCCCCAGCCCTTTTTCCAGCTCTTTTAGCTCGGGGCTCATTTCTTTTTTGGCTTTGGACGGAGCCTTGGGGCCATTAAAAACCTCATCGATCTTAACAAGCATTTCGTCAATTTTAATCTTAAGCTTGGCCACGTCTGACTCATATTGTATATCCTCAGCGATTGCTCTTAGCTCTTTCAAGGTTTCTAAAGCATCTACGCTTTTGGCGACTTCGGCCTCCATCTCAAACTCGATACGAGCCTCTAATTTGCCCAGTTCGCGCTGAATCTCGGCGCGTTTCACAAGCAATGCCGTCCGATCATGCTCGAGCGCTTTAAAGTCGCCGGCGCTCTCCGGTTCAGTTTTCTTGACCTCGGCCAGTTTTGCTTCCAGCTCTTGATACAGCTTTTGCTCATCGATGATTATCTTCTCAATCCGCTCCAGCTGCGACTTGAAATTTACTGAATCTGTTTTCAAAAACTTAAACTTGCGGCCATAGAAACCGTCTTCCAAACTTTTTAGTTCGGTGGCCATGGTGTCGCGCTCTTCGTACCGCGAAACCTGGCGCTTTAAGAATCTCAGATGAGGCTTCAGCTCCTGAAGCGAAGCGTTAACCGTCTCTAAATTGATATTGGAATTCTTAAGTTTACGTATCGAGTCGTTCTTTTTGATCTGATATTCCTTGAGACCCAAAATCTCTTCGATCATCTCTTTTCTCTCCACCGGCGTCGAGCGGATAAATAAATCGCTTGAGCCTTGAGTAATGATTGTTAGCCCGCGCGCACCGAGTTTAGCTTTGGCAAAAAAATCGATCACGTCTTTCAGGCGCACTTCGGCTTTATTGATATAAAAAAGCGAATCGCCGTCACGCGTTACTTTGCGGGAAATCGAGACCTCGTTGTAATCAACTGGGAAAAACTTAGTCGAATTATCAAAAGTTAAAGTCGCCTGCGCTTGGCCCGAGCGGGGCTTTTTTTCAGTGCCCGCAAAAATCAGGTCCTCAACTTTGCCGCCACGCAAGTTGCGGGCATCGCGCTCACCCAAAAGCCAGCGGATCGCGTCCGTCACGTTCGATTTGCCCGAACCGTTCGGGCCAACGATGCCCGTGATGTCAGAACTTAAGTCCAAAACTGTTTTATCAGCAAATGACTTGAACCCCTGCAATTCCAGTGATTTCAGCAACATAGTATAGAGTTATTATATAGAGAATTAGTTGAAAAGAAAAAGCCTCGATCACGGGACCGAGGGGGGACGAGAGACTTAGGACCTGTCTATGGCGGCCAGAGCATCGTCATCGCAACGCAAGCCCATTCTCACGGACTTGGGCTTGGCGAGCTTCTTCTTCCTTGTCCGAACACGGACGGACTTGAAACCCAGTATGAAGACTCCAGCTCTGATCTGGGTAACCTGATTGTACGCCCACTTGTTGTCTACCCTTCCCGAGACAAGCCCATACACGGAGCTCAGGATCTCGAAGCCGTTCGGACTGCCGTACCACTTTGGCCAGACAATCCTAATCGGTCCGAGCTCTGGGTTGGCTTGCAGAAATACCATGATCTCTTCAGGCGTCCCCTTTCGAAGACCGGCTTTTCTAAAAAGAGCATGCGCTTCCGGCGGCGTCTTTCCTGCTACGGGGATGAGAACAGGCATGTGCTCAAATACCACGAGGATCAACTCTGTTAAAAACTATCGGAATTACTGATGAAAGTCAACGCGAGATCATCTCCTCAATTCTTTTGGTGTGGGGATGGAATTCCAATTCAATATCCGAATAGATTATGCGCGGCTTGAAAGTTGGCGTTTCGGCCATTCCGCGCTCCACTCGCTTTATTTGATAAGCTTTAAATTTTTTCTCGGCCCAGTCGCCGAAGCGGCCGCCGAGAATGAGCTCTAAGACTGCTCTTATGAATGAAGGGTTGCGGAGATCGCCGCCGTTGTATTTCGGCATAGGAGCAGCCCAGTCTTCATTCGCCGCAAAAAATTCTCCTATTTTATCGGCGCTACCGACAAGCGGCACCAGCGACTGGTAGAGTTTTACCCAATATGAATTGTGCGGCGGAGTGAGGCGGTAGCTCGCCGGGGTTACAAAATGGCTGAGACAAATTTTATCTTTCGACTCATTCTTGTCTTTGCTGTCATCTTTATTCCTCCTCCAACCAGCCAAATTAAAAAATAGCACCGACAAGATTCTTACGGTGAACATGCGGCCGGCGCGGACGCCCACGATCACATCAAAATCAGACGATTCCTTCGCCGTCCCCATCGCCATCGAGCCAGCGGCCATGACAAAATCAATAAAAGGAATATGGTTAAAAAGCGCTGCCCGGCGACGAAACTCAGACCACTTATTTTTTAACAACTCCTCATTCATTTTTCTCAAATGTCGCCTACATTAACGATCGTCAATAGAGGTGACTTTGGTTTATTTAATTATTCTTCGTTTTTTGGACCCGCAACCTCTAACGGCTCGACATTCATCGCGAATTCGCTGATCTTCAAAACGTCTTTGCCTATTTTTTTAAATTCATTGCCGGAAAGATTGTATTGATTGACTACTGTGTCCAGGTTCTTTCCCAACTTGTTGTGGTAGTCTTCGTAACCTTTCAGGTGTTTGCCTAAATTCTCGACTTGCTTAATTATTTCCTTGGCTGATTCTTCTATTTTGACCGCTCTCAAGCCTTGAAGCACAGTTTGGAGATAAGCCAAGAAGGATGTCGGCGAAACAATTAATACTTTGTATTTCCCGGCGGCGCGCTGGATAAGATTCTCGGTGTCTTCGGTAACTGCTCCGACTTTGTTAATAAGCAAATCATAATAAATCGCTTCATGCGGAATAAACATAAAGGCAAAATCTGTCGTTCCCTCTTCAGGACGGATATATTTTGATGTCTCGACAATTCGGTTCTTAAGGTCGCTGACAAAAAGTTTCTCGAGGCGGTCCTTTTCGGACGGATCCCTGGCTTCGATGAGCCGATTATAATTTTCGAGCGAAAACTTTGAGTCAATGGGAATTATTTTCTCATTCGGCTTCTTGCCAACAAACACAACCGCGTCAACGATCGCGCCGTCCTTAAACGGATATTGCATTTGATAGATGCCCGGCGGGAGGACATTCTTCAATAAAGTTTCCAAATAATATTCGCCGAGAACTCCCCTCTGTTTCGGGTTTTTCAAAATATCCTGAAGAGACTTAAGCTGATCGGCAAAACCGACAACCTGCTTATTGGTCTCCTCAAGCCTAGTGAGCTTTTCGATAACATCGCGGACAGTTTTATTGCTTTCGCTGGACTGCTCTCTAAGAGTCCGATTCGATTCGTGCATACGGGCCTCCATCGCCCGGTTCAAATCATTAATTTGGTTCTGAAGCATCAGAAAACTATCCTTCCCTGTTTCAACCGGCCGAGAATTCTTTTTGATATATAAAAACAGCGCGCCGAAGCCGACGACAACAGCAACAAGTATCAAGGCTAAAAACAAGATGTCCATATTTATGAGATTATCTCACAAATAGAGGCAAATTCGTAGTTTGAAGATTCTGGCCTGACCCTACCTTATCGATCCATGAGCAGTGATAAATCAATAGTGGGGGCATTATCATGTGTAGCTAGGCGCCCACGCACAGTGCGTCCGCTGGCAACTTGAACGGGAGGGAAATAAACATACTGTGTAGTACCAGTGTATGATGCTATTGGAATTACTGCTATCACTGTGTTCGAGGCATCATCGACTGAAAGCTCGAGACTCATTGACGTACTTGTGCCGCTTTTGTTCCAGACTGATACTCCAAAAACACAGCCGTTTTGGCTGAAAGCTGGAGATAGGCTGGCGTAAGGACCATATGCGGTTAGGTTTGCCAGAACGCCAGTATAATTCCATGGGCTAGTGTCGTTGGTAGCCTTTGGAGAACCGCTACATCCTCCAGCCGCGGCATCAACATAGCCTTTAGTTGCAGCATCAGAACTAGCCGTCGGAGCAGCTACGTTGGTAATTTTATTCGCACCCAAATCGAGCGTGCCTGCAATGGTAATGTTGCCGCCGTTCTTCAGCGTTAGCCGATCCGCCGAACCATCGTTGAACCTCAAGTCGGTTGTGCTAGGCGGCCGTTGAATAGTCCAGTTTACCGTCGAACCGGTATTAAATTGTAGGCCGGCATAGCCGCCCGTATCTGCGTCTAGTCTTTCAAAGGCATTCCCTGAAGATCTAACATGAAGGGTAGACAGCGGAATCGCAATCCCAATTCCCACCTTGCCATTCAGAATGGTATAGCCCGTCCCCGATGGAGTCAGGGTGATGTTTTGGTTGGAGCCTCCGGCATTCAGGGCTAAAGAAGTGTTACTCGTGATGCTGTTAAGGATAGAGAAGGCGGTAATATCATCATTCTGGCCGTTGCCTTGGGCGGCTAGGACATCGTTTCTGAAGGCGGTCTTGCTCGCAGAGTCGGTGATAGCTCGGCCAGTGCCGCCATAGATGAGGCTAACGGGAGTGCCGTTCCAAATACCGGTTGTGATGGCTCCGGTAGCGGCATTGATGACGAGAGGGGTGACGGTAGCTGAAGGGGTTATCTGGATCACTCCGCCATTGGGAGGGTTTTGGGTGGGGGCGGCCAGGACTGCGGAAACTGAGAACAGATAACCTATAACTAATAACAAGAATGCTGAAGAAAAACCAAGATATGTTTTATTTAGTTTCATATGCTGGGGTAATTATAGCAGAGAAGCGCCTCTTAACAAAATTATTTTGCTTCTAATCTCGCTCTTGATAGTATAAACTAAATAATTATGAAACGTATTGTCATACTCGGAGCCGGATTTGGGGGCTTACACACCGCGATGCGCCTCGGCCGTGCCTTAAAATGGGGCGGGCTGCATGAATGTGAAATTATTCTTGTTGATAAAAACGACTATCACACCTATACGCCCACCCTTTATGAAGTCGCGACCGCTTCAAAGGATGTGGCTGATTTCACCAAGCTCAAAAAGATCGTCACGTTCCCGATTGAAAAGATAATTAAGCACCTACCGGTTAAATTTGTCTGCGACGAGGTCTCAGAGATCGACTTTGCAGCGAACCGCAATGAAATCCACCTCAAGAGCGGCTACAATATCCGTTACGATTATCTCGTTATCTCCTTGGGCTCGGTTATGAACGACTTCGGCATCCCGGGCGTCAAAGAATTCGGCCTGCCTTTCAAAAGTTTTACCGACGCGCTCTTGATTCGCGACCGAATCTGGAATGCGGTTACTAAAGATAGCCAACCGGGCGGCCAAACCAAGCCTCTCGAAGTCGTAATCGGCGGCGGCGGATCAACCGGCGTCGAACTCGCCGGCGAAGTCAGGCTGTGGCTTAGCCAGCTCGGCAAGAAATATAATCGCCCAGCCAATGTCACAATCTGCGAAGCCGGTCCGAATATCCTGATGGGTTTTAGCGAAAACATTATTAGTAAAGTGTCGGCCCGCCTTAAAAAGATTGGAGTGAATATTTCGGCAGGCAAAGCCATCAAGTCGGTCGGCGCGAACGAAATCATTTTAAACGACGACACCAGAATGAGCGCCGATGTTTTTATCTGGGCCGGCGGAGTCAAAGCCAATAATGTCGCTGAGGACATGCCGATGAAAAGCGAAAAGGGCCGAATGGATGTTTCAAGCGCCATGCTCTGCTCTCCCGAAAATGCTGACCTCACCACTCTGAGCGCCGGCGCCAATACCATCCTGGCCGGTAAAATATTCGGTGTCGGCGATATCGCTTGTGCGACTAACCCCAAAACTGGCAAGCCGATCCCGATGGTGGCCCGCGCCGCGCTTTCAGAAGCTAAAGTCGCCGCGAAAAATATCATCCGCGAAATCAATCGAAAACCTCATATCGAATATCACCCAATGGACTACCCTTATGTTATCCCCGTCGGCGGCAAATACGCCGTCGCGAAACTCGGCAACATTGTTATCTCGGGCTTCTGGGGGTGGATCTTGAAGGGCCTCGTCGAATTAAATTATCTCTTATCGATCATGTCTCTCACCCGCGCCGTCTTCACCTGGCTCCGCGGTCTTTGGATATTTATACAAAACGATCGGCTCGGGTAGGTCGCTAAAGTCAGAGCATCATTGCCTCCAACCACAGCCTCCTCGGGAAACAGAATAAATCTCTTCCAGCGAGAGATTTTTCCTCGCTCTCGGCAACTGGTCTGCGAGAGGTAAACGCAGCACCAAGCTCCAGTTGCCTCCGAGATGTTCCCTGTGGGGCATGTGGTCTACGGCTCTTAGCTCTGCATAGCCCAAGAAATCCGAAATCTATCCTGAGCTCTAGCTCCCCCGAGTTGGCGCGCAAGCTGTCACAGGGAGACTAAACCCCTAGGCCAAGCGGCCGTGAGCGGTCTCCCGAGACAGCTTGGAAGCACCTCGACGAGGAGAGAGCTAAGCGAAAGGTAGATTCGGGGTTTCTGGGGGCGGGGTTCGCTAGCCACATAAATTTATTGTAAAATCATTTTGATGAATAAGAATAAATTTGGCGAAGCTTCTTTGAAGTTGCATAAAAAGTTGCGCGGAAAAATCGAGATTAGGCCTAAATTCAAGGTAAAAACACGCGAGGATCTGGCCCTCCTCTACACCCCCGGCGTGGGCGCAGTCTCTTCATATATTGCCTCTAACAAAGATAAGACCGGCGAGTATACAATTAAAAATAATGCGGTGGCGGTCGTGAGCGACGGCACGGCTGTTTTGGGCCTTGGCAACATCGGCCCCGAGGGAGCGCTGCCGGTTATGGAAGGCAAGTCTTTAATTTTTAAAACGTTTGCCGACATCGACGCTTATCCAATCGTACTCGATGCTAAAAACGCTGATGAGATCGTAGCTGCCGTCAAAGCCATCTCCCCCACTTTCGCCGCCATCAATTTGGAAGATATCGCCGCACCGGTTTGTTTTGAAGTCGAAGATCGCCTCAAAAGAGAATTAAATATCCCGGTCCTTCACGACGACCAATGGGGCACAGCCGTAGTTGTTTTAGCCGGACTAATTAACGCTGCAAAACTGGCCAAAAAAGATTTGCGGACCGCCAAAATTGTGACTTCCGGAGCGGGCGCGGCCGGCAGCGCAGTTATCAAAATACTTTATGAATTCGGCGCGCGAAACATTATCGCCCTCGACCAGCACGGCATCATCTACAAGGGCCGCCCCGATAATACAATCGCCAAAGAGATGCTGACTGACATCACTAACCCGCAGAACGACCGCGGCGATTTAACAAATGCCCTAACTGGGGCTGATATCTTTATCGGTCTTTCGGTGGCAAATATTGTTAACGCCTCAATGATCAAATCGATGGCCAAGCACGCTATCGTTTTCGGCCTGGCCAATCCAATCCCCGAAATCATGCCGGACGAAGCCCAAAAAGCCGGCGCGTTTATTGTGGCGAGCGGTCGGTCGGACTTCCCCAATCAGATCAATAACGCGCTCGCTTTCCCCGGCGTCTTCCGCGGAGCACTCGACAATAAAGTCCGCGAAATAAAAACAGCCATGCTGATCCAGGCCGCCAAAAACCTAGCCAGTTTGATTAAAAAACCGACTCCAAAGAAAATCATCCCTTCAATTTTCGACAAAGGCGTAGTGGCAGCTGTGGCAAAGGCGATTCGCTAGAGTGTTACTGCACCACAATCGAGCCGGTAAATTTCGGGTTAAGTTTATCAGCGTAAGTGAAAGTGCCAACCGTGTTAAAGGTCACGCGCCAGCTCTCGCCGAGTTTCAAAACCGGAGAGTCCAACCCAGGAGATTTTGCGCTCCCAGTCGAGACTAACTGATGATAACTGTATCGGTCGCGATCGGTCCAGATAACTGAGTCGCCTTTTTTGACTGTTAAATGATCGGGGTTAAATCCGGTAGTTGTAATATCGATCACAAAGTCGGCTTGCTGGTTCAGAGGCAAAATCGGCTGAACTGCCCCATCTTTAGGAACATAGGCTGGCTGAGGCGTTGGCGCAGTGTTCGTGCCTGGTTGAGGCGTGGCATAAGGATTAGAGGCGGGAAGATTTTTTAGTTGCACGGCGAAGAGAACTAAAGCTCCCAACACTAAAGCCCCCACAATTGAAAATATAATAATATAATTCTTGTTCATAGTAAGAATTATACACTATTAGATTTGGAGAATCTAAAGACTAGAAGTTCTTGAGGAGCTTGGCCGGAATCTCAGCCATAATTTTTCCGATGAGGGCGATCGTCTCGTTAAAATTAGAACTTATGTCGGTATGGCTGGCTTCAAGGTTGATCAAGATACTTTCATGCCTCATCAGTTCGGCATTTAGATTTCTGAAAATCAGGTCAACCTCGGGACTGTTCGGGACATCTTTTAGCGAACCAACTCGATTCTGGAGCGAAAGCAAACCGTCGGTGTAATTCCCCAAAGCTGTTAAGATAGCGGTATTATTGGCCGGATCGATCTTTTCAATGGCCTGAAATTCAGTCAACTTCTCGTCGGCAATATTCATTTCGTATCGCGTCTTAGAAAGGGCGTTGAAAGTCAAAGCCAGCCGCAAGCCCCGGCTCCAGCCAACGACAAAATAGAACGGATTAGTGGGCAAAATGCCGGTCGAGCCGATCTCAACAGGCGCGGAATTCTCGGCCGCAAAAAGGGTCGGAATCAGCATCATTACTAGAGCTAAAGTAAGCAAAATGACCATCACAACCTTCTTCCAATTTTTCTTCATAGGGACCACCTTACCATACCCCGTCCAGAATGTGAAGATTTGTCAAAACAGGGCTGTTTTGGGAAGCTTGACAAGCTAAAAAAGGTTTAAAAAGTAGAATGTTAGCAAACTGCTGCCGGCTAGGCTGGTAAACCTATCTATAAAGCCGCCGTGGCCGGGAATAAGATTGCTCCAGTTCCTGATCCCTCTAATTCTCTTCGCCCGGCTGTTCATGAGGTCACCGAGCGCGCTGCCCAGGCCGATCGGAACGGCCAGCCACAAGTTTGGCGGAGACACAACTAAAACTCTAAGAATAAGCACAGCCAGAAATGCGCCGGCCAGCTGGCCCAAGACTCCGTCCCAGCTTTTCTTGTTATTAATATATTCCGGCAATTTAAAATAACCGAAGAAATTGCCGAAAAAGAAACCGCAAACATCCGAAAGGACTGTTCCGATCATTATTGTTAAAAGCATCGCATCGCTCTGATGAAACATCTTAATTAGGGCCAGGTGCAAAAAACCAATAATTAAAAACGCGAAGTAACTGTCTAGAAAGGCCGATCGAACTGACTTTGTTTCGACAAAATATTCATAAGTTATAAAAATCAAAACGGCGATCAGAGCGGCCAGCTCGGCATAGCTCCCCAAGTATAAAATCAGAATGAATACTAGAGCGATCGGCGCCCACATCAATATTTTTTTATCCAGCTCCCGCCTTTTCAACTCACTCACATCGAATCCGAAAAGAGCCAACGTTAATCCTGCGCCAATTATGATGAGCGCTGAGAAAAGGAGCGTTAATTCTAAATAAATGCTCATAGCGTTTTAGTTTCTTCCCCGCTTAATAAGAGCCTGATATTTTCCCGATGGGTGAAGATTATGAGAATCAGGAGACCAAGGTAGAAAAGGGAGAGTTCATTCTGAATAAAGTAAAATATAATTGGCAGAAAAGACATCATGACTAAGGAGGCTACCGAGCCCTTTTTAGAGAAAAGCAAAATGATGTACCAGAGCATCATGGAAGCCAAGCCGGCATATATATTGAAAGCTAACGT
The DNA here is from genome assembly GCA_964643135.1 of uncultured Candidatus Saccharibacteria bacterium. Taxonomy (GTDB): domain Bacteria; phylum Patescibacteriota; class Minisyncoccia; order UBA6257; family Colwellbacteraceae; genus CAZXPC01. The sequence goes on along the minus strand of CAZXPC010000002.1, from coordinate 68,026 downwards.
TGCCCCGACAACCGTCGCCACGCCTTTGCCGCCGTGGAACTTTAACCAAACCGGAAAGATGTGGCCGAAAATGGCCGCCAGGGCGATAATCATCGATTCATTGAGAGAAACCGCCCGCAAAGCTAGACAAACCGGTACAAATCCTTTGAGCATGTCTCCCGCGAGCACCAAAAGGGCCGGTTTCCAGCCGAGTATCCGATAACAATTCGAAAAACCAATGTTGCCGCTGCCCTGTTTTTGGATATCGATGCCGTAAAACAACCCGACGATCTTACCGAACGGAATCGAGCCTAGAAGATAGGCCAGGATTATATAGATGTAGAAAATCAAATTAATATGTTAGAATAAACCCTGATATGCCTTTAGCTTTTATAGGTTTTACTATAGCAGGAATCATATTCGGGGTCTACGCTTTTACCTTCTACAGTTTTACGAAAAATAAATTACCTGGCTACCTTAATGGTTATGCCTCAACTTATGCTTTGCTGGCGCTGGCATTTCTAATTTGGGGAGTTATTTCACTCGTTGGAGATCAAAACCTGCTTCAATGGTCTGTGCTGTTCGGCAATGCATTGCTTTTAGCGGCAACAACCCTTTTGGCCGCGGTATTATTAAAAAGCAAGAATAAGGCAACGATATTAGCTATCGGTTTCTTGCTGTCCGCCGTACTGGTTTGGTTAAGGATGACTTATTATCCTCCCATGCCATCGATTGTTAACGGGATTCTTGTTTTTAATACCCAAGCTCCGGTGGCAATTATGTTAGGAGCTATATTCGCCCTTATCTGGCTGCCTGCCAATCTTAGCGTTGCAAAATTAGTCTCATCAAAGATACCCATGCCTGAAATGTCGTTTCTTTACTCTTTTATTTACGTTGCTTCAACCTTCTCGGCGGTTTTATTTATCTCATCGGACACAATCCCATTGATCTTGCTGTCCTTCACCGCTTTAACCTTGTGTTTCGCAATGCTATTAATGTCGAACTTCGTACTTAGAAAATATCTAAATTAATCATGATTGAGCCAAATCAAAACACGCCGCCGGTGAATCCAGCACCGACCAGCGCCGTCGAGGAAAAGCCTAAATACACGATCCATAATATATTAGCCCTAGCTTACGTATTAACTATTTTGGTCGTGTTCTCGACCCGATTCAGCGAATCGATAGACAACGCTCTGGCCTTACCGGTTCTTATTATCGGAATTGTGGCTGCTATAGGTTTCGTAGCTCGAATTGGTAAATTAACGGCGACAAAGGATAGATCAGTCAGAGTGTTCTCCATGCTGGGCGCAGTAGGCGGCGGCATAGTCATTTTCATAGTGGGAGCATTTGCCGCTCTCCTCCAGGGCTTAAAACATATTCACGGTGACTAGCCAGACCAAACTCCTAGTAGATCTAACCAGACCTTATAACTCCCTCACTCCATTCTTAGCTTTTAATATCGGCTATTTTTTTCTGGGCCCGGGGACAACCGGCTGGAATTATTTTATCGGTGTTATCTGCGTTCTTTTAGTCCACTCTTTCGCGACTGTTCAAAACGACATTGAAGATCTGGAAATCGATAAAGTTAACGCTCCGAACAAAGGACTCTCGAGCGGGAAAATAACTCTCGAGGATGCCAACCGGTTTAAGAATGGGCTCCTCGTGCCGGCCCTAATTCTAGGTTTGACCAATTTCCCGGCTCATCTGTTTTTTGTTCTAGCTATGATCTTCCTCAGCTGGGCCTACAATATGAAGCCGCTCGTCTTTTCTAGAAAGCCGATTATCTCGATTATTATTTTGGCCGTGATGTACTCGACTTTGCCATTAACCTACGGCTATTCTTTAACCGGCACTGGCATTAGTCCATTTTTTATTCTTATGGCCGCCGCCTGGTTCCTGCTCAGATTCTCTATTTCGATGCTGAAAGATCTTAAAGACGAAGCGGGAGATAAACTCTTCGGTAAAATAACTTTCTCTCTGAAATTCGGCAAAGCCGCAGCGATAATGGCGAGTATCGCGCTCGCGATCATTTCCTACTCGGCAATAATCGGCTTATCTTATTTTCATAAACCCAATTGGCTCCTGGTCGCCGCCGCCTTGATTGCTCTATATGAGATTTATCTGAGATATAAATTGCTTAGAACCAGGAATCCGGACGACACAAGAATATCATTCAATAAAATATTCTTCGGCCAGAATTATTTTGATTTATTATACTTACTATGGCTTTTAGCTTAACTGACCTCCTCTTTAATTATCTTTTTATCCAATCGGCGATTCTCCTATTTATCGCGCCTTTTTATCTGGCCTATAAAATCCAGCACCCGCATTCCAAACTTCGCCACATACATTTGAATCAGCACGCCGAAGATTTCTTATCGAGCCCGCAAGCTAACTATTTGGTCTTCTTTTGGGCGGCAGCCGAAGCCGTCTGCTGGTTCGTCATCCCGGAGTTTCTGTTATTGCTCATAATATTTTTGAAAATTAAGAGTAAAGTCCGATTATTGGTTTACGATATCTTGGGGACAGCCGTGGGCACTGTTTTAGGCTTAGTTTCATCTTATTATTTCAGTTTCCCGCTCACCAAGATACCCTACGTGAGCGCGGGCATGGTCGAGCAAGTTGGCTCGTGGTATCAACAATTTGGCGTATTCGCTTTATTCTTCCAGCCATTTTCCGGAGTCCCCTACAAAGTTTTTGTTTTGTCAGTCCACAATTTTGGAATCAACCTGCTAATCTTCGTGTTGCTGGCAATTATCGTTAGGGTCGCCCGATATTATTTAATTTATTCAATATTCACGGGTCTTTACCCGTTCCTGCACCAATTCATTTCCAAGAATTACGTGCCTATTTTCATAATAAGCTGCCTTGTTTTCTCCATGCTTTTCCTAAGGGTTTATCATAAATATGATTTGCCCGCAGATTCAATTAGCAGTGTAACGATTCCAAAATCATAACTTGAAGTAGCCGTACTCTTTTGCTACTCTAATACCACCCTAGAAATACCGATTCTAGGTGTATAATATTCCGCAGTAGCTCAGCGGTAGAGCGGCGCCCTGTCAGAAGGCAGCTTACTAGAGCAATCTAGTTTGAAAAACGAGGTGAATTCGGGGAAACCCTTTTTAATTTAAATGGGCAATCCCGAGCCAAGCCGGACAATTCGTTCGGAAGGTGTAGAGACTATCCCCTAGTGGGAGTACTCGCAAAACAGTTGCGCGGAAGCGCCTCGGTCCCGGTAAGAAACGGGATATGATATAGTCCACCCCTAACGGCAACGATAGGACAAGTGTAAGGCGATGGTCGTAGGTTCGATCCCTACCTGCGGAGCATATACTAGAAAATATCTGAATCTGTCAGATATTTTTTAGTATTTACCGCCAGTGGGATCGAACGGGAAAGGGGTCGGGAAAACGGGAGTTTTCCCGTGGCGGAAGTATTGAAACCGCTGGGTTTCAAAGCGCAGGCTTTAGCCGAGCAGTGAGATAGCGAAGTGCCCTACCTGCGGAGCTATTTTCCTAAAGCTTCTTTAATTTTCTCAACCAAATCTGGATGGTAGTACTCTGTTATCGGTCCTGTTTTAGGCTTATATTGTCTAAACCATGCTGGGTTTGCGGCCCTATACCTCTCAGCTATCTTCTTTACAGTATATGGGGTAGATCCCAGCTCTAACGCGAGCGGTGCATTGGGCCTCCATCCTGCCGGAGCAAATTCTTGACCCATAAACTTAGCCTTAATAATTGAGATAAGCTCTGGAGAATAGTGCTCTAAAACACGTCCCATTCTTACTTTGTACTTTTTAAACCAATCAGGGTGAGCGAATCTGTGTCGTTCGGCTTCATTCTGAATCGACCGCGCTGAAACGCCAAGTCCTTCGGCTAATTCATTGGTTATGTGCCATCCTTCGGGAGCATATTCATATGACACAATATCTCTTTTGATGATTGCTGCCAATTCAGGAGAATAGTGTTCGGTGGGCTTATTTGTCTTATTCTTATAAACCCTAAACCAATCCGGATGTGAGGCTCGATATCGATCGGCTCGATTTTTTACCGTAGTCTCATCGACATCGAGCTCATTAAAGAGCTCTCCGTTAGTCATCCAACCTTCGGGACGGTTCTCGCGAGTTGAGATGTCTCTTTTAACCATCAAGGCTAATTCGGGCGAATAGTGCTCTGTAATTTGCCCAAGTTTATTTTTAAATACCCTAAACATATCGGGATGATCAGCGCGATATCTATTCGCGCTGTTCCTGACAGTCCCTTTGTCAACATCAAGTTCATTTGATAACGATTTGTTGGTAACCCAGCCTTCTGGGGCAAACTCGCGTGAGGCAAGCTCCTGCCTGATTTCGGTAACTAAATCTGGCGCGTAATGCTCCTCTACTCTGCCGGCTTTAATCTTGTATTTTCTGAACCATTCTGGATTTGAAACTCGATATTTATCGGCTATTTTGCTTATCGTTGAATGAGCATAATCTAGCACGTTAGCAACGAAACCATTTGTCTTCCAGCCCACCGGAGCCTCCTCCCTGGCTTGGACTTCTTCCATGATTAGCTTAACTAATTCAGGGCTGTAATATTCTTCGACCCTTCCTCCCTTGAATTTATAAATTCTAAACCATTCCGGCTTTTCACCTCGAACACTCTCGGCAATCCTTTTAACAACTGAGAAACTGGTTCCTATATCTTCCGCCAATCCGCCGTTTGTTTTCCAGTCTTCAGGGGCAAAATCATAGGCTTCATCATCCATCTTTCTTTCTACCTTCATAACCTCTTCCTCATTCACAATAAATTCTATCCCCTCGATTTCAATGAATCCTCTAGTTCTGAATTGATCTCTATCTCTCGAATAATCTTTGTCACCAATAGATTCTCCAAAAACTGACTTCCCAACTGATCCAACCCGGGCACCGCCGAGAACCCTACTAAATAATATCTGTCTATTATTCTTACCCTCATAAACAAAATCAACCACAGTAGCTTCTTTGCCGGGGTTGTCGTCATCCCTTCTTAGAACTCTGCCGCCCCTTTGCTCAGCAACAACTTTAGAGGCAGTCGGGACTATATTGAAGCAGACTGAGGCCCTAGGCTCATCAAAACCTTCGATTAAAACCCTAGCTCCAATTAAAACGTCAATCTGATCTTCTGTCGGAATCATTTCTTCTCCAATCACTGCGCCTTCTTTATTCCGAAGCACTCTTTTACCCTTAAATCGCGCGAAAAGATCTTCTCTATCAGCAGTAGATGTCTCGCCAATTATAAATCCCGCTCTTATGCCTCTGGCATTAAAAAGTTCTGACAAATCTTTAGCATGTAATTTCCCAGCAGTAAAAGCGATCATCTTTTCGCCGGCGAATCCTTCTTTGTATAGTTTAACCGCAGCTTCGTTGGCCGGCCGCACATTTAAAATGGCTTCCAACTCGCTTTCGCTATATTCTCCGTTCCTATTAACTGTTACGTTCGATGTATCAATATTTTTAACTTTAGCCAGATTAACCTGACATGGAGCAAGGGCTCCAATTTCTATCATATCCCTAAGTTGCATCGAATATATTTCTTCACCCATTAACTCACTCGTCCTCTTGGTGGGCGTAGCAGTCAGGCCAAGTTTAACCATACATTTAGTCTCAGACACAAGTTTCGCAGTATCTTCCCCTTCTGCCTTATGGGCCTCATCAAAAATCACCAAGTCGTATTTCTTGGTATCGATGTTTTTCAAGGACTGATAGGTCGTTACGTCGACGTCCATTGTCAAGCCTTTTTGTTCTGAAAAATAAGCGCCCACTTTCCTCCCTTTAATATGCTTTTGGAGTTGCCCCATGGTCTGACCAACCAACGTCCTTGTTGGGACAACCACTAAAGTCTTTAAACCTGTCGCCTCAATGAATTCGGCCCCAACAACTGTTTTCCCCGAGCCAGTTGGAAGTTTGATGTGCCCCGCATCCCCTCCTTCTTCAAGAAAATCTCTTAGCGCTTCGAAAGGACCGATTTGGTGCTCACGTAGAGTAACGTCCCCACCCGATTTATGAGCTTCAATGTATTTATCAAGGTTATTCAAAACAATAAGCCATTTAACCATCTTTTCTTTCTCGTCCGGATCAATTTCTTTGCCAGCCTTCTTGGCTTTGAGGTTTTTCAGATAAATATCGTAGCGTCTTGGAAACCTAGCTTTTATTTCTTCGAGAGATAAATTAAAAACCTCGTTCTTTTTTGAGGGTTGAGAAATTTCCTGACCCAAGCTATCTGAAACCGATTTTGCCTGTTCAGCTAGCTCTTCGGATGTTTTTAGTCTTGGACCCCGTTCCATATGAACTCATCTTAACTGCCTTATATATACATTGTCTACCCTAATTTGGTATAACTTGTATATCGCAATGTCATACACCTATCAACAACTCTCGCCGGCCGACCTGCCGACAATGAAGAAGCTCCTCAAAGTTTTCGGCGAATCTTTTGGCGAAATCGAAACCTATCAAAGCAAAATTCCAAGCGATGAATACCTGAAGTCTCTCCTTTCGAAAAACACCTTCATCGCCTTGGCGGCCATAAACGGCAATTCAAACGGCAACGAAGTCGTGGGCGGGCTTGCCGCCTATGTGTTAGATAAGTTCGAACAAGAACGTAAAGAGATTTACATATATGACTTGGCAGTTATGGAAGAACACCGCCGAAAAGGAATCGCCACAACTTTAATTAATACTCTGAGGAGAATCGCCAAGGCCAAAGGCGCTTACGTTATCTACGTTCAAGCAGACAAGGTTGATGCAGGCGCGATAAAGCTATATGAATCTCTCGGCACCAAAGAAGATGTCTTTCATTTCGATATCCCACCTTTACCATAGAAACCCTCCTAGACGGGCCCATGTAACAAAATCGCCGCTAAAAGCGTCTTAAATGTGCGATTAGGTCGATAAGCCTTCACGTTGAAGGGTAAATATTAAAAATAAAATATTAAAATGGCCACAGTTATTAATACTCCTCCTTCCGAAGACAACAGCGCGCTCGGTATAATTTTCGGCGTCATCATCGCTATCTTAGTGATAGGCGTTTTCGTTCTTTACGGCTTGCCGGCCTTGACCGGTGCTCCATACCCGAACCCTGTTCCTTACCCGAACCCTGTTCCGAATCCGGTGCCGACTCCGTACCCGAACCCAGTTCCATACCCAGTTCCTACTCATTAGAGCCAGGCTTTGTTCGTGTCGATCAATAATTAATTTCTCTTATAATATTATGTCAATCCTTACGTTAGCCGAGGTTGTTTTCTTTCTAGTCTTCGGGATCAGTCATTTTGCGCCATTTAAATACTCAGGAGTGATTTGCGCGGTAGCAGCCATCTTCGTGGGGGTCCTTTTGATTGTTAGGTTCTAATCTTCTCGCTTGATGTAACAAAGACTTCTGAAATGCGTCTAATAGTTGCGACCAAGGTCGATAAATATAAAAACAAGGCTTAATTAATAAATGCCTACAATTATAAATAACCCGCCGCCAACCGAGGAGACAAAAATCGTCACCGAGTCTAGCGATGGCGTAGGGATAATAGCCGGCGTCATTATTGCCATTCTTCTGATAATCCTGTTTGTCGTTTACGGCCTGCCCGCTCTGACAGGGAACTATGCCGTGCCGACTCCGTACCCGAACCCGGTTCCCTATCCGAACCCAGTGCCCAATCCGGTGCCGACTCCGTACCCGAACCCTGTTCCTTATCCGGTACCAACACCAACGCCGCCACCAGCCACTCCTTAATTTGATATAATTCCTGGCAAAGGTCGAAAGCAATACAAGTCAAAAACTAAAATCGCAAAAATAAACTAAAAGGTCTCTCATAAAAATCAATTATTAATCAAAGTGAAAAAAACACTCATTTCCTTATTTGGAGCTTTGATGATTGTAGGCGCGATAAGTCTCCCAACAACGCATGCCCAGGTCAGCGCCCAATCTCAAGCTAGTTTGATCGCACAATTAGGTCTTCAGATCCAGGCTTTGCAGGCCCAGCTTGCTCAGCTCACCGGTTCCGCGCAAGTTAACGGATCGGGTTCGGCTTCAGCCGGCCTCGGCCAAGCCTTGAGCGTCGCCTTAAGGCAGGGCTCTAAAGGCGAGGATGTTAAAATTCTTCAGGCCATTCTCGCGGCCGACGCCTCAGTTTATCCTCAGGGGTTAATTACCGGCTTCTTCGGCTCCTTAACCGCTAATGCCGTCGCCAGGTTCCAGGCCAAATTCGGAATTTCCGGCGAAACCGGTATCGGCGCGGCTACGCTAGCTAAGCTAAATGCCGAAGCTGACAGCTCGCTCGATATCGACGTTGACGCAAACGGCAACACTCGCCCTTGCGCCATAGTTCCTCCAGGACACTTGATTGCCCCGGGATGGCTCCGCGTAAAGGCAGACGGCACCCAGATCGTTCCAGCTTGTCAGACTTTGCCGCCAGGCATTGCCGCTCAGCTCTCCGGTTCGCTTAGCCTTTCAGGCGTAGTCGCAGTCAATGTTGGTTCCAACAGCGCTACCGTTGATTGGACTACCAACGTCGCCGCAACGAGCAAAGTTTTCTATTCAGCTAACGCGCCGGTCAATATGACAACCGCCGCAACGGTCAGCGACAACGCTCTTGTTACGGCTCACGTCATAAGCCTAACCGGCCTAACCGCTAACACGACTTACTACTTTGTTGTTGAGTCAAGAGATGCAAGCGGCGTTGTGATGGATTCAGCTCAAGGCTCATTTACTACTTCTGTCTCTGGAAGTGTGAACCCAATCGTTTCTAGCGTTACCGCTTCAGGAGTTTCATCCACTACCGCGACTATCAACTTCTCGACCAACGAGACCACCACGGCTAGGGTTTTCTATTCCACAGTAACTCCGGTCAATGTCTCGGCCTCAGCTAGCGCAACCGACAGCGTTTCAGCTACGACTCACTCGGTTGTCTTGGCTAATCTCTCGGCCAACACGACTTATTACTTCGTGATCCAGGCCACCGATGCTTCCGGCAGCGTTACTCTCTCCGCTAGCTATTCTGTCATGACATCAGCTTCAGGCAGCGTAAACCCGGTAATTTCCGGCGTAGCGACAGGTTCGGTCACAGCCAGCACTGCAACGGTCAACTGGTCAACCAACGTGGCCGCTACCGGACGGGTTTTCTACTCCACAACGTCACCAGTCAACACATCAACCTCGGCCAGCGTTTCAGCTAGCGGCTCGGCCAGCAGCCAGTCAGTTACTTTGACCGGTCTTTCGGCTAACACAACTTACTATTTTGTTATCCAAGCTACCGACGCCTCAGGTAATGTAGCGACTTCGGTAAATTACAGCCTAATGACCTCAGTTTCAGGTACCAGCCCTGTAATTTCGAGCGTCAGCATAGTTGCGGCTGCCAACGGCGCGGTTGTCACTTGGACAACCAACGTCGCGGCAACGAGCAGGGTTTACTACAGCACCACGACTCCGGTAAACACAGCCAGCGCTCAGTTTACTGCGAGCGCCGACATGACAGTTAGCCACTCAATAACTTTGAGCGGATTGTCAGCCAATGCCCTCTACTATCTTGTGATTCAATCTCAGGATGGATCAGGCAACGTATCTACATCTGGCGAATTCCAAGTCACGACCCACTAATATTAGAAAAATATTAGCGGCCTGACTGGATAAGGCAAAAGCCTCCCCCTGCGGGAGGTTTTTGTTATAATAATAGGTATGGGCAGGATATTTTATTGGCTTTTCGTAATATTCGGAATTGTAACAGTCAGCGTTTTGTTGTTTCTGGGTACGACCAAACCGGCCACCGCGCCGAGCAACCCGGCCTCAGCAGCGGCAACCCAGGCAGTTAAGCATGATGTCGCAAGCCGCGCGAACGTGAGCGAGTCTGAAGTCAAAATAGTCAGCGTCACAGCCAAGGATTGGCCCAATAGCTGTCTCGGAATCAATAGGTCAGACGTCGTCTGCGCGCAAGTTGTTATCCCCGGCTACGACATCAAAGCCAGCGCTAAGGGAACAACCTACGACTATCACACCAATACCAGCGGCTCAGCGGTTGTTTTAGCTAATAGTTATTAGTGCTCGGAGTGGGAGTCGAACCCACATGAGGAGACCTCATGACATTTTAAGTGTCACGCGTATACCATTCCGCCATCCGAGCATATGCAGACATAAGCGTATCTGCGGAGGCGCCGGTGGGAATCGAACGTCGCTTCGCTCCCACGAACCCAGCGGTTCGTGCAGCTCCGCCACGGAAAAACTCCCGTTTTCCCGACCCCTTTCCCTGTTCGATCTCACCTGCGAATAGTTATTTAACAATAACTATTGAGGCGCCGGTGGGAATCGAACCCACGTATAAGAGTTTTGCAGACTCATGCCTTACCACTTGGCCACGGCGCCAGGCCTTAATCCTAGAATAAATTTCGCAAAAATAAAATGGTCCAGCTGAACATCAGCCGGACCGATCTGAACCGCTCGAAGGCTCCCTATCTTGCGAGAAGCCAATCGATGAACTCGCGATCCATCTGCTGCTCGACTTTCTTAGCCTCATCGAGAAGCTTCTGACGACTCTTGACCCAGTTTCCCACGGCCTCCGCAAGACCGTACCAGATGACTTCCGGATTGATCCCGGCAACGTTCATGATCTGGTCCGGATCCGATTTCCTAACGCAGATGTTCGGTCTCGGTTCCGTGTTAGGGGAGAACTGCCGGAAGCTCACTTCTGCGAGAAGCCACTCCCCGCTCCGGGTGAGCCCCCAGATACAGCACGTCCCATCGGGCTTGTAGTTGGCGCCGAAGAAAATGCCTTGGGTTGACTCGTCGAATCCCGGGTAGGCCGGAGTTTCCCAATTCGGGGACCGCCTAGAGATCCTCCAGCTGTGTTCGTGGAGATAGTCCTTCAGCTCTGGCAAGGTGAATCGATTGAGATGCGGCGCAATGATGGCTCGCCTCTGTTCGATCATTTCCAGCCAGTCGTCCTTTGTAAACTGCTTGTTTTCAGGCGTACCTTTCACCTTCTTTTGCCGCAAGGCGTACCTATTGGCCTTTTTATACTACTATGATTTAGTGGGCTTGTCAAGGCTATCCCCTCCTTCGAACTCTTTCTTATTCTCCATAATTAGCTTCTCGAGCTTAGCGGCATTCTCCGCGCCTGGGTCGTTAAAAAAATCTAGTTTGGGCACAGTTCTGATATCCATTTTGCGGATCAATTTATAGTGAAGTTCCGGCGCAAAACCATTCAGGTTCTTGATAACTCCTGCGGCAAACTTTTCGGGAATGATGCTCACGCCGATCCGAGCATCCTGGCTGCCGTTATGAATGTCGATCGCGGTGATTGTGATCAGGCTCCCGAGCGGCGACTCGAAATCTTTTTCCAATAAGTTGTTCAATTCTTGGCGCAATAGGCCTTCAAGCCTGGCGCCCCTATATTGATTATTCATGTTTCCTAAAATGTCCGAATGATGTCTCCTGCTTCTACTTGCGCAGTCGTGTCCAAAAGTATGCCGCATTCATTGCCGGCCTTAAGCTCTTCAACATTCTTTTTCATGCTTTGCAGATTGGTGATCTTGCCGGTTCCAATTTCCTGCCTGGCTCTAAATATTTTAGCATCAGCGCCGTTAAAAACAATGCCCGTCAGAACCTTGCAACCGATCACTTGCGCTTTCCCCTTCTTGTCAAAAACTTTTAATATCTCCAGCTCGCCGACCGATTCGCCGCCAACTTCGCCCTTAGAAAACTTCTCCAATTGCTTGGCCAAATCATAAATAATGTCGGAGGTCAGCACAGTCACGTTATGTATGCGCGCCAAAGCTTCGCTCGATTTATCAATTTTATTGCCGAAACCAAGTATGAGGCTGCCGGTATTCATGGCGTCTTTGACGTCTCCCGAGTTAATATCCCCCACTGAAAAGTCAGCGACATCAGCTAAGGGCTCAATAACTTGGCGGAGTACTTCCAGCGAGCCGGAGGTATCAGCTTTTAGGATGACACTCACCTTATTCTTGTCTTTAGCTTTTTTGTCCAACAATTTTTCTTGAGCTCTCTTCGATTGCTGCTGAATAATGGGCTTCTCGCCGCCGACTAAAAATTCCTCGCCGACTTTGGGCAATTGTTCAAAGCCGATTATGCCGCCCGGCGCCGAGGGCGAAAGCTCTTTAACGCGTTTACCCAAAAAGTTCTCGAGCGTCCTGATTTTACCGTGGGCGGACATTGTGGCGATCTCATCGCCTTCGCGTAAAATTCCGTCTTTCAGAATAAAGTGCGCCACAATTCCCCGGCGGGTATCTTTGTGAGATTCCAAAATAAATCCGCGGCCCTTCGCACCGGGGTTGTAAGTCAGCTCTTCGATCTCGCCCAAAAGCAAGATTAAATTCAATAATTCTTCGATGCCCTCGCCGGTTTTAACCGACACGCCCTGATAACTGATATTGCCGCCCATGCCCTCTAAGAGCACGCCCTCGCCCAGAATCAAATTTTTCACGCGTTCAAGGTCGGCATTCGGCTTATCAATTTTAGTAAACGCCACAACATACGGCGTATCAGTATCGGCCAATATCTTAATCGCCTCTTTGGTCTGCGGTTTCGGCCCCTCATCAGCTGCCACAACTAAAATCGCGAAGTCCGCGATTGATGCCCCGCGCGCTCGCATACGCGAAAAAGCTTCGTGGCCGGGCGTATCAATAAAGGTGATCTTTTTATTGGTATGCTTATGCTCGCCGTGGGTTACTTCAATTTCATAAGCACCGGTCGCTTGGGTAATGCCGCCCGCCTCCCGAGCAACAACATTGGTCTTGCGGAGGTAGTCCAAAAGCGATGTCTTGCCGTGGTCAACGTGGCCCATCACAACCACAATCGGCGGCCTGGGCTTGGAAGAAGCAGCACTTTTTGAGTTTTGAGCGGTATTTTTTGTCATTTTACGCGGATTTATCCATGCAAGTTACCACGAAAAAACACAGATAACAAGCCTGAAGCACGCAAAATCCCCCGTGTTTTGGGGGATTCTGTTTGTCTGGTCTAACTACCCAGAATCATAGCTTATGGAGCTGGGGTCGGTGTTGGAGTTGGGATCGGAACCGGGATAACGATTGTATTCGTAGGCGCCGGTGCTGGAGGATTGTTGCCTCTAATAGCCGGCCAGCCGTACATATAGAATAAAATTATGACGACCAGGATAGCGACGATGATGCCCAGTATCATTCCTACGCCCATGCCCTCATCAGCCGGGTGCCCTTCTGGCGCCGGTGTTTGTGTCGGGTTGTTTATAATTGTAGCCATTTTGAAAAAAATTATTTATTCGACCTTTCTCTCCTATTCATTTGTATTAATCAGACTTATACCTTTCTGCCGACCTATTCACGTAATTATAGCACAGCAACCCACAAATACTTGCTAATTTACTTTTCAAATTTAGCGATATTTGTGAGATAATGGGCTAATGGCTAAAGCTGTTTTAAGGACCGTCAAAAAAGCCGCTTGGAAACTCACAGCGCCCGTTTGGCCAGTTTCGCGAATGCTGATGGGCAAAGGCCGGATTGTCTGGCGCGAAAAGGACAAGGACCGAAAACACATCGGCTATCTTCGCTCCGATAAGACCTTCAGAGAGTTCCGGGCCTTTATGAAAAAACAAGGCTTCAAGAAACACTACATTGCTTATAAAGATGTCGAGGAGCTCTTCAGCCTCCGGAAAATACATAACATCAAATTTCAGTACCACCTGAGAGTCTACAAAAACCGACGCCTAACCGGCCACTATGAAATGGCCCCCGAAACCAACCCATTAAAACACCTCCGCGAAGTCGGCCTCGAAACCAAAAAGGAGGATTTTTTGAATATCCTCGGCGACTGGATCACTTTCAATAAGCCTTAATCCTGATTATTTCCCTTCGTAAGCTTTCTTCAGGGCCGCTATGTCGAGCTTTTTCATGCCTAGCATCTCTTTCATAGCGCGTCCGGATTTAACCGGATCGGGGCCGGAAACAAGTTGATCCATTCCCTCCGGCACCACCTGCCAAGCAACGCCGTACTTGTCGGAGAGCCAGCCGCACTGCCCGGCTTCCGGCACGGCGTTGAGCTTCGCCCAGAAGTGGTCGATCTCTTTTTGGTTTTTGCAGTTGATTATGAACGATATGGCCGAGTTGAATTTGAACCCAGGCAACGGGCCGCCGTTCAAAGCCAAAAACTCCTGCCCGTCCAATTCGAAAGCTATGGTCAGAACCGAGCCTTCTCTCTGGCCCGACACTTCGGCGCTGGCTTTGTCATAACGGGTGGTTTTGCCGATCTTAACTTTGTGTCCGCCCTCCTTAAAAACACTCACATAAAAATTGACCGCTTCTTCGGTATCCTTCTCAAACCATAAACAAGTAGTTATTTTGTTGGCCATATTTTTATTTACATTTGGTTCGGCTGCATGATACTTACTCTGTTTTCTTCGGTGTCCATGATCGATATCCAAAGGCCGACGCCCGGGATCATTTGGGGCTCCATAGAGTTTTTCCCGGAAGCATCCATCGCGCCCAGGATTTTTCCGCCCGCTTGCTCGATCGCCTTCATTGATGCGCGAATATCTTTAACCGCGATTACGACTGACGGGGCATGCGAAAGCGGATTGGATGTTTTCTCATAAAACCCGCCGTTGATGTTGCCCGGAGTTTTGACCATGCCCTTTGCATCCGTCTCGGTCGTCTGCGCAACGGTATAGTTGCCCATCTCAGGGCCCATCTGCTGCATCTTCCAGCCGAAAACAGTTGAATAAAATTTCTTCATCCGCTCCCGATCATTCGCACCCATTTCAAAGTGAACTACCGGATCCATTTGTTTATAATATTGGTTTGTAATACTTCTATTATAGCAAATCAAAAAGCCCCGGGGTTACCGGGGCTTCCAATGTAAATTCTTTAGAATTTAGCTCAAATGCGCGGAAACAAGCTTAGTCATCTCAAACATATTGACCTGGCTCTTGCCGCCAAAAACCTTCTTCAACTTGTCGTCAGCGTTGATGTTGCGCTTGTTGGTCTGGTCCTGAAGGTTGTTTTTCTTGATATATGCCCACAAACCCTTCACTACCTCAGAGCGAGGCATCGGACCCTTCCCCACAACCGCTTCCAAATCAGCACTCAGCTTCATCGGCTTCATAAATGCGCTATTTGCCATGTGTTTTTATTGGTTAATATTAATGGGATTATTATAGCATAAATGTTAAAATTTGTAGCAATTCCCGCTTTTAGCCGTCCTATAGGGAGGATTTTATGAGAAAATATTCGCTAACCTTAACCATTGTAGCGGTCCTGTTTCTCCTCGTTGAAACTTGGCCGGCCGAGGCTCAGTTCGAAGCGGGCCAGCCGGCGCCGGCGCCTTCTGGGGTAAATATCACTCGCGATATCACTTTTCCGGTCGGCGGACCGAGCAGTTTCAGAAACGACTTCTACGACACTCGCGATAACGGCACGCGCATCCACCAGGCCATCGATATCCCGGCCGCGAAAATGACGCCTATCGTTTCAGCTTCCGACGGCTACGTCGTTAACATCAATATTCCCGAAGCATCTTGGGGCTATGCCCTGGCCGTCCGCGACTATAACGGCTATACCTACAGCTACCTGCACATCAATAATGACACGCCCGGCACCGACGACGGCCTGGGCGGTGTCGAACACGCCTACGCTCCCGGGATCAACCGCGGCGCGCGAGTCACGAGGGGCCAGCTTTTGGGCTGGGTGGGCGACAGCGGCAACGCTGAAGCTACGATCCCGCACCTCCACTTTGAGATGCGCGACCCGAACCGCAATGTCATAAATCCCTACGACAGCCTGGTCTTAGCCGCCGCCCAAAGCCCATACAGCGCCCAGATACGCGTCGGCTCATCTCCTACAGTTAGTCACGGCGTCGTGCCGGACTTGAGTATAACGATCGACCAGTCTTATATATTTACTACCACCCTAACCGTCGGCTCGACCGGCGATGCGGTGAACCACTTGCAGAATCTTTTGAAATTTCTCGGCTATTTCACGGTTAACGTTACGGGCTACTTCGGGTCGATTACCAAAGCCGCCCTAATTAATTTCCAAAAAGATTACGGCCTGCCTCAAACCGGCGTCGTTGATCTCGCAACTCGCACGCGGTTTAACGAAGACGGCTTCACGCTGGGTTCTAGCCAGAGTTCTACCGTTCAGCCTCCGGCTCCTCCTCCAGCGTACGGCACGCAGTCGTTCCTTTTTGTCAGAACATTATCGCTCGGCTCAACCGGCGAAGACGTCCGCCAGCTTCAGATCAGGCTTAAGCTCTGGGGCTATTATCGCTATTCAGTTATTACCGGCTACTACGGCCCCATCACGAGATTGGCCGTTATGGATCTGCAGTCGGCCAACGGCCTGCCCACAACCGGCATCGTCGACGAAAGAACCCGCGCCAATTTGAATCATTAAATCTTATATTAGATCTATGCAAATTTTAAAGAATATAGCTGCGATCTTACCCTAAGCTCCCCAATTATATTCAAATTGAAATTCTCTCTGCGCCTGTTGCCAATCCTGATCAAACTCAACAATTTCTGGAGCCTTATTCCATTCTGATAAATACATGAAATATGTTGCGTTTTTAATTGCTTGTTTCTTTAGATCACAATTTAGCTGAATCCTTAAAGCTTCTGACGCAATCCATCTCTCATGAAAAAGACTTCCCTTAGTAGGCTTCTGTGCCTTAGTAAGGATTATTTTATAGCCATCGGCCCTCATTTTTCTAAGACGTTCCCTAACTAAGGCTTCTTCATCAGCATCTCCAAAGAATATTCTCATATTAGTTTCTTTTGGGATGCATCTTAAGTATTCAATTGTTGTTGGATCAATATGCATCAATTTTCCTCTAATCTCTCCTTTAAGATTTGGGAGCCAGTCTTTTAACTTATTTTCAGCACCCTGAAGATCCCCGTGTTTTGAAGAGAACTTATCAATTGTTCTTTCTTCAACTCCAGGCTCGAAACCAGGTATTGTTTTCGTAATTAAAGAAGCCCACTCCATAGCCAACTTCCTAGGGCCTCCTTCACCGAGGTATTGACCTTTAAGATTTTCCGAACTGAGATTAAACCCTGATTTTTTCAGGGACTCAAGGAGCTTGATAGAATAATTATCCAAATCTTTATTGTTATTTTTGCAAAAGATGAGCGCCTTATTATATAGTTCAATTAAAGCTCCGACGCCTCTATTTTCTGATAAAATATACTTTTCAGATCCCCATTCTTTCCTAAATACCTTGTTAACTTTCTGGAAAAAAATATACAATTTGTTAAACAAAATATCAGCAACGTTTCTATCATTTAGCCTAACCCTTAACAACGGATTGCTAGCAGATATCAAACTTTTTATCGAAGCGACGAGCGTCGTTATCGTTATCAACCCTCCCTTATCTGAATAGCCAGAGACTAATCCTTTAAACAATTTCGACTCAGAAAGTCTAATAGCTATCTCGACACCAGGATCAGTTAAACCCAAGAGTCTATATAGTTCGAATATTAACGATTTATCTACTTTTTTGGCTTGTTGGTTTAGAGTGACAAAAATTGATGCCTGCTTAGCTTCTGCGTCTTGACCCAAAGCCGAACTGTCTATAACAGTGCATAGAAGTTCGCTGCTCTCCCTAACAACTGAATTCTGAATATTAGCAAAGGAATAGAGTCGGTGTTGTCCATCGATAACCCAAACTGAGCCTAGTTTACTTGGAAAAATCATCTTCCCATCCTTATACCTAATATCCAATCCCAACTCTGATGCAAAGATTATCGTGTTAGGAAATACCCACTCGCCTTCATCAAGAAACTTAGGAATCTTATTTTTTACGCGATCTCGAGATAGCAACCTTTGATAACCTGTTAGCCTTCCTCCTAAATTAATCCTTCGCACAACCGCAGCTGATCTTAGCAGCCATTCTGGGCTAGCTTTGAATGCATAAAATTCGATGCCATTTTGCGAGACTTTAATCGCATCAAATTCTTTATCCTTGTCGAATCTCACCTTAAGTCCAAGGTCAGAAAGCATTTGATATTTCGCATATAATCCGATCTTCTTCGTTAAGTCCTCATAATAATCAATCAAGGAGTCTGTCCATATAGAGACCTTCTTGGTCCTTATTTCTTCACTAATATTTACTCTACGGCTTGGCTTATACCCAGAAAGAGTTAGGATGGCCGCCGAAGCCTTCATCCTAGAAACTTTATGAGCATATTCGTCGGTTAAACGTGAAATTGCAGAATATGTTTTCTCCTCTCCTTCGTGTTTTTTACACTGAATAAGTATTTTTACTTTCAGACTGTCGTCTTGTATAACTATATCAGGACCTTCTGCATTATAATCACTGTCTAGAATTCTAAAATCCATTTTACTAAATAGAATCCGCATTCTATCATGCAACTCATTACCTATTTCTCTTGTGGTCTTTTTAGACTTCTTAGCCATTAAAAGTTTTTTATCAATACTTCTCCGACTGGTTTACGAGAAGATCCGTGACAATTAACTGTACGCGCAGCTTCAACCCGTACTATTTTGCTAGCATAATTAGAGTAAAGACTGCGCGTCAACTCAGTATCAGAATTGCTCATGATGAGATAACATCCTCGATTATCTAAATCCATGAAGAGATCTCTGAGCTCTATCTGATCCTTGGGCCCAAAATCGGCACTGTTATATTTTGTGAAATTGGCAGTCTTGGTTAGCGGGTTATAGGGGGGGTCAAGATAAATAAGATCTCCTCTTTGGGCTTGATCAAGAATATCTTTGTAGCTCATGTTTACAATCTTGGCTGACTTAAGTTTCTTAGCAACCAATTCAAGATTCTCGTTGTTAAAGATATTTCTTAAAGTCTTATACCCGATCGGCACATTAAATTCTCCCTTAGAGTTTTCTCTATAAACGCCGTTATAGCAAGTCTTATTAAGAAAAATTAACAAGGCAGTCCTCTTTATAGAGGCGCTCGGAGTTCTTATCGAGTTATATTCATCCCTTCTGTCGTAGTAGAATCGCTCCATGCCTTTAGGACTAAGGTTCTTATACCCATTTATCAAGTTGTTTATCTCAAAAATGACTTCGTCGAAATTTGCTTTTATATCACTAAACGCTCCGACAAGGTTGCCATTTATATCGCTCAAGACAGCCTGCTTATCCCAGGGAATTGCTTTGAAGAAAACGGCACCTCCACCCAGGAACGGCTCGAAATAACGATTATATTCTCGAGGAAGATTCTCTTTTATTTTTTCGATTATCTGTGATTTGCCACCAACCCATTTCAAAAAAGGCCTAGGGTTCTTACGATCCCCAGTAGGAACCAAAAGACCGCTCTTGACGGTTTTTAATTGATTAATCAACATCGTCATAAATATATCATTATCCCAATACTTTAGAAACCTACAAAATAATAACATATCTTATCCACAGGGTATACACTCTTGTGGATTGATGTGTATATACACATATGGTAGTATGTAGATATACACAAAAACATGAAGAAAATTAATCACATCAAAATAGATCTGACGAAGCAGCAGCAAAAGGTTTTTGATTTTATTTCGAAATATATTTTGAATCATGGCGAGTCCCCTACCATCGCCGAAATCGCCGAGGCGATGAAAAAGCCCTCCTCGCGCTCGGTCATTCAGTACCTCAACGTTCTCTCTAAGAAAGGTCTCATCACTCGCGAACGCTACAAGAGCCGGAGCATTCAGCTGATCAACCCCAATAAAAAAGAATCTTTTACAATCAGCATTCCGGTTTTTGCTTCAGCCGGTTGCGGCAACTTGTCGGTCTTAGCCGAGCGAATCTTTGACGAGTTTGTCGACATCTCGACCAACTTGGTGAAAGGCCACAAAAAAGAAAATCTTTTCGTCATCAAAGCGGTCGGCAACAGTATGCAGGGCGCGGATATCTATGACGGCGACTTAGTTTTGGTGGAGCGCATCCCTGATCAGAGTATCGAGATCGGCGACATTGTAGTGGCCCTGATCAACGACAACGCGGTCATCAAAAAATATGTGCGGGCTGATGACATCATTGTCTTAAACCCAGTTTCTAAGGATAAATCTTTTAGACCTATCATTATCGACGGCAACTCAACTTACAAAATTTTCGGCAAAGTCTTGCGCACCATCCGCCTGCCTAAGGTCGCCGACTACCAGTACATTCCTGCTTAACGGTTTTTATAATAACTTTATTAAAAATTCATACCTGAAGGCGGATATTTAGGGTATGACAATAAAAAATAGGGTTTTTGTTTCCTTATTATTAATCGTAACTATCGTCGCCTTAAAAATGGCGCCGGCCTTGGCGCAGCTCGGCAACATTGTTCCACCGCCTGCTCCTGTAGCTCCGCCCGCGCCGGTTCCAGCACCTGATCCTGTTCCTGTTCCGCCTGCACCTCTCCCGCCGGCTGTGATCCCTCCAATCACTCTGCCGGCGGACACAAGCGCGCCGGTCATCTCAGGCGTTGCCAGTTTATCCCTCGGCCTAAACGAGGCGACGCTCGTTTGGGCAACCGACGAACTAGCGGTTTCACGGATCGAGTACGGCACCACGACAAACTACGGCATCCAGCCCACGCTCGCCATAAGCGCTCTTTTGGCGCACACGGCCATCTTAACCGGGCTTTCAGCGGGTACCACCTACTATTACTGCATCCACGCAACTGACCTCGCGGGCAACACAGCCAACTCGTGCAGCCACTCATTTGCCACCGCGTCTGTGCCGATCCTAACCGACACTACCCCGCCCGATATTACATTGATCTCGGTTCTGCCGATCACAACCTCATCCGCCACGATCAACTGGACGACGACCGAAGTCGCTAATTCGCAGATCGAATTCGGCCTGACCGCCGGTTACGGCAGCCAAACGCCTTTTGATGCGACCCTATCTTTAACGCACACGGTCACTCTTTCTAATTTAACGCCCAACACTCTTTATCACTACCGGATCCGGACGGGCGACGAGATCGGCAACGAAACGATCGGCTCGGATGAAACTTTCACGACCGAAGCCGCAGTTTCGGGCAACGTCTCTCTGGAGATCTCTGACACGACTGCGCCGCAGATATCGGAAGCCGGGACTGCTTCAATAGGGCTAACCGATGCCACGATCGTGTGGACAACCAACGAACCCGCGCTCTCAACATTGGAATATGGCCTGACGACCGGCTACGGCTCGCACGCTGCGCTCTCCTCCTCGCTCTTACTGATCCACGCCGCAACTTTGACGGGCCTCCAGAGCGGCGCAACTTATTATTACTGCATCCACGCAACCGACCTCGCCGGCAACACTGCCAATTCTTGCAGCCGATCATTTACAACTATCTCAGCTTCCGCCCCGCCGGACACGACGCCGCCGATGATCTCAGTTACTGCCGCCTCTACGGTTACGGCAACTACCGCTACAGTCGCCTGGACCACCAATAAACCGGCAAACGCTAAAGTGGAATACGGCCTGACGCTTAACTACGGCTCTGAAACTACGCTTGAGCCCCTCCTTGAATTAACTCATTCGGTCGTGATCAATGGCCTCCTGCCCGGCACGACCTATCACTACCGCGTCCGCTCCGCTGATGACGCGGGAAATATGTCCCTCGGTTCTGACGCGACTTTCACGACCTCTGCTCTAAACGCCGAAGAGCTGCAGGAGGAGATCCAGGCCATCACATCGGGCGCGATCATAACAAGCATTGAGACAACGCCGATCACGGCTTCAACTGCCACCATTTCCTGGCTGACAGATCTGCCGTCCGATTCGCAGGTTGAATATGGCGAGAATGAAAATTTCGGCTCATTCACAGAGCTCAACTCAAATCTCGCGACTTCCCACTCGGCAACTTTGACCGGTCTTTCGGCCGGCACCAATTATATTTTCCGCGTGCGTTCAAAACCGATGGGGGCACTAACAGCAACCGTATCCGCAAATTACGAATTCGATACCTTGAGCATATCGTCGCCGGTCGCAGCCCCCGCGAACATTAGTTCAGTATCTTTTTCCCAAGTCACGGCTTCGGGCGCAACCGTCAGCTGGACAACAGACAGATCTGCCACTTCAGAAGTTGAGTACGGAATTAGCACTGCCTACGGCCAATCGAGCGGTCTGAATTTATCTATGCAAACTTCTCATTCGCTCGCCCTAACAGATCTAACTCCCGGCACGACCTATCACTTCAGAGCCAGATCTGCCGATGAAGACGGGAACGTTACCTTCTCTGAAGACTATACCTTCGTGACCTCTGCCGCGGGCGATAGCAGCAACCAAATTCCCGTGTCTGCCCCGGCGGCGATGACAACGCTCGCGATCGGCGGATATGACGAATCTTCCGTCGAACTAATCTGGCATGTCGGCAGTGAATTTGCCGATGCGAGCCAAGAATATGACATCCGCTACAGCTCGTTCCCGATAACCAATGACAATTTTGATGCCGCTCTTAGAGCTCAAACCACCCCGGTCTTCCGCGTAGATCTAAGCCCGGAAGGCGCGGAAAGAGCTTATATCGTCGCCGGCTTGTCCCCTAACACTACATATTATTTCGCTCTTAAGTCCAAATACGAGAATAGCAGTTATAGCGGCCCATCCAATCTTGTCCAGATCGCGACAACTGCGGACACAAGCGTAGATGAAAATGTGAATGCGAATATCGGCTCGCCATCAGGCGGATCTTCGGTCGGCGGCGTACCTGCTGATGCCGGTACCGGAGCTACTGCATATGGCGAATACGGGGCAGCGTCCGGCGGCAACGCAGCCTATAGCGCGGAACCGACGCTCATTAAAGCTACGCCCGCGGACAATGAGATCATCTTTACTTGGAAAAA
Organism: uncultured Candidatus Saccharibacteria bacterium; assembly: GCA_964643135.1. Taxonomy (GTDB): domain Bacteria; phylum Patescibacteriota; class Minisyncoccia; order UBA6257; family Colwellbacteraceae; genus CAZXPC01. The sequence continues at coordinate 45,266 of CAZXPC010000002.1, read as the reverse complement.
CCCCGGCGAAGCTAATTTCGTGCGGACCGTGATAGTGCGCAAAGACGGCGGCTATCCGTCTTCACCGAGCGACGGCACAACTCTATATGAGGGCCGGGCCGAGACCTTTACCGATACCAATGCTGTGAACGGCCGAACTTACTATTACTCCTTCTATGCCTATAACCACAGCAAAACATACTCCTCGCCGATCCGGGTTTCGCTTGCTCCAAATGCCGGAAACAAGCAATCAATATTCGAAGAGGCCGGTTCGATAATGCAGAAGTTGGCAGTCGCTCATTTCACGCGCATTTTTAAAAAAGGCGATAAAGATGTCGAGATCGAACACCTGCAAGAGCTGCTTTCAGCCGACAATGATGCCTATCCGGAAAAATATGTGACCGGCTACTTCGGCCGGTTCACGCAAGCCGCATTGAAGCGCTTCCAAGCCAAGCACGGATTGGCGCAAACCGGCATCACTGACCAGGCGACGCAAAACAAGCTGAATGCCATAGCCGCTTCAGAAAAGCGGCTCGAAGTCCCCGAGGATTACGCTCTCTTTTCCACCAACCTAAAATTGGGCATGCAGAACGAAACAGTGAGAGCCCTCCAAACGTACCTGGCCTACGAGGGCAGCTTGGCTGCGGCTTCTGTGAACGGCTATTTCGGCCCAGAAACCAAAACCGCGGTCAAAGCCTTCCAGAAAAAATATGGCATCCGCCCGGTTTCGGGCTATGTGGGCATCAAAACCCGCCACATAATGCGTAAACTCGCAGGCTTGTAGTCTAAAATTACTTCTTTGTCCTTCCCGGCCAGCATATTGGGCACGGACCCGTTCCCCTATATTTGTGTCCGCGGCTGCAAGTTTTCCAAGCTGATTTCTTTTCCATATTTGCTATTTAGATTATATCAAACCAGACGGCCTAAATTTCAATAATTGACAATATATATATATGCCGGCAGTAACTTAATATCGAGCCTGAGGACAGTGGGAACCGTTCCAAGCTCACGATGTGGGTCGAAATGATACCGATTGACAAGTTTTGGGAGAAGGTCGAGAAGCTCAGAGCCCTGGGTCTCACGGAATACAGGGCAAGAGTCTACTTGGTGCTCAGCACCACCGTACCGATGGAAGCGCGTGACATCGCCAACGAGAGCAGGGTCCCTCGGACCAAGATCTACTCGGTCTTGGACGACCTAAGGGTACAAGGCCTCGTTGAGATGGAGGCGACCAGGCCGAAGCAATACCGCAAGAACCCGATCGACGTTCTCGTCGCAACGATGGTCGCCGACCACGAGAAGCAGATCTCTGCGCTCATGGCAGCCGGCGACGAGTTCGACGACGGCGAACGGCCGCCGGAAGAGACGGAGGCAGTGTGGCAGCGGCGGAAGATCTGCCTCATCGCTCTTGCGGCCGCCTACGGCGTCCCCGACGAGATCGCACACGAGAACGCCAAGTTCCTGACCCGCTTCAAACCCTTCGTCGTCGACTCGATGACGCAAGACCAGCAGGTCCGGCTCGCGGCGGCTTTCCTCGAAGGATCGCCCACTCTGCCCGACTATCACATCGGCGAGTGGGTTCAGCTGATCCTCCGCGGCGATCCCAACCAAGAGACCTACAAGGACCTCAAGCGCTTCCTCCTGGACAGCGTCCCGGGGGACGTCGAGAAGTTCCATTCGGTCCTGAAGGCCAACGAAGGCAGGCCCAAGCCGATCGCAGCCAGCAGGTAGATACGCACATCTCGCGCGAATCTAACTCTGGCTAATTTTTTTTTGCGGAAGCGGGAGGCGCTTCGCTATTCGAACGCGCTCGTTACACTCGCTTTTCAGAACCAGCGGTCTCAAGCGGGAGGATTCGCCTACAAGTAAATTTCCTGCAGGAAATTTCTCGCAGACCGCCCCTCGGCAAAATTATCTGCTGAAATTTTGCCTGCGGGCTTTCGAATCCTGGCCTCGCGATATACAAATTAAGCGCCCAAATGGGCGCCAAATTTGTATTAGCGGAAGCGGGAGGATTCGAACCTCCGGTCCGGTTTCCCGGACAACATCTTAGCAGGATGCTGCTTTAAACCGCTCAGCCACGCTTCCAACGTGTAAACAAAGTTTAGGCGAATATTATGATATCGGCAAGTATAACCAGTGTCGAACGTCTCATTTGTTAGAATAATCATATGAACTTAAAAAATCGCAGAGGTTCGGCAGAGATTGTTTTCGCTATCGGCATTTTGGCTTTGGGGGCAGTTCTCAGTATTTTCTTAATTATGAACCATTCTTCCCTGGTACCTCCTTCCCCCGCGCCTATCCCAACTCCTTCACCCAACCCGACTCCCGCGCCCATCCCGCCAACGCCTCCTTCGAGCGGAGGCGAGATCACGTTAAGAGAGGGCGAACGCGAGGGGCCGCTCTTGGTTCAGAAAATTTATCCGACCTACGTAACTGGCCTGGCTTACCGCGAATACCCTCTGGCGGTTAGCGAAGGCTCGCCCATTACCCTTCATATCGGCGAAAGCGTTTCCAACGGATGTACAATCACGCTGACCCTACGGAGCATCAACGGCAGCAGCGCCACGTTTAGAGAGACTAAAGACTTCAACCGCCCTTGCCCGATTTGCCTGGCCCAAGGAACTTTGATCGCAACTCCATCTGGAGAAAATCCTATCGAGAGCCTTAAGCCGGGCGACCTTGTCTGGACAACCGATGTTTTCGGCAAGAGAATTTCCGCACCAATCATTGCCATTGCTAAAACGCCTGTTCCCCTAACCCACCAAGTTGTCGATGTGAAATTAGCTGACGGCCGGGAACTCTTGGCTTCAGAAGGCCACCCCACGAGCGACGGCCGATTTATAGGCAACCTCGTGAAAGGCGATCTTTTGGATGGCTCCAGAATCTTGAGCGCCGATAGAATAACCTATTACCATGGCCATACCTACGACATATTACCGTTCGGCAACACGGGAAACTATTGGGCTAACAATATTCTGATCGGCAGCACGCTCATCAAAAAATAGCTTGAAACTAAAATTGAATTCTATCGTCTGAGTTAATATGATCGTGAAAAGAAAGGACGGGTACCATGTACTCTCCGAAAAAACTAAAAAGAATTTAGGCGGCCCATACAAAACCCGCGCCGAAGCGGCCAAGCGCCTCCGCCAAGTGGAATATTTTAAACACCGCGGCGGTAAATAATCCATCTCTTGGCATGAGCGTCGGGTAGCTGTATACTGATTTCCATGACACCACAAATAAAAAATTGGGTTATTGCCGGCGGCGTTGTCGTAGCGTTAGGAGGGCTTTTCTGGTGGAGTAATAGCGCGGTTTACAAAACCGCAACGCAAGACAAATCATCGCAATACATCAGCCTGGGCCAGACCGTGAGCGGCATCCCCTGCGACAGCAATGAAATGCTCGTCTATCACATCCACTCTCATCTGACTATTTTAGTGAACGGGATCGATCAAACCGTTCCGCACGGCATCGGTATCGGCCGGCCATGGGTTTTGAACGGTAACTTTGTGCAAAGCGGAACTTGTTTTATGTGGCTTCACACCCATGACACAACCGGCGTCATCCACATTGAAGCTCCGGGAAACCAAATCTTCACGCTCGGCCAATTCTTCGACGTTTGGGGCAAGACTTTAACAGCGACGAGCGTCTTGGACGCAACCGGCCCGGTCACCGCTTATGTTGACGGCAAGCTCTTTACCGGCGACCCGAGGACCATTACCTTGGCTAACCATGAAAGCATTGTCCTCGAGTCTGGCGCCGCCGCGCCCGTACCGGCTAACTTCGATTTCGCCGCCAACAATCTTTAATTTGGTATAATTAAGTTTATTAAACAATAATCAATTTATGACAAACCTTTTGAGTCTCAATATCAACTATTTGGCGATTTTGATCGCGGCCGTGGTCGTGATGGGTATCGGCTTCCTCTGGTACTCAGATATGCTTTTCGGCAAGCTCTGGCGGAAAGAATCGAAAATGGATATGAGTCTACCCAAGCCCAACGGCCAAGCCATGTTCCTGATGTTCGCACCCAATTTCATCGCTTCGGTCGTTATGTTCTACGTCCTTGCAATCATGATCTACTGGGCCGGCGATGTCGGCGCCTACCAAGGCATGCTTACCGGAATTTTAGTTTGGTTCGGTTTTATCGCTACCACCCAGCTAAACGGCATTCTCTTCGAAAAGCAGACTGTCACCTATTACTTAATTAATACCTGCTTCCATTTGGTGAGCTTCGCTGTGGCCGGCGCAATCATCGGAGCTTGGTAACGCTAAAACTAGCCCACTATTTCACAAATACTCGCTAATTTGACGGAGAGAATTTTGGATCAGATTCAAGGCTTGAGGAGCGAAGTGTGTAAGTGAAACGACACATGAGCGACGATTAACGCCGAAGATGACTAAAATTCTCCCGCACGAAAGCAGATTCATCTCGAATTTCTTTGTTGCTCCTCCTCGGAATATTCTATATTCCTGCGTCTAGCGCCTCGAACTTCGGGCTAATTTGCTTTTCAAATTTAGCGATATTTGTGATATAGTGGGCTTATGACCCACCGCGATAACTTCTGCCCCAATTGCAAAGTCGCCTATCCCAAACCCCCTAAAACCTTAGGCGGCAAAAGCCAGGTCTTCGAAAAAATCTGCGTCAATTGCCGACGGCCGGCGCCCCGCCAATCAATGCGGTCCGGTAAGCCCACGCAAAAGTAAACCGCCCGCGAATTAGTTACCAAACATCTTCTTGAAAATAGCAGCCAGGCTGCTGTTTTCTTTTTTGGTCTTCTCTGGCGACGAAACCGTTCTGGCCGATTCCGCGCGAATCAGTGAATTATTTATCCTTGCCGCTTCCTGTTCCACCAGCTCGCCGTCATATTCCCCGCCGTGAGCAGCCGAACCGGCATATTTAGACTGTTTTTGGTCCAGGTGCAAGTTAAGAATAAAATTTTCTCCTTCCTCGGCAACATATAAATGAAACCTCGGAAATTCCCCGCCCATTAATGGGCGGATAAAGGCGGTCTCGCTCCTATCGGTAGATTTTTGAAGAATATAGCCGATCTGCCTCGCTAGAGCAGTCATCTGTCGATTATTTTTAGGAATATAAAATTTCATGTGCTCTAAATAATACTCTGGGTAGGAACTACGTACAAGTAAATCCCCTGCAGGGATCATGAGGAATTGAACGTCGTCGCTCCGCTCCTCCCTAAAACCCAGCGGTTTTAGCTCACGCCTATCGGCGCTTTTCCGCCACGGGAAAACTTCCGTTTTCCCGACCCCTTTCCCGTTAATTCCTCATAGCACAAATTGACTCGATCCATTTTATGGATCGCCTCAATTTGTGCCCTTCCACGGTCTCCAACCTTTATAGTTGAGGCCCAGACAACGTTTTTGAGGGTCGATTTCACCTTCTGATTGAAGGACCTCGGTCGCTGGGCTATTCAAGAAGTATAGGAGATTTTGAGAGGGCTTTCCAGCGGACGAAGCACCTCGGTCACCCTCCGAACAGAACAAACCGAACACACATTAAGACCTGTCTTTCGTGTTCGGTTTGGATCAAAATGATACAAATGAGACACTTTTCTAGGTTTTTTAGGGCGTCTCATGTCCATCCAAAAACCCAAACAAACCCAAAATTTTGGGCCATGTGGAAATGGCTATTTTCTAGAAAACCCTCATATTTACTAACCAAAATCCAATTTACACAACTTTATCAGCCCGAACTTTTGGGATTTGCCTTATCTGATAAAAACTGATAAAATCCGATAACGTAATAAATATCAGCAAATATGGAAAACAACAGCCGAAAATTTGATTATAGAATTAAGAATCCCGACCCTCATATCGTAGCTTTTTTGGCAGCGATAGATGAAATTAGGGGCGTCTTTCGTGTGGGCCTGCGAATGACACCGCAAGCGATAACTAGCTTACGAAAATCAGTGCTCGTTACCTCAGCCGGTGCTTCAACTCGTATCGAAGGCTCTAAGCTCTCTGATGAGGAAGTTAAAAAGATTATGCAGGGACTCTCGATTCAGAAATTTGCTGATCGCGATTCGCAGGAAGTGCAAGGATACCTCGAAACTCTTAAAAATGTTTTCGACAGCTATAAAGATCTGCCATTGCGTGAGAGCGTCATCACTTCGCTCCATAAGGAACTTTTGAAATATTCAAGCAAAGACGATCTACATCGCGGCGAATACAAACACAAAGAAAATATGGTTGGGGTTCTTGGCCCGGACGGCAAGGTAGCGAAAATAATGTTCGAAACAACTCCAGCCTATCTCACGCCGAAAGAAATGACTGAGCTCGTTGAGTGGACACAAGAGGCCTTCGCCAAAGAACGTTTCCATCCGTTGCTCATAATCGCCAACTTCATTATCGAGTTTCTTAAAATCCATCCGTTCGAAGATGGCAACGGGCGTCTTTCGCGCATCTTAACAAATTTGCTTTTACTTCGCTCTGGCTACTCGTTCGCTCAATATGTTTCACACGAACAGATTATCGAACAGCGCAAGGATCAATACTATCTCGCCCTTCGTTCATCACAGGCAACTTTTAAGACGAAGGATCAAACCATTGCTCCGTGGCTAAACTATTTCCTTTCAGTCGTTAAAGAACAGGCGACGAAAGCGATCGCGCTCGTGGAGAAAGAAACCCATGAAGACACTATGTCGCCAAAGCAGAACGAGGTTTTGGAATATCTTTCTAAAGTTAAAGAAGCGGCCCCTGGCGAAATCGTCAAAGCGACTGGCATTATCATGCCATCCGTTCGTAAATCACTCGAGCGGTTGGTTGAGATCGGTAAGGTTAAGAGAATCGGGAGAGGGAGAGGCACGAGGTATATGAAGCTGTAGAATAAGAATTTATCTCAATACTTCAGAACCCTGCAGTTCATGAGATGGATGCAGAGAGCGTCTTTGCTCACGATATATTTTTCTGCAAGCTTTTCTAAATCGGGTTGGCGCGCAAAATCAGCCTTCACAGCTTCGAGTGGAATTAAAAGTTCCGCAGCAAAAGAATCCGCTTCGGTCTCACCGTTATCTTCCCCATCAATACCATTACAGGTATGACCCATCAGAAGATGGCCGATTTCATGAGCGATGGTGAAGCGTTTCCTAACCCATGCCTGATCGCCATTGAATCCGATAGTCGGATGATTCGATTACTTATTTCCTTGGTTTAACAAAAACAAATTTGGTTTCTGGCTTCACTGGCTCCAGAGCACCTGATCCCGATCCGGGCATCATATCATTGCTATCTATACCAAGTATTAATCCCGCAGAATTGTAGTATAAATACCTTCCATCCATGAAAGTGAAAATATTCCCTCCTGGCGTAACATTCATGGCTATCCTCAGAACCCAGTTCACAAATCGGTTATCTTCCGGTGGTAGCTGTTGCAAACAGAGCTGAGGTCCAACTTCTCCAGGACACACTTCAAGACCGATTGACTTTGCTTTATCGTAAACCCATCTGTATTCGACTTCTTGACCACTCGTTAAACCTAACTCAGAAGCAGATTTTACGACAAGGTCTAATTCAATGGTAGTAGAAGCTAAGTCAATTTGATCAATTAATTCTTTCGCCTGATTTTCGATCAAGACACTTCTTTTTAGAAGTCCACTGAGGAGCGAGTTCTTATTCTCAAAAGTACCAATTTTTATTGTTCGCCAAATTTTTATTTCTGGTGTCATGTAATCATGATAATCCAAAACTAGCGATTCTACTAATTTCGCTGCTTTGTTTTCTCGTTTTGCGCCCTTGAAAGGTAGGTTTCCAGAGCGCCTCGACAAGGTAAGAAGCCAGGTCTCTGGAACCTCGCCCTGAGTTGTGCTCTCATGAGGAATTGAACCTCAATTTCCTCCTTCGCAGGGAGGCGTCCTATCCGTTGAACGACGAGAGCAGGGTCGCGCCTACAAACCTATCAATCTTACTACAGCGTCTAGTAAAGATTCCTGGTATTCTACCTCAGTTAATAAATTATTCAATTTTCCTCTGATTTTTGAGGAGTCGACGCCATTGAGTTGAAACCGAAGCTGCGTCTGCCAGCGGCCGCTCGGAGTAAAAGTGAAATGCGACTGGCCGCCAATTTTATCAATCGAATAGTTCTTAATTTCCTTATAGGGATATATTTTATTGCCTAGATATACCCCGTCGTCATGAATTGCCAAGAGGATATCCTTAGGCTTCATCTCGTCTCGCACAATTATCGAAACAGCTCCCAGAACCACCACAGCGATGAAAATAAAAGTTTTGGTTAAAATGGCGAAAATTATGAAAATAGCGATGATTAATCCAAAATCAACGTACCAGATGATCGATTTCTCACGATGTTCAAATTCGGGCACTAGAAATTCAATATTTTCCATAGTCTTGCTGTATTGATTTTAACACTCATTCAGGATAAATTCATTAGATAAAGTTTTATGAATAAAAATAAAATCGGCATCATTCTCGTCGCTTTAGGTGGAATCATCGTTTTGATTCTTCTGGGTGTCATTTTATTCGTGCCGACAGAAACTGCTTCGCAAACCTTCCGCGGACCAACTGCCGCGCCACATGTGGGCGGACCAACAGACTTGCCGCCGAAATAAGCCTTGATCGGGCTTTGCGTTGAATTTTTCTAAAAGAATAGATATCATTCTTACGCCTTCGCGAGTATCGTATAGTGGCAATACCCCAGTTTTCCAAACTGGCGCCGCGGGTTCGATTCCCGCTACTCGCTCAGAAATGATTAACGAAATAGCCTCTAAAATAGCCGCTGAGAAAAAAGATAATGACTTCGCGGCTGTTGATTTCGATAACACCTGCATCGTAAATGATATTGAAGAGGCCTTACTCGCCTATATGTGCGAGATGGAACTGATCAGAAACCAAAACTTGTTAAGCGACAAACCCGAACCTGCCGATTATCATAAAAATATCTTTCTGGAATATCACAGACTGCTCAAAGATGGCTCAATGGAAGATGCCTATCTTTTCGCTGTTCGAACTCTCGCCGGTTATACCGAAAATGAAATAACCAGCCTGGTGGCTAAAACTATAGAAAAGGAAGGTGAAGAAATCGGAGAAAGGAGTCTGTTCGGGGTCTCCATCGCTAAAGGCATCAAGCCACGCGAAAAGATATTCCAACTTTTAAAGCTCCTCAATACCCACGGCCTGCCTATCTGGATCATCACCGCCTCATCGGAAATTGTTGTTAAGGCAGCCCTAAAATATTTTGGCTTGGAATTTCCCTGCATCGGGCTAAGATCAGTCGAAAAAGACAGCAAACTGACCGAAGAAATAACGAAACCTTTCTCGATCGGACCAGGGAAAGTAGATTGCATCAAGAAATATATTGACCCTGTAAATAAACCCGCCATCGCTGTTGGCGACAGCAAGAATGATCTGCCGATGCTCGAATATTCGCTTATGCCGATAGTTGTTGACCGTGGGAACTCTTTATCAGAAGAAGCAAAAAGGAGAAAGTGGCTCACCATTTCCGGGGTATAATAAATCTATGGGGAAAATCCACGTAGTTACCAAAGGTTCCGGCGAAAATATTCTCATCCTCCACGGCTGGGGGGCGACGACCAAATCTTGGGGAAAGGTCCAAGACGATCTGGTAGAAAGGGGCTACAAAGTAGTTGTTCCCGATATGCCTGGCTTTGGGGAAAGCGAAGCGCCGCCTAAACCGTGGACGAGCGAAGACTACCTGAAGTGGCTTTTGGACTTTATTAAGGCAGAGCAAATCCCCACGCCAGTTATTATTGTCGGCCATTCTTTCGGCGGGAGCCTCGCCGCGAAGCTTGCAATTGAGCACCCGAGTTTAGTTAAAAAGTTAGTTTTGGTTTCAGCTGCTCGAACTGGAGCGGGCAAAACCAGCCTTAAAGTTAATATAATTAAAAGCTTATCAAAAATAGGCGGCCCGGCCTCTCGTCTGCCATTTTATAAAACCGCGCGTAAAGCTTTCTATAAATTTGTCGTCCGTTCGCGCGACTATGAGCGGGCCGAAGGCGTGATGCGCCAAACCATGCAGCTGGTCTTAAAAGAGAATCTCACTCCTCTGCTTCATAAGATAGAGGCACCGACTTTAATTATCTGGGGTGATAAAGATAAAGCCACGCCGATAGACAATGCCTACACCATCAATCGCGAAATCAAGGGCTCTAAACTCCACGTTATCCCCGGCGCGCCGCACGCCATCAACCTCTATCACCCCCATGAACTCGCTGAACTAATATACAACTTTGCGAAATCAGTGTAGATTAGATTAGGATGGATATCTTACTCTACGCTGTATTAATTTTATGGCTTCTGAACACGGTAAAAGCGAGCCTTTTTTGGCTTTACTTGCTCCAGCTTAAGGAATACCGAGTTGATAGGCTGCTCGATCATTTTCAAACCGAAAAAGGCAGAAGGATTCTTCTTAACCCGATCCTGATCGCCAAAATAGTTGCTTTGTTAATTTCGCCATTTTTTGGCGGGATATTCTATTTAATATTTATAATTTACCTCGCCGATTCGGTTTTAACTGTCAAAGCTGTTTATTTAAAGCAGCTAAAGCGCCCAACTTTAACCCCAAAATCAACCCCCCTCATGGGCGGAATCCTGTTAATCGAATTGGCCTGGGCGATCTGGAGCTACCTGAACGCGCCCATCGCCTTCCTCCCCTCCTATCTGCTCGGTTCTGATATTCTTGTCCCCATCATCGTCCTGGTTATGGTCGCGGCTCTCAAACCACTTAATCTTTTTCTCCGCCGGAGAGTTATCGAAGCGGCTAAAGCCAAGCGCGCCGGACTAAAGGACTTGCTCGTAATCGGCATCACCGGCAGTTACGGCAAAACTTCGACCAAAGAATTTCTTTACACAATTTTGAAAGATAAATTTAAAGTGGTAAAAACTCCCGAACACGTCAATACCGAAATCGGAATTGCTAATTTTATATTGAGTGATCTAAAGCCAGAACACGAAATCTTTATCTGCGAGATCGGCGCTTATGTGAAAGGCGAAGTTAGAGATATCTGCAACATCGTGAGGCCGAAGATCGGCATTTTCGTCGGGGCTAACGAACAGCACTTGTCGCTTTTCGGTTCGATGGAAAATCTCTTGAAGGCCGAGGGCGGCGAAGAACTGTTAGAAGCCTTGCCCAGCCAAAAAGGACAGCAGGGCCTGGCCATTTTTAATGGCAACAACAAATATGCCTACGAGCTTTGGAAAAAAGCTCAAGTTCCTAAGAAAATTGCCTATGCGCCGACTTTGGTGAATATTATTAACCCGGAACGCCGGGATATTCGCGCCGAGAATATCGAAGTCAGGCCCGATAAAATAAAATTTCATGTCATTTCAACCAAGGATTCAAAGGGCGCCGACTTTATGGTTAATCTTTTGGGACGCCACAATATCGAAAACATCCTGCTCGCCGCCGCAACGGCCGAAGCGCTCGGCATGAAGCTTCCTGAAATCGCGCGCGGGGCTTTCAAAATCGATGCTCTGAAGGGCACGATGAGCATCAAAAAAACCAATGGTATTAATGTCATCAATTCAACCTACTCCTCGAACCCCACCGCCGTCGAAGCTCATTTAGAGTATCTGAAAACCTGGGGCGCCAAGAAGATTGTTATTATGCCGTGCTTAATAGAGCTCGGATCAGCCTCGGTCAGAATCCATGAACACATCGGCGAACTTTTAGGCAAAACTGTTGATCTCGCGATCATCACCACTCGTGAACGCTTCCACGATATTCGGCGAGGCGCGGGAAAAGTCGTCGGCGATGCGGGCGACCGAATCATCCATCTGGAAAATCCGTCGGAAATTATGCATAAAATTAAACTGGTCGCGGAAAAAGGAGATGTCCTTCTGCTCGAAGGCAGACTGCCCTACGAATTAGTAAAAGACATCGAAAATATGCAAGAATAATAGCCGATGAACCAAAAAAAGAATCCGCATAGACCCATCTCGATTGCCCTCTCCCCCAACACCGAACGGGACGATATTGTTCTCGCGCAAAAATTGCTTTTAAATCCGGCCTACTTAGTAAAGGGAACCGCGGCCTCGCAACTCGAAGACAAATTTAAAAAGTTTTTAGGAGTAAAGTTCGCATACACCTTCCGGAGCGGTCGTGGAGCGCTTTATGCAGCACTGCAAACTCTCGGCCTTGGAGCGGGCGATGAGGTTATTCTCCAGGCTTATACTTGCGCCGCCGTGCCTAACGCCGTGCTCTGGACCGGCGCTACGCCAATCTACGCCGATATTGATCGAGAAACATTTAATATGTCAGTCGACGACCTCTCTAAAAAAATAACAGACAAAACCAAGACTATTATCGTCCAGCATACCTTTGGCCTGCCCGCAGATATGCGCCGCATCATGCTGCTCGCCAAAAAAAGAAATATCACCGTGATCGAAGACTGCGCCCATTCATTGGGCAGCGCCTACGACCGGAAACTAACCGGCACAATTGGCGACATGGCGATCTTTAGCTTCGGCCGCGACAAAGTTATCTCCGGTGTGGTAGGCGGCATGCTTGTCACCAACAACTTTTTCCTATCAAAAAAAATCGAATCTGTCCGAGAAAAACTAACGCTCCCCAGCCCTCTCTGGGTGGTAAAACAGCTTTTGCATCCTCTGCTTTTAAATCATGTCATTCTGCCCAACTACAACCGCGCCAAATTCGGCAAAGCCCTGCTGGAAAGCCTCAAAACCATCGGCATTTTCCCCAAGGCCATCTACAAAGCTGAAAAAACCGGCGGCAAGGCCGAACAGCTCTTGGGCTTAATGCCAAACGCTATGGCAGTGCTCGCCCTGCATCAACTAAGAAAACTCCACAAATTTAATGACCATCGGACCAGGCTAGTTCAATTCTACGATCAGGCGTTGCGACTTTTTGAAAAAGCTAAGCTGATTAAATTGCCTCAGGGAAATGATAGACAGAAGAACTCGCACCACATCTATCTGCGCTACACGATTCTGACTCCGCATGCCAAAGCAATCTTAGCCAACGGGCGGAAAAAAAATATCCTCTTAGGCGATTGGTACCGGCCGACCATCGCGCCACACGGAGTGAACTACGACGCCCTGCGCTATAACCCATCGAGTTGTCCGGAGGCCGAAGCGGCGTCAGCTGAATCGCTGAACTTGCCGACCCACATCAATATCAGCGACCGTGATGCGGAAAAAATTGTTCATTTTCTAAAACAAGAATTAAAAAAATATATATGATTTGCCTAAACATCCTTCATGAACGATCGTCAATGAAGGTGATTGGTGAGGCGGATAAGATAAAGTATCAAAACAATAATTAGAATATATGGCGCCCCTGATTAAGAAAATAGAATCGCGAGAAACTTGGAATGCATTCCTGGAGAACATTCAACCCCACACCTTCCTGCAGTCTTGGAACTGGAGCGATTTTTCGACTCGCCACGGCGAAAAAGCTTATCGCTTGGGAATTTATGAAAATGACAATTTGGTTGCAGTCGCCTTGGTCTTAAAGATCACCGCCCGGCGCGGATCGTTCCTTTTCGTCCCCCATGGACCGATCTTCGACGAATTTAAAATTTCAAATTTAAAATTTAAAATTATTGAAAATCTCATCACCCACTTGAAAGGCTTGGCACTGCAGGAAAAGTGTTCGTTCATTCGGGTTAGCCCGATCCTCATCAAGAACACAGAAAACGATAGATTGTTTAGCGACTTGGGCTTCCGTAATGCGCCCACACATATGCATTCTGAGCTCTGCTGGGTGCTTAATCTGGGAAAAACTGAGCCTGAACTCTTGAAAGATATGCGCAAAACCACGCGTTACTCAATCAATAAGGCCGAGAAAGATGGTGTTACAATTGGGATCAGCGCAAAACAGGAAGACGTAAAGAAATTTAATGAGATTTATACCACGACAGTCGAGCGCCAGCACTTTACGCCTTTCTCCTTAAAATATTTAGAAGCTGAATTCGAAGCTTTCGCTAAGACAAATGACGCGCTGATATTCTTTGCTCAATATAATGGAGAAATAATATCCAGCGCTATAATTATTTTCGCTAACGGCGGAGCGTTCTACCACCAGGGCGCAACTAACTTAAAATATCCCAAAATTACCGCTGCCTATCTCTTGCAGTGGGCCGTGATTCGCGAAGCCAAACGGCGCGGCTGTTCCTTCTACAATTTCTGGGGCATTTCGCCGGAAAACGCAAAAAATCACCCCTGGGCCGGCCTTTCATTATTCAAAAAAGGCTTCGGCGGATACAGTGAAGAATATGTCCACGCCCAAGATTTGATACTCAAACCAAAATACTGGCTAACTTACGCGATCGAAAAGGTTAGAAAAATAAAACGGGGTCTTTAATAAAAATTGGACCCAACGTAGACTTGCGTCTAGTGGGTCCAGCGGCTCAAGCTGCCTGCCCCTTGGGAAGGGGGAAGTTCGCGAGAACAGACTTGTCATCTGCCTGCGATTCTTCGGACGGCGTTGCGTCGACCTTGCTGTAAAGGCCGAGCGCAGCGTAGCCCAGGATCAGGAAACAGATCATGGACGCAAGCGCAACGAGGATGATCCGGAAACCAACCGCGAAGGCTTCAGTGTTCATCCAGGCGATCGCTCCGCTCACGAGCACGCCGATGGGCGCGAAGACCACGCCGATCAGGGTCGCCCAGGTCTCTTGCCGGTTGCGCTTGAAGTAGGCATCGTACTTTGGGTTCTGGGTCATTGGATCATCTCCAGCCCAGTTCGGTTAGAAGAACAGGTGTCCGCCTCGGATTTAGGGATTGGAGGCAGACACCGGTCCGCCTTTACCAAACCTAGGCTTACGAAGCAAAACTACCATGCATAACCCATATTTGTCAATAGCGAAACTCGCCTAAATCTATGCTAACCTGATAGTAGATGAGATGCGGCAAAAATCGATTTAAGCTAGCATTTATCTACCTTTGACAGATTCTTGGGTAACTTATCCACAACAATTACGTTACATATGATGGAGGACGAAAAACAACTAGTAGAAAGAGCGCAAGATGGGGAGGGCGATGCCTTTGGCTCACTTTATGACTACTATCTTCCAAAGATATACAGGTTCGTCCTACTTAAAGTAAGCCATCGTGAGGAGGCTGAAGATCTCACCCATCTGGCCTTTCTGAGAGCCTGGGAGAATATCGATGATTACGTGTTTGAAGGCTTCTCCTTCGGGTCCTGGCTCTATCGGATCGCGCGGAATCTGGTTATCGACCATTACCGCAGCGTCAGCCGAAGCGGCAATGAAGTTCAGATCGAGGATTATATCGAAGAAATCGCTTCAGCAGATACGCCCATCGATATCGACGTCGACCGCAAAATGGACTGGGCCAAAGTCTTGACCGCCATGAAAGAGCTGACCGACACGGAGCGCGACATCATCATCATGAGGTTTGTCGACGACCTGCCCCACGAAGAAGTCGCCAAGGTTATCGGCAAGTCCGTCGGCGCCACCAAATTAGCCCAACACCGAGCCATCAAACGACTACAAACCAAGTTGAAACACCACACAGCCGGCTAAACTATTAAAAATGAAGGAACAAGAACTGGTTGGAAAAATTAAAACGCTCGAGACAATAAAACCGAATCAAGATTTCGGCCTTCTTTCCCGCAACCTTGTTCTTCGCAAAAATGCGCACCCAGAAATGTCGGCAGACTTAAAGTTTTCTCTTTTATCATTAAACAAAATCTCTCCCGCCGATACCTTTGTGCTGAAGAGCCGGGCTACAATATTAGCAACCTCGAAACGCCTTTCATTAAAGGAAATTTTCGCGCCTCAGAATATATTCAAAAAGAATTGGATGCCTGCCTTCGCAACCGGACTCGCCACCTTGCTTATAATCGCGATGGCCAGCATTTCAACATTCTTAAAAGCACCCGTCTCCCCTATTTTGAGCGACGCCGAGAATAACGATCTCATTAAAGAAGCGGGAACGATCAATAAAGATATCGATGTGCATCTGCAACAAATAAATTACTACGCCCTTTCGGCTTCAAAATCGAATGTCGCTCTTAATGAAGCATCGACAAGCAATGACGACCACACCAATAGCGCGATCATTAAACAGGAATCGGATAAAGCCAGCTATAACAGCCCTCACCGAAACCAAGAGGTCGATAATCTTTTGAACCAAGCCACCTTTTAAAATGATGAAAAGAATATTTTATATACTGCCCATCATATTGATTTCCTTGGCCCGCGCCTCAGCAGCCGACGTAACCGGCAACCCGCCCCCTAGCGCGACAACAGAAGACGGCGCCACCAATGTTTCGAGCGGCCTAAAAGACGCTGCTAGCCAGGTAGACTCGTCCAGCCATGCCTTGATCAACCTTAAAGATCTAAACAGCCTCTCTCCGAGCGACGAGCTGGCGGCGAGAAAAAAAGTTGTCGGCGACGCTCTCAGCCTCGCTATCAAAGAAGTCACCGATCTCCAAGACAGCCTGAGCAGCCTACCAAAGTTTAAAGAAGGTTCGCGCGAAGCCGAGCTGGCTGCGGAATATTCAGCCCTTTTGAATAATTATCTCCAGATTTATAATAGCGTCTCAGTTGACTTCGCTAACCTGTCAGACATTGATTCAGTCAAAGCCTTTGCTAAACAGGTTATTGATTTTAGAAACAATACTTATAACAGCAAAATTGATGAGATCGCCGACTTCGCCCTTCTCTTCTACGCCAACGACACCATTTCGACTGCTTCAAACAGGCTAAGTAAGATCACATCAGACATCTCTAAACTAAGCAAGTTAAACCTAATTAAGATAACCGACTTCAAGCCTCGGTTGGATAAAGTCGTTGATATCATTAAAGATGCCACTGCTAATTACCTCAAGGCTCAAGCCGTTATTCTAAAAGCTTCCGACAGCGCCAAGACAAATGCTGACCAGGACGCTGCCGCGCTTGGCCCGAGAGATTATTTAGAAAATTCCCTAACCGATATTAAAGATGCTTATGACGCTTTCCTCTCGATCAGCCGCGATGTAAGAAAAGCTCTGGGTCTGTCCTCGAAATAATGGGGTGCCCCGTCCCGCGCCTAGCGGGATGGGGAGCGCAGCGGCGGCTAGCAAAGCAGAAACCCAGCAAGAGCTGGGTTTCTAGCGGCGTAGCCGGTAAGCGAGCACTACGCAACGGCCTCCTTAAACTGCTTGCCGGCTTTAAATTTCGGCAAGGTTTTAGCGGCGATCTGAATCTTTTCACCTGTTTTTGGGTTAACTCCCATACGGGCCGCGCGCTTCACAACTTTAAAAGTTCCGAAACCCGCGACTGACACCTCCTCACCCTTGGCCAAAGCCTTGGTGATGGTGTCGAAAACAGTTTCGACAGCCATTTCTGACTGCTTCTTGGTTTCAAGACCGCAAGCGGTCATTACTGCTTCTGCTAATTCAACTTTGTTCATTGTAGTTTTTGTCGATTTATCCGACCTTTTTAACTGTCACGATTATACCAAACGAAGCCAATAAAGCCAATGTCTATGAGGTTATTTGGCAAACTCGACGGCGCGTATTTCGCGGATAACATTCACCTTGACCTCGCCCGGATATTTGAGCTCAGCTTCAATTTTGTTCGCAATATCTTTAGCCATCTGGAGAGCTCTAAAATCATCAATCTGCTCGGGTATCACAAAAACTCTCAATTCTCGGCCGGCCGCGATAGCATAAGCTTGCTTCACACCTTTGAAAGTCATCGCGACCGCTTCAAGATCTTGCAAACGCTTGATGTAGTTTTCCATCGTGCCTCGGCGCGCACCCGGCCTGGCAGCTGACAAGGCATCGGCCGCCGCCACTATAAACGACTCTGGAGTTGAAAAAGGATATTCCTCGTGATGGGCCTCCATCGCTCGAATCACTTCTTCTTGGACACCATATTTCTTGAGGATCTTGCGGCCCAAATCAACATGCGTACCTTCGACTTCGTGGTCAATCGCTTTGCCGATGTCATGCACCAGCGCTCCCCGCTTAGCGACATCAACATTTGCGCCCAACTCAGCGGCAATCATGCCGGCCAAGTGCGCAGTTTCCACCGAATGAGTCAAAACATTCTGCCCAAAACTCGTTCGGAAATTAAGCCGACCTAGAAGCTGAACAATTTCTTTGGCAAAATTGAAAATTCCGAGCTCGTGAGCCGCCTCTTCGCCGATTTCAAACATGCGCTTATCGAGTTCGGCCTTAGCCTCATCAACTTTTTCTTCGATCTTGGCCGGCTGAATGCGGCCATCTTTAATAAGCTTAGATAATGCCATTGACGCAACTTCTCGCCGATACGGATCGAATGAAGAAATAACAATCGTTTCCGGACTTTCATCGATCACAAACTCAACGCCGGCGAGCCTTTCCAGAGTTCTAATGTTCCGGCCCTCCCGGCCGATAATCTTGCCTTTCAAGTCTTCGGAAGGCAGAGTGAAAACCGAGGTCGTAATATCAGCGATCACATCTCTGGAATACCTCTGCACGGCCGTCGTCATGATCTCTTTGCTCTTTTTTTCTATCTCCTCATGCCGCTCGTGGAACAATTTAAAGAGAGTTGAGGCTAGCTCTTCTTTGTGCCTTTCTTCAATGTCTTTAATTAACTTTTCCTTGGCTTGCTCCGGGGTCAAACCCGCAATTTTAGAAAGCTTGGTAGTCGCTTCCGCTTGGATCTTGTCCACTTCTTCAGCCTTAGACTGCAACTTAGCCGCCTCGCTGGAGAGTTTCTGCTTCTCGCCTGAAAGCTCTTTCTCTTTCTTGCTCAGGTCATCCTCTCTCGTGACGACGCGCGCCTCCTGCTTATCAATATTCGACTTTCGTTCTTTTTCTTCTTTCTTGGCTTCCTCAATAACACTCAAAGCCTTGTTCTGAGCCTCCAGAACAATCTTTTGAGCTTCGCTCTTCGCTTTATTTAATTCTTCGGTTGCCTTAGCCTCGATCGAACCCGCCTTCTTCGAAACAATATTCTGCCTCACTAAATAGCCTCCCGCCAAGCCGGCCAAGAGCGCCACCGCCCCCACCAATATTTCTGTCATGATAATTTAACAAAATTCTAAACATGTTAATAAAATTGAATCCTCCCAAACTCGATTGGATCAGGAGTTATTAAAATAATACGCCCAACTTGGGCGTATTGTCAAAAAGATTTATAAATTATAAGCCAAACCATTCAACGAGAACACCGCCGGTGCCACCGTTGCCGCCTGAGCTAACCCAACTGCTGCATATCCCCCCTCCGCCTCCACCTCCACCTCCGCCAGTGCCGCCGACTCCACCGTTATCAGGTCCGGGAGAAGCACATGCGCAGGGGTGGCCGCCGCCTCCGCCGCTACCGATGTCAGCAACAAGTTGTCCGTCACCGTAGCCATTACATCCGCTGGCACTGGCATCACTGCCAGCCACACCGGCCCCGATGCTGAAGGCAGCCCCGCCAGCTCCCCCGCCGCTGCAACCATAGCCGCCACAAGTACCACCATTAGCACCCTGAGCTGAGGAAGTAAGAACGCAGTGTCCTCCATTCCCGCCGGGTCCGCTCGAACCTCCGCCGCCCCCCCCAGAGCCGGCCAATACGAATGAAGTAACTTCTGATCCGCACACTCCGCCGGCAGCCCCAGCAGAACCGCCGGTGCCAGCGCCGCTACCAGTCGAAGTACCGCCGGCTCCCCCGGTACCTGATCCGCCGCCGTTGCCCCTACCCCCGCCTTTTCCTCCAGCCACTTTAACAAAATCTCCGAAACTGCTCGATCCGCCATCGCCTCCGTTCACGTCATGAGCCCCGCCTGTACCGCCAGATCCAACCGTGACAGTATAGGAGCCTCCGACAGCAAGAGAAATGGAATATTTAACAGCTGCTTCGCCCGCCCCTCCGCCTCCGCCAGCTCCACCGCCACTAGACCCTCCACCTCCGCCGCCTCCCCCGCCAACCAAACTAACCCAAACAAGGGTACACGAACATGTCGACTGATTGAATGTTCCGTTTGAAGTAAAAAATTGTGATTTTGAAGCCGCCGAACCGGCACCCACTGCTCCATCAACATAGCCCTTAGTTGCAACATCAGATGCGCCGGACGGGGCAGCTACGTTAGTCAAAGTATAAGTCGGAGTTGCTCCGGAGAGTTTCATGTTCCCATTCACTTCAAGTTTCGAACCTGGGGTCGCTGTCCCAATTCCAACTTTGCCATCTCCTTCGAGGAAAAGTACATTACTCGTCACCTTAGTTCCTGGAGCCGTTCGATTAACATAGTTAAAGTTTAGACCTCCGGTTGTGCTGCTCGCGGTGCCTTGGGCATCTTCTTGCCAAGCATAAGTTGAGCCCTGATGAAAAATCGCTCCACCTCGATCAGTTACCGATGGAGCCGAGGCAATAAACAAAGCGGACGTGTCAGTTGCGCCACCGTTAACATCAAGTAAGCCTTGCGGACCCGTCGTCCCAATCCCGACGTTGCCATTTTGATCTATGCGCATGCGTTCCGCTCCGGTTCCATTAGTAGAGAATGATAATTCGCTACCGGTACCAACTTGCACACTTTTAATAGCATCCGTGTTATTGGAATCTCCCAGATAAATAGACGCTCCGCCCGCTTTGACCAGATGTAGCTGTCCCGTCGGGCCGGCCGTCCCAATTCCGATATTACCTGTATTTAGGATGGTGAGGCGATTAGCCGAAGCTCCCGTGCCGCCAGCGTAAAAGCTGAGCGTGCCGGCTGAATTGTCATATTGAATGCCGCCATTGATGCCGCCTGATACAGGGCTGCCGCTCATAAACCAAATTGAGTTGGCGCCAGTTGCGGCCGAAGCCATAGCTAAAGCGTGGCTACCCGTACCATCGCCTTCCTGAAGATTCCAACCATTGGCAGAATTTATAGTGGAAGTCCCAACTCCCACGTTGCCATTCAGGATGACATATTTGCCGGAATTCCCGAGAGTTAAATCAAGAAGGTTGTTTAACGCATCTTGAGGGTTTAAAGCAGTGATATCCGAGTTGGGGCCGTTGCCTTGGGCGGCAAGGACATCGTTTCTGAAGAGAGCCTTGCTCGCAGAGTCAGTGATTGGCCGGCCGGTGCCGCCATAAGCCAATGGGAGCGCGCCGTTTCCGGAGGAACTATTGAAATTGAATGTGGCGTATGAGCCGCTGACGCCGATCGTGAGAGAAGCCTGAGGAGGTGCGCCGGTTATCTGGATTACTCCTCCATTGGGAGGGTTCTGGGTGGGGGCGGCGAGGACCGAAGAAACTAAAAACAGATAGCCTATCACTAATAACAAGAATGCTGAGGAGACGAGAGATATTTTATTTAGTTTCATATGCTGGGGTAATTATAACAAAATCAGCTATTCGTTGCTATAAGAAATAACCTTCGCCAGGATCGCCTGCTCTCCAACGGGCCCGAATTTCGTACTATCTAATGTCCCGGCTGGGTCTTCGCCGAAAATAAAATAGAAACCCGGCGGCATAACCCCTTTATAATCTGTCTCGTAAAGGCTAATCATTCTATTCCCGCGATCACTCAAAGAATAGACTTGGCCTTCGGAATTCTTGAGCGCTGTGCCATTTACCAGAATGTTCCATCTATCGGCGCCCACTCGAAAAAGCCCGAATCTGTCGCCCGGCAAAACTCTCACTTTTTTGATAAGCGGATCTCGGTTAGCTGAAGGGCTAATCAGCGCCAAGTCTCCCCTTCGAATTTGATTGCAGGCATAGAATCCATAGAGGGCTGTTATGGTCGCGCCATCTTTGATGAGCGGCTGCATCGAAGCGCCTCGCACCGTGTCTTCAGATCTCTCGGTTACGCAGCTCAGATCACCGCGGTAAAAAAACACCGACCCCAAAGAAACCATAATCAGAAGAGACAGGGAAACCCGAGCTATTTTGGGTGGAATCATCAATCCAAACTATATCATAAAGATTAAGAGAAGCAGCAGCGCCAAACTCAGGAAAACGGCGCTTTGGCGAATCGCTTTCTGATCGAGACTCTTATTAAAGTGCTTCAAGGCCCCCTGGCTCAAAATAGCGAGGGCGGTTGTCGAGACAAATAATTTTATAAAAATTTGGTCCGGAACCAGAGCCAGCGCCCAGTTTAATTCAAGGATGATGAAGCTGAGCAGCAGCGCCGTGAGCGGGGCCTTGCCTCGATCGGTAGAATCAGTATAAAGATTATTTAACATCAACGCGGAAACGCCGAAGAGAATTAGAATCGACGCCATACCCAAAAAATTGTAAAAGAAAAAATAATTATAAATTGTTATGATGCCGATCCTAAGAACATATTTACCCGTGTCCCTTCGAATAATGGCGACATTCTTCAACTCCAAAAGCAGCGCCAGGAGCAGGCCCAGAGCCAGAGCAAAAACGAATAACGCGTTGCTATCTATCGAGCGCGGCAAAAGAAAAACTGAGGCTAAGAGCAAAATAACTTCCCAAGAGAATCGGCCTATATTTATAGGCGGGCGGAAATACCACAAACCCAGCGTAAAAATAAAAACTAACCCCGCCCAAAAGCTCGATGCATAGACCGAGAAGAAAATCAGGAAAGAAAATACAACCGTCCTAAACGCTGACCTTAATATCGGATTTTTCGAAACTAATTTTAACTTTGCTGCCATTTTTAATTACGCCCCCGATAAGTTTATCGGCCAGCCTATCCAAGATAGTCCTTTGGATCATCCTTTTTATCGGCCGGGCGCCGTATTCAGGATCGAATCCATTATCGATTATATACTTCTTGGCCGAAGGGTCGATCATGAGCTTGATTCCCCTCTCCTCAACCTGCTTAGTCAGCTCGGAAAGTTGAATGTCCACAATCTTCGCAACATCCTCGCGGGAGAGCGAGTTGAAAATTATTATGTCGTCAATCCTGTTCAAGAATTCCGGCCGGAAATGCTCCTTCAGCGAGGTCCTAATCCTAACACGGTAGTCCTCCTGCTTCTTAGTCTCGGCGCTGGCGGAAACATCAAAACCGAGCTTCGACATTTCTTTAAATAATTCCGAGCCGACATTCGACGTAAGGACAATAATGGTATTTTTGAAGTTGACTGTCTTTCCTTTGCCGTCGGTTAAGCGGCCATTGTCGAGCACCTGCAAAAGAATGTTAAAAGCTTCCGGATGCGCTTTCTCGATTTCATCAAAAAGTATCAGGCTGTAAGGTCGATGACGGACAATCTCCGTGAGCTGGCCGCCTTCTTCGTGGCCGACATAGCCGGGGGGAGAACCGATGAGGCGCGCCACGGCATGCTTCTCCATATATTCAGACATATCTATCCGAACCAGAGCCTTCTCATCGTTAAAAATAAACTCCGCTAAAGCCCTAACAAGTTCAGTCTTGCCCACTCCCGTCGGACCCAAGAACATGAAAGAAGCCAAAGGCTTATCCTGCGGAGCCAAGCCGGCCCTAGCGCGGCGCAGGGCGCTCGCTACTGACTTAATCGCCTCTTCCTGGCCAATAACGCGGCCCCTTAAGACATCTTCGATTTTGGTCAGCTTATCAGCCTCAGTCTCCATAATTTTGGTAACCGGAATGCCGGTCCAGCGGCCGATAACGTTGGCGATATCTTCCGCATCGACTTCCTCTTTCAAGAATTTTTGTCTATTGTCTTTAGTCTCCTTGCCGTTTTTAGCCGAACCAGCCGAGATAAAGTATTTCTTCTCATAAGCATCGTATTCTTTCTGCGCGGCCGGCATTTCGCCGTAAATAATCTGAGCCACCCGTTCCAATTGGCCTTCGCGTTCGGCTACTTCTTTCTCGCGCCGCAAGGTTTCCAGCCTGGTTCGGAGATTGTTCAGCTTCTCGAAGATCATTTTCTCAGCTTGCCAACTGCCGGACAACTCCTCATCGCGGGTTTTTAATTGCTCCAATGAACTATCCAGATCTTTCAATCTTTTTTTGTTAGCTTCGCTTTTTCTCTCATTCATTAAAGCCGCCCTTTCAATTTCGGCGTTCTTAACATCGCGTCTGATTTTGTCAATCTCGTTGGGCAAGCTCTCGGTTTCAATCTTCCTCGCCGCTGCCGCTTCATCGATCACATCAACCGCCTTGTCCGGCAAAAACCTGTTCGAAATATATCGGGCCGACAAATTAACCGCGGCGATAATCGCCTCGTCCGAGATGCGCAGCCCGTGATGGATCTCATATTTTTCTTTAAGGCCCCGCAAGATTGTCAGGCTGTCTTCGATAGAAGGCTCCTCAACCGGCACCGGCTGGAACCGGCGCTCTAAAGCGGCATCTTTTTCAATATGGCGGTGATATTCCTTAATCGTGGTTGCTCCAATCGCATGCAATTCTCCGCGGGCCAACGCAGGCTTCAATAAGTTAGACGCGTCGACTGCCCCCTCAGCGGCACCGGCACCCACAATCATGTGGATCTCATCAATAAACAAAATTATCCGGCCTTGCGAATTTTGGATCTCTTTTATAAATGCTTTTAGCCTGTCCTCGAACTCACCCCTGAACTTAGTGCCGGCGATCATCGAGCCCAAATCCAGCACGACAACTTCCTTGCCTTTTAAATTTTCCGGCACATCGCCTGAAACTATGCGCTGGGCCAGGCCTTCAACCACAGCCGTTTTTCCGACTCCCGGTTCGCCCACTAAAACAGGGTTGTTCTTGGTCCGGCGGGACAATATTTGGATAACTCGCCTCAGCTCATCCTCCCGCCCGATCACCGGGTCAAGTTTCCCTTCGCTCGCCTTGTTGGTCAAATTAATGCCGTATTTTTCCAAAACCTGGAATTTACTTTCCGGCGTTTCATCGGTTACCCGAGTGCTGCCGCGAAGACTCGACAGAGTCTTAATGGCCTGATCGCGTTTCAAACCCATTCTTTCTAAAACAGTCCTTGCCGTCGAATCGACTTCGAGTATGCCGATAAAAAGATGCTCGCACGAAATGAATTCATCCTTGTTGGTCAACGCGAATTTAGCGGCTTTATCCAAAACTTTAAGAACTTCTTGCGAAAGATAAAGCTGGCCGGTCGAAGTCGACGAAAAAACCTTAGGCAGTTTCTTTAGTTCGGCGGTAATTTCCTGGTCTAGAGCATCTAGACCAATGTTGGCGCGATTGATGATCGGCTGGACGAGCGAAGTTGAGTCCGTAATCAAAGATGCCAATAGATGCAGAGCCCTAAACTCGCCGTGAGACTCGGCTGAAGCCAAATCCTGCGCGTTCTGGAGCGCCTCCTGGGCTTTAATAGTGAAACGATTGAATTGATTGTTCATAGGATTAACTTATAACTAATGACTTATAACCCATAACACGGCCCTAATCAAATTATAACCGTTATTTGTTATTAGTTATAGGTTATAAGTTCCCTAGGCCGCCGGCCGTTCACCGAGCGTCACCTGAATCGTCAAGACGTCGCTTCCCCTTTTAACTTTCAAGTTGACCGTATCTCCGACGTTATAATTCTGAAGCTCGGAAGCTAAAGTATGGGTGGCGTTGTCGAGCTTGACGCCGTTAACTTCTAAAATAATATCTTCAGCTTTCAATCCAGCCTTATCAGCCGGCGAATTAGCCATGACCGCCGGGCCGTCAGCTGAACCCCGGATCAGCGCTCCGTAATCAGAACTGAGCTTTTGAGTTTTTGCCATATCGGCAGTAATCATCGTGTAGCGGACGCCGATATAAGCAGTCTTAATGACGCCCGACTTCACGACCGAGTCAATATCGCGCTTCGCCGTATTAATCGGGATAGTGAAACCAATATTCTGCGCCCCCTGGGCCACCGCAACGTTGATGCCGATCACTTCGCCCTTGAGGTTTAATAAGGGACCGCCCGAGTTGCCCGGGTTGATAGCCGCATCGGTTTGGATCAAATTAGCCAGGTCTTCAGACCCGCCCGTTCCGGCGCCGGAAGCCGTGATACTGCGGGAAAGGCCAGAAACAACTCCTACCGAAACAGTGTTGCTAAATTGTGCCAAGGCATTGCCGATCGCAATCGCTGTCTGCCCAAGTTTGATCGAATTGGAATCGCCCAGCTTGGCGGCAGTCAGGCCGGTTTTGTCGATTTTAATGAGAGCAATATCCTGGTTGGGATCCCGGGCCAAAACTTTAGCCGGATATTTGGATCCATCGCCCAGAACAACTGTGTAATCAGCTTTGGTATCAGCGACGACATGCTTATTGGTTAGAATTAAGCCATCAGCGCTCACAATAAAACCGCTGCCGCCGCCAATGTCTTGCTTCTGATTCTTACCGGTCGGACACTGAGTATAGAATTGGCCCATGCCGCTATTGTCGCCGAAAAAGTTATTGAAGTCCGGTCCAAGATCGCCAAACGGGTTATAAGGGCACTGCTCGAGGACAGGCACATCTTTCGAAATCGCAATCGAAACCACGCTCTTTAGGCCCTGATCAACGGCATTTACTACCGCCGCTTCGTAATCAACTGTCGGCGCATAAGGAGCAGAAGCAGGCGAGGCCGGAACGGGAGTAACATTATGACCTCCCCAAATGTTCTTAAAGAAATCTGAAAATGAATTGGCGTTTGCGTTTTGTACCAACGCCGAACCAGTCAAAAGAACCATAATAATAATCGCCAGTAACCCTATAATATGATGAATTTTTTTGTTCATACATCAGATTTTAAGACTCTTTATCACCTTGTCAATATCCGTATGGCTCGTGAATCTGCCCAGGGTAAAACGCAGACTATTTTTAGCTCTTTGGCCTCCATAACCCAAGGCTTTAATAACATAAGATTCTTCGAGCGCGCGTGATTTGCAAGCCGATCCGGACGAAGCTGCGATACCGGCCAGATCTAGTTTTATCAGAAGCTTTTCGGCACTAACTCCTGGAACATAAATATTTAAATTGTTGGGTAATCTGTTCCCTAGACTTCCGTTTAGCTGCGCCTTTGAGTAGATTTTCTTAATTTTTGCCCAAAGCATGTCTCTCAAGTCGCCAACCCTCTTGCCTTCTCGAGGCTTAGCCTCGAGAGTAATCTCGGCCGCCTTGGCAAAACCAACAATGGCCGGAATATTCTCCGTACTCGAACGGTAGCCAAACTCCTGCCCCCCGCCAGTCAAAATTGGCTCCAATGGATTACTGGCTAAATTCCTCACATAAAGAGCGCCGGCGCCCTTGGGGCCATAAATCTTATGCGAAGAGATGGTCATAATATCGACATGCAGGTTGTCGACATCGCAATCCAAATAATTGAAAGCTTGAACAGCATCGGTGTGGAACACCGGACCGCTGCCATTTTTATCTTTGTATTGCCTGATAGTTTTGGCGACCTCAGCAATCGGCTGGATTGTCCCAATTTCATTATTCGCATACATCACTGAAACCAAAACCGTGCGCTCGTTGATAGACTTCTTAAGTTTTTCCAAATCAACCAAGCCGTTCTTATCGACTGGCAGATAAACAACCTCGACGCCGTCTCGTTCCAAAACCTTCGCGGTTTCTAAAATAGATTCATGCTCGATCGCGGAAACAATAATATTAGGAGCTTTTAGCTTAGAGCTGTTAGCTTTTAGGATGCCACGCAGCGCGAGGTTGTTGGCTTCGGTTGCTGAACTCGTAAAAATAATTTCGTTAAATTTAGCGCCAACCGCATTCGCAATAACTTCCCGCGATTTGTCTAGCGGTGCCATGCTCGCTTGGCCATATGAATGCAGCGAACCGGCATTACCAAAACGCTCGCTAAAGTAAGGCGACATCGCTTTCAAAACCGCCGGATCAACCGGCGTTGAGGCTGCGTAGTCCAGATAAACCCTTTTCTCGATTCTCTTCATCACTAAAACGATAGTCGCGAGGCCCAAAAAAAACAAGCCGTGGGAAAAACCCGCGGCCAGACCTGATCAAACCACCACCTCAATCGCCCCGTCTAGCCTGAACTTCAAACGCAGTTCCGCACCCGTGTGATGATTGATGATCTGAACGACCTCAAGCATCTTGCCTTTGACTTTGGGTTCGGTAACCCAACCGCAGACACAAACTGCCATGATGATGCCGCCGTCTGGCTGACAGATGACTTGGCTGACCAGTCGATGGACTTGAGAAACAGGAGGAGCTTCCAAAATCTCATCCCTTTGTACCAATCGAAGTTAATCACACAACCAGCCTCTTTTCAATTCATTGACTGAGGAGTGACCCATGCTAGAATGAAGATGCAACGAAGAGTTTTCCCGAAGCAAGCCGACGGACAGCTCTTTACCAACTGGCGTCGATAGTTCAGCCAAAAGCACCGGTGCCTCGGCTCAAACCTGAGGGTTACCCACCGGAAGGCTAAGGATATAGAGAGTCTTGATAGAGGGCCGGTAAGGCTCGGTGAATCAAGATGGAACTAATCGCTCGGCTACGTGCGAAGCCAATTTACCTAAACGTCCTACCCTTTCGTGGGCCTACCACTTCTCATTGTCACCCTTCACCATGGGGACCGACCAGGGCGTAGAGAAGTAGGACTAGTCAGGAAATTGGATAGCAAGGATAGTAGGGCGAAAAGTGCGGCTCTATGAGATTACCATTTGGGTCTCAGGGGAAGGCAATTCTCCGAAGGGGTTCGTTTCCTGGTTTTGAAGGGAACTTATGCCCCGGTATGAGAGCCGCGATGACGGACGGATGAGCGAGCATGCAAAGTAGGCTGAATTTGCCGAACGGGAGTATGCAGGACGAATACGGCACATCATGGATCTATGGTTCCAGTAGATTAGGTGCGGGAGGTTCATATCCCGGCCCACGTGGTGTCTTTAGGTCGTATTCGCGGAGCGCCCTAGTAAGCTTATGAGGCCGAGACGGGAATGCCAAGGTTCTACAAATGCGGCAAGCATCACCCGCACGAGTGGAACTGAAGCGCCCTGAGGCATGCGAACAAATCTTTCCCGACATAATAGGGTCCTGAACGAGGGTTCAAATCCCTATCCGACGCCGCCACTCCAAGCGGATTAAGTTCCGCATCACTGCGACCTTGTCCCAGCCTAAACAACTGAGATCTGGTCGCCTTTTATCCTCTGTCAATGATCTAGAACAAAGTATTCGGCGAGGTCATCAGGACATCCTGAATATCCAACTCAACTTTCACATGATTGGCATTCCACTTCTGCGGTACAAGCAGATGTTTTTGTTTTTTGGCTAAGTCGTAAAGCTCCTTGGTTACCTTCACATCTTGCTGGCAATACTTCTCAAGCGCTTCCCAGTCGCCTTTTTTATAATATTCGATCGCGTCTAAGCCGTGGCCGGTCTTGCCATAGCCCAGGTTGGCGTTGGCAAGCAAGTCTAGGCTAATCCGGCGGCCATGAGCATTTTCAATCTCATCCAGTAAATCCAGGCGCGGCAAACTCATTAAATTAAATTTGTAATATTTATTCATGACCGGCAAATCAAAGCGGTTGATGCTGAAGCCGACAATTAAGCCCGCGTTTTGCAGCATGTCGGAAATTTCGTGGAATTTGCCCTCGCGGATTAAGTAATACTTGTCTTGATTGTATGAATAAGCACAAATCAGCGAGGCGTCTAAATTCCTCAGGTTGTGCTGGCCGCCCACGTCGGCAAAGCTGTTTTTGGTCTCGATATCAATTACGAGAATGTCTTTATTGGCCATAATTGGGCCTGATTCTAGCAGATTGACAATAAAAAGTATAATCGCTAGCCTGAAATAGTAAGGAGTGACTCGATGGTCCATATCCTCGTAACGAAGCGGAGCCAAGACGTCCACGTTTGCATCGACGGCGACCTGAACAAGTACGCCTCGGGGGGCGACATCCACGAAGCGCTGAATAGCCTCCGCGCGAAATATCGGGGGCTTGCAACCGGGACGCGGATCGAGTTTCACGACGATATCGTGACCCGAACCTGGTATGCGAAAAACCAGCGCCTCCGGTTTGTCACCTTCTGACGCCCGGCACCAGAATTTCTAGCCATCTAGGCCTGGTGCATTTTTTATTATCGTTATGCTATTATAGAATGTGCCGCACAAAACTTCTTACATCTTTATCGTCGGCGGAGTAATGTCGGGCGTCGGCAAAGGCACCGCCTCAGCCGCGATCGGCCGCCTCCTCAAATTCCACGGCCTCAACGTCACCGCCATTAAAATCGACCCCTACATCAACGTTGATGCCGGGACCATGAACCCCACCGAACACGGTGAGGTTTTTGTGTTAGACGACGGCCTGGAAACCGACCAAGACATGGGCAACTACGAACGCTTCTTAGATGTCGACCTAACTAGAGCCAACTATATGACAACCGGCTCAGTCTACCTGCACGTCATTCAGAAAGAACGCAATCTTGAATATGACGGCAAGTGCGTCGAAGTGGTGCCGCACATTCCGCTGGAAGTTATTGCCCGACTCAAGAATGCCGCGAGGAAAGCATCGGCTGACGTTGTAATTACCGAAATCGGCGGCACAGTCGGCGAGTATCAAAACATGCTTTTCTTGGAAGCCGTGCGTATTTTGAAACTCCAAGACCCTCACTCGGTCTTTTTAACACTCGTAAGCTACCTCCCCTCTCAAGGCGAGGACCAAGAACTAAAAACCAAGCCGACTCAATACGCCGTGCGTTCGTTAAACAGCGTTGGGCTGCAGCCGGATATGATCTTAGCCCGCGCCAAGACTTCACTCGACGACAAACGCAAAGAGAAAATTGCTTTCAACTGCAACGTCCGCCAGGAAAATGTAATCTCAGCGCCCAACGTCAAAAACATCTATGACCTGCCGGAGATCTTCAAAGAAGAAAAGGTGGATAAAATCGTAATGGAAACACTTGGATTGAGGACGAAAAAGAAAGATGGCCACGACTGGCGGGGGTTAATCAATTCAATTGAAGAAGCCGGCCGCAAACAACGCCAAGTTAAAATCGGCATTGTGGGCAAATATTTCGCGACCGGCAGCTTTATGCTCTCTGACTCATACATATCTGTAATCGAAGCCGTGAAACACGCCGCCTATTCAGAAAAGGCAATTCCGGTCATTGAATGGCTAAGCTCCAACGACTTCGAGTCAGTTAATGCTGACGCCTACGGGTCAGCGGCTGGAAGGACGATGAAAAATCTTAAGAGTTTGGATAAGTTTGATGGCATAATCGTGCCCGGCGGCTTCGGCGCGCGCGGAGTCGAAGGCAAAATCAACGTCATCCGCTATTGCCGAGAAAATAAGATCCCCTACCTCGGCCTTTGTTACGGCATGCAGCTCGCCGCTGTTGAATACGCCCGCAATGTTTTGGGTCTCAAAGACTCCCACACAACCGAGGTGAACCCAAAAACCAAAAACCCAATTATCGACATCCTGCCAGAACAAATTGAGAAAATGAATAACAAAGATTATGGGGCAACAATGCGCCTCGGCTCATACCCGGCCAACTTAAAACCCGGCACAATTGTGCGCGAGGCTTATGGCGCATCACATATCACCGAACGCCACCGCCATCGCTACGAAGTTAACCCGCAATATATAGAGACCTTAGAAAAAGGCGGCGTAGTTTTCTCCGGCGAGTCCCCCAACAAACGCCTCATGGAATTTATGGAACTACCCAGAAAAATCCACCCGTTTTTTGTAGGGACCCAGGCCCACCCCGAATTTACCTCCAGACCTCTCAGACCTAATCCACTGTTCAAGGCCTTTGTGAGAGCCAGCATCAAACAAAAATAAAGGGGTGGGCCGTCAAAGGGGGTCGGGGAAAGGCGTGCGTTTCCCCGTGTCGGAATCTGGTCAACAGCCAGATGTTCAAAACCGAGGGTTTTGAAGGAGGAGCGAAGCTCCGACGGCTCATCCCCGAATTCAAATCCAGACCTCTAAAACCTCACCCGCTTTTTAAGGCCTTAGTGAAGGCGTCTCTGACAGACTAATAAGCTGCTTTTTCGACTGCTGCCTTAAAAATATTTCACTAAAAACATAAAAAGAAATTACTCCTGCTACAATATATATCCAAAAACCCAATTGCATGGGGAAAAATCCTTCAGTCAAAAACTCTGCCGATAGTAATCCAATTAGTAACAGCAGCAAGCAGACCGTAGAAAAAACCGCAAGTTTACGCGGTTCTTTTATCACGACCCTCTTGCCCATGACTTGAGTCGAAATCATAACACCAACGAGAACAGATAAAGAAACCTCAACCAAAGAAGATGCATCAAATCCAAGTAGATTATTTAGCCACGCCTCGATAATAGCAGTTGCTATTGAGAAAAGGCCTAAAACGATGCTAACCAAACCGACAATAATCAATACGAAAACAAAGTGAAAAATCGCTAGAGATATTATTGATCTAACTTGAAGATTTCTCATGTCGATAAAAATATTATAACATAAATAAAATGTTTACTTATCTAAGTTGCTTTTAAAATAGGCTTTTTCTTTTTTTCTGTCATTTGAAAAAGGCACGAAGTGACGTCGACGCATATCCAAATTCAAAAGCAGACCTTTGAATCCTCATCCGCTTTTTAAGGCGCTGATTAAAGCCTCTTTGACAAATAAGTAAAATCGTTCTATGATTCCAGAGATCTGAATGCGTGAGATCTTGATTGAACAGATCGGACGTGGCTCTTTCAGGCTGACCGATTCCGATGGAGAACAGCAGGACTTCGACATCCTCGGAAGCGCTCTCGATGAAGCAACTTTCCGCTGCCGGTGGACATCTGAGTACACCCTCAAGGTCAAGCAGATCGGAAAAGAAGTGAGGGAAAAGTTCAGAACAGCTCCTACAACCAAGGAGCTCGAGCAGAGGGGCGACAACCCAGACTGTCCGGACTGCGGGATTCCCCTGTACCTACAAGAAGGCTGCATCAAGTGCACCGCCTGCGGTTTCAGCGAATGCTGAGGCCGCACTCCCTCTCGCGCCAAGGCTTCGGCTAGGGCGCTTTTTATTTGTTGACTAAAAACAATTTAGGGTCCAATCTGAAAATATTGGTGTAACGATGCGGCTTATCTGGCGAAAGCCTAAGAAACCGTTCGGGCCCAGAGTCATGATCGTGATCGGCCGAACTGCCACCGGCTTCGTAGGGCGTATCGCAGAAGGGCAGTACCACGTTAGCGCGCGCCGGGAAACCATTGAGGAAACCGTTCGGACTGTTCTTTATCTCGGGAACATCTCGAGTACGACCGACATCGCTTTTCGGTTCGGGAATGACCCGTCGACAACTGCCTGGCTCCGAAAGAGCTTTTGGCCGGGCATGGGCCACCCGCCGCCCGAGCCGGAGCCCGATCCGCGAAGAACGAATACCTGAATGCCGAGCGCTCTTGCCGAGCAATGGGACTCTCTCCACCGCTCGGCTTTTTTCTTTTTTCCGTCATTTTGAAGAAGGCACGAAGTGATGTCGACTCATATCAGAATTTAAATCTTTTCTACTCTATCCTCACCAAATTTCCAGGGCCGTTGTAAACGGCTCCCGTGGTATAATTTCTCTAAATGGTATTATTTATTACATTAATTCTTTGCCTTCTGGCCTATTTAGCTTTTAGATCTAATAATTTCTATTGGCAAAGTCTGGGTCTTGGAATTATTTCTGGAACCTTAATTCTCTGGATCAACTGGGGCGAGCCTCTTCCTTTCCCCCTAAGCGTGAATCTCTTGGCCTTACCTATTTACTTAATATTCGCTTACTTCATAACTAAGAAGGAATCTCTAGATTCAGCAAAAGTGATGAAATTAGTCATAGGTTTGATATTGTTTTTCTCAGCCTCATTTATTCCAGGGCTCACATTTTCTATCCTGTTGTTTTTCTTTGCATTAGGATTATCAAAAATTCAAATTTTGTAGGCTTAATATCAGCCGCAGTTAATACACAAAGTAATAATTCGCATCACAGCTAGAGTACTTTTTTCTTTTTTTCTTTCTGCTAAAATAAACTTCGTGAAAACGATTTCCGAAATTTACGGGCATTATAAAATTATGCCGCACTTGCAAGACCATATGTTGCAGGTGGCTTCGGTGGCGGCGTTAATTTGTGATTCTATCGATGCCGCAATCGATCGCGATGAGATCATATCAGCTTGTTTGTTGCATGATCTGGGCAACATTATGAAGTACAACTTGGAAAATTCGCCGGACAAAGTTGAGCCGCTGGGTTTAGACCACTGGGTTAGGGTGCAGAAAGAATTCAAAGCAAAGTACGCTGATGAGCATGCTGCAAGCCATGAAATTGCGAGAGAGATCGGGGTAAATAGAATCACTCTGGATTTGGTGGACAAAATGGGTAAATCTGAATACCAAGTAGAATTAGCCGGCCAAGACAACCTAAATCAAAAAATATGCAGCTATGCCGATATGCGAGGAGGGATG
Organism: uncultured Candidatus Saccharibacteria bacterium; assembly: GCA_964643135.1. Classification (GTDB taxonomy): domain Bacteria; phylum Patescibacteriota; class Minisyncoccia; order UBA6257; family Colwellbacteraceae; genus CAZXPC01. Next base: position 11,141 of record CAZXPC010000002.1, on the reverse strand, counting down.
GGCGGCATTGTATCCATTGAAGAAAGGATCGCCGACCTTAAACGCAGGCATGCCAATAAAAAGTTCCGAGGCATTGAAAGCGCAGAAAATGAGCGAGCTTGGCGCGACGCCCTGGCCAAGATCGAAGGCGATATCTTCGACCTTTGCACCATAAGCCCGAACAAAATTGACGACGACTCGATCGAGACATATTTCAAAAAGCTCAAGAGGTTCTCGGTGGTATAAAAAATTACTGAAAACGTATACAATACTAGATATTCGAGCAATTTTCATATCTCTTATTTATTATGTCCAAAAGGAAAAAAGCCAAAGAAACTAGAAGAAAAGAGCGCGAAGACGGACTTATTCAGAATCCCCTACGGGAACTTAAACATGAGGCTAAGCTCAGTATCTTCGGCATAGTTTTTATCGGCGTTTCGATCATTCTGTTGCTATCGGCCTTTGGCAAAGCGGGGCCTTGGGGCGACGCGATCTTTGCCGGCCTCGGGCAACTTTTCGGCTGGGGCTACTACTTAATCCCGCTCATTCTGATTTCAATCAGTATTGCTTTCCTTTTGGGCGAAACGGCTCAGCTTCTGGGAAACACGCTTGTAGGCGCCGCTCTCTTTTTGCTCTCAGCGCTTGGGCTGCTCGACATTGTGGAATATGGCCACGGCGGGGTCTTCGGCAAAGCCTTTGGCAGTCTGCAATATCTTTTTGGCTATGGCGCCTCGATTGTCTTAAACGTTACGATTATGATCGCCTCGATTCTTTTGGCTTTCAATGTGCCTTTAAGATTGCACTGGCTAAAAAATATGTTTAGAAAAAACGAGGAGGCTGAAGAAGAGACCGAGAAAGCCAAAGCCGGCGCTGAATCATTAACTGAAGAAGACTTAAAAGCCATGGAAATTGGCGAAGCCGAACAGCGCGCGGTGGAGAGCAAGGAACAAAGGACCGGCAAGAAAGCGTCAGCTGCGCCTACAGAAGAAGCCAAGCCCGCCAAACCACTCTCGAAAGAAGACATTCGCATCTCTGAATCAGGCGGCAAAGGCGCACTGATCGACAAGATTCCGGCCAACTTCAAAAACTACGTTCCTCCGCCAATTACTTTACTTAAGACTTCGAACGACAAGCCCTCCGCCGGCGATCTGCGCGCTAACGCCAACATTATTAAACGCACGCTTGAATCTTTTGGCATTCCGGTTGAAATGGGCGAGATCACGATCGGCCCCAAAGTCACTCGCTACACCTTAAAACCGGCTGAAGGCGTAAAAATTAACAAGATCACGACCTTGAACCAGGACTTGGCGCTCGCCTTGGCTGCGCACCCGATCCGTATCGAAGCGCCGATCCCCGGAAAGTCATTGGTCGGCATCGAAATTCCCAACAAGACTGCCTCAATCGTGCGCTTGGGCAATTTGATCAGCTATGCCGAGTTCGGCAACTCGCAAAATCTCTTAACCTTCGTTTTGGGCCGTGATGTCTCAGGCGAACCCATGTTCGGCAACCTCGCCAAGATGCCTCACCTCTTGATCGCCGGTACGACAGGTTCAGGAAAGTCCGTCATGATCCACAGTTTGCTAATTTCGCTAATCTATAAAAACTCGCCGGAAACGATGCGCCTCATTTTGATCGACCCGAAGCGCGTCGAGCTCTCGATCTATGCCGGCATCCCCCACCTTGTGACTCCAGTTATTACCGACGGCAAGAAATCTATCGCTGCATTGCGCTTTGCTATTGAAGAAATGGACCGCCGCTACACGACACTCGCCGCGGCCGGCAAGCGCGACATCGCGAGCTACAACGATGGCATCAAAGCTAACAGCTCAACCGCTAAAATGCCATACCTCGTGATCGTGATTGATGAGCTTGCAGACTTGATGGTCACTTTCGGCCGCGAAATCGAAAACTCAATCGTCCGACTGGCTCAAATGGCGCGCGCAACCGGCATACACTTAGTGCTTTCCACGCAACGCCCATCAGTTGATGTCATCACAGGTTTGATCAAAGCCAACATCGGCAGCCGTATCGCGCTGCAAGTTGCTTCACAAGTCGACTCAAAAACAATTCTTGATAGCGCTGGCGCTGAAAAGCTTTTAGGCGGGGGTGACATGCTCTTTATTACGAACGACTTGTCGAAACCAAAACGTATTCAGTGCGCCTATATCTCAACCGATGAGATTACATCAGTTGTCGACTTCATCAAGAAAGAAAATGTCGGTATCGGCGGCGGAGACCTGGAAACTAAGGTTCAAGAAACATTGGAAAAGAAAAACGGCGGCGGCAACGGCGGCGATGAAGATGAAATGTACGAAGAAGCCGTCGAAGTCGTGAAAGAAGCGCAAAAAGCCTCAGCCTCGCTCTTGCAGCGGCGGCTCGGCGTCGGCTATGCTCGCGCGGCCCGCTTGCTAGATATCATGGAAGAGAACGGCGTGGTCGGCCCCGGCGAAGGCGCCAAGCCAAGAGAGGTCTTTGTTGAAAAAAGTATTGAGTAATCGGCACCGCCAGGAAGCGAAAACTCGAATAAAACAAATTATATAGCCTTAGCAAGGCTCTCGATCTCTTGAACAGCCTCAGGAGATAAGAACTTGGTGTCAATCTTTAAGTGAGCGGTTCGGCCATAGCCCAAAGCATAAACTTCTTTTGCCTTTCCGTTGGCTAGACTTGCGTCAATCAGTTTCTTGATCTTATCTCTATTCTGGCGATTTTGGCCTGCCTGCTCCTCAAGCTGAGCTCTTTCATCGGCATCAAGCATTCCAAGCAATTCATTATCATCATCCCTGCGCTCATCTCTTTCTAAATTTTCGAATTTATCACCCAACCTCTTCCATAAATCATCAACAGTAATCCAGTCAGCTGGTATATTAAACTGTTCTCTTAAAGAGCTCAGATAATCTTCCTTAGACAGCCCTTCTTCTTTCCCTTGATATCCCTCAAACCTTGGTTCTGTCATAGTTTTGTTTAATATTAATTTAACTCATTCTACTACGCGTCCCCCCGGTATTGTCAACCTCTAAAAATCATGGCGATTATTGGAAAATCCGACTAAACTTGCCTAATAAAGGCTTAAAGTATATTTTTAAGTTATACATTATGGCACCTGAAACCAAAAACATAGGAGATGTTTTGACCCAGCTCATGGAAACCGAAAACATTTCGGTTGATAAGCTGGCGGACCAAACCAACATCCCCGAACGCTTTATTATCGCCTTGAAAGAGGGTGAATTTGCCAAGCTGCCGGCTGAGCCATACGTGCGCGGCTACCTCATCAAAATCGCGCCAGTCCTGAAAGTTGAATCTGAAACGTTAATCCAAAGTTATAAAGATTCCGCCAAAACTTGGAAAAATAAAACGGTTGATGAGCTGCCCGGCAACGTCTACGCCAAAACTCCGGTTAAAAAAGGCTTGATTTTGGGCGGCATCGTTTTGGTCGCTGCTCTCAGCTTCCTAGGCTTCAGGCTAAATGACATCTTAGGCGTGCCGAACTTGGCTTTAACTATCCCCGAGACTTCGACCACCGACACTGTAACCGTAAGCGGCCAGGTCCGCCCCGGCGACAAAGTCACCCTAAACGGCGAAGTGGTTTATACCGATGAGGCCGGCAAATTTGAACATCAGTTAATTTTGACGCCGGGCGTCAACACTTTTGAATTTGATGTCACGCGCTTCCTTGGCCAGACGGTCAAGATTGTAAAACAAGTGACTTATAATCCGCCGGCTCCTACTTCAGCGCCCACTCCAGCCCCCGCCCCTGGCAAAATTCCGCCGGCTCCCCAGCCGGTGCCTGCGCTATAGGAAATCTTTATATTTCTTTTAGCTTTCTGTTATCGGGTTGTGTTAGAATAACCCTAAATTATTAACATTTATTACTATGGTTAAAAAGACTGAGGCAGCTGCCGCAAAAGAGCCGAAAAAGAAGGACGAACTCGACACCCTATTATCCAGCCTCCGCGAGAAGTTCGGCGACGAAGCTGTAATGAAGATGGGCGACACCAAGAAGGTCAATGTCGACATTATTCCATCTGGTTCATTCTCGTTGGATCTAGCTCTCGGCGTGGGCGGGCTGCCGCGTGGCCGCGTCATCGAAATTTTTGGCCCGGAATCGAGCGGCAAAACCACCCTGGCATTGAACGTCGTCGCTGAAGCCCAGAAAAAAGGCGGCAAAGTTGCCTTTATCGACGCCGAACACGCTATGGACCCGGAATACGCCTCAAAAATTGGCGTTAACATCAACGAACTCCTGATTTCTCAGCCCGGCAGCGGCGAAGAGGCTTTAAATATCCTAGAAAGTTTGGTTCGCTCTAACATCATTAGCGTGGTGGTTGTGGACTCAGTCGCCGCGCTTACCCCTCGCGCTGAAATCGAAGGCGAAATGGGCGCTCAGTTTATCGGCCTCCAGGCTCGCATGATGTCGCAAGCTCTCCGCAAGCTGACCGCAATTGCTGCGAAGAGCAACACCATGATCATCTTCATTAACCAGCTCCGTGAAAAAGTCGGCATTATGTTCGGCAACCCAGAAACCACCCCCGGCGGCCGCGCGCTCAAGTTTTACTCATCAGTGCGACTCGACGTACGCAAAATTGCTCAGGTCAAAAAAGGTGAGGATATTGTGGGCAACCGCGTTAAGGTGAAAGTTGTGAAAAACAAAGTCGCTCCCCCATTTAAAGTGGCTGAGTTCGACATTATTTTCGGCGAAGGCATTTCCTATATCGGCGACGTGCTGACTTCTGCTATCAACCGCGGCGTCGTAACTAAGGCTGGCGCGACTTACAGCTTCGAAGGCGAAAAAATCGGCGTAGGCTACGACAACGTTAAAGAAATTTTGAAAGGCAACCCAGACCTCTTGGAAAAAATTAAGTCTAAGATCTCTAGCGCCGCAACAGAATTAGAATAGTGGTAGAATTAGGGCAATATGCCTAAGCTAGTTATCTTTGATCTGGACGGAACACTCACGCCCAGCAAATCCCCCCTTGAACCTGAAATGGCCGAGGTTCTCTGCAGATTGCTGGCGGTCAAAAAAGTTTTGGTGATCGGAGGCGGCTCGCCCAAACAATTTTTTGACCAATTCTTAAATCATCTGTCGTGCCCCCCGGAAGCACTCGACAACTTATATATCATGCCGACATCCGGCGCTGTCCTCTTCCGGCATCAGGGCGATAGCTGGGAAAGGGTTTATGAATATCAATTAACTGATGCAGAGAAGGCTCAAATACTCGTAGCGCTGAACGAAGCCCTCAAGGAGACGGATTATGTTCGCCCCGAGACCCCCTATGGCGAGATCATCGAGGACCGTAAGAGTCAAATCAGTTTCTCCGGCCTCGGCCAAAAAGCGCCCTTGGAACTAAAATCCGCTTGGGATCCTGATCAAAAAAGGCGCTTACCAATTGTTGAAAAATTAAAACACTCCCTCCCCGGCTTCGATGTTAAACTCGGGGGCACAACCACAATAGACATCACCAAAAAGGGCATCAATAAAGCCTTTGGCGTAATGGAGATATCTAAGCTGCTGAATCTGCCGATTAGCGACGCGGTTTACATCGGCGATGCCTTATATGAGAACGGCAACGATGCTATAGTTAAGGAAAGCGGTGTCGAGACCATCCAAATTTCAGGTCCAGTTGAAACGGCCAAAATTATAAACGATATCATCAATCAAAGCTAAACATGAAAGAAGCGATAGAGAATTTTAACCGACAATTTGAATATAAACCGGCTATTGAAAACATCGGGAACTTCAAGCCGCTTAAAAAGTTTATCGTAGCGGGCATGGGCGGCTCGCACTTGGCGGCTGATTTACTAAAGTCGCTGAAGCCTGAGCTTGACCTGATCATTCACAAAGACTATGGGTTGCCCGCTATTTCCGAAGCAGGGCTCGCCGCGCGTCTTTTTATCGCCAGCTCATACTCCGGCAACACGGAAGAAATTATCGACGGGCTAAACCACGCCCTAGCCAAAGGCATGCCGGTCTTAATTATCACTATCGGCGGAAAACTATTAGAAGTAGCTCAAAAACAATCGCTCCCCTACATCCAAATGCCTGATACAGGCATCCACCCCCGAAATGCGCTGGGGTTCAGCTTCCAAGCTCTCCTGAAAGCCATTGGCGATGAGGAAACTTTAGCCGCCACCGCCAAACTGGCTAGCTCGCTAAAGCCAAAAGACTTTGAAAAACGGGGCCAAGAGCTGGCAAAGATATTCAGGGAGTTCGTTCCAGTCATCTATTCATCAAGCCAAAACTGGGCTATTGCTTATAATTGGAAAATTAAATTTAATGAAACCGGCAAAATTCCGGCCTTCTATAATACCTTCCCTGAACTAAACCACAATGAAACAGCCGGGTTCGATGTTCAAGATCAGACTCCATCTTTTTCGAAAAAATTCCGCTTCATATTTTTGGAAGATCAGGCCGATCACCCAAAAATACAAAAAAGAATGGCCATTCTAAAGAAACTTTATACCAACCGGGGCCTCCAAGTTGAATCAGTGCCGCTAAAGGGCGAAGATGCGCTAATAAAAGCTTTCTCATCCGTCGTTTTAGCCGATTGGGCGGCTTACCACACCGCTTTAAACTACGGCCTCGACCCGGATAAGGTTCCGATTATCGAGGAATTCAAAAAACTGATAGCCTAACGAAAAGCTTGCTTCATTTCCAATCTGCTTATATCCTAGAGACATGAAGTCGTTCATTCCGAACGAGGAGACTCGATGAGGCCGGCTCTAGACTCGATCAACCTGACTGGCTTCAAACAGCTTTGCGGATGTCCTCGGGACTGTAAGAAGCTGGCGGACAGAAACAGCAACCGGTGCTCCACCTGCCTCCTCAGTGGATGCATCTGTAGGGATCCGCTCTGCTGCCCCGAAAGAAGTCAGGGCAGACAAAAAGCGCCCGCCTAGGCTCATCTGAGCCTATTCTTTTTTAAAACCAAACCTTGGCAACGTAAGGCCAAAAAATAAGAATGCCGATTGAAGCAGCCGCGAGACTCACGACCAAAACAATCGAGGCCATCAGATCTTTAATTTCTTTGATCTTCTCGTCGTGGCCGATATGCATAAAGTCGATCATCCGTTCTATCACCGAGTTAACTAACTCTAGAACCAGCACGGCAAAGATCATAACGAGCAGAATCGCCTTCTCGGTCCGGGTGGTCGGGAAATAAAGCATGGCGCCGATCACAAAGAACGCGATCACGAGCATCACTTTGAAACTCAACTCAAAAACTAGCACGTGCCGGAAACCGCTTATCGCCGCTTTAATGCTTTTACTAAATCTTCTGATCATTTGTTTAAACGGTAGAAATTTTCGAATAGTTTGGCAACCAGTATCGGCCCAGTGCCGCCCGGAGTAGGTGTGTAAAACTTCAAATCTTTAAGCGCCGAGGGATCAGAATGGTCGAAATCGCCAACTAATTTGCCTCCGCTATAATCATAGCCGAAATCGATGACCGCCGCACCTTTCTTTAACATCTTTGACGTTATAAGTTTGGCTTTGCCTACGCCTGATATAACTAAATCAGCATCCTTTAAAGATTCTTCTAAGCGGCTTCTATGACCCAGAACAACAATATCCTTAGCCTTATGCATGAGCCAAACCGCAATCGGTTTGCCGATCAAGAGCCCCGAACCGACGACAGCCACCTTAGATTTAGCCAAATCGAACTTATGACTTTTAATAATCTCTTCTACCACACTGCAAGCCGGTGGCAAAACACCAGCCTCGGTTGCATAAAAATGCGCTACTGCTTGCGCGCCTAGCACATCCACGTCTTTTGACGATGGAATGTCGCGCAAAATCTCATGGCGCTCGATATGCTTAGGCAAAGGCAGCTGAACAACTACTCCGCCCACTAATTCATCCTGAGCAATCCAACTCACCTCTTTACGCAGCTCTTCGTTCTTTAAATTACCCGGTAGGTTATAGATTTTAAACTTCACGCCCAGCTCGTGAGCAATTTTCCTCTTCTCATTTACAAAGTTGGCTGAGATCGGGTCTTCGCCAACCAAAATTGCCGCCATCATGGTTCGAGGCGTGGGCAGCTTTTTAAGCCGAGCGACTATTTTTTTAGAAACTTCGATGCCGGAAATTTTTTGCATAACTTTAAAACATTTTCCTTGGTGCCCGACTTTTCTTTCACGGCATCCATTATGAGCTTGGCCAGCGTCTTCATCTCTTTTTCTTTCATGCCGCGCGAAGTAAGCGACGGCGTACCGATTCGCACGCCAGATGGTTTGAAAGGCGACGGGTCGCCCGGCACGGTATTGCGGTTAGCGATAATGCCCACATTTTCCAATCTCTTTTCAGCGGTCATTCCGTCAACTCCCTGATTTCTCATGTCAACCAGCAATAAATGACTATCTGTGCCGCCGCTAACCAGCGTGAAACCAAGATCCTTCAAAGCCTTAGCCAAAGCCACGCTGTTTTTCACAATCTGTTTTGCATATTTCTTGAAAGCTGGCTGCATGGCCTCATAGAACATGATCGCTTTGCCGGCTGTGACATTGTTGTGCGGGCCACCCTGCGCGCCCGGAAAAACAGCTTTATCAATCTTCTCGGCTAGCTCCTTGCGGCAAAAGATAACTGCGCCGCGCGGGCCTCGCATAGTTTTGTGGGTTGTAGTCATCACCGCATCAGCGTACGGAAAGGGTGATGGATAAGCCTCGCCAGCGATTAAGCCCGCAATGTGCGACATGTCGACAACGTGATAAGCGCCAACGCTTTTCGCAATCTCATAAAATCGCTTGAAGTCGACAACTCTCGGATAAGCCGTGAAACCAGAAACAATAACTTTGGGCTTGTGCTCCACCGCTAATTTCTGAACTTCCGCAAAATTGATTAAGCCGGTACCAGCGTCAACGCCGTATTGAACCGCTTTGAAAAACCGGCCCGTGATCGAAACTTTGTGGCCGTGAGTTAAGTGTCCGCCAGCCGAGAGTTGCATACCCATCAAGGTCTCGCCCGGCTCCATGAGCGCGGTATAAATTTCTAAATTAGCCGGCGAACCAGAATATGGCTGTACGTTTAAATGCCATTCGTTCGGATCAAGCTTAAAACACTTGAGCCCGCGCTCGATCGCGATCATTTCAACTTCATCACAAACTTCATTGCCCGGATAATAGCGCTTCCCCGGATAGCCCTCCGAATATTTATTTATTAACGGCGACCCAACCGCTTCTAAAATATCTCGCGAAGTCAGGTTTTCAGACGCAATCAGGTCCAGCGTCTCGTCCTGCCTCTTAATCTCTTTCTTTATTAATTTTTCGATTACTTTATCGTGCATTTTTATAATTTTTACTTAGTAAACCAGAAACCGCCCAAAAAGGCGGTCTGAAATATCAAATCCGCCTTAAAAATTAAATGCTAGAGCCAGGGAAACCAGACCAAGTTGTCGTCCTGCCATTCAAAATCATGGTTAAAATTTAGCATAAATGTTCAACAATTACCACTTTAATAATAAAAAGAGGGCCCATGTTGAATGAGCCCGAGAGAACTTCCCCGTGTTAGACAAGGAAGGGTTGCGGAGAGAGCCGCTTCGTACTCAGGTGACCTTCTCCGCCCGGTAGATCACGAGCGCGTAGTCCGCGTTGCAGGTTGATTGCAACACGTACTGCTCGCCCGCATACCAGACGTGGACAGGCTGATCATTCTCGCTCGCCGACTTCAGCGTCTCGATGAGGCTGTCGTCGTGAGGCTTCACCGCGAAGCTGGGTTGCGGTTCGCCAGCTGCGTTGTACTGGGCCATGTCGACGTCCCAGGTGGCGCAGATGACGCCACTCGGCCGGATGCTCAGCACATGATCCGTGAAGTCGCATCCTGCCGTTTCAGTCGTGCAGACGCGGCTTCCGACCCGGACGCACCCGACGAGGGTGAGACCGAGCAGGAGCAGGACGAAGATCGGGGCGACCTTCATCCGTTCACGTCTCCCGGTGCCGAGGCACTTGTTGCGTTCGCCGACCCTGGGTGGGCTTCCGCATACGGCAGCCCCCTGGTCCAGACCGTGTCGAGGCCCGGGAAGGTCCGATGCATCGCCTTGATGCACCCGTGGTCACGGCTGTCTTGCTTGCTGAGAGACGCCAGCTCGATGCAGTAGATCACGTCGTTGTCGGTGAACCGGCAACCCGTATCGCTGTACCTGATCCAGTAGAAGCGCACGGTTTCCTGCGATTGCCACTGTTGCAGCGAGTAGACGAGGGTCTCATTATTGGGGAGACCATACTTCTCTTCGCTGCCATCGTAGGGGTGGTCGTTCGTGAACTGGACGCTCCACTTCATGTTTCCGCAGACTCCCCCGATGTGAGGGAACCCCTGATCGTCCGGGCAGGGGTAGACGCGTTCGCCATTACCTCCACTGCCCGGGACACATGTCGTGTCCATCCCGAACTCCTGGTAGACCCGCGCCGGCACGTCTTGGCCGATGCCGCCGGCGATGATCTTCGCGGCGTCACCCTTCACGACTGGGCCACTGTGTTCTGGCACCGTGCATCCTCCGAGAAGGACGCTCAGGGCAACTGCGATTCCGATCATTGATGTTCCGACCTTCATGGGTATCACTCCATTTTCGAACGTGTACTTCTCACCGACAGTGCCGGTAAGGGCTGAGCCCGAAGGCTTTTGCACGAGAATAATTATAATAGAGTTGACTGTATTGTCAAGCCCGTGTTGTTTAGCCAGCGCGCTTGAAACGGACACTAAAAACCGGCTCAAATTTGCCCTTTTCGGTATCCATAATTTCTACTCTTTCGCCTTTCATCATGGTATTGAGCGCAATGTCCGAAAGGTTCTGCAAGCTGTCGCGGATGTCGAGTTTAATTAAGTCGAGCTTTTCGTCATACGGCTGGCGAGCGCTCGCTTCCAAGTTCTTTTTTCTTTCACGCAGGCTTTCGAGCTTGTTTCTTATTTCTTGATATTCGCTGGAAGAAGCCAAGGCTTCGCGGATGTGCTTATTAATTTCGCGCTGTTCTTTTTTCTTGTCTTGGATGTGATCAAAAACTTCTTGGATGCTTTTCATTTATGAAAACTTAATTTTGTAAGAATAACATTCTACCCTATCGCTATCAAAAACAAAACAGACTCGTTTGCTCGCCCCCACCCTCTCCTCGACAGCCAGGTGCTCAGCCTCGCTTTCGCTATTCCATTTCGTCACCACAGATAATTTCTGCTGAAATTT
>CAZXPC010000001.1:0-169170 GCA_964643135.1 uncultured Candidatus Saccharibacteria bacterium | reverse complement strand
TCTCCCTGTGACAGCTTGCGCGCCAACTCGGGGGAGCTAGAGCTCAGGATAGATTCGGATTTCTCGGCTATGATGAGCCCGACCTTGTTCTGCGAGGAGCCTCTCGGAGACGCGTAGGCGTCGAGAAGAAGAAAATCTAGCAAGATTTATCTGTGGTGACGAGCGGAATGAGGAAGGGCGAGGTTCAGTAGAAGATTACGGCCACGAAAAAACCGCCTCTCTAGGCGGTTTTGATTGTGACTACTTTGGTGTAACGGTGGTTGCCGTCGAATCTGATCTTTTTCTTATCGCTAAACCTAACCACGCCGTCTTTACCGGCATACAAAGTGTCGTCTCCGCCGCGGCGCACGTTAGCTCCCTCGATATACTTCGATCCGCGCTGTCTGATTATGATTTGGCCGGCCATTGCCATTTGTCCGTCTTGAATTTTGATTCCAAGGCGCTTTGCGGCTGAATCTCGGCCTAACTGTGTAGATCCACCCGATTTTGTATGTGCCATTTGTGCTGAATATAATATACATTTAGGGAAAATCTGTCAACCTACAATCAAGCTCAAAACCAAAAACAACCCTCGGGACACGCTCCGGGCCGCTCAGGCCAAGTCTTACGTTCCCTGTGGGTTGTTTTTTGGTTTCTCGCGCGTTTACGCGGGTTCTGCGCTTAGCGAACAGTTACTGTCCTTTAGTTGTAAAAGACTTTATTTCTCCCTGCGTTTTGCCTTCGCCGTTTTGTGCCACTAAGCGGAAATAATACTTAGTGCTGCTGGAGAGGCCGCTGACTGGGAGAGAAACTGAGGAGGATAAGCTCCCGGTAATCGCCTCCGTGCCGCTCACGGTGCCAAGGATGTTGCCCAAGAGCGGATCCTGGCTGTATTCGAACCAGTAGTTGGCTGAATCGCCGTTAGCATCCACCGTGCCGTTCAATTTAGCGCTGGTCGAAGAGATGTTGGTGGCGGCGCTGGTTGTAACTGTCGGCGCCGATGGAACTGCCGGGCCTTGAGTTGTGAAATTCAAGATTGCTCCGTTCACGGTTCCGAACTGGTTTTGAGAGTTCAGACGGAAGTAGTATTTGGTTAACGGATTAAGGCTGGAAATCGAGACTGAGACTGTCGAGGTTGAGGCGCCCGATCCGGCCGACTGCAAAGCCGTCGTGAAGCCGAGGTCAGTGCTCTGGCCGTATTCAAACCAGTAAGTTGTTTCGGATCCGTTCGGATTAACACTGCCGTTCAGATTGGCGGTGTTTCGGGAAACAGATGAAGCTGCGGCGGTCTTAGTCGTCGGAGCGGAGCCCTGAGGCGGCGGCGGAGTCGTGTTGGTCGTGAAGCTGTAAGTTGCTCCATTGACTGTCCCGTAAACGTTCTTGGCGCTTAACCGGTAGTAGTAGGTTGTGTTCGATCGAAGCCCGGTGATGTAAGCCGGAGCGTAGATTGAGACAAAACCGGAACCGATATTGAAAGCGTTAGTTTGAGTGCCCAAAGCGGTGGAAGCGCCGTACTCATACCAGTAACTGGTTAGGGCGCCGTTCGGGGTTACGTTGCCGGTAACAACCACGGTTGAACTTGTCGGCACTGTGTTCGTGCTGGTTTGCACGGTCGGCGCGCCGGCTGATGGAGGCGCTGGAGGAGTTGGGACAGGAGTTGGAACTGGAACTGGCGTAGGAACCGGAATAGGAGCCACTGGAGCCGGAGCCGGAGTCATAGACGAGAAAACGATCCACCCGGCGAGCACAATGAGCACAGCGATTCCTAAACCGACGAGAAGATTCTTATTCATAGAGAATGATTAGTTTTTATTTTTTTTGTTTGTAATATCTTTTTTTGCTTTCGACCTTTTCTGCATTATATCATAGACGGATAACTCTCTTAATCATGTCGGACTGGGGCTATTTAATTCCGCAAAGATGTTTTAAAGCATTTAGGTCGGCGGAGGTGAGTTTCTCGTTGGTGCCCTGGTTTAACCGGTACATGATCGCTTTCGGGTCGTCGAGGTGGCCGAGGCCGAGCGCGTGGCCTAACTCGTGGGCGAGGACCCTCACCAGCTTAGCGCGGCTGTCGAATTGGTAGATGTCTATTTCCCGGCCGGCGATCGAGCTTTGGTAAATGCCTTCGCTGAATTCATCGCCCTCGGTTTTTCCGATCTGATTATATTGCGCCGCCTCTAAATTGAGCGTCTGGACCAGTTGGTTTAGCGCCACAACCAAGGCGTTGATCTCATCTACTTCAGCGTTGATTTCTTTTTGCAGGGCATTAATTTCGGCGATCTGCGTGTCGAGCGAAGCTTTTTCCGAATTGAGCTGATCGTAAGTTGAGGGGGGAGCGCCGCCGCGGGCATTCCAATAACTAACCTCTTTCTCATAGGCGGCTTTTTGAGTATTAAAAACGGCTATCTTGGCGTCTAAGGCAGATTTTTTGGATTGATAGTCGGCTTGCAGAGAATCATATTTGGCTTTTAGCCTATCATAGGAGGCCTTGTCGTCACCGTAAGTTATGCCTACTTTTTGAAGAGCGATCGTCGCTTCCTGCCGGTAATCAAAAATGAGATTTATTTTAAGAGGTCCGTCGGTTGTGTACCTGAAGAGGTTCCGGTTGATTCCTTTTTCCCAAATGTCGACCGCCTGATTAGCCGCATTTAAGAAGTCAGCCTTGGAGATGCCGAATCTGGGGTCGAAAGAACCGAGCGAATATTGGATCGGCTGCGAGCACGGAAATAATGAGATCCGGAGGCTTACGATGACGTTCCCGATCGGACCGCGGAATATATAGCCTGTTACGGCCACTGCGGAAATGAAGAGAAAAACTTTTATAAATTTTAACACGGTATCAATTTAGTTCAGCAATTTAATCCAGGTTGGGGGACTGTTCAATGGTGCCTATGATCTTGGCGGTTTGGTGCGTAATCGGATTTGGTTCGAAAAGCCGGATGTGGCAGATCAAGGTCCGCGATGCGCCGTCCGCGCCCTTGATTTTGTAGATAAAGTTGAAGGGTGCCTGGTCTTTAATCGAGTCTTCAAAAATATGCTTGACCCGGGCCAAGTCGGCCGGCTCTATGAAACTAAGAAAATAATCGAGCTTGAGGCCGAAATCTTGAGGTTTCAAACCATAGAGGGTATAGAAAGCGTCTGATCCCCGGATGATTTTATGTTCCGCGTCGAGTTCCCAATTAGCGCCCAGCTGGCTAGATTTTAAGCTTGAGGCATCCATATGAAATCAATATATCCATTATAAATGCTTTTAGCGGAGCTTACCAGTATGGAGCGCTCTATTAGCTTCCTCTTTATTGACACTATAGCCAACCTTGTGTTATAATCGCCGACATGATTGATTTTTACAACGTTCCTTTTCATTCGCAACTGACTGAAATAAAGACATACGAATGGCAGCAGCAGGGCTGCGGAATCGCCAGTTTAGCTATGGCGATCGACTATTACAAGCCTAATACGGTGTCGGTTAACAAGCTGCTTACGCAAGCCATTGTTTCGGGTGCTTATGTCCCGAATGTCGGCTGGAAGCACACCGAGTTGGCGGCCTTAGCCGGTAAATACGGCCTTGTCGGGAAAACTTATGACTTTTCTAAAACCAGCAATCAAACCGCTTTTGCCGAGCTAAAGGATCTCTTAAATGACGGGCCGGTCATTGTCTCGATTCATAACAAGTTTGATCCCAAAGCAACCCTGGGCCATATTGTGGTGGTAACCGGTTTAGACGAGCAAAATGTTTATTACAATAATCCGGCCTTGAGAACGCCGGGCGGCAGCCAGATCTCGATTGCTGATTTTTTGAAAGGCTGGAAAAGGAGATTTATTACGGTACGAGAGCCGGAAACTGCAAAAATTTCACTCAAATAGCTCTCTCAGGAAAAGCGCTTGAAAGATATACGAGGCTTTCTCGTCTAGGTAGGGCAGATCATTAAAATTAACGGCAAAGGTCGGGCTGGTTTTTTGGTAGAGGCTGGAAGATAATGAATACATTATAAATTAAGTAAAAAAATCATGAAAAAAATAATTGCAGGTTTGGCAGCAATAGTTATAGGAACTGGTTTGTCGATCGGCTACGCCTGGGCAAACAATAATGCCGGTGAAGATAGCGGCCTTAGGCTGGGCGTCAGCGTAGGTTTGGGAGATCACGGCGACAGAGACGAGGCGCACAAAAATGGCACGACTCTTGAGATTCACTTGAACGACAACGGTACTGTGCTCGTGAGGGGAGCTAAAGTAACTGCGGTCTCCGGCAGTACTATCAATGCCTCGACAACTTTTGGGTCAACTTCTTTAGCTTGGGTTATCAATACCGATAGCAACACCAGGTTCGCCCGAAAATTCGGCGGAGTGTCGGCTGTGTCCGAGGTTTCAGTCGGCGATCTTATCAGCGTGACGGGATCATTGGACATGACGGCCGCAACATTGACGGTTAAGGCATCGACTCTCAAGGATTGGTCCATCCAGAAGCAGAACGCGGCCGTTTCAGGAACAGTAGCGAGCATTGATGCATCGGCTAAGACATTTGTTGTCACAGCTTCAGAAAAGGGCAACATTACAGTTAGCGTTTCAGACGGAACAGTATTTTTGAAGAACGATACAGCATCAGCAACTTTCGCCGACTTAAGCGTTGGCAGTCGAGTTAAAGTCTCGGGCGTGCTTGATCTGAATACGCATGTTATCGCCGCCAACAAAGTTATGATTTTGATGGTGTCCGAAAAGACAACTTTCGAGGGTACTTTGAAAGCTGTTTCCGGAACCACTTTGCCGGCCACGCTCACGATTACAGTCGGCGGCGTAGATTACACGGTTAATGTTGCTTCTGATACCAGTATATTGAGCTCGCTTTGGGGCAGATCTTCTCTGACCAATTTTAGAGTCGGCGATAATATTAGGGTTTACGGTTCGGTTAACGGTACGACCATTAACGCCACGGTTATTCGGGATACCAGCATCCGAATTTAAGACTGCAGGAGGTTTATAATCTTGGTCGAGAAAGGAGCATTCGGGTTTCTCGCGGTGATGATTAACTTGCCCGACTGGGGATCCAATGAGACTGAGCGGCCGAAGTGGCCGCCGACCGATTCATCGATCAGCGCCACACCTGTTTCCGCCAGGCATCGCTTGGCGGTTTGCAGGTTCTGGTAGCCAACGGTAAAGTAGTCTCCGGACAAAGAAGGAAACATTTCCGCTCCGCCGACTAAAACCGCGGCGAGGTCTGCGGCGTTCGATCCGCGCTTTAAAAAACGCTCGAAAAGGTTATCGATGGCTTCGTTCACGTATTTGCCCGGGGCGCTGAAGTAGTCAGAGTCGCCGGTTAATCGCTCCGGGAGCATTGAGTGCGCCATTCCGCCCAGCTTCTTTTTTCGGTCAAAAAATATAATGACGACGCACGAACCCACGCCGTTGGTTTTCATGAGATGGTCAAAAATAACGAGTCCGCCGGTATCAATGATTTTTTCCTGCATCAAATCTGGTTTTGATTATCTCGAGAATTCGACGGCTGGCAGCGGGAGTAAAAATAAAAATGAGCCGGTTGGGCGCGACATTATCAGCCAAAGAAAAGGAAGCGTTAAAAACCATCGCTTCGCTGGTTTTCGATCCGATGTCGGTAACAACTTGCTCGATAATTGCGGTTGTCAGGTCAACGGCGCTGGCGGGAGGGGAATAGCGTATCGGCGTGCCCAAGAAATTCCAGAGAGCCGTAATGGCGTGGCCGGCCACAATATTACCCATCTCTTCCAAGGCCGAGATATCCAAGCGATCAAGGTCGCGCACATGCGTTTTGGCATGCTGAGTCATAAGTCCGGCTAGCGCCAAAGCGTTTTGCTCCGGCAAGTCGATTAGCATCGCTCCGGGCAACTCGCCCGAGAGTCTAAAAACTATGCCGGCTGACAGTTGCTCGCCGCCATCTTCGCGGGGGGCAATATTTTCAATCCGGTCGATTAAAATTTCCGGCAATCCGACCGTTATTTTTTGATTAGTCAGCTTGGAAAGAGCGACGGTCGCGCGGCTCGCGGCGATATGGAGCGTTTCGCGAAGCTGATCGGCCTGGATATCAGTTAATTCTAGATTCATAATTTAATTTTAGATTTTTTGGAAATTTCCAAGATATTGGCGACGTCGATAATCAAGATCGTTTCGCCATTACCCAGAATGGCCGAGCCCGAGAATCCTTTACTTTGGCGCAGAATCGGCGCCAGGGGCTTAACAATAAGCTCTTCTTTATTAACCAACCCGTCAACCGTGAGCGCGGCGACATCATCGCCCCGTTCGACCATAACCGCCGTAACCGAAGCCGGGGCCGAAGGCGCTGGATTCGGCGAGCCTCCCAGGTTAAAAATCTTATCCAGCCTTAAAAGAGGAACATCCTCTTGATCAATAATAGCGACTTCTTCACCTCCCAGCGTCTTGATATCCGAGGGATTGATTGAAACCGAGCGCGCGATATCGGCAAAGGGAAGAGCGAAGATGCGGCCGGCCACTTTAACGAGCAGAGCCTTGATAATCGCGATTGTAAGCGGCAGTTCGAGGGTAAAGCGGGCTCCAGTCGGATTTTGGCCGTTCTTAACGGGTGACGTCACAATAACGCGGCCGCCGATTTCATCGGCAAAATTTTTGACAATTCCCAGGCCCACGCCGCGGCCGGAAATTTCAGTTATCTCCCGGCTTGTCGATAAGCGGTTCGCAAAAAGCAGGGCGGTTAGCTGATCTTGAGTCATCTTGGCCGCCGTCTCGGCGCTCACAATGCCTTTCTCGACGGCCTTTTCCCTAACCTTATTAAAATCAATGACATTCCCGCTGTTTTCGACGCTAATCAGGGCCCGATCTTTCACGCGGACAGCGCTCAAGGTTACGGTGCCGGTTTTGTCTATGCCGTGGTCGACCGCGTTTCTCAAAAGATGAATGAGCGGTTCGCCTAGTTCATCAACGATGGTCCGGTCCAGTTCAATTTCGCCGCCGCTGATTTCAAAATTCACTGTTTTCCCCGTCGAAGAGGCCAGGTCGTGAACCATCCTTGGAAAGCGCGCAAAAACTTGGTCGAGCGCGATGAGGCGAGCTTTCATGACCTGGTATTGGAGCTCGGAGACCAGTCGTCCGAATCGTTCGGCAACATTTTTAAGCGGGAGGTAATTATTCTTAAGCTGATCCAGCTGCATGCGGATAAGCATAATTTCTTCGGCGAGCGAGAGTAGAGAATCAAGCCGGCTTACCGGAACTTTAACGTGAGAAATAGTTTCGACTGTCGGAATTTTCGCGGCCGAAGCGGCTACCGGGACTTCTTTAGTCTGGCGAAGAGATTTGCCGACGCCCTCCGTTGATACGCCGGTTAACTTTTTTATTTTCTCTGAGATGTCGGTTAGGTCAATTTCCCGGCCGGTTTGGTCGATCGATCTGACCGAGTTTTCAATAGCATCGGCTCCTTTCAGAAGTTCGGCAATCAGTGCCGGAGTAATTTGAATATCATCGTTCGAGGCGCTGTCGAAAACGTCTTCCAGAATGTGGGCGAGGTAAGCGACCTTATTATAGGCCATAGTTGCGGCCGATCCCTTAATCGTATGCGACGATCGCATGAGCTCTTTTAAGAGGCTTTTATTGGCAGGGTCTTTCTCTAGCGCCAGCAAATTGTCATTCATCTTTTGAAGGTGTTCACCGGCTTCGGCTACGAAATAACTTTTGAATTCTGAAACATCCATGAATTCTTTGAATTCGTTAATGTCCATTGGCATTGGATTGTGCGTTGACAAGCTGAACTAGTCGATTGACTATCTGGTCGGGTTTTAAAATTTCGTCAGCCAATTTTTCTTTAATGGCCGCCCGGGGCATAGAGGGAATTGCGGCGGTTGACGGGTCCTGGGCAATGGTTGAACCGTGAATCGTTTTAGTTCCGCGCAAACCTTCGACTCCGTCGTCGCCCATGCCGGTCAAAAGCACGCTCACCATATTGCGCGGATATTGGTGCGCGGCCGACATCATAAAGATGTCGATCGAGGGCCGCAAAGTAACATCAGCCGGTTCGGTCGAAAGATGGACTATCTTTTTATTCGGATCTTCATAGGCCTTGCTAAGAGTCATGTTCAGGTCTCCCGGCGCGACAAAAACCATGCCATTCCTAAGCAAGTCTCCCTCCTCGGCTTCTTTAACCAGGATTTTCGAGTTGCGATTTAGCCGGTCGGCGAAAATACGCGTAAAGCCCGCGGGCATATGCTGGACCACCACCACCGCCGCTTTGAGGTCGGTCGGCAGTTCCGCAATTAAATTTTCCAACAGGGGCGGGCCGCCGGTTGAGGCTCCGATGACAACTATTTTAGTAGCTATCTCCGCGGGGATCTCTTTTTTAACTTGGAGTCTGCTCTGGAGTTCGGGGTATTTTTTCACCGTGGCTTCGGCCGCGGCGCGAATTTTAGCGATCAGCTCGTCTTTTATTTTTTCAAGGTCGACCGAAACTTCGCCGGAAGGCTTGAGGATAAAATCAACCGCGCCGGCTCGGAGAACCTTTAAGGTTGCTTCGGCGTCTTTCTGGGCATAAGCCGAAAGCATGATTACCGCGGGCGGGGGATCAACGGCCCGCATGATTTCTTCGGTTGCCACCGCGCCGTCGGCGATCGGCATATTATAATCCATGGTAATCACGTTCGGTTTTAGCCGGATCGCTTCCTTAACCGCCTCGGCGCCGTCCTTGGCTTCGCCTACAACTTCAATATCGAATTCATATCCCAAAAGTTCGCGCAAAACTTTGCGCATAAAAAATGAGTCATCGGCAACGAGCACCCTAATCTTCTTTATCATAGCCATATGAATAATTATGTTATACTTTATTCAATATGGCCAGAAAATTATCTTTGGGTAATAAAATAATCTTAGGTTCGGTTTCTATTTTCCTGATTTTGGGGGCGATGGGATACTATTTATTCTACAGTCTCGGGGTATCTCAGAAAACCGCCGATGAGATCCGAGTTACGCAGGCTGCCGAAGCGGCCTCGCTCTTAGATGTTGGAGAGCTTAGAGTCATGAACGACCGCAATAACTACATTTTTACGCGCAGCCAGAATTACCTAAACGATCTGGCCGAAAATATAAAACTGGTTGATAAGAGCCGGGCCAATCTTCGGCAATATACTAGGATCAATCAAGTGCTGATTGATTTGGATGCTTTCGAAGGCCTGATGCCTCAAGAGCTAGCTTTGGGAGATAAGGTAGTCGGTTCTATTCAAGCCGGCGCCCAGGTTGTCGGGTCGAAGGATCTCGCAGATCTTATTCAAATCGATGCCCAGATTAGAACCCACCTAAGGGCTATTGTAGATGCCGAGCAAAAGGCGATCGACCAAAACATCAGCGCGGCAGGAGCGCTGCAGTCAAGTATTTTTAACGGCCTGACTATAGCGGCTATCTTACTAGCTCTGATTCTTCTCGCAGTTTTTGGATCAACATATATGACCACGATTCCGGGCTTGCGGGCTTCGACGCGGTTAATTGGCGGGTCTCTCAACCAATTTTCATCTTCGGCTGAACAAATTTCTGCCGCTTCACAGCAAAACGTCGTGATTGCTCAAAAGGTGGCCTCCGGCGCGACCGATCAATCGCAAAGCGCTGAGAACATGGCTAAGCTTATTGCCGAAGTTTCAACAGCGATCCAGCAGATGACCAGCTCTGCCCGCCAGGTGGCAATCGCAGCAAGCCAGGCATCTGACGCGGCCCAGGATACCGGCGGGAGCTCTGAAAAAATCGGTCTCATTGTTCAAACTATAACCAATATCGCCGAGCAAACTAATTTATTGGCGCTAAATGCGGCGATTGAGGCGGCTCGCGCCGGCGAGGCCGGCCGCGGTTTCGCGGTCGTTGCCGAAGAGGTTAGGAAACTGGCCGAGAATTCAGCCAAATCAGCTGAAGAAATTAAAACGCTGGTTAAAGACGTTAACGGGAAAATTATCAGGACGGTTAGATCAACCGAACAGGTTTCAACCAAGATCGAAGAAATTTCGGCCGGCATTAACCAGCAATCCGGCAGTATTCAAAACGTTAGCCGGCTCATTGATTCAATCGCCTCAGTCGCCACCCAAAACGCCGCCGGAGCCGATCAATTATCCGCTTCGGTCCAGCAGCTCTCGAGCAACGCCCAGCAAATCGCCGCAACGAGCCAGCAGCTCCAGACGCTATATACTGCTTTGCAAAGCATTGCCGGCGTTTCCAGCGCGGAGACATTTCGCTTTGAACGGCCTAGGCTGGTTAAGCCTCTCTCGCAAAAAACAGCGGCTGCTAAATCGACGCTGAATCTGAAGAAGCCTGAAGACAAAGAAAATAAAGGCGAAAATAAAACCTAGGGCATGGAGGAAAAAGATATCCAAGAAGCGGTCCGTCGGATCAAAACTAAAATAGACCAGGCTCCGCCCGAGGTTCTGAAACAGTATCTGGTTCTCGAAATCGACCACGAAGAATATGCGGTTGATATCAACGAGCTTCAGGAGATCATCAAATTGCCTGACATTACGCCGATCCCCAACGCGCCGGAATTTATCGCCGGAATTTTGAATCTGCGGGGGAAGATCGTGGTCGTGATCGATCTTGAAAAAAGATTCCATTTGCCCGCTCATTCTGTTAAACCCGAACATATCGTGATTACCGAATCGAATGGCAACACTTTTGGGGTTATGGTCGACCGGGTGAAGGAGGTAATTATGCTGCCGATTTCGACTGTGAGGCCGACGCCGGGGGTGATCGCGTCAAAGATTCACGCCGACTATCTGAAAGGCGAGGCGGTTTTGGGAAAGCCCGGCGCGGAAAGACTACTGATAATTCTTGATCTGCCGAAGCTGCTTCAGGAGAAAGAATTGATGAAGGCCGGCCAAGTAATCAGGGAGACTCAATAATTTTCGAAAAGTATACTATAATAATAGCTATGGCCATCGATATTAAAAGGGAGACGTTGGATAAGATTTCCCACGAAGCATCGGAGAATGTGGCGAAAGCCTTTACTAAGTTGGCGGGTCAGCCGGTCAGCCTGAAAGAGGCGTCTTCGGATTTGATACCTCTAAACAAGATTTTTGAGATTCTAGAGCCGCTCGAACAGGAGGCCGTCGTAGTTTACACTCAAATTATTTCCGGCACAGCCGACGGTGTCGGCATGCTCATTATGTCGCGTGAAAATGCGCTGGCTTTGGTCGATATTTTGAATCAGCAGCCGCTCGGCACTACCGGAATATTAAAAGATATGGATCGGTCGGCTATTAAAGAAACATTGAACATCTTAGCTAATGTTTATATGACCGTCCTGGCCAAAAATTTGCAGATGATCTTGGTTTCGAGCGTTCCCAATATGGCCACCTCAGCGCGCATGAGGGATATGATCAACCCGATTTTGCAGAAAGGCGCCGGTGCCGGCGATGTCGTTGTCTTTTTCGATACGGCGCTGGTTCTAGGCGACCACAAACTGGGAGTTAATGTTTATTTGATCTTCAATGAAGAACTGGCCAACCTATTAAAATAAAGTTATTAAAAATAAATTAACCAATATTATGACTAATCCAAAAATTTTGATCTCAGACGACTCGATGTTTATGAGAAAGATCCTGAAAGATATTTTGGCTACCGCCGGCTATACCAATATTATCGAGGCCACGAACGGCAAAGAGGCGGTCGCCCAATACGAAGCCGAAAAGCCGGACTTGGTTCTGCTAGATTTGATTATGCCCGAGATGGATGGCTTCGAAGTTCTGAAAAAGATCGGCACAACCGCCAAGGTTCTTGTAATCAGCGCGATTGGCCAGGAGAGCATGATTGCAGAGGCTAATCAATATGGCGCCTTAGGCTTTGTTAATAAACCGTTTGATCCCAGCCAAGTCTTGAGCGAAGTCAAAAAGGCTCTAGGCTAGAAAACAAAAAGCCAAATGAAGTTTTTCGCCAAAAAGAAGCCGCTTAAGATACTTTTTGTCGCCTCCGAAGCCGCGCCGTTCGCGAAGGCGGGCGGATTAGGCGAAGTCATGTACTCTTTGCCGCGCGCGCTTGCCCGGCTTGGACATGATGCGCGGGTGATGATCCCGAAATATATCGGCATTGATGCCCAAAAATTTCCGATGGAAACGGTTCTGGGAGGCTTAGAGGTGCCGAGCGGCGCTAAGGAGGCGCTGGTCTGTAATGTTAAAATGTTCCGCAGCCTTAGGACCGATGATTCGCCGGTCACGACGTATTTTCTCGAGAATCAAGAATATTACGAAAAAAGAAGCAATATTTACGGCTACACGGATGATCCCGTTAGGTGGGCGCTCTTGTCGCGGGGGGTTCTGGAATTTTTGAGAAAATATTCCGACTGGACGCCGGACGTCATCGTCGCTTCCGATTGGCAGACCGGGCTTATTCCGAACTATATACACACCAACTATAAAGACGATCCGGTTCTTAGCCGGATTCCGATTGTTTTTTCCATCCATAATCTCTATTTCCAAGGCATGTTCAACCACAGATTTGTTTCAGAGATGGACTACGATTCAGGCCAGGGCGCGGTGCCGGATGTGAGCGACCCGAAACTTCTCAAGACCAATTTCATGCGCCGGGGCATAATGTATGCCGACGCCATCAATACGGTTTCCGAAAATTACGCTAAAGAAATCACCACGCCCGAGTACGGCGAGCTCTTAGACGACTTACTCCGCGAACGCCGGAGCCGGCTCTTCGGAATCTTGAACGGCATAGATTATACCACCCGGAATTCCGAGACCGATCCTTTTCTTGAAGTTAAATTCGGAGCAAACTCGCTCGATCTACGCATTCAAAACAAGCTTTTTATTCAAGACAAAGTAAATCTGCCCAAAGATGAGAAAACTTTCCTATTCGGAATAGTTTCGCGCTTAACCGACCAGAAAGGCTTTGACCTGATGATGGATTCGGCCGACGCGTTTTTCAGGAATTTTAATGCCCAGCTTATTGTTCTCGGCGCCGGCGATTCGAAATATATGGATTTCTTTAAAAGTTTGCAGCAAAAATATCCGAAAAATGTGGTGGCCCATTTTAACTATGAGGAGGCATTCTCACATCTTATTCTGGCCGGCTGCGACGCTGTGCTGATTCCTTCCAAATTCGAGCCGTGCGGCCTAGTCCAGATGGAGGCCATGCGTTATGGCGCCATTCCGATCGTCCGCGCGACCGGCGGGCTGGCCGAAAGCGTCATTGACTACGATCCGGAGCATAACGCCGGCACCGGTTTTGTTTTCGAGAAATTCGACCAATATGCACTTTTTGGCACTATGATCCGAGCCGTAGAAGCCTATAAATATAAGATACCCTGGAGGGCTCTGCAGAGAAGGGCCATGGCGGTTGATTTTTCATGGGACGCCTCGGCTCATAAATACGAAAAACTTATCGAGAAAGCCATCGGAGCGCACAGTATCCCTAAAAGCCTTTCTTAAATTCTATGTATTGGGCTAATTTTCTCCACATCTATCAGCCCGCGGCACAGCAGCCCGATATCTTGGAGGCGATCGCGAACCAAAGCTATCGGCCGCTTCTCGAAGGCTTTAAAAATAATCCCAAGCTGCGCCTGACCCTCAATTTCAGCGGCGCCCTGCTCGAACTTTTCGACAAGTATGGCTATAAGGACATTCTTGATTCTCTTCGCGAGCTCGGCGCGAGCGGTCGTGCGGAATTTACCAGTTCGGCTAAATATCATGCTTTTTTGCCTTTTCTAAGCGCTGACGAAATTATCCGCCAGATCAAAATCAACGACGAGACCAACAAATTCTTTCTGGGCAAGGCCTACAAGCCTAAGGGGTTTTTTCCGCCCGAGATGGCTTACAGCGAAAACCTGGCTCCCGCTCTCGAGTCTCTCGGATTCGAGTGGGTAATCTTGGACGAGATCGCCAAAGGCGGCGCGCCCGGCTCAGTCGACTATTCAAAACTTTATCGCATTAAGAATTCCAAGCTCTTGGTTTTCTTCCGCGAGCGACGGCTTAGCAACCTTATTATGAGTGCGGTTGTCCGATCAAAAGAAACCCTTTTTGAAGCCATGAAGGACGACCTAAAAAGCAGCCGTTATGTTTTTACGGCCATGGACGGCGAAACTTTCGGCCACCACCGCCCCGGTTTGGAAAAGATGCTTTTGGATATTTTGCGCTCCGATGACTTTAATATGGCGCAAGTTTCCGATCTGCCTAAATATTTCAAAGAGGTCGAAGAGGTCTCGCCGGTTCGTTCGACTTGGGCCTCGAGCAAGGAAGATATCGATCAAAATATTCAGTTTCTCTCCTGGTCTGACCCGGAAAACGCCATCCATAAATGGCAATGGGAGCTGCTGACTCTGGTTTTAAACGAAGTTTACGCCATGGATAAAAGCGGACCGACTTATAAATTAGTTCGCCATGAAATGGACCTCGGCCTGGCTTCTGATCACTTTTGGTGGGCTTCCGCCAAGCCCTGGTGGAGCGTCGAGATGATCGAAGCGGGAGCGTTCAAGCTTTTGCAAACCATACGCATGATTCCCGGAGTTTCGGAAGAAAAACTTAAGAAAGCGAGTTCTTATTATGAAAAAATAATCTCGACCGCTTTCAATTGGCAAAGGACCGGCAAGATCCGCGAGATGATGAAAGAGCAGCGATCCATTCTGAGGATTCCTTTCAAGGACCGGACGGTCAGCCGCGGCGGGGCTGAGGAAGGCGTTTATCATGCTTTTATAGATATGATGACTCGGCTTCAGAAAGAAGCGGCCGGCAAAGGCGAGTACGAAAAGGCAATTCTTTGGCGTGACGCGATTTTCAAGCTCGAACACAAGTTAGACATCTACGACACCATAAATTCCATCGACCTTCTGAGAGTCGAGATTCCCCACAACGAAGTTGAAGCGACCATCGAAAAATATAAAGACCAATACCACAAAATACGCGGAGGCCAGCCGGAACAGAGGGGCGGCTGATGCTATAATATTAACCATGGAGACAACATGGAGTATTAACCAGTCTGATTACCCGGAACTCGTTTCCGACCTGAAAGTTGACGTCCTTGTTATCGGCGGGGGATTGGCCGGAATATGGTCAGCTTATCTTTTAAACAAATCCGGGAAACGGGTCGCAGTTGTTGAGGCTCAAAAAATCGGCAGCGGCGCGACATATCACACGACTGCCATCATAACTCAATATATCGACACCGCCGCGGCCGTACTAATAAAGGTTTGCGGACTCGAGAAAACCCGGCAGATTTGGGAATCGGGCGGAGCGGCGATAGACCAGATTCAAAGTATTCAAGCCGCTGAGAAGATCGCCTGCGACTTTATGAGGTGCCCGCTTTACTTATATGCGAACTCGGAACGCGACATGAGATTTCTGGAAAAAGAGAAAGAAGCTATTGATCAATTGCAAGGCGCGGCCGAATTTTCGAAAAATCCTGATCTAGGCATCAAAACTTCTGGCTATCTAAAGATCGATAATCAAGCCAAGTTTCACCCGCTTAAATTCATAACTGAATTGGCCAAGCGTTTTACAAAATCCGGCGGAATGATTTTTGAAAAAACCGAAGCCTTAGAAATTAAAGAGGAAAATGGCCTGTACGATGTTGCGTTTAAGGGCGGCAAGATAACCGCCGGGAAAGTTATTATCACGACTCATCAGCCGTTTACCAATCCTCGGACAGTCTTTATGAAAAAAGCGCTGTATAAGAGCTACGTGTTGGAGGCGGAAATTCCGCAAGGATTACTAAAAGAGGGAAGCTATATCGATTTGCAGAGCCCGTACCATTATTTCCGAGTCGATCAGATTGCGGATAGAGAGACTGATAGGGTGCTATTCGGCGGAGAAGACCACCGAAGAGATATCAAGATTAACCCCGCAAAGAATTTCTCGGCGCTTAAAGAGAGCTTCCGCTCAACTTTTAACCTAAACGATTATAAGATAGCCAGGCAATGGTCGGGTCCAATTATAGAATCTGTCGATGGCCTGCCTTTCATCGGCGAAGTAAAACCGAATTTATATCTCGCGACAGCCTTTTCCGGAAACGGCATGACCTACGCGATAATCTCCGGCCTTTTGATTAACGATCTTGTGGTCGGCAAAGCAAACCCGTGGGCAGATCTTTATAACCCCAAAAGAACCCTGAGTCTGAAACAGTTATGGAAGAAGGCAGGTGATTATTTACGGGAACTATTCGGCGGAGCCATCAAAAACGCTTTTAGAAAGATCGGCAATTGAGATAGAAAAATTAACTAATATGATTCTAGTTACATCCGGTGAAAAATATGTGGATATCGATGCCTTAGCCTGCGCTATTGCCTATGCCGAACTTCTGAGCTTAGAAGGTCGTAGTGCTAACGCTTATATACCAGGAGTGCTCAATAATACCATTACCGAAGTTATAAAGGGTTGGGGGCTAGATTTTACAAAGAAGATAGATAGCAAAGATAATCAATTTGTAATCGTCGATATTTCTGATCCAGATCATATTGCAAAAGCAGCTACCCAAGAAAAGATAATTGAAGTTTATGATCATCATTTCGGTTTTGAAGAATATTGGAGGAATAAAATAGGGGACCGATCAAAAATTGAGCCAGTTGGAGCCTGTGCTACCCAGATTTGGGAAGAATTTAGAAAAAGAGGCTTTGCTAATAAAATTTCAAAAGTGAGCGCTAATCTGCTCTATACGGCAATCATCCAGAATACATTGAATTTTAATGCCAAGCTCGCTAACGAAAGAGATGAGAATGCTTTCAAAGAGTTATCAAAACACATCAGCGTTCCCAAAAACTGGGCTGAAATCTACTACAGCGACCGAGAAAAAGAAATTAGCCAAAACATAGAAGAAGCAATCCGAAATGATATCAAAGTTCAAAATTTGCCAGGGTTTGATAAGCCAGTGGTCATAGGTCAATTAGAATTGTGGGACATTCCGGAATTTCTGAATAAATCTTTAGCAGAGATCAAGGCTTCTTTTAACGGTTTTGATACTCCGTATTGGTTTATGAATCTATCCAGCCGCAAAGAAAACATAAATTATATCTATGCAGAAAATGATAGAGTTAAAGAGGTTCTGACCAGATCTATCAAAGCTAAATTCGTAGATAATGTCGGCACAACAGATCATCACTGGCTTAGAAAAGAGATCATAAGAGAGTTATTAAAATTAAATTAATATGAAAATCGAACTTACACGCGTAAAAGTTAAGAAGGGGAAGTCTGATCGAGTCACTGAATGGCTTAAGTTTATTAACGATACAATGGAAAAGCAGATCCCGATCCTCGACGAAGAGAAAATGTATGTAGAATGTATCTTCCGCGAGTTTGACGGCGAAGACGAATATTTATATTGGTTTGATATTCGCGGGGAAGGCGGAACTAATAGCAAAGATTCCAAGCACGAAGTTGATATCAAGCATCAAGAATTTTGGAACGAATGTCTTGAAGATCGCGGTGAGCGAGGATCTAAGTCTCGTATAGATCTAAATCCAGGGGTAGTGATGATCCCCAAGAGGATTAGGAAGACTATGGAGTAATGAGAATCTTAAGTCTATATAATCTAAAACATATTGAGCTTTCTAATAAGAAAGAGCAATTTTCGAAGTCAGGAATCTTAACCGCCCTTCTAGGCTTTAAAAAGTTATTTGTACATCAAGAGATAATTCCACCGGGTAGACGGAATGCCTCACCACATTATCATTCAAAGATTGAGGAAATGTTTTTAGTCTTGTCTGGCAAACCAATTATTCACATCGGGGACAAATCGAAACAACTTAAACAAGGCGATTTTATTGGGTTCAAGCCAAATGGCAAAAAGAAATACTTTATCGAAAACAAAACCAGATCCAAAGTTAAGATATTAGCTATCTGTTCCGCTGAAAAAGCGGACAGGATCAAATATTAAGGATATCTCGTGCGCTCGAGCTCGTCTTGACACAAGAGCTAGCACGTGTTGGCTGCGGGGTCTGGGCTCGAACCAGAATTTCCGGATTCAAAGTCCGGCGTGACTACCATTGCACCACCCCGCAATTACGACAGATACTTTACCACACCCTCGGTCCAGCCTGCAATTTTGCGATTTAATGAGGAACTTGCTCTAACATTGATTCTCAGAACTCCGAAATAAACTTTGCCGATATTCTTCCTTTTAGTATTTCGGTTGCCCTTTTTAAAATAGATTCTGGTAAAGTGATCTTTCGGGAAGCCTGTGGTTTCGGCCCAATATTCTATTACTTTTTCTAACTTACTTCTCCTGTCAATGTGGATATAGATATCTAGAAATATTCGATCTTTCCCGATCATGCATATTTCAGTCAGCCATTTTAAGAATATCTTAATCATTCTAGGATCGGAATTGGTGAAGTTTGCTCCAGAACCAGGACGGTATTCTTTTTCTTTGGACCCTTCGGCCCAATAGAGCATTACTCCAATAAGCCATAATTCGCGCTGAGTGATTTTTCCAATATCTTTTTGTGCTTCTTGATGAATCCTCTTGGTTAATTCTATGCGTTGATTTCTACGCGCTAATCCTCCGCGTTTGGCCGCCTCAAGTTTCTTTTTAGTTAATCTTTGGTTTTGGCTTTTACTTAAGCCAACATTTTTTAACCACAGAGATAGAGTTGATTTAACAATTGGTATTCGCTGGAGAATTTCAGAATATGTATAACCGTTCTTTCTTAGGAAAATGGCTCTTTCTCGAATACTTTGATCGTATGCACCGTTTTTCATAGTTACATTAAGAGTAACTTATGTTCGATGAAGAAAAGATAAAGAAGAAGTTAGATTTCGATTACAACTTCTGGCTTATCAAAGCGGGCTTTTGGGTGGTTGGCCGCATGATCGTCGGCCGCGCGGTAGCCGATGGCGCAAGCAACGCGGGATTTTAGGCCAAGTTCTTTCAAGCCCAATATTTCATCAAATTTTTCGTCATCAAAGCCGCCCATTGGTCCGGCATCGATATTCATGGCCGCTGCCGTGGTTAAAAGCACTCCCAAGGCGATAAAAACTTGGTTTGAGGCCCATGTAGACAGTTCTTCTTTAGTTGACCCTTCTATGAACCCGCGGCGGCTCTTTAAGAGCGCGGCGAGAGACTCCATAGACACATTGCGAGCCTTAGCGACCGATTCAACGTATCGGTCGGCCAGCTCGGGCGTGATATTTTCCATGGAACAGAGAACAATAAAGTGCGAAGCGTCGATCACCTTCGACTGATTGTAGGCGGCCTCATGAAGTTTCTGCCGGATAGCCGGATCTTTCACGACCACAAATTTCCACGGCTGTAGGCCGAATGAAGAAGGCGAGAGGCGCAGAGCTTCAATCAAGACATCAAAATCTTTGTCCGAGACTTTTTTAGTCGGATCAAATTTCTGCACCGCGTAACGCCAACTGAGTTTCTTAATTATGTCCATGGTTTGTGCCGATATGATATACTAAAAATAGAAGCAAGTCAGTAGTCGTTCCTTCCGGCCTCGGTCAATATCGGATACCCCAAGGATCACCGCGCGGTTCTCGCCAGAGCTTGTGTGGGGACCACTCTTTCGCAAAGAGCAGTATGCGGCCGTCCTTGGGATGTAGGTTCCTCGCTTTGTCCCAATCCGGGTAACTGGAGCGGTAGCAAGGTAAAGCGACACTAAGAGAACACGCGCGCATCGTTCTCTTCGATAATTGGGTAACACCAGCCGAGGCCAACATTTCATACAACTCCTGGCGTGGAGTTGTCTTTTTTTGATGTTGACACAGAATAAAGGTGGGATTATTATAAAAACCTTCCTTGGTGGTTCGCAAGAGCTGTCGGGATGAGTACCTTCTGGGCACCGCGGGCCTCGCCGCCCCATCCAGTTTCCGTCCGCGGGCCCTCTAATCATCGATGGCCGGGTAACCAGCCATCACATAACGCGGGTGTAGCTCAGTTGGTTAGAGCGTCTCTCTAGCAGTGAGTAGCTCTTTGGTTCAAATCCAGACACCCGCATTCACGACGATTCCTCCGGGGATCGTCTTTCTTTTTTACTTGAGATCGATCTTCGAGCGCATTAGCGCGGAGAAGACGAGCAGTGAGGTTGAAGTCTGCCCAATTAGTCTTCTGGAGACTCTTATACAAGCAAGCCAACCCTGTTGCCGAGGCAAAGCCGAGGATTGGCTTATTTTAGGGATTCTATAATCGCGACCTCTAACGGCACGATGGCAAAAGGCGAGTAGCGCATTTCGCTGTAGGCGCGAATAAGATTTTTTAAGAGTGCAATAGTTTTATCGCCGTCAGCTTGCTTGGCGTGATTTTTTAATTCTTTAATTTCATTCTCGGTCAGCTCGGTTTTAAATATCTCTTCTAATTTTGGATCAAACTTTAGCGCCAGTACTCGGCGGAGATAGTGGATGACGTCTTTGGTTAGGTCGATAATATTAAACCCGGCCTCTTGAATCTCGGCCAGATATTCGAGCGAGCCGGCGATGTCATTGGCAATAAGGCGGCTAACAAGCGAAGAAGTGCGGACAAAGCCAACTTTGCCTAAAATATTTTCGATTCTTTCGAGCTCTAGATTATCACCAAGCGAGATCACTTGGTCTAATAACGATTCGGCGTCGCGTAAACTGCCTTCGGAAGTAACGGCGATGAGGTCAAGCGCGTCGTCAGAAATTTTTACTTTCTTTTCGGAGGCAGCTATTTTCTTTAGTTTCTCAACAACTTTTGAAATGGCCAAGCGCTTAAAGTGAATTCGTTGAGTTCGTGAAGTTATAGTTGGCTGGATTTTTTCATATTCGGTCGTAGCGAGAATGAAGATCGCATGAGCCGGCGGTTCTTCCAAGGTTTTTAAAAGCGCGTCAGCGGCGGCTTTGGTTAGCTGATGAGCCTCGTCGATAATATAGACCTTATAAGTATAAGAACTGGGGGAGAGGCGAATGCCTTCTTTAATGTTTCGAATTTCATCAATTCCGCGGTTGGAAGCCGCGTCTATTTCAACAACGTCGAGCGCGCGGCCTTCCTCGATTTCTTTGCAGGGCCGGCATTCGTTGCAGGGTTCGCCCTTAGCTTTGAACTTGGGGTCGTCGCGGCGGGTTTCGCAGTTAGCGATTTTGGCAAGCAAGCGCGCGGCTGTAGTTTTGCCCGTTCCCCGCGGGCCGTAGAACAAATAAGCATGGCTGATTTTATCTTTAATTGCCGCATTTCTTAACACCTCAACGGCCGTTTCCTGGCCGATCAAATCCTCAAATGACTGCGGCCGATATTTCCGGTATATGGCGAGTGACATCAACAGGATTATACACCTAGTATTCCTCGATTTCCATTGCTTTCATAAGTTTAAAAGCGTAATATAAAATCAATGAGAAGATTTGTCCTGCCGACAATTGCTGTGCTGGTTTTGGGTGCCGGAATCTTTGCCTTTTCGAGACACAACGAGGTCAATTTAACCCCTGAAGTTGCGAGCATCGGGGAGACGAGCCCAAGCCCGGCTGTGACGCCCACAGAAATTATCGACCCTAAGACAGATTTGCCCAACCAACCGCATCTAGCTAATCCGCCCAAGCTTATAAAAGCGGTTTATGCGACTTCTTGGTCGGCTGGAAGCTCCGCCAAGATGGATTATTTGATTAATCTGATCAAAACGACCGAGCTTAATGCGATTGTAATTGACCTCAAAGATTTTTCAGGCACAGTTACTTATGACATCAAGCTTCCCGAAGTTGTTAAGGCCGGCGCGCGGCAAGTTCGCATTCCTAAAATAAATGCACTCATCAAGAAACTTCACGACAACAACATTTATGTGATCGGCCGCGTCACTGATTTTCAAGACCCGATTTTAGCCAAAGCGCGGCCGGATTTGGCGATTAAAAATAGCGCCACCGGTAAAACCTGGACCGACAAGAGCGGATTAGCTTGGATTGATCCGGGTAGCCAAGATGCGTGGAAATACATTGTCTCAATTGCGCAAGACGCAACGGCAAGGGGATTCGACGAAATCAATTTCGATTATCTGCGCTTCCCATCTGACGGCAACCTGAGCCTCATGCAATATCCGCACACTGATTTAACTAAAGAGAAAAAGAGTGACGTTATCAGGAGTTTCTTCCAATATTTGCATGCCAATATGTCGAATACGAAGATTTCGGCCGATGTTTTCGGACTCACGACGGTCAATACCGACGATATGGGCATTGGGCAAGTTATTGAATATGCCTTCGAAAATTTTGATTATGTCGCCCCGATGGTTTACCCGTCGCATTTCGGGCCCGGGCTTTTCGGCTACAAAAATCCGGCGCAATACCCATATGAAATCATCCAAGCTTCGATGGAGAGCGCCTATAATAGACTGATAACTTATAACCAAAAACAAATAACATTAGCAGATGCCGGCCAGGCGAGTTCCTCATCAGCTATTAGTGATAAATTGCCGATTAGTGCCAAGCTCCGGCCGTGGCTCCAAAGTTTCGACCTAGGGGCAACTTATGATGCCGCCAAAATAAAGGCTCAAATCACGGCTACAACTGATTCCCTTTGCAAGTATGTTTATGGCGCGACAACCGACCCGAAGACTAAGAAAACCACCACTACTAAAACCTGCGAATCGCTCAGCCAAGCTGAAATAAATAAGATATATAACGGTTGGATGTTGTGGGACCCGCGGAATAATTACATCAAAGCTTCGCTTCAAGCCGAAGGCAATTAAAGAGCCCGATGAACGCCTATGAACTGAAAACCGCCGAGTTTTCCGGCCCGCTCGATAAGCTCCTGGAGTTAATCGAGGGCAAAGACCTGGAGATCACCAAAGTTAATCTCGCCGAGGTAACGGCTGATTTTTTAAATTATTTAAATACTCTTACCAACGTTCATCCTAAGGTTCTGGCCGATTTTGTATCAGTCGCCTCGAAACTTATTCTTATTAAATCGCACACGCTTCTGCCCAATCTCGAGCTCTCGAATGAAGAGCAGGAAGAAATTAAAGATCTTGAAGATCGGCTGCGTTTATACAAAGAATTTAAACAGGCTGAGAAAAATATAAAGAATCTCTGGGCTAAGAAAGTTTCCTATAGCCGTGATTTTTTCCTGCAAGCGGAAAAAGGCTTTTTCTTTAGCCAGGCTCTCTCGGCTGATGATCTGAAGACGATCGTCGAAAATCTGGCGAATGAACTAACCGTTATTTTCCCTAAGATGGAAACCGGCAAAGTTACGCTGATAAATTTTGAAGAAAAAATGAAAGAGTTGCTCCGAAGAGTGACTCAAATGGCTTCGACAAACTTTTCTGAGGTCGCCCGGGGCAAAGACCGGACGGAGATAGTAGTCATCTTCCTTGCAATTTTGCATCTTCTGAAGGATAGTTTAATCAAAGTTGATCAAACAGAGGATTTCAAAGATATTAAGATCGCTAAAGTTTAAATATTGACCAATGAGTGAAACAAATCTAACCGCCAGCCTGGAAGCCATATTATTTATTTACGGCGAACCGGTTAAAATCAAAAAGTTGGCTGAGATACTCGAAGTTGATGAGAAAAAAGTCCGCGAAAGCCTCTTAGTATTGGCGGAGGATCTAAAAGCGGCCAATCGCGGCTTGAATTTAATGATCTTGGAAGATAAAGCGACTCTTACGACCAAGCCGGAGCTTCAGGAGGCAGTTAGAAAGGTGGTAAAAGAAGAACTTGATTCTGACCTCTCGCCGGCCAGCCTGGAAACCCTGGCCATCATCGCGTATTTGGCGCCGGTTCCAAGAGCGCAAATTGATTATATCCGCGGCGTTAACTCAAGCTTTATCCTCCGGAACCTTTTAGTGCGGGGTTTAATCCAAAAAGAAAATGAAAAAGATAAATCGGGCAGCGCTCTTTACACAGTTACGTTTGATTTTTGGAAATATTTAGGTTTAAATTCTCAGAGCGAACTTCCTGATTTCCTAAAGTTCAACGGTTTGATCAAGAAATTCTCAGAACCCGTTGTTGAAGAAAAAATAATCAAAAACTAATGTTCGAGCTCTCAAGAAAATTAGCATTATTGTCTTTGGCCATCATTTTAGGCGGAGTATTTCTGACTAAAGAATTCGGGAGGCAATCTGTAGCCGGAATTTCGAGCAGCCTGACAAATCAAACAGCGCAATTTAACCAAACTTCGATAGCGAGATCAAACGGCAGCGTCGTCTCTTTGGCCTCAGCGAGCGACGAGCCCCAGACTACCGCCGCGGCTTACGGCGTTTATACAACCGGCGGGGCCAAGCTGGAATCCTCGAGCGAGAACCGCCGCTGGCCAATCGCATCGCTTACTAAGCTTATGACTGCTTTGGTCGCCCGCGACGTAACCTTACCGAATGACAAAATCGAGATTAAACAAATTGACCCGGAAGTTGAGGGTTTCGCGGGTAACTTCTCGGTTGGCGAAACGTATTCCGAGCGAGACTTAGAAAAAGCGCTCTTGATCGTTTCCAGTAATGTCGCCGGCGATGCGATCGCCGATTATTACGGCCGGCAAAGATTCGTCGACACCATGAATAGCTACGCCTATAAGATCGGCATGCGCAATACTTATTTTGCCGACCCGACTGGTTTATCATATCAGAACCAATCGACCGTCGAGGATCTAGACAAACTTGTGACCTACATATTTAACAATAAACCGGACTTATTCAAATTTACGCGCGAAAAAACGGATACGGTTTATAATTATAAGAGCGGCAAGCGGAGAACGTTAAGTAATATCAACCAGTTCGCCGGCCGCAGCGATTTCTTAGGCGGCAAAACCGGCACTACGCCCGAAGCCATCGGCAACCTAATCTCCATTTTTATCGGCGCCGGCAAAACTCCGAATAAAGTTATAATTCTACTAGGTACGGCCGACCGATTTAACGAAACCAACAATATTCTCAACTCATGGAATCACAAGTAGGAGAAGCGATTAGAGTACTCGGATTTACAATCGCAGCTTTTGCGGTAGCCATGATCATGACTTCGCCGCTTATCAGGGCCTTGAAGCGCCTCAATTTCGGCAAGCAAATCCGCGAAGACGGATCGACACCGGTTTTTTCGGCTCTCCACAAGAAGAAGGAGGGGACTCCGACTATGGGAGGCATCATTATCTGGGGCACCGTGCTGGTTTTTGCCGTAGTCTTTGCTCTGGCGGATTATTTATCGGCCGGGTCGCTGCATTTCTTAAACTTTATAAGCCGTTCGCAAACGTATATTCCGCTCGCGGCCCTGGGCATTGCCGCCGTTTTGGGCCTCTTTGACGACTTGCTCGGCGTTTTTCGGATCGGTCCTTTTGGCGGAGGGCTCAAGATAAAACACAAGCTGGTGGCTTACACTATTTTGGGGCTTTTGGGGGCATGGTGGTTTTACTTTATTCTTCAGAAAACGACGATCAGCATTCCTTTTTTCGGCGCGATTGATTTCGGCTGGCTCTATTTTCCGATTTTCGCCTTTATTATTATTGCGGCCACTTTCTCGGCTAATGAGACAGATGGTCTGGACGGTCTTTTGGGCGGAGTATCCCTCTTCTCTTTTGTTTCTTATACCGTGATCGCTTTTGTTCTCCAAAAATACAACTTATCGGTTATGAGCGGAGCTATCGTCGGCTGTCTCTTAGCTTTTCTCTGGTTCAACGTCCACCCGGCTAAATTCTTTATGGGCGATACCGGTTCAATGGCGCTCGGCATGGTGTTGGGAGTAATGGCCATGTTAACCGACACGGTCTTCCTGCTGCCTTTCTTTTTCGCCGTTCCCGTTATTGAATCAATCTCGGTTCTTCTTCAGCTCACCAGCAAAAAGCTCTTCAAGAGGAAAATATTCCTCTCAACTCCGCTCCATCATCACTTCGAAGCGATCGGTTGGCCCGAGTCCCAAGTCACTATGCGTTTTTGGATTATTTCAATCGTAGGCTCCGGCCTCGGCCTCGTTTTGTTCTTCTTAGACCGAATATACTAAACGTCATCGGCTATAACTTCTCCAATTCTTCCTGCCACTTTTTGATAGTCTCAAAACTGTCTTGCCAAAAATCCGGCGAGGAAATATCTACGCCGATCTCTTGGAGCGCGTCAACCGGGTTCTTTGATCCGCCGTAGGCTAAGAGTTTTTCAATCTTCTTCGCGAATAAGGCGCCCTCAACTTTATACTTTTTAAAAAGGGCCAGCGACAAAAGCTCGCCGAAATTATAGGCGTAGCAATAAAACGGCGTGCTCACAATATGGGGGATATTAGCCCATTCATATTTGAATACCGGATCAACTTTAACCGAATCACCGAATTGTTCTTTCAAAGTATCCAGCCAAAGATTCGATAGATCTTCCGACGATATTCCTTTCGTAATCTCATCGTGAGCTTTGATTTCGAACCTCACAAAATAATTTTGGCGGAGAATGGTCGCATATGCCTCGCTGATTTTGTCCGAAAGCATACCCTTCCTGATTTTAGGATTTTTTTCTCGCGCGAGCATTTTTTCAAACAAGATCAGCTCGCCCAGCGTCGAAGCTGTTTCAGAGAGCGGCAAATTGGCGTGCTGGGAACTGATTGAATGCGAATTTGCATACAAAGAATGAACGCCATGGCCCAATTCGTGCGCTAAGGTTGAAACATCGCGGCTTCGGCCGGTGTAATTCAAAAGAACATAGGGGGTGATCTCAGGTCCGACCGTAGCGCAAAAAGCGCCGTCTCGTTTGGTCGGTCCGGGGTTTGAGTCGACATGCTTTTCGTCGATGATTTGCTTAGCTAAGCCGGCAAACTTGGGAGAAAATTCCTGAAATGTATTAAGAACAAGCTTAATAGCTTCCGGCAGGGTAATTTTCCGGTCAGTTTTGTGTATCGGTGCATAAAGATCGAATCTCGAAAGTTTCACCGTCTTCCTTTTTTGACCAAGCTCCAAAGCTAACTCCCTGCCTTTCCATTTAAAGTATCTCTGAAAAACATCGGCATTCTTGGCGGACACATCTAGCAGCGCCTCGATTGCCCGGTCAGGAATGTGATTGGCAAAATTACGCATCGCAATCGGGGATTTAAAGCCCCTGAGCTTGGCTTCATTAACCCAATTTTTAACCACGCCCTGATAAATCATGAAGAATTTATCCAAGTTATCTTTGTATTTAGAGAAAAGCGCTTCGTAAGCCGCTTTTCTAAACGCTGGAATTTTACTTGAAACATGCGACATCAATTCCGGCCGTTTTATGATCCGGGCGGGCTTATTTTTGTAAGGTTTAAACGAAAAAGACAACTCAGTTTCCAGCAGTTCGCGGAGATCGATCAGCACGTCTTCGCCGTTCGCGGATTTTTCGGTCATTATTTTTTCTTCGCGTTCGGTTAAAGTATGCTTGGCCGCTTCTCTTTCATAGCCCAGTACATATGCGAGGTCGGGGAGAGCCGCGAAAAGACGTTGGGCATTCGCATCATCCAGTTTTTTGAAACCGGAGACTTCTTTCCCTTTGATCCAGTGCTCGAGGGGGCGCTTTTTATCAATGAATTGGAGGTAAAGGTCTTTGGCGCGATTTTTTAGGAATTTAGCTTTTTCTGATTTCTCATCAACCGATTCCATCAAGCTCGGCAGCTCATAGAGCCGCATCAATTTGCTTGTCAGATTTTCTTCAAAGTTAATTATTTCTGCAAACTCGGCCTCCGGCATATCCGGGCTGAGCTTCTTTAATAGTTCATCGATCCGCCCTATCGCCAAAGCCGTTTCTTGGTAAAGGTGGTCGAATTTACCGACTGGCAATATGTCGTCAAGATCCCACTTAAGACTTTTCATATCCATATACTACTATCTAGCGGCTCAGTCTGTAAAATGCTACACTATTAAAAGTTTTGAGTTTTAAGATTTAATTGTTGAGATATTAACGTGGCTAATATTTTGGTTTTTGGAGGCAGCAATGTCTACGGAGTCTGGGATAACGAGGGCGGATGGGTGCAGCGACTGCGTTCTTATCTCGAAGCGAGCTCAGCCGAGAATTCCGGCATATCGAGACATTACATAAATTATATTGTCTATAATCTGGGTATTCCGTCCAGTAATTCGCAGAGTGTTTTGGAACGCGTTCAGTTTGAATTACGCAAGCGGGTCAACATAGATGCAGACAATATTATCATTTTCGATATCGGCAAGAACGATTCTTCGGTCTCTAAAGCGTCCGGCGACTTTAATGTTCTGCCGTCTGTTTTTGCCCGGAACCTCAACGAGATCCATGGCCTGACTAATATTTTCAGCAAAAAGATAGCCTTTATGTCGCTCTTGCCGGTTGACGAGTCGAAGACTAACCCGGTCTATTGGAGCAAAGACCTGGTCTATAAAAACCAGTATGCGGTGAAGTATAACGGCTTGATCAAGGATTTATGCGACCACACCGGCGCTTTGTTTATAGATATTTATTCGATTATGATGGCCCGGCCTAATTGGGAGAATTATTTTGAGGACGGCCTGCATTTGAACCAAAAGGGCTACCGCTTTGTTTTTGAAGTGGTTAGGGATACTCTTATTAAAGAGAAGTTTGCTAGTCTAAAAGAAACAATTATTAATGTATGACATACCTTTTTGGAACGAACCTCGATATCAAAGATGCCAAAGATGAATCTAAATCGCTCAGATTTTTGACGGCCGTAAACGGAATTAAGAAGTTCGCGTCTTCGAAGAACAAGGTTGTGATTTTAAGCCACGAAGGGCGGCCCGAGGGGAGAGATCTTAAGTTCAGTCTTAAGCGTTTTGCCAAGCTTTTCGAAAAGAAGCTCAAGAAAAGGGTTGTCTTTGTCGACAACAAAGATCTGCCAAGAGCCGCGGAAATAATTCGCCTGGGAAGGCCGGGTTCTATTTTCTTGCTCGAAAATACCAGGTTTTTGAAGGGCGAATCCGAGAACGATGCCGGCTTGGCTAAAACAATAGCCTCGCTGGGCAACGTCTACATCAACGATGATTTTGCGACCGCGCACCGGGAAAATGCCTCAAATGTGGGCGTTACTAAATTCATTCCCAGCCGCATGGGGCCTAATTTTAAGCGCGAAGTGGCTCATTTGACGCGGGCGATGCAGAGTCCCAAGTCGCCGTTTCTACTAATTCTGGGCGGGGCCAAGATGGCCGACAAAATGGGAGTCATCAAAAACCTTATTTCAAAAATAGATTATATTTTAGTCGGCGGCGGCGTTGCCAATACCTTTCTTAAGGCCAGCGGTGTTGATATCGGCGGATCTCTTTTCGAAGCAGAAATGATTGAAGAGGCTAAAAAACTGTCGGTTAATGAAAAAATCGTCACCCCTGTTGATTACGCCAAAAATAATGAAGGCAGGATATTAGACATCGGTCCCAGAACGGCTAAACTTTATGCCGACAGAATTCTAAAGGCCGGAACGGTCATCTGGGGCGGTCCGATGGGCTATATTGAAGACAAAAAGTTTGCGGAAGGTTCTAAAACAATTGCTAGAGCCATCGCCAAATCGCGCGCCCTTTCGATAGTCGGCGGCGGCGAGACTGCTCAGATTATTACCGAACTTAAGTTAAATAGCAGGATAGATTTGGTTTCGACGGGCGGGGGAGCGATGCTCGATTTCTTAGCCGGTGAAAAGATGCCGGCTATCGAAGCGCTTAGGCATAGCTTATAGCTTTTAGCTTATAGAAAATGAGAAAGAAGACTTTAGAAATCAATAGTTCAGCATCTCTCAAAGCTCAAAGCTCAAAGCTCAAAGCTGTTGTTATCTACCATGGTAATTGCCCCGACGGCTTCGGCGCCGCTTATGCTGCCTGGAAGAAGTTTAAGAATAAGGCCGACTATATTCCTCAGGAGCATCATACGCCGCCTCCGGCCGATTTGGCCGGGAAAGATATATATCTGCTCGATTTTTGTTTCCCGGAGGAGGCAATGACTTATATCGCGAGCAAATCTAAGTCGTTGACCGTGATCGACCATCATGTGACTGCGCAAAGCCTGGTTGAATCTATTCCGCATCATTCCTTTGCGATTGATCAGTCTGGCGCTGTCCTCGCTTGGAAATATTTTCACCCCGGAAAAACTATTCCCAAATTGCTGCTCTACGTACAGGACGTCGATCTCTGGAAATTTAATTTGAAAGAATCGCCCGAAATCGCTTCAGCCTTGTCGGTCTACAGTATGGACTTCAAAACATGGGACAAATTGGCCAAAGACCTGGAAAAAGCTGAGCTGAGAAAGAGAATTGTTGGCGAGGGGCGCGCGATTCTTAATTTCAAAAACAGAATCATCAAAGAAATGGTTGAGGGAGCCGAGGAGGCCGAATTCGAGGGCTATCGAACCCTCATTGCTAATTCTCCAACGACGATTCATTCCGAACTAGGCAATGCGCTGGTCAAAAAAATGCCGCCTTTGGGCATTGTTTATCGGCGTAAAGGCGATTCGCTTAAAGTTTCTCTGCGTTCGGACGGGACAGTTGACGTGGCCAAAATTGCTCAAAAATACGGCGGGGGCGGACACAAGGCTGCGGCTGGTTTTCAGATTAAAATAAGCGAACCATATCCATGGAAAGTAAGATCATAGTATATACTGATGGCGGTTCGCGCGGTAACCCGGGGCCGTCGGCCAGCGGGGTTGTAATCGAAAATCATGAGAGCGGCAAGATCTCATGGCAAAAGAAATTTAAGAAATATCTGGGCGAGGGGACTAACAACACAGCTGAGTATCAAGCTATGATCTTGGCCTTGACCGAGCTAAAGCAGTTAGCCAAGCCAAGCGATGCGATCGAGGTCCGAACCGACAGCGAGTTAATGCACCGGCAAATTATTGGGCAGTACAAAGTGAAAGACGCCAATTTGAAAATGCTTTTCAAAGAAGTTGAGGTTCTTAAAAATAATTTCAAAAATATTAAGTTCAATCACATTCCCCGCGAAGAAAATTCGGCCGCTGATGCGCTGGTTAACCAGGCCCTAGACGAGAATTTTTAGGTAAAAAATAGCACCTCTTGCCGGGAGGTGCGACTGCGGTGTGCTTCAGGCCGAGGCGTAGCTCGGCTGCGTCACAAGCCAGGAGTATTCTTGCTGGACGGCTTCCCACTCTTCTTCATTGGGGAGAGCTCGGATCATTTCGTTGTTGATCGCTCGCGTCTCCAGAAGATATGAGGGGCTGAACATCACATACTCTTCCTGCGGCGTCATCTCGCCCGGCTTGTACCGGTTGAACCAGTCCGGATCTTGGCTCTTCATCACGAGGATCGGACATGACATGAACGATCCACTCGGCATGGCGAGAGGCATCATGTCTATGATGATCTCGTCACCGTCTGTCGTAACGAAGTGGAACCATGCGGTCCGGCGATTCGTCGTGGCAAACGGCCCGAAGTAGATGTTCATGCCGCAGATCTTGAACGTGTCCCAGATCGCCTTGTGAAAGATCAAGGCGTCGTGAGGGATCGGATTGCCGCGCTTCGAGTGGGCTCGCTTCATGCGGGGCATCTTCATCCACATGAAAAAGAGTTGGAAGTAGATGCCGATCACGCGGTTCTTGGAGACTGGCCTGAATACTCTGACTGCCTTGTTGGTTGCGTTCCCATCCATGAACTGTACAACTCCGATATGAGTTATACCACCAAGGCACAATAGCGTCAAACAGTCGACAAGCCGGCTGATTCTGCTAATATTCATGGCTATGGAGCAGCAATTCGAGGTGATTTTGTATTACAAATATGTGGCTATTAACGATC
This sequence comes from uncultured Candidatus Saccharibacteria bacterium, assembly GCA_964643135.1. Taxonomy (GTDB): domain Bacteria; phylum Patescibacteriota; class Minisyncoccia; order UBA6257; family Colwellbacteraceae; genus CAZXPC01. The sequence continues at coordinate 137,665 of CAZXPC010000001.1, read as the reverse complement.
CCGCCGAGCTCTGTAAGGCTCAGCGTGAATTATGCATGTCTCTTGGCCTTAAGGGCCGGATTTTGATTGCTAAAGAGGGTATCAATGGCACGCTGGAAGGTCGAAAAGAGGATGTTCAGAAGTACTGCGAAGCCTTGCGAGCACTGCCGGAATTTAGCGACATTGTGTTTAAGCGAAGTGAGGGAGGAGGCAAGTCGTTTCCGAAGTTAATAGTTAAGGTTAGAGATGAAATCGTAACGAGCGGTTTCGGCGCGCTTAGCGACCCAGAGAAGCGGGTAACGGGAAAATATTTGAAGCCCGAAGATCTGAAAGCTTGGATCAAATCGGGCCGCGAATTCTACATCGTCGACATGCGCAATAATTACGAAACCAAGAGCGGCTATTTTGAAGGCTCAATTCTTTCCGGAGTAGATAACTTTCGCGATTTACCCAAGTTTTTGCCCAAAATCTCGCATTTGAAAGATAAGGAAGTTGTGCCGGTCTGCACTGGCGGTGTGCGCTGCGAAAAAGCTTCGGGACTCTTAATCGAAAATGGTTTTAAAAATGTTTACCAATTAGAAGGCGGCATACATACTTACATGGAACAATATCCGAATGAAGACTTTAAAGGTAAGCTCTATGTTTTTGATAACCGGATCCTAGTCGGCTTTAATACCGAGGATGTGAAGCACGAAATTGTCGCCGCTTGCGAGCTCTGCGGATCTAAATCCGAAAATTACATCAATTGCCGGTACGATAATTGCCACAGACACTTTATTGCTTGTGTAGATTGTTGCGGTAAAAACGGCGGTTATTGTAATATAATCTGCCGGGCGAAGGGCCGGTTGGCCACCTTATTTCGATTGGCGGTCTAGCTCTGTAAGATTCGCCTAATACTCACGGCTCACATATGAAAACCATTAACGAACAGGATTTTTTGACAACCTACGAGGATTTTTCGGATGCTCTTTTCAGGCATTGTTATTTCCGTATCTCAGATCGGTCTACGGCTGAAGATATGGTCCAAAATATATTTATCAAGGCCTGGGAATATCTCGAGAAGGGCAACGAAGTGAAAAATCTGAGAGCGCTTCTCTACAAGATTGCCAACGATATGATTATTGATGAATATCGGCGCAAGAAGGCTCTATCGCTGGATGAATTGAGAGATCAGGGCTTTGACTTAAGTTCTTCGGAGGGAGGCCGGGATAGCGCGTCGGTTATCGAAACCGGCATCGAAGCTAAAGATATGCTGAAACTGCTAGACGGTCTGGATCATAAATATCGGGAAGTGATCGTCATGAGATACATTAATGAATTCTCGCCCCAGGAGATAAGCCAAATGATCGGAGAGAGCGAGAACAATGTTTCGGTTAGGTTGAACCGGGCCTTGAAGCAAATGAGAGAGCTATTAAATACAAAAGCCAATGACAAATAACAACAATCATAAGATCTTTGAAGAGATGATTCGGGAAGCCCAAAGCGTCCGGCTTTCAGAATCAAAAAAATCTTTGATCCGAGAGAATATTGTGTATTTTATTAAAAACGGACCTGTAAGAAATGCTGATTTGGCCCGGCAGACAGGCAAGAAACAATTATTAATTAAACTAAAATTTATGCCAATATTTTTAGCCGTGATGCTGTTGTTGGGAGGAGGGGGAGCTGCTGCTTTTGCCGCCGAAAGTTCGTTGCCGGGAGATATTTTATATCCAATTAAGAACGTGACTGAGGGAGCCCGGGTGGCATTGTCTCTTAGCACTGAAGCTAAGGCAAAGGCTCAGACAGAATTTGCGACGAGGAGGCTGGAAGAAGCGGAGCAATTGGCCGCCGCCGGCCGGCTGGATGCCAGAACCGAAGCCGAAGTAAAAGCGAATTTTGAAGTTCAGTCCAGCGAGGCGGTAAAAACTGTCGAAGCGATCAAAGCGAGCAATCATGCTGCTGCGGCTGTAGCGGTCAGTTCAAATTTTGAGGCCGCTATCAAAGCTCACGCCAAAGTTCTTAAGGGGATCTTGACGGCCCGCGCCGCTTCACCGGCTCCTACGACATCTGATACTCTTCCGGTGACAACTACTATTAATAGTGATGATGCGATTTCAGCTAAGGCTGTGATTGGGGCAGAACAGGCTCCGGCAACTGAAGTTATTGTTTCGGGCACTCTCATCAACCAGCTCGAAGTCCTAAGGGGAGCCGAACTGGCCCCCGCAGCCGCCGAAGAACAGGTTGGCGCGGATGCCGCTGTTTCATCCGACGGCGTACCTCTTACCGGCAGCGCGGCTCTGAAGATAGACGGTAGTATAAAATAGTAGAGAGGGGGTTAAAGCATTTTAACAGTCGGGCGCACATGGCTCGGCTGTTTTGATTTTAAATCATAGAAATACTATACTTTCAGAACAAATTAAATTTATAAACCAATGGAGAAATCACATTTCCACACCATTAAGCAGGACAAGGCGCCGGATGAATTAAACTTGATCGTTGAGATCTCAAAAGGAGACTTTAATAAATATGAATACAATAAGGAGCTCGGCATCTTAGAGCTCGACCGCGTTTTGTATGGCCCGATGCATTATCCGGTTAATTACTGCGATGTGCCCAATACTTGGAACGAAGGGGACAACGACCCCTTAGATGCCGTTGTTTTCTCGACTGGTCCAATTTTGCCGGGCACTCTAGTCCACGGCCGCGTCGTCGGCGTGATGGAGATGATCGATAACGGCGAGACCGACAACAAAATCATCTGTGTCAATAAGAAAGATCCGCGCTATGACCATGTTAAAACTGTTACCGACCTAACGCCCTACGAGATGAAAGACTTAAAATCATTTTTTGAAACCTATAAGATTCCGCAAACCGGCCGCGACAGCGTCAAAGTCGGGGATTTTCATGGCCCTGAAAAAGCACATGCGCTAATCAAAGAAGCTATGGCCGCTTACCACAAGAAATTCGCATAATTTAAAATCTGGATGGCGGAAAAGATTATTGAGGTTAGAAACTTGGTTAAAACCTTCGGTCAAATCAAGGCCGTGGATAACGTCTCTTTTGACGTCGAAAAAGGCGATATTTTTGCTTTTCTGGGTCCGAATGGAGCGGGTAAGACCACCACGATCAAAATGCTCACGACTTTGCTTACGCCCACCGGCGGCGGCATTCAAGTTAATGGCCATGACGTTAGCCGGGCTCGCGATGCCGTTAGAAAATCTTTTGGCATAATTTTTCAGGATCCAAGCCTCGACGACGAATTAACTGCTTATGAAAACATGGATTTTCACGGCGTGCTTTATGGGTTAGACCGAGACTTACGCCAGAAGAGAATCGAAGAGCTGATGACGTTCGTCGAGCTCTGGGATCGCCGCGATAATTTGGTTAAGACTTTCTCGGGCGGCATGAAGCGGCGGCTCGAAATTGCGCGCGGGCTTTTGCACCACCCCAAAATATTATTCATGGATGAGCCGACGCTCGGCCTCGACCCGCAAACACGCAACCATATCTGGACTTATATTGAGGGCTTGAACAAAAAAGAAGGCATAACGGTTTTCTTTACGACTCACTATATGCAAGAGGCGGAAAAGGCAGCGTCAAAAGTGGCGGTGATCGATCATGGTCAAGTTGTGAAGCAGGGGACGGTGGCTGAGATCAAGGCTTCCGCCGGCGCGGCAACTCTTGAAGACGCTTTTATTAAATTAACCGGCCGGACTATCCGCGAAGAAGGCGCTAGTTCGCTGGATGCCCTCCGAAAACAGCGGCAGATGTGGGGAGGAGGAACAAGAAAATAACCATGGAAATTATTTATATCCTTTGGCTGCGTCAGATAAAAAGATATTTTCGGTCTAAACCCAGAATTTTAAGCGCGATCGGCCAGCCTTTGCTGTATCTAGTTGCTTTTGGATATGGATTCGGGTCAATTTACGCCAAAGCCGAAGGAGGCAGTTATATTGAATTTCTGGCGCCCGGGATCATGGCTATGAGCATCATGACGACCGCGCTTATGTCGGGCCTCGGCATAATTTGGGATAAACAATTCGGGTTTCTAAAAGAGACGCTGGTTGCGCCGGTTTCCCGTTTTGAAATAATGCTCGGCCGAACCTTGGGCGGAGCCACGACGGCTCTTTTCCAGGGGCTGGTCATATTTGTGATCGCCTGGTTTATAGGTTTCAGGCCGGAATTATCATCGTGGCCTTTGGGAATCATTTTTATGGCGCTCATGGCCCTGATTTTTACCGCTATAGGCACGGCCATCGCTTCCAAGCTCGATGACATGGAGTCATTTCCTCTTATTATGAATTTTCTGATTATGCCGCTTTTCTTTTTGTCGGGTGCGCTCTTCCCGATCGGCGAGGGGGCCATTGCAGCTGTCGCTAAATTTGACCCGCTAAGCTACGGAGTGGATGGCTTGCGGTTTGCCTTCACCGGTATCGCGCAGTTTAATATCTGGACCGACTTTTTGGTTCTAGGGGGACTCACCGCCATTTTCCTAGCTTTAGGCAGCTATCTATTCTCGCGAATTGAGATATAGCTACTCATAACGCAAGGCATCGATCGGATCGAGCTTAGAGGCTTTATTAGCCGGATAAATGCCGAAAACTATGCCGAAAAGAGCGGAAACGCCGAAGGCTAGAATGATCGAGTTTATCGAAACAGCTGAGCTCCAGCCGCCGAACTGCGCAATAATGTAAGAACCGATAATTCCGAAAACTATGCCGAAGAGGCCCCCCAAGATAGTTAAGACCAGGGCCTCGATTATGAACTGAAGGAGAATATCTTTGCGTTTCGCGCCGATAGCTTTCCGGAGGCCGATCTCTCGCGTGCGTTCGGTTACCGCAACGAGCATTATGTTCATAATGCCGATTCCGCCCACGAGGAGCGAAATGCCGGCGACCGCAGCCAAAAAGAGCGTCAAAGTGCCAGTAATGGTCGTGAGTAAATTCAAAGCATCGCCGGTGTTACGGACGGTGAAGTCGTTTTTGGCCGGATCGTTAATCCTATGGTTATTCATTAGAATAGCGGTGATCTCATCTTCGGCGGCCGGAATAGCGTCGGCGCTGACCGCCTCGATTTGGATCAGATTATAATAATTGATGCCCAAGAGTATTTTCTGCGCGGTCGAGACCGGAACAATCACCTGGCTATCTTGATCAACGCCAAAAGGGCCGATGCCCTTGGGCGCCATCACGCCGATAACTCGGAAGCTGATTTCATGGATTTTGATGATTTTATTGATTGGATCTTCTTCGCCGAAAAGATTGTCTTTGATCTTTGACCCCAAGATGGCGACCTGGGTTAGTCCGTCGACGTCATTTTTAGTGAACCAGTCGCCCTCGGAGAGAGTGATGTCTCTTACCGTAAAATAATTTTCGTCTTCGCCGGAAACCAGCGCCAGCTCGTTATCACTGCCGCGGGCCACGGTAAATTGTCCGCGCGCTTCAGGGCTCACGTAGGCCAAGTCGGGCGCGAGCGCTTTATTCCGGAGAGATCTGACATCAGCATCAACAAGCGTGGTGATAACCGCTCCCTGAGACGAGGCCGGCGGGGCAAATTTGTTATTGCCGGTGCCGCCGGGGACGACAAAGATTAAATTGGAACCGATGCCTTTCACGGCGCCGAGTATCAAAGACTGAGCGCCCGCCCCGGCCGAACTCAAAATAATTACCGCCGTAATACCGATCACGATCCCGAGCATGGTTAAGAACGACCGTGTCTTATTAAGGAGAAGAGCGTTGAGGGCTATTTTGACAGATTGAATGAACATTTTAGGCTTTTTTATGATGACGCTTTTCGTCGCTAATGATTTCTCCGTCCTTGATTTTAATAACTCGTTTGGCGTATTTGGCCACGCTTTCTTCGTGAGTGACAAAGACGATTGTGTGGCCGTCTTCATTGAGGGTTTTAAAAATCTCCATGATTTCTTCCGAAGACTTGGTATCCAAGTTGCCGGTCGGTTCGTCGGCGAAAATTACGGCCGGTTTATTAATTAATGCTCGGGCGATTGCCACGCGCTGCTGCTGCCCGCCTGAAAGTTCCGAAGGCATATGGCCGGTTCTTTCCGAAAGGCCGACCTGATCGAGCATTTTTTTAGCTTTCTCGGCCATTTGGGCTTGGTTAAATTGATGCGCATAAAGCATGGGCAGGGCCACATTATCCAAGGCCGAGGTCCGAGCCAGCAGATTAAAGGATTGGAAAACAAAGCCCACTTTTGTGTTTCTGATCTCGGAAAGCCGGTCATCGTCCAGCGAGGTCACATCTTGGCCTTCAAAAATATATTTCCCGCCGGTCGGCCGGTCCAAAAACCCCATGATATGCATAATCGTGGATTTTCCCGAGCCGGAGGCGCCCATGATCGCGACAAATTCGCCCGACTCGATTTCGACTGACAGGTTTTTGATTGCCAACACGGCGTTGTCTTTTCCGGACCCGTAGGTTTTCCGGATATTTTCCATCTTGATTAAAGGCATCACCTTTTTTCTTATTTAGATGAAACTATCTGATCCCCGATTTGCAGACCCGAAGTGACTTCGGTAAAGCTGTCGCCGGTCGCTCCGATTGTAATCTCGGTTTCTACCGCCTGGCCGTTCTTCAAAACGTCCACGACTTTCTGGCCGTTAATATTCCTGATGAGGCGGTTGGGAACAGCCAGAACATTCGGCTTGTCAGAAATCACGATCATCATGTTGACGCTCATGCCGGGCCGGATATTAGGGTCGGCCGGGATCGAAGATAAAACGCGATAGTTTATAACGCCCGAGACAACCGTTGAGGCGGGGTCGATAGAAATTATTTTGCCGCTGAAATGCCGGTCCGGGGAAAGCGCATCCAAGGTCATGTCGACATCTTGGCCAACTTCAACCTTCGCGATTGAAGATTCAGAAATATTTGATTCAACGTGGAGCAGGCTCTTGTTCAAAAGAGTGATAATCGCTCGGCCCGCCGCGACATTCTCTCCGATTTTGGCATCCACGCTGCCGATGGTCCCTGAAAGCGGCGCAAAAATTATATTATTGTTGTAATCATTCTGAGCTGAATCCAGGGCCGCTTTAGCTGTTGCGATTGTGGCTTGCGCGGCCGCAATATCTTCCGCTCGCGGAGGCGCCTTTTGGAGATTGAGCTTTGCCTGCGCCTCATTTAAGGCGGCTTGCGCGGTCGAGATAGCATTCGATGCCGAGGCGACGGCCTGGTTTTGGTTCTGAAGCGCAGTTTGATAAGCGTTATAATTTGAGACATAGCTCGCGGCGCTAGTATCGGGAATAGCCACCGTCCATTGATCGTTGTAGTTGAATACTCCGCTGCTGCTGAAGGTGATTGAGAGACCTTTTGTTCCGAAAGGGATCAAGGCTCCTCTATTGACGCGGCCGGGAACGTCTTCCAGCCCCTTTATTTCAAAATTAATATCATTAATGCCGGACGCAAAAACGGTTATGGTGTATGATCCTGATTGAGCGCCGGTGTAGGTTCCGCTTAGGGTGACCGTGCCGGTAGAATGATTGTTAGCAGCGGGGATGACCGTGAGCCCCGAGTTCAAAAGCGCCGAGTAAGCATTTTTGACTGCCACATTTTGCTGGCTCACGACTATGTCATAATTCTTTTTCGCGTTGTCCAGAGCCACCTGGGCGCTCGAAACTGCGGCCTGGGCAACGGCGATTTCCTCCGCAGAAGAGCCGGCTGCAAGCTTGGTATAGCTCGCTTCCGCGCTCGCCAAGCTGGCGGTAGCTTTAGCCACTGCTATGTTCGCATCGCTCTCGTCGAGTATGGCGAGCCGGGCTCCGGCTTTAACATTTTCTCCCACCGCGGCGCTGATCTTGTCGAGCCGGCCGCTATTTTTGAAGCTTAGGTTTAAATCATATTCTGAAGTAACGGCGCCGGTCGCAAGCACTGTTTCCCGGACATCCTGGTTCGCGACCGTATAGGCGGCCTGGGTAACCGAGACCGTGTTAGCCTTATAAATTAAAAAGGCTATCAAGGCCAAACCGGCAGTTCCCGCGAGGATGATCCAAAAGTTTTTCGGAGCGTTCATAGCTATCATTATACATCATCGATTTCGTTAATTCGATTTTTTCACATATAATTTAGACATCAAGATGTTCAAATACAAGGATTACTTTTCAAAATCCGGCGAAGAAGTTTTGCGCTCTTTTAATGTGACTCTGGACGGGCTCTCCTCGGCTGAAGCCAAGACTCGAGCCGAAAAAGACGGATTGAATTTAATAGAGTATAAAAAGCCTGATTGGAAGGGTATTCTCTTAAGGCAATTTACATCCTTCTTTATCTACCTGCTGTTTTTCGCCGCCGCCGTTGATCTCATCACCCGGGAAATCTTGGACGCTTCTTTTATTTTCGCGTTTATCTGTATCTATGTCGGGTCGGGTTTCTACCAGGAGTTCAACGCGGAGAAGTCGGTCTTCAATTTACGCAAATTCCTGACTCGTTATGTTCGGACCAAAAGGAATGATGAGATCAAAAAGATGAACACCCAAGACCTCGTCCCCGGCGACCTCATTTTCTTGGAAGAGGGAGATCTGATACCGGCCGACGTCAGATTCCTGCGAACCAGGAATTTAACCATTGATGAATCGATCTTGACCGGCGAATCGATGGAGGTTCCTAAAAATTCTGCGCCGGTTTCGGAGTCGATCGAAAATGATTTGGACGCCCGCAATCTTGGATTTTCCGGTTCGAGTGTCATCGGGGGCTGGGGCGAAGCGGTCGTTATCGCAACGGGTGAGCACACTTATTTCGCCGGCATCTTCGAGAAATTGAACTCTATCGAGCGTCCGAGCAAATTCGAAGTTAATTTGAAAAAGATCGGGGAGTTCGCCACTTTTCTTTTTTTCCTAATCGCTATGTTGATATTCCTGATCAAATTCATCACAGTTGGACACATTGATCTGGGGTTTTTTGTCTTCGTTGTTGCGTTGGTCGTCGCCGTGGTTCCTGAAGCTCTGCCTCTGGTCGCTACTCTCGCTTTTTCTAAAGGCTCTCTGATTCTGGCCAAGAACAGCGTCGTTATCAAGAGATTGACGGCGCTGGAAGATCTCGGCAACGTTGATGTTCTTTGTACGGACAAGACAGGCACAATTACCGAGAATAAATTGGCAATTGCCCAATATTTCGGCGAAGATCACGCCGAGATTTTGCGTCTGGCATTTGTAAGTTCTATCGCCAGCAAGAAGCTTAATAAAATGCACGGCTCGTTTGACGCCGCAATTTTAAATGTAGGCACTAAGAAGATGGCTGAAGATGCGCAGCGGATCGAATTTTTGGAGTCTCTGCCCTTCGATGCCATCAGGAAGGTCAATTCAGCACTTTATAGAATGGATTCGCGCCAGATTTTACTCGCGCGCGGCGCTCCGGAAATTATTCTTGAGTCTTCGGTAGGTTCGCTAGGGATCGGGGGCAAAACAGATAAAATCAGCCAAGAAACTAAAGATGAGGCTCTGGCCTGGTTTAAACAGGCCGGCGAAAGAGGAGAGCGGGCCATTGCTATCGGCTTTAAAGAAACCGCAGGCCAAGGAGGATCTCTTGATTTGAAGAAAGAAGAAGCTCAGGGGTTGATTTTCGCCGGCATGATTTCTTTCACCGATCCTCTTAAAGAAACCTCGCAAGCCGCCGCCCAGCTGATCAATAAGCTTAACGTAAAGCTTAAAATTGTTACCGGCGACTCCAACGAGGTGGCCGGCGCGGTGGCGCATCAGCTGGGCCTTATCGCTGACCCTCATGATGTCTTAGCCGGCGAAGAATTCGAAAAAATGACCGAAAATGAGAGGCTCGTCGCCGTCGATAAGTACAATGTGTTCGGCCGGACTATGCCCAACCATAAATACTTGATTATTGAGTCGTTAAAGAAGCGCCACACCGTTGGATTTTTGGGCGAAGGCTTTAACGATGTGCCGGCCTTGAAGATCGCCGACCTAGCCCTGGTTGTCGATAATGCCTCGGACGTAGCTCGGGATGCCGCCGACATTGTGCTCCTAAAAAGCGAGCTGATCGTGATCGGGCGGGGGATTGAGGAGGGCCGAAAAATATTCGCCAATGTCATTAAATATATCCGGACTACTTTCGCGGCCAACGTCGGAAATTTTTTTACGATGGTGATTGCATCTTTCCTTTTGCCGTTTCTGCCGATGCTTTCCGTCCAGATTTTGATACTGAACCTCATCACCGATTTGCCCATGGTGACGATTTCGCTCGACAATGTGCCCGAGGCAGAAATGCAGAAGCCTCAGAAATACGACCTTCGGAATCTCTATATTTTTATAATTCTCTTCGGCCTTTTAAGCGTTCCTTTTGACTTCATCTTCTTCAGATCATTCTTCTCGTACGGGGAAAGCGTTCTCCAGTCGGGCTGGTTTTTGTTCAGTGTTTTCCAGGAAGTGCTGGCCTTCCTATCGTTGCGCACGCTCTTGCCGATTTATCGCGGAGGAATTCCCGCTGTCAACATGATCGTCTTCTCCATTCTTTCCTGTTTCATTGGAGCTGCGCTGATTTTTTACCCGCCGCTGGGCCAGCTGTTCCATTTTGTAGCCCTTGATATTAATCAAGTCGAGATTATAGGAGGAATCTTGATCGCTTACTTATTCATGAATGAAGTCATCAAATTAATGTATGCCAAGTTTAGGGATCGTCTCAAAATGATATAATAAACGAGTCAAAGGTCGCCTTATTAAAAAATATAAATTACTATGGAAAAGTGTCCGAATTGTCCTCATGACAAACACATGGGGAAGTGCCCAATGTGTGATTGCACGATGTAAGCTGCCTAAAATCAAAAGATCCGCCCCCTGAAGTTATCGAGGCGGATCTTTTGATTGTCTGGGATCGAAGGGCAAGATGAAATAATTATGAAGATTTGTTTTCGGCCGGCCTTTTATATTTTCTTCATTTTTCTATAATGAGTTATAGTTTAAACATCGCTTCCATGCGCATTCTTGTTATTGAGGACGAGGCCGAGATCAGGGACTTTCTTAAATCTTCGCTCGAAGAGGAGTGTTTTGCCGTGGATGCCGCGGAAAACGGCGAAGAGGGCGAGTATCTGGCGCTGACCAATAATTATGATTTGATCATTCTCGACTATATTTTGCCCGGCAAGAACGGCTTTGAGATCTGCAAAACGATCCGGGAAAGCGGCAAGCAGAAGGTGAAACAGACGCCGATCATGATGCTCTCGGTTAAAACCGACGTTGACCAAAAAGTAAAACTGCTTATGGTGGGGGCCGATGATTATCTGACCAAGCCGTTTTCCTTCAAAGAATTGCTGGCGCGGATTAGGACAATTCTGAGGCGGCCTCCGGAGATCAAAGAAGAGGAGCTCTCGATCGACAACCTCAGGCTTGATACCCAGAAGCAGGCAGTTACGCGGGGCGAGAAACGAGTGTATCTGACTCGGAAAGAATTCATATTGCTCGAATATTTTTTGAGGAACAAAGGCCGGGTTTTGTCCCGGGGGATGATTATGGAACACGTCTGGAATTCCGACGGGGATCTGTTCTCAAATACCATCGAAGCGCATGTTTTAAATCTTAGAAAGAAGATCGACGTTGGTTTTAGGAAAAAACTTATCCATTCGGTGCCAGGACGGGGCTACAAAATTGACCTCCAAAGATAATTTATCGATAGGATTTGACGAACTTGATTGTTTCTTCGCGTTCCTTAAGCGCTTTTAGAGCCGACTCCTCGATTGGCGCGAGCAAATTTTCGAAAAGAGATACATCTTTGATGAGGGCCGACCTACCAACGCTATTCCTGGCCATTTGCGCGTGTTTTAGAATATCATTGCATACCTGAACCACCGCATCGGCCCAAAATAATTTACGCAGTTCTCCGAGTTGTTTATCTGAAGGCCGGCCTGGGAGTATCTTGATTTTCTTAAGTATTTGGATCGCGGCTGCGTTGATATGGCCCCGTTTCAGGTCGTTTTCCCAATCATGAGCATCGTCATTCAGTTGGCGCGCAATTAGGTAGTGACGGAAGAAGTCCATCATAGTTTGAACTTCGGCCGAGTTTTCTCTGTAGCCGAGCGCGAAGAGGATGGCCATAGGCCCCAGCGAATGTCCCAGTGACTTCTCCGCCAGCTGCGCATAATTGCCGTAATCAGGCAGCTTTTCGCCCCGGCAGTGGTTGATTTCCCAGGCATTGGCGCCGTCTATAGTGTCGAATATTTTCTTGGAAAATTCGGCAAATGCACTCTTTAGGCCGTCCCTGGGCGGCAGAATATTGCCGAATATCTCAGATGACTCCCGCAGGGCCACGTTAGCAACCGAAAGAAGTGCCAGCGATTTAGCGCCGCTCTCGCCATCGAAGTAATCATCGTAAATAGTGTAGGCTATCCATCCGAATGTGTTGGCCGCTCCGAGGTTGGTCAGAAAATCTCTTTTTGCGATGATTTTTTGGCTGGACTCCCGTAGAGCCGCTGCAAAAAAGTAGGGGAGCAGCACGATCTGTTTGTCCCGGTCGCCTTTCAGTGTTTTCGCGACTACTTTTGAAGCTTCTCTCCTTAGATCAGAATCGCAAGTTGAAAATCTAGTTTTGACTACTTTAGAGGCTGCCTCATATATTTCGGCTGCCTTCACGGCTCTCTCTTTTTTCGGGACGGCTATTTTGGGCGCCTTGAACTTATTCTGCCACTTGTTGATCGCTTCCAAACATAAAGCGGTGGTGATGGAGGCTGACCCGGCATAGAGAGTTTTCTTTGAAGTTCTCATTTGAAAATAGAAAGATGCGGGCTTCCAGCCGCCGTCACGGTTTTGATTTCGTAATAGATATTCGATGCCTTTCTCCAGCTCGGCTTGATATTTATGACCGGATAAATTTATCAGCGCTGAGATCGCTAGAGAAGTGCGAAGGGGATTCTCCCACTTGCCGTTTTGCTCTTGTTTAGAAAGGAGAAGTTTTATCATACGGTCCGTTTTTCTTCCTTTATAGAATCTCGAAATGAAATAGACGGCCGGATAAATTTTGTTATAGGGAAACTCATAGTCCTCTTCGTCGATCGATTTTTCGATAAATGCGTTGACCTTCGGCAAAGAAATATCTTGAAGCGCGAGGAAGAAGGCCACATTGCTGTTCACGACTAAGTCGGTGTCGTTCCACGTGCTTCGGCCCTCCTCGGGAACGAGCCACATATCATAAGGTCCGCCTTCCTGCTTCTCAGCTGAGGTGAGCATAGTCACAATCTTGGCCATGACTTCGCCGTTAAATAAGCCCGGCTTATATTCATAGAGAGCGGAGAGAGCGCAAAAGGTGTCGTCCAGATCATCGGGATAGGGTTCTTTCTTAAACCAATTAGACTTTTTGAACCAATAGTTGAACGACCAATATTCGTTTCGCTCGCCGAGTAAAAAACCAGCCGCCTTCTTTTTAATAGTGGCGCTGAGATTGCTCTCGATGTGGATAAGCGACGACAGAACAATATTAGTGGGGACGATCGCCGGTACTGTCTTAGCCTGGCTATAGTCATCTAATTTAGTCGACACGAGGCACATGAAGCTGCCGTCTTTTTCCTGTTCGCCGGCTAAAAACCTCAATCCATTATTGAGCGCGCTGCTGACCTTCGCTTGGACTCGCTGCTGCCTCATTTTTTAGGGGAATTTTTATAGTGAAAACTGCGCCGCTGCCGATCTTGCTTTGAACGCTGATATCTCCGCCGAAATCTTTTTCAATGATTCGCTTGGTCATCGAAAGGCCCAGGCCTATGCCTTGCCCCTCTGGCTTGGTTGTGAAGAAAGGTTCAAATATCTTATTCAGGTTGGCTTCAGGTATACCTGCGCCGCGATCTTTTACTTCTAAAGTGATGTTGTTTTGGTTTTGGCGCATCGTAACTGAAACAGTTCTTTCGCCGCCTTTGCCAGTCGCGGGCGGATAAGAATCAATAGCGTTCGCGATCAAGTTGAGAACTACCTGATTAAATTTTATGGCGTCTCCGAAGATTTGGATCTCGTGTTCCGATGAGAAATTTATTATCACATGAGCCTTCTTGGCTTTGTGTGAAAGGACATCGATGACGTATTCGATCTCCTTATTCAGGGAGAAGAGGCTCCTATTCTCTTCCCGGTTCAGCTGTTTACGCACCGCCCCAACCATCTCTTCTAATTTCTGCGCCGCGCTGATTGCCTTGTCGACGTAGCTCGACGCTTCTCTGCTTTTTATTTTCTCCATATTCAGAGAAACAGCGTTAAGGGGATTGATAAGGTCGTGGAACATGCCTGAACTGAGCCGGCCGAATTCGGCAAAGCGATAAAGCTGGGACATTTTCTCCGCTTGAGCTTCTTTAAGTTCCTTGGTTCTTCTCTGAACTGTGATCTCGAGTGAGTCGCGCTCTTTCTTGAGCTCAGTTTCTGATTTTCGGGCCCGGCGGAGAGATTTTTCAATTTCTCGGTTGGAAAGCCAGGAAGCTATGGCGATTATCGCCAAAGTTATGGAAAAAATAATAGCGTCCGTTTTCTTGGCCGGCAGGTCTTTCCAATACGAATGGACCGTGTAGACTCCGTCAATCTGCAGATATCCGAGAGTGATCAAGACCGCTGAAGACAGAATGGTGGTTAGAAATGCAAATTTGGATCCTACCAACACGCCGGATATGACAATCACGAGGGCAAGGCCCAAGAGTGTTTCCGGCTGGTCTACTCCCAGACGGTAAAGTCCGTAAGAAACCGCCAGGAAATATACACCTACAAAAATGTAGGAAACTATCCTAAAGAATCCTCGTCTTGAAAGTAGGAGCAGCAGCACAAAAAACAGCCAGATACTGAAGACATAAACAGGAGAATCCCCCTGATAATTTTTGCCATTCACAATAGAACTTTTTAGAGCCAGGAAAACCGCGAAAGACAGAAGAACCGTTGAGGCAATGAGAAAGATATTCAAAATAAATTCTCGCCGCGCCGAATCTTCATTTTGGGATCTCGGCTCGATCAGTTTATTGTACAAGAAAGACAAAAAAATCATTTTGGGATTCTTCCGTATTCTAATACACTTATGTCCTAAGCGCTATTAGTCCCAGGCCACGCCTACATCTGCGGTGGTCTGCGCAAAGGCTTCCGCCGCCTCAGCGTTTCTCGCCTTTTTATCGGTGAGAATCTTCTTAATGAGTTTTTTCACTTTTATATTAAATGGTTACTAGTCGACCTTTACCATTAATGGTAAAGAATCGGAGATGAAGAACTTCTAAAGATTTTATGAAGACGACCGAGGTTATTCTTTGGCTAAAAGCGCGCCAAACCTCTCCTTTAGCTTCTTAAGCTTGGGGCTGATCACCAACTGGCAATAGGGCTGGTTGGGGTTCTTAGCAAAATAATCGCGGTGATAATCTTCGGCCGGATAAAATTTATCGAGAGACTTCAACTCGGTCACCACTCGTGGCGCGGTTTTCTCCGCGGCCGGTTCGTCTTGATCAAGCTTCCTGATAAATTCTTCGGCTTGTTTTTTCTGGCTGTCGCTCGTGTAGAGAATGATTGAGCGGTACTGCGTACCGACATCATTGCCTTGGCGGTTTAAAGTGGTCGGGTCGTGAACGGCGAAAAAGACCGTGAGTAGATCTTCAAAAGAAATTAAGGACGGGTCGAATTCTATTTTAGTAACTTCGGCGTGGCCGGTTTTTCCGCCGCAGACCGCCTCGTAAGTCGGGTCGGGCTTGGATCCGCCGGCATAACCCGGCATCGTTCCAGTGACGCCTCGGAGATCCTTAAAAACCGCTTCGGTGCACCAGAAGCATCCGCCCCCGAATACTGCGATTTCTTTGGCCATATTTGAATTATACACCAGATTGATTTTATTTAATTCTAGGGATATTTGTGAGATAATGGACAGATGACTTCGGATGTCGATCTTAAAAAAACTTTTACCATTTCCGCCGATGATGCCGAAGGTTTGTTAAACATGGCTTTTCTGATTCCTGAGTACGACGATGAGAGCAACACTCGCCAAGCCGAACTATTTCGCGACGAGTGCTTGAGATTATTAAGCTTAAAGCCCGACAAAATTTATAATTGCATAGTCGATATCACTCCTATGGGGAAGTTGGGCTATGTCTCCAAGGGAGGCGGCGAGGTTTACCGCGATCTGGCTGCGAACAAGCAAATCAACAAGATTGCTATCGTGGGCAACACCGACTTTCAGAATGCGATCCTGGAATTCGCTTTTTTCCTGATTAAAACCTTCAACCGGCGAGTCAGTTGGTTCTCTAGCCGCGAAGAAGCTGTTTATTGGCTAAATAAGTAGAGATTCGATATAATTTTACTTATGAAAATTAAACTTATTTTAGCCGCGTCCTTCGCTCTTATGTCCTTATTTATGACTTTGGGCTTGATAAACTCAGCGTCCGCTCACGAGCACGATACTTTTAAGGTTAACAACACCTATTATGATTTTAAAGTCGGCTCGCTGAATGAGCCTGTTTTGGTTGACGATAAATCTGGCCTGGAACTCGCCGTAACCAGGGTGGCCGGTCCGGGCGTTACGAACGGAGAGCCGGTAACCGGACTCGAGGACACCCTAAAAGTTGAATTGAGCGCCGGCGACCAAGCCAGAACGCTTTCCCTTGATCCGTCAGACGAAGCCGGCCCCGGGGCTTATACCGCCGCCTTTATCCCGACAGTTGAGACGACCTATACGTATCGAATATTCGGAGAGTTGGAGGGCGCGCCCGTTGATTTAAAATTTAGCTGCGTCCAAGGCGATTTTTCGGAAACGGCCGAAGACAAGGCACAAGTTTCGGTTGGGACTAATGTGACGAGGGTCCATAAAGTCGGAGCTTTCGGATGCCCGGCCGGACGAAGCGATTATGGTTTTCCTGAGCCGGCTTACACCGCTGCCGATCTAAATCAAAACAATCTGATCGCCCAGAATGACGTTATCGCGATGGCCAACAATATCAACTTCGCCAGAAATCTGGCCGTCGGGGGGTTAATTTTGGGAATTATTGCAATCGGATTGGTTTTCACTTCGAGGAAGCCTCATTCGCAAGAAAAGGCCTAACCAATGAAGAAGGCTGCCCTTGGCTTAATTATTCTCACGCTAACATTCTTATCGGGCCACGGGGCGGAGGCCAACGGTCTGGCGGGCTTGCGTTTGGAAAAAGTCGTAGGGCCGTACATTATCGATATCGGCACCGACCAATTCGCCGCGCCCGAGCCGGGCACTCCAATCCAGTTCGATTTCAATCTTCTCTCCAGCAGTACGCGCGAGTATCTTTCTTTCGATCATGTTGCGGTTGAGATCAAGAATCCAGACAGCGGCGATTTGCTAAAAAAGGATCTGCCCGAATCTCAGGACGGGTTCACCGCCTTAACGGTTGTTTTTCCGAAGGCCGGCCTTTATACGATGGATGTTAATATTTTTAAGGACAACAAAAGCGCCACCAGCGCCTCTTTCCAGATCCAAATCGGGGCGCCGGTGAGTACCGGTTTAAATCCATGGCAGGCGCTCGAATTGGCGGTTCCTATAATCATGGTTTTAGTTGCTATCCTGGTATCGATCTGGCAGAAAAAGAAGCAATGATAAAAATTTGGAAGAGAATAATCGGGGCGGCATTCTTAATTTCCTTGATGGCTAATATCCACGGGGCAAGCGCGCATGCGACCCCGGTTTTATACAGCCCGGCGGCTTCGAGCCTTTTGCAGGCTTCGCCTTCTTTAATCTCGATTGATTTCAGCGAGAGGGTTGAGCCAAGAGTCTCCGGCATAGCTGTTTTTGGTCCGGATGGTTCGAAGGTTAATTTAGACGGCGCTCCGGGGCTGGCTTCGCCCGACCCGGCCGATCAACGCAGACTAACGATTGGCATTAAAGACGGCGGGGAGGGGAGTTATACCGTCTCGTGGCATGTTATTTCGGCCGACGACGGCCACTTTACCAAAGGCGCCTATATTTTTTCGGTTAAATCGGCGAGCCCGGTCGGCGCGGGCAACGCTTCCGAAGAATTCCAGATTGTCCACAGTTCCAGTATTCCTGAGGCGGCGGCGATTTCTCTCGAAATGATCGGCGAAGCGATCCTGCTTGGCTCCTTTATTGTGCTCGCGTTTATCTGGCGGCCGACTAAGAAATATTCAGGCAGGATCGGCGCGGCAGAGGACGCGATCTTCAGCCGAAGGTTCAATCTGGCTGTTATCGGCGGATTCGTCTTAGTTCTTTTGGGGGGCATATCGTATTTGATCTATAAGGCCAATGATCTGAGCTATCTTCAGGAAACTTCATTCCAAGAGGCTTTCTCTTCTTTCCTCAGCACGACCGCCGCGCTCTATACGATTTACCGTATGGTCGGCGCCGCTTTAGTTGTTGGCATTTTTGAGTTCAGAAAAAAATCTATTTTTGCGAGTCATAAGATTATAGAAACCGAATGGGTCATTTTTATCGTTTTAGCTCTGATTGACCTCGCCCGCGCCAAGGTCAGCCATGCGGCAGCATCTAACTTTGCGCCCGACTTTTCGGTGGCCGTAAACTTTATCCATCTCTTTTTCAAAGATATCTGGATCGGCGGACTATTCGCGATGCTGTTCCTACTTTCTCCCATAGTTCGGAGAATCAAAAGCATCAATATGGCGGCTTTTTGCCTAACTTCTTTCTCGACTGTCGCCAACGTTTCATTCGCCATCGCCGGCGTTACGGGCGTTTATGTTGTTTGGCTGCATCTTAAGTCTTTTTCGAATGTTCTTATAACCGACTGGGGCAAAACCTTTATTGCGCTAAGTATTTTTGCGGCTATCCTGCTCGGCTTGCGGCTTTTTCATGAGTTTTACATCGAACCAAAGTTAACCAAAGGCAAACTCAATTGGCTCCACGCAACTTTGATGCTCGAGGCAGCCGCCGGCATCATTGTTCTTGGTATAACCTCGCTCATGATTATTACGACTCCGCCGATCGAACGAAACTACAGCTTCCTTAGAGAGACGGTGAGTCAGAATGTAAAAATAGAATTAACCGAGGCTCCTTATGACGACGGTCAATTCTTGCTCACTTTTGCCGACACGCAAAGCGGCGCCGCGCGATCGGTGATTAACCCGAGCGTAACGTTGACTAATAGCGAACAGGGGATCGGTCCGATTTCCGCGCCTCTCAAGCAGATTTTCTACGGCGGCTACCTTTTCCCCATGAGTCTCTTGTCTCCGGCGGGCAACTGGAAAGTAGATATTTCGGCTGAGCAGGAAAAAGCCTATAACGCGGTCACATCTTTTAAGCTAAATTATCCGACCGAGATAAAGGCGAGCAACGCCAATTCCGAAAAGCGCAGTTTTGGGATTTTTGAGATGGTTAACGTCATAACCGCTATGTTTATTTTTGCCGCAGCGGGCTATCTCTATAAACGCAGCAGCAAATTACAGGCCGGTTACCGAGGACAGCTCGAGTCAGCCGCCGAGGACGGTCCTCGGGAAGGGGGTTCGGAAATCACTTTTGTTAATCGCGACTCTTGGGTAATTCTCTTGATTTTCGCGGCAATAACGCTGACGTCCTGGTTCGGCGGACATGCGGCTCATGGATCAGTTTTGATCAGCGGCTTCGAGAGAGAGTGCGAGAACTTTAATATTTTGGATATTTGGCATGAGAGCGCGCCCGAACGAGCCGGGAAGGCCACGTCTGACATCTCAGTGCCCGGCTGCACCTTAGGGGTGGGGCTCGGCCAATATCACTTTGCTGATGAAAGAGAGTTTAAATATTTTATCCGTCCCAGTGAGGCGAGTGCGACGCTAGACGTCTCCCCCAAAACCATCCAGCCGGGCGTTCCCGCGATTTTAACTTTTAAGTTTAAAGACAAGCAGGGGAATCCGGTGCAAGATTTGGTGATCGATCACGATCGGATATTGCACGCGGTCATCGTAAACAGCGATTTTTCTAGCTTTTCGCATGTCCATGTCGAAGATGCCGGTCCGGTTACACCGGAAATGTTAAAAACGGCAACTTTCCCGGTCCGCTACACTTTCCCGGCTGCCGGCTATTACATGGTTTCGGTTGATTTTACTGTCCGGGCGCAGATTTTCTCATTCCAATTCTACGAAAATATCGGTCACGTGGCAGATATTCCCAAACCGGCCGATAATTTTAGCGACGTGCAAGTTCTTAAAGGAAATTTCGATGGCTATGATGTTACGCTCAATACCTCGAAACTAAATTCTAATTACTCATCAGTACTCGATTATCATATTGAGAAAGACGGCCAGCCCGTGACTGACCTCAATCCATACTTGGCTGTGCCGATGCACATTAGCCTAATCAGAGATGACCTGGGAGCATTCAAGCATACGCACGGGTTGTTGCCGGTTTCATTTATCGGGCAGCTTTTAGGGGAGACTATTCACCAGTCGCACCTTTATTTGCCTGATAAATTCGGACCTGATATTGAAGCGGCCAATTTCAAATTTCCAACCCCGGGCAATTATTATATCTTCGGCGAATTCCGGCACAACGGCAGAATAATCGTGACCAAGTTCCCGGTTAAGGTTCAATGAAAGATCACGGATAAATAAATTTGACAAGGCCTTTCCTAATGCTATAATCACGCCCAGGTAATTCTGGCAGTAGCTCTAAAGATGATCACTATTCAGCAACGACTGTTCTTCATACCGATCAACTTAAGAGAGGAAAGTCCGGACACCATCCTGGTGCAAATCAGGATAAAAAGGTAGCGGCTAACGGCCGCACGCAGTAATGCGCGAGGTGCGAACAGTGACGCGCTGGTCTGAAAAGATTAGCGGGACCCAGTTCTCAAGCTAGATGGTCCAATTCAGCTATAGAGATTAAAAGGCTGAAGTGAAACGTTTCCAAATCCTTACCGGGTGCAAGATCGCGCCAGTCACGCAAGTGGTTGGAGAATCGCTAGAGGCTTTGAGCAATCAAGGTCCCAGATAAATTATTGCCGCCCAGCCTGTCCATTGGACAAGCTGGGTTACAGAATCCGGCTTACGAATTACCCACACCATCCGCCAGCAATGGCGGATTTGTGTTTTAGAAGGTAATAAGCAATTATTAAACTATGCGCATCCAGAAATACATGTCCGAACAGGGGATCCTCTCCCGCCGTGAAACTGAGAAGGCTATCTTAGCCGGTTTAGTTAAGGTTAACGGCGAAGTTGTTAGAGACCTGGGCCGACAAGTGGATCCGGTTAAAGACAAAATTGAGTTATCTAAATCGGGCGCATTGAAAGGCGACGACAAAAAAATCACGGTCGCTTATTACAAGCCGCGCGGGATAGTTTCGGCCAAAGCCAAGAACGAAGGCCAAACTGTCTTCGATCTTCTGCCTCAATTTTCCAATTTAAATTGCGTGGGGCGGCTCGACAAGGAAAGCGAGGGCTTAATTCTGCTTTCAAACGACGGAGTTATTACCGCATCGATCACGGGTGACGACCATAAAGTAGAGAAAGAATATGATGTCAAAACCCGAGAAAGCGTTAAACAAAGAGTTATCGATATAATGGAACGCGGCATGACGATTGATAACAACGAAACAACTCTGCCGGCCAAAGGAGAACTCTTTAGCGACCACTCATTTAAATTGATCCTAAAGGAGGGCAAGCGCCACCAAATCCGCCGAATGTGCGCGGCATTGAATCTCACTATTGAAAACTTAAAGCGCGTCCGGGTCGGCAATATTAATCTTAGAGGCTTGAAAGAGGGAGAATTTCGGATTTTGACGGATCAGGAGGTTTCTAAATTGAAGGCCCTAGCAAAATAGACTATGCAAAAAGAAAAAGCGCCTT
This sequence comes from uncultured Candidatus Saccharibacteria bacterium, assembly GCA_964643135.1. Lineage (GTDB taxonomy): Bacteria > Patescibacteriota > Minisyncoccia > UBA6257 > Colwellbacteraceae > CAZXPC01. Next base: position 116,015 of record CAZXPC010000001.1, on the reverse strand, counting down.
AGCGCTTGGGCAAGACCTGGACCGCCAGATTGTCTTGGTTTTGCTTCATCGCGAACCTGAGATCCGAGATGAGCTTTTCAAGGTCAGCCTCCTTGAAGAGAGACTCCGGCAGGATACTGCCGTCATTCTTCTGGAGGGCCGCGAAGGTCCGTGCAAAAGGCGTGTCCCGGAAACGCGGATCGGGGACGACGTGAAGGATCAGGCCGTCATCCCGGTAAAGGGTCTTGGTGCTGGTCAGAGCCTGCATGCCGCCGAGGCGTTGTTGTGTCCACTTGTTCAAAAACAAATTTGCACCGAGGGAAAGTATGCGCCTAGATTTTTTCTAAGTCAATGACCTCGTCGATGCTGATCTTTTCGACAAAGTCGGGCACGTGGCTGATCAGAATCATCGGGCCATCGTATTTGTCTAATGCTTCGGCGATAATCGGAATATGGCGGAAGTTGATGTGGTTGGTCGGTTCGTCCAAAATTAAGAGCCCGGGGCGCTGCAAGACCAAACGCGCAAAGGCGACCAAGCCCTTCTGGCCCTCCGAGAGACTGCCGATTTTAGTTTTCATGATCTCGGCATTCAAGAGAAAGCCGGCGGCGACTGAGCGGATTTCCTCTTCGGTCGCTTTTTCCGATATTTCGGCCAACGATTTATAAACCGTGTCTTCAAAATTCAAGGTTGAAAAATCCTGGCGATAGTAGCCGATGCGGATGCCGGGCTGAATTTCAACGCCCTTAGCCTTGCCATTAACGATCGATTCCAAAAAGCTGGTTTTACCGATGCCGTTCGGCCCGGCGATCAAAATCTTTCTCTTTCGAGTCAGGGCGACCTTAACTTTCTTGGCGGTTGGTTTGTGATTTTTAATGACTGAAATTGAATTTATGGTTACAATTTGTCCTTCAATATCCTCCTGGCAGGGGATAACGAATTTGCGGATAGTTTTGTCTTCTTCCCTCACCTCAACCTTTTCTTCCTCTAATACTTCGATCGCTTGCCTCATCTTTTTGGCGACGTCTCGCATGTGGCCGCCTTTTTGGGCAAAGAAGTTCATCTGTTCTTTGCGGTTTGAGATATCTGCTTCCAGGCGCGCGTTTCGAGCTCGTTCGCGTTCTTTTCGGTCGGAGATGTCTTTCACTACATCGAAATAGTTGCCGACATATTGCTCAACTTTTTTGGTAAAGATATCAAGGTAGAGCACGCCCTCGGTAAATGAATTTAAGAATTCAGAGTCGTGAGAAATAACCACTACAGTTTTTTGATACTCCTGGAGGAATTTTCGGAGGTGCTCAATGCCGCCTTTGTCCAAATTGTTAGTCGGCTCGTCCAAGAGCAGTAAGTCCGGGTTTTGAATTAGGGCAAAAGCCAATAGCAGCCTGGCTTGCTGGCCGCCGGAGAATGATTTAACGACTCTATCTTTAGGGGCGTTCAAATTTACCGCCTCAAGAACTTTGTCTATTCTAGGATCGATATCATAAATTTTCTTATGAAAAGCCTTTTCGAAGAATTCTTTAACCGTTAAAGCCATCTGATCGCGCGGGATGACCTGCCTTGCTGTCGCGATCGATAAATCTTTATTGATAATAACGCGGCCTTCTTCAGGAACGACTCCTTTGGTTATAAGCTGAAAAATAGTACTCTTGCCGGCGCCGTTTTGGCCCATCAAAGTGATTTTTGATCCGCGGCGAATGGTGAAATCAGCCTCGATTAAAATCGGTTTATTATGTCCGAATCCGAATGAGACTTTTTCAAATCTCAAGATTACTTCTCGGTTGTCACTTGCGTTAGCCATAATATATTGCAGTCATAAAGAATACTTTTAAATAGCGCTTAAGTCAAAGATAGACTCTTCCTCTTGTGTCAAAATATCGACATGTTATACTTTTCTACATAAACCATGGATATCAACACATTTGCGCAGACGCTTTTCTACTTGGTCTCTTCCGTCGCTATTTTGGTGGTCGGCGGCTTTTTGGCGGTGATCCTATATCACCTGGTCCGGACCGTAAAAAATCTTGAAGTGTTTTCGAATAAACTTAATACCGCCTCCGATGAAATCAAAGAAAAGGTTCAGATGATCTTAGAGAAACTCGCCAATTTGCCTATTATTTCTTTAATCGCCGAGAAGCTATTAAAGAAAAATACGCATAAGAAAGGTCGGACCAATAACAAATAACTATAAATATATGGCAGCTAAAAAACAAGGAGGAGTCGCCGGAAAGGTTATCGGAGGCGCTTTAATTGCGGGAGCTTTGGGCGTAGCGGCAGGAATGCTCTTCGCACCAAAAGCGGGCAAGGAACTCCGGAAGGACATCAAGAATGACGTCAAGCATAAATACGCTGATTTCTATAAATTTGCCGCGGTAAAGTTCAAGGCTGTTAAGCACTTGAGCGAGAAAGATTATCACGAATTTATGACCAAAACGGTTCATGCTTACGCTAAGGCTAAGAAAATCTCAGCCGCCGAAGCTAAAGATTTAATGAGCCACGGCCGAGAACTTTGGAAGACATTGAAAAAGCACTTCTAATATCGGAAAGTAAAAACACCCTCCGTTGCAGAGGGTGTTTTGCTATTTAGCGAGTTACTTCCTCGCGGCCGATTAGCTTATACACATCGATTAAGGAGAAAAGGAGGCTGAGGACCAGCGGTCCCAGTAAGAAGCCAATCGGACCAAAGAAACTTAGCCCGCCAATCGCAAAGAGCAAGATGAAGAAAGAGTGGACCTGAACGCCGCCTCGCTGGACAATTTTGGGGCCGATAAAGTTACCGATAAATCCAATCGCGAGTATTCCCCAGATCATTAATCCTACTCCCGCTGCGACATGCCCGGTAAAAATGAGGAAGAGGACGGCGGCAATTACAACGAGTGCCGCGCCAATGGCGGGTATAAAAGAAGCCAAAGCGGCCGCCGCTCCCCAAAGGGCCGCATTGGGGATGCCGAAGAAATAGAAACCGAAGCCGATAGCGATTCCTTGTAGAATCGCGAGAACAATAGTGCCTTTGATGATCGAATTAACGGCGCGTTCCAATTTGGCGGCGATTTCCTCGTCGTATCTGTCTGCTAACGGGCTCAGCTCAATGAGTTCTTTGCGCATTTTCTTGCCGTCCTTTAACAAGTAGTAGAAAGCGAATAGGAAAATCAGAATGTTTAGGGTGATGCTCGTGATGCTCGAGAGCAGCGAGCCGACGTTCTGGAAAAGCCAGGCTAGAGCTGACTTAAGATACAAATTTAGATCCAGAGGAACATTGACTGGGTTGGAGTTGATCCCTAGATTAGCGCTTAGCCACGAATTTATATTATCTTCCAACAAATAAAAATTACTGGTTGAGTCCGAAGTCGAGAGATACGAGTAGACAGTTTCAGCTTCCCGGAATATTTGCCCGCCGAGCAAAGTGAGCGGGATCAAGACGGTGATTAGAACTATTAAAAGAGTGAGGAGCGCCGAGAGAGAGTTCTGATGCTTGAGGAGCGCCGAGAGTCGGTTATAAATAGGATTAAAAATAATGGCGAAGGTTATGGCAAGAACCAGCGCATAAAGATAGGGGAGAAAGATATAAAAAGAAACTATGAGAACTATTATAAAAACCGCGAAGAAGAAGAATAGTTCCAGATTGCGTTTATTCATGGTTTTAAAATAAGCTGCCGGCGAAATTCTTTGCGATTACGGCTTGTATTTTAGTCTTGGCCTCGGCGAAAGCACCGATCACAGCCCGTTCCTGAGCTTTGATATCGAGTGCCGGATTCAGAGTCAGCTCAACGATGTCGAGACCGCCGTCTATAACAACCCGCACGCCGTCTTTCGAGGCCTCGGCGCTTTGTTTTTTGATTTCACTCTGCAGGTTCCGGAGCTCGTTTAGCTTCTTTAATTTATCAAACATCTGTCCATTATCTCACAAATATCCCTAGAATTGAAGGCCTAAGAGCAACGATAAAAAACGAAGTTATTAGGCTTCTCTGCGGGATTCCGATACTCCTTTCCTTATTCCCAATATTGTTTATACTGATTCCGATGCAAGAAACTCTTAAGAAGCATTTTGGTTTTGATCAATTCCTGCCTTTCCAGCGGGAGATCATTTCAGATATTTTATCGGGCAAGGACGTGCTGGCGGTTCTGCCGACCGGAGCGGGAAAATCGCTTTGTTATCAATTGCCGGCCTTGATGCTGCCGGGTATTACGATTGTTATCTCGCCCTTGATTTCTCTGATGAAAGATCAAGTGATGGGTTTAACCGAGAACAATATCGGCGCGGCTTATTTAAACAGCTCGCTGGGCGTTAAAGAAGAACGGCTGATTAAAGGGCGCCTGGCCAACAACGAAATCAAGTTGCTTTATGTGGCTCCCGAGAGATTAACCAAGACCGGTTTCCTAAATTATATTAAGTCATTTAACGTGTCTCTAATCGCTATCGACGAAGCGCATTGCATCTCCGAATGGGGGCACGATTTTAGACCAAGTTATCGAACCCTCGGCGACCTTCGCGAAAGTTTCCCCGACGTGCCGGTTCTGGCCTTAACCGCCACTGCCACAGAGAAGGTCCGCGAAGACATAGTTCGCGAACTTGGTTTTTATAACCACGGCGCATATGTTGCGAGCTTTGACCGAAAGAACCTCCGATATCTTGTCTACGGTAAAACTAATGCTTACGCCAATATGATTTCGTATATCCGCAACAACCCCGGTTATTCCGGAATAATTTACTGCGTCAGCCGCGCATCGGTTGATCAGATGGTGGCGAGCCTAAATATGGACGGCGTTGCGGCACTGCCTTACCACGCCGGCCTCGGGAACAAGGAGCGCGCAGACAACCAGGAAGAATTCATTAATGGCAAAGCCAAGATCATTGTGGCAACGATAGCGTTCGGCATGGGCATCGACAAGCCGGATGTCAGGTTTGTGATCCATTATGACCTGCCGCGGAATTTGGAAGGGTATTATCAGGAAACGGGCCGGGCCGGAAGGGACGGCAAGCCGGCCGACTGCATACTATTTTTCAGCTACGGCGACAGAATGAAGCATGAATATTTTATTAAGCTTAAAAATGACTTGGATCAGGTTAAAATCGCGCAAAATCAGCTTGATGCGATCACCAATCTGGCCTCAAGGAATAATTGCCGCCGCAAAATGCTGCTTGGCTATTTTGGGGAGAAATACCTCGCTTCAAATTGCAGGTCTTGTGATGTTTGTCTCAGGGCTTAGGCCTCATAATTCAGCCCCCCCTCACCGCCAAGCCCTTCAGCAAACAGAATAAATCTCTTCCAGCGAGAGATTTTTCTTCGCCCTCGGAGAGTGGTCGCCGTAGATATAAAACGGCGCACCTAGCTCCACTCTCCTGCGGGATGTTGCTTCAGAGCTTGTCGGTTTTGGGTCGGCTCAAATGTTATAATAGCAGTATGAACTACTTGATTGAATTCTATGGCAAAGAATGTCCGCATTGTTTGGAAATGGAACCTCTGATTGAGCGTCTGAAAAAAGAGGAGGGTTTAGAATTGGATCGATTTGAGACGTGGCACAGCGAAGAAAATGCCCGTAAGATGGAAGACTACGACAAGAATTACTGTGGGGGAGTGCCATTCTTTATTAATACTAAAACCGGTAAGTGGCTTTGCGGTTCAACTGATTACGGCGAGTTCAAGGCTTGGGCGTTGGGAGCTTAGAGGTAGCCGATTTTTTTAAGCCAACCCAAATTTTCCCATTCCCAAAGTTTTTTAGCTCCCAAAAAGGCTTCGTAGTCGTGTTTCCAATGCGGGAATTCTTTAAGCTCGACGACACCCTCCATTTCGCTCCACTCGTGGCGACAATATTCGATTGAATTGGGGCCTTTTCTAATCTTTTCGCGGCCGCCCTTAAGGCGCCTCTTAGCACCGCATTTCATACACTTTTGGATTTGGTCGATCCGCAGAATCCACCTGGTTTGGAGGTTCGGCAGTTCGTCGATTAGCGAGCCAAAATAAGCCGCGGTCTGCAAGTTGTAATCGCGGTAAATTTCTTGAGAGGTCTTAATATCCAGGACGCCAAATTTGCCATCGATTAAGGCCAAAGCATCAACTGTGCCCGTATACCTTTCTTTATGGTTTATAATTCGCTTTTCAACATAATCTTTATCGACCTTAATGCCGTTTTGGTCAATAAATTTAACGGCGGCTTTAATGGACGGCGCAATTGATTCTGGAATAGTAGGGGATTCGCCGATTAAAATCTTCTCGATCACCTCATGAATCAATGTGCCCTCATCAGCCGACTTCTGCTTAATTGCTTCACCTTCGGCAAAACTGCTGAGCTCGCCATAGAAACGATATAAGGCCGGCTTTGCCTTAATAGAAACAATGCTCGTGACGCGCGGATACCAAACATCATTTAAAATGTAGCCGTGCGCGCTCTTAAAATCCTCGGAATTTGAGACGTTCTTGTCCATTTGATCCAATTATAGATATATTTAGGTAAAAAAATAGAGCAGAGGTCCGCTTTGTTGGACATGCTCAAGCGAGGTTAGGCGCGGACGTGAAGCTCCTTAAGTTTCTTTTTCACGGTCCACAGAGCCCCCAGAAGAACTCCGAAGCAGCTGAAGCCGAGCCCCAAGATCAGGGCTACAAGGAGCTTAGGGGCAATGAACTGAGTCGCCACGGCAAAAGCTCCGAAGAGCAGCGCCACACAGATCGTTCCGACCAAGACCAGAATGCTGGCCATGAAGAGCTTTTCTTCCGTTTCGTGCAATCCCATCGAACCACCGTCAGGTACAGTTAATTACAGGAGAATTGATTTGTCAACAAATCTTAGCGAGTCGCCGGGATGCGTCGGAAAAGGTATCTTATGCGACGCATGGTTACTCCGATACGCTTACTCGCCTCTTATGATTATGAATGGATGCCCTTTAATAAGTCTGCCAAAAAGACGAAAACTTGGGCCATTATGTTGAATAAACCCTTAATAACTGCCACCACCGGGTCAATTAGGGCTTGGAGTTCGGTTAGAATCTGATGTAGGAAGTCTTCTCCGTTCATATTTCGATTTTACCACGAACCAACTACTTTACAAACTTCTTCTGAGATTCAATGGCGAGGTCGATGCAATCCTCGGGATCATAACCCAAATTATCGCACCATCTGACGGTCGAGAAGATTATATTTCCTAATTCCTTCTTTAACTCTTCGTCGGTGTGGGTCAATGAATCTTTGGACGCATTCCTTTCCCAGCGGCAAATATCGCCGTAAATTTTGCCCATTCTGACAATAATTTCGGCTAAAGTCAGTCGCTTCTCGGCCGTCCAAATTTCTTTCCCTTCTCGCAGTAATTCTTTTATTTCCATGACGCTATTTTTCAATTATACCAAATAGTTCTTTAACTACTCTTCGATCATCCCAAGCAATTCTTTGATTGCCGATGATCATCGATTGTTCGGAGCCCTTGCCGGTTATAAGCACTAAATCGCCGGGCGCGGCCAATTCTAAACATTTTTTTATTCCCGCCCGCCTGTCCTCTATCAGGAACAGATCCCGGTTTTCAATTTTGCCCTCTTCTTTGGCGGCTGCCGCGATATCATTAATAATATTCATCGGCGACTCTTCATACGGGTCGACATTTGAAACGACAACATAATCAGCCTGTTGGCCGACGATCGAACCCATTAGCGGGCGCTTAGTTTTATCCCGGCCTCCCCCTTCGGCGCCCAAAAGCACAATGATCTTGCCGCCGCCTTTTATTTTCTGCGCTGTTTCCATGAGCGCGGTCATACTTTCTTTTTCGTGAGCGTAGTCGACAATGACCCGGAATGGTTTTTCGATTATTGTTTCCATTCGGCCGGGAATTGCGGTCAAGGTTTCTAAGCCTCGAATCGCATCTTCAACCGATAGGCCTAATATTCGACAAATTGGGAAAACCGGCAAAGCGTTAAGAACATTGAATACTCCCGGAATTTTTAATTCGACTCTTCTGCCTGAAACTCCAAAACTCAAATTTCGCTCATTTTCCCTGATATCTTCGGCTTTAAAATCGGCATTCGAGCTGATCCCGTAAGTAAACTTATGATCAGCCGGAAATTTAAGAAAGTCATCGGCGTGCGGCGAGTCGCTGTTGATAATGATTGTTTTAGGGATTTCTACACCGGCCAGAGTTTTATGGGGCTGTTTTTTTAATTCTTTAAATAATCTTTGTTTCGTCGCTTTATAATTTTCAAATGTGCCGTGAGAAGTGATGTGCTCCGGAGTTAAGTTGGTGAAAACTAAAATATCATAGTTTATGCCCTTGTGCCGGGATTGGAGGATTCCTTCGGAGGTTGTCTCAACAATCGCAATTTTGCATCCGGCGGCGGCCATTCTCTTCAAATTAGCTTGAATTGCGAAAGGATTGGGCATAGTCATATGATATCTATTTTCCAGTTCGGCTGTCCCAATCTTCAAGTTAGCGGTGCTCTGGAGCCCTGTTTTAACTCCGGCGCCGGAGAGGCCGGCCCAGATAAAATTGGCCGTCGACGACTTGCCCTTAGTACCCGTGACGCCGATTACGATCATTCCCTTCGACGGATTGGCATGCTTAATCGAAGCCGTCTCCGCTTTCAGATAATGGTAGAAGAGTAGCGCGCGTTTGGGAGTTAATTTTCTTAAAAGTTTTTTGACCATTCTAACGGATTATCTTTTTAGCAGTCTGGTAGAGATAATAAAGAGACCGATTTAACGGCAAATCAAAAGTTCCGGGATAATGGACCTCCTCTCCGCCAAAACTGCGTTTGAAGGCGCTGAATTTTGCCCATTTTTTATTCTCATCGCTGATCCCCCAGAAATCGAAATATTTCATGCCCCTGTCTTTAGCATCCGACATGGCCCGCCAGATAACGTATGAAGGCGCGTTAAAACGGCCATAACCCGAAACCGAAGCGGCGTAGAGGTAAGTCGCGGTATCTTCATAGTAAAGAATAATTGCGCCGGCAATATAGACTCCTTCGAGTTCGGCCAAAAGTATTTCGGACTCCATGCGGCTCCCCGACCGGCTGTCAAAAGCCAGGAGCTCTTTATAATACTTTTCTCCGTAGTGGCCAAGACTCTGACGTTTGTTGGTTTCTAAAAACATTTCCCAAAAGATGGCAAAAGCGGCATCTTTCCCGATTTTTCGCGATGAGACAGTTTTCACTCCCCTCTTTTCGGCGGTCCTAACGGCATAACGGGTATCGTGATCCATATTTTTCAATATACTTTCGTGGGTCTGCGAAAGATCGGAGACGAGCGTCATGTCGGGCTGCAAAGAGCTGATTTTTTTAAAACCATATTGGCTCAGAGATATTGTCTCCTGGGGTTCGAGGCGGAGGAATATTGATTTTCTTCCGCGCGCGATCTCCTTCGCCTGCTTAACCAGGAATTCCAAATCGTCCAGATCTTTTAAATATACGCGCGGCGCATAAAGGTAGCTGCCGAAAAACTTAAGCGGGTATTCAATCAGGAGCGCCCTGAAGTCAGATCTTTCGATCTGAAAATTAGGCCGGCCCAGCTGCTTTTGAAATAAAGCCCAGTCGTCCGACTGGAGAAATGATCCCTCCTTTTTTTTCATCTCCAGATCTGCTTTCATGGGTAAGATAATCTATGCGCTTGGTAAATAGTTGCCCGGGTTAATATCTCCGCCGACCGGCATCGGCCCGCAGGTCCGGCTCGGGCCAAGCGAGTAAGTAGACGAATCAAAAATAGTAAAGTGCAAATGGGGTCCGGTCGCCCAGCCGGTTTTGCCCATGTAGCCGATTGTCTCACCGCGACTCACTTCTTGACCCAATGAGACATTTTGCACTGAAAGATGTCCATATAAGGTGGTGAGTCCGTTATGATGCTTAATGACAATGAACTTGCCATAAGCTGCGCCCCGGCAATATTTATCCTGATTGCCCATTGCGACCACAGTTCCATCGTCGGCGGCCACTATTTCAGCGCCCAAATATTTGGCGATGTCATAGCCGTTGTGCCACTGGCTGCCGTAAGTTACTTTGGCGAAACTGGTGCGCCCATAGCCTTGGCTGACTATTCCTCCCGGAACCGGAAAAGCCAAAAGTCCCGGCCGGGCTGGCGGGATCTTAGAGGCATCGATCTCCCCCCGCAAAACTGATTCCAATTTTTCAATTTCAGCCGCAATGTCGGCTTGCTGTTTCTCCAAGGCCTGAAGCTGATCCTGATAAATTTGTTCTTTGTTTTTTGTTTGAGCCAGCAGATCGCTTCGGTCATTTCTCTCGGCCACTGCTAAATCCCTTCTAACTTTTAGATTCTGATTTTCTTTTTCAACTTGCTGTTTTTTCGCGGCTTCTTGGTCAATCGTATCGTTCAGCGCCTGATTTAAATCGTCCAGCTCCGAAACATTGGTTGCTAGTTGATTTTCGATATTTATGAGGGCTTGCGCTTCGAAAGCTCCTTTGACCAAGCTCTGACTCCTCAGGAATGTCGTAAGTAGATTGTTTTTATCTTCTTTACTCAACATATAGATAGCGGACTTGATGGCTTCTTTCTTTTCCGCGATGCTTGTCTCGACCTCGTCTGATTTTTGATTCAGCTTTTGAAGCTCCAGCCCTAACTTGCTGATATTTATTTCGCTCGCTTTTATGCTGAGGTCAACCTGGTTAACCGTATAGTCGATCTTTTTCAACTCGGTGTTCAGAGTCCGTTTCTGGCTGTTTAACTGGCTGAGGTTATCGTGGGTTTGCTTTATCTGATTATTTAGTTCTTCCAGCTGTTTAGCTTTGTCGGTAATAGATTTATTGAGCTCACTATTTGGATCAATAGTAGAGGGCGCCGGCGCAGTTTGGGGAGCTGGTGTTGAGCCGGCAGTCGTTTCAGCAAAAGCCGGCGACAGAAACTGGCCGATTGCCGAAGCCGAAAAAATAATTGTAATTAATAAATTAATTTTCTTCATAATTGATGAATTTTTGCGATCGCGGCATCAATCCGGCGGAGAGATTCATCACGGCCCAAAGCTTCGATCATCTCAAAAGGCGTCGGTGAATTTTCCTTGCCGGAAAGAGCGACCCGCAGCGGCCAGAAGAATTCGCCCTTTTTAATATCGGCGCTCTCCTGCACGAGGATTTTCTCAATGCTTTCCTTATTAAAAACCGGATCGCCGATTTGCTTAATAATCACCGATGCTTTTTCCAGGCTGGCGATAACCTGGCTCGCCGCCATATCCTTCCATTTAAGGATGGCCGCCGAATATTCAGGCAGATTGAAATAAAAGTCAACCAAGTCTTTTAATTCGCCGAATCTCTTGACCCGGCTTTTTACCGATAGGGCCATGGCCTTGTTCATCTTCCAATCAGGCGGAAGATAATCCTTAGACATCTCTATAAATTTATCTACATCCATCTGGTTGATGTAGTGAGCATTCAGCCACTCCAATTTCTGGATATTAAAAACCGCGCCCGCCTTCTGAACGCGCTCCAGAGTAAATTCTTTCACAATTTCATCAACCGACATGATCTCCTTGTCTTCTTTAGGATGCCAGCCGAGATACGACATAAAGTTCAGCAGAGCCTCTTTGAGATATCCCTCTTCGCGGTAATCGCGCAGGGCCGTATCCAAATACCGCTTCGACATTTTGCTCCGGTCTGTATTCAAAATTAGAGGTAAATGAGCAAATTGAGGTATCTTCCATCCGAAGGCTTCGTAAAGAAGCATCTGCTTCGGCGTGTTGGAGAGATGGTCCTCCGCCCGGATCACGTGGCTGATCGACATCAGCGCATCGTCAACCACAACCACAAAATTATAAAGAGGATTATCCAAATCTTTGGCGATAATTTGGTCGCCGATTAACCCGGCGTCAAAAACAATTTCGCCGCGGATCATGTCTTTAAAAGATATCTTCTTTTCGGGAACTTTGAACCGGATCACGGCTGTTTCGCCGTTGATTACTCTTTTCAGCGCCGCATCATGGGTCACAGCCCGGCAGCGGCCGCCGTATTTGGTCGGAAGCCCAGCCGCGGCGAGACTCGCCTTTTCGGCCTCCAAATCTTCTTTGGTGCAGAAACAATAATAAGCCTTCTCTTCGTCCAGAAGTTTCTTTAAATGCTCCTTATAGATCGCCGTCCGCTCGCTTTGCCGGTAAAACTCATCGAATTCCAAGCCCAACCACTTGATTCCGTTAACGATGTCTTCCTCGAATTCCTTTTTTGAACGCTCCTTGTCGGTGTCTTCAATCCTTAATAGGAATTTACCGTTATTAGCCTTGGCAAAAAGCCAGTTGAAGAGCGTGGTGCGGGCCGATCCGATGTGCAAATAGCCTGTTGGAGACGGGGCCATTCTGACCCTTACGTCATTTAGTTTCATCCCTAAAGGATAGTATAATTTTAGCTAGATTTAAAGCCGCATCCGGCTTATAGAACGCCTTGGCCGCTTCGATCATTTTGTCTGTTTTTTCCTTGTTGCTCAATATCTCAATCACCTTATTGAGAAACAGATTGGTAGCCAAATTATCTTCCTCGATTACCACTCCGGCGCCGGCGGCTTCATATTCATAAGCATTGGTTCTTTGGTGATCTTGGGCGGACTCCGGCAGCGGAATCAGTATCGAAGGCCGGCCAAAACCGCCGATTTCGAATATTTGCCCGCCGGCGCGGCTGATAACCAAATCGGAAGCGATGTAAGCCGCTTGAACTTCGGCGTCGGAATTCAGATACGGAACAGCTTTATAAGAACTTTTAAGACCCTCCGGAACGGCAGCTAACGCTCCGATAGCCGCGTTTAAAACCTCGTTATAATTCTCTTTGCCGGTTTGGTGATAGACCTGGCCGACTTCCAAAATAAGAGGCAGATTCTTAATGATAAAATTATTGATCCGCTGAGAACCCTGAGAGCCTCCATAAATGAAAATCAGCGGTTTTGCAGGATCAAAGCCAAGCCTCCGCTTATATTGTTCGCGGGTAAACTGAATGTTAGTGAAAAGACTGCGCCGGATCAGATTCCCTGTCAGCACTATCTGCTGGTTTTTCTGATTGGCCGGGAAATACTTAGCTACGCCGGCATATGAGATAGCAATTACCTTGGCATGCTTGCCGGCCAGCTTGTTCGACAAGCCCGGCACGGAATCGGACTCGTGAATCACAATCGGTATGCGGTAAAAACTTGCCGCCAAAACGACCGGCACCGACCCTGGACCGCCTTTAGAAAAAAGCACGTCGGGCATGAACCAATAGACTCCCCACAGAGCTTGGAAAAGGCTGAAAATAAACTTAGGAATCTCCAAGAAATTGGACCAGAATTTATAGCGGCGTATCTTAGAAAGAAGAATGCCGCTGACTTTCAAATTATTGTCTTCCAGGAGTTTTTTATACATGCCGGCGGAGCCCAGATAGCGTACTTCGAGGTCGATATTCTGTTTGGCCGCTTCGAGTTGCAGCTCAGTCACGACGGCAATGATCGGATAGATGTGCCCGCCCGATCCCCCGCCCGTAACCATGACTCGAAATTTATTCATGCTAAGAACTATAAACTAAAAACGGCTAACTTTCTACGCCCTTTTTGTAATGTTAAGCATAATCCCGGTGGCAGTCATGAAAGCGGCCAAAGCAGTTCCGCCGTAGCTGATAAACGGCAGGGGCACGCCGGTTAATGGGATCAGGCCCGAAATGGCCCCGATATTCATAAAAGCCTGCATGCCGAATAGTGTAGCAAAACCAATAAGCAGCAATTTGCCGAATTGATCCCGCACTTTTGAGGCCAGAATATAACTTCTAATCACAAGGAAAAGGAAGCCGAGGATGACTAGCGTTGCGCCGATAAAACCAAATTCTTCGGCGATAATGGCGAAAATCGAGTCCCCAATCCGTTCGGGCAGGAAATTTTTGGAAACTGAGTTGCCATAACCGCGGCCGAAAATTCCGCCGGAGCCGATGGTGATGAGCGCTTGATTGATCTGATAGCCGCTGCCGGAAGTGTCTATGCTCGGGTTTAAGAAAGTCGCGACTCTTTGAAACCGGTAAGGAGTGAGAATAATGAGCGCTATCAACCCCAGAACTCCCAGTCCGCCGAAGTAAAACAAATATCTGAATCTAGCGCCGCTCGCGAAATAAACCGCAATCGAAGAAACCAGAATGATAACGAGCGAACTGGTCGATTTCTGCAGAATTAAAAGAGTGCCGATAAATCCGCAAATAATGAGGAAGGGCATAAAGCCGTGGACAAAATCTTTCTGTCTATTTTTTCTGCCGCCGGAGAGCCAGGCTGATAAATAAATGATAGAAGCGATCTTCAAAAACTCGGCCGGCTGAAAAGTGATCGGACCCAGATTCAACCAGCGGGTGGCGCCGCCTGAGTTAAAGCCCAGCGAGGGAACAAAAGTGAGCGCCAGGAAGAATATCGCCGCAAAAAATATTATCGGCGCCAGGCGCTTGTATTTTTCATAAGGAAAGAAATATCCGAAGAGAAATCCGGCGACGCCCAAAGTCAGTCCGTAGACAAGCTGATGAGTTAGATAATAATAAGGGTCGTTAAATTTCAGTTTCGCCAAATCAGAAGAAGCGGAGGAAAGCGCCACAAAACCGAAAAGGACCAGCGCGAGAACTATGAAAAATATTAATTGATCGCCGGGCCGGGCCGGCCTTCCGCCCAGTTTTATGCCCACTAATCTCATATTCTTATGCCCTTTAGAATTACCTCTTTTTTCTTATAATCATTTTTGTCGAGGATCGTCAGATCGGCAACCTTCCCTTCTTTGATAATTCCCCGGTCTTTAAGTCCCAAGAATTCCGCGGGAATTGAGGTAATATTTTTAACTGCAGCGCTCAAATTCTCGCTTCTGATGTTGTCCAAAAACGGGTAAGGAGCGTAAAGCGCATCCCCTCCTACTTTTTCTACAGACTCGGCATTCTCTTCTCCCCGAGGGAGGCAAATTAAAGTTTTTACACCTATTTCGCGCGCGATGCTTAAAGCTTCTTCGGCTTTCGCCCTATCTCCTTTTCTCAGATATACCGAATATATGGCGCCATAGTTTTTTACAATTTCTAATAGTTCTTTAATCTCACTGCGAGAGGAATTATCTTCGCCGTCTATTGATAGTCCCAAAGCGCCTTGATCCAATGAATCAATCAATATTTTTTTGAATACTTTCAGTTCATCTTTAGCTAACGGCCTTTTCTCATTGTGGATGAGCGCCTCTCTCACGGTTTGGTAGCCAACCAGCGTACCAAAATTAACTCCCAGCTGGAGCTTAGTCAGAGTTTGCATAAATTCGCCGACACTATGCCAATCAACATTGATTCTGGAAACGTCGCCCCATGGACGCAAAAGATCTAAACTGCCGTAGATAAGCGGCGCAAGCGATACTCCCCCATGGCCGCCTAAGATAGTTGTAACGCCGTTCTTAATTTCTTTGGTTTTCGGGGAATTTAGAAATATCGACAGGTCGTGGTCGGCAGATGATGCTAGATCAACGAAACCAGGCGTTAAGTAATTCTCCGCTCCTTCGATAACCTCGGTCGCCTCCTTGCTTTTCAAGTTCCCGATCGCGGAAATTAAATTCTTGTCGACGAAAACATCCGCGTTGTATGGCTCGCTCCCGGTACCGTCAACGATCTGGACGTTCTTAATGAGGATGCTCATCTCTATGAAGCTTTTGCTGCGATGATCAGATATCCATGCATCGAAGAATTGATGCCGCCGCAAAGATCGCAATAGAAGAGATACTTGCCTGCCGGCGTCGCCTTGAATTCGAGCAGTTTGGTTTCGCCCTTCTTGGCGCTAACCTGCAGCTTTAAAACGGGAATAGTCAGATCATAAGCATCATCCACCGCGGTAAAATTAATCTTCACTAAATCGCCATCGTTTACGATAATCGTATTGTGGTCATAATTGTTGTTAAAAGCGCGGACGTTGAAAGTCCTGACAACTTCGCCGGGATTGGTCGTCGAAGGCGCCACGGCTACAGGCGAGCTGATATCGTGATTGCTGATGCTTTCTCCCGCGGACGGAACTTTGATATTAGCCGGAGCCGGTGCAAATGTCGGCGGCGGGCCGGGCGGGCCGGGGTTAAAAACCTGCTTGATGCTGGAACCTGCAAAAATTATAACCAGCACAGCGCAAACTAAAACCGCCACCGAAAGAGTTATTAATATTTTCTTAGCGTGTACATATACGATCATAAATATTTATTGTTGAGCTGGCGAAACTTGGCCCGGCGCAAGTGGAGGAATGGGGCCGCCCTCGCCGATCATCGGCCAAGAATGGCGGCTATAGATGAAAAGGCCGACTAATAGCAAGATTACAAGACCAAATGCTAGGCCGAGCAGAACGACCAAGCGAACTTTCCCAGAAAACTTCACCAAATTATTAAATTGCGGTTTTAATTTCATTGCTTATTAGTACCATTTATAGCAAGCCTTCGAAACTCCCGGATCAGGATCTCCGAAAACATTAATATTACACCATGCGCCGTTATAATTATGCATGGTTCCCCACTTGCCATTGCTGCTTTCTATGTCCATCCAGCCGTTAAAATTGCAATAATTACCATTTGGTGGCGGTTCGGGATTCGGTATCGGCCACTGTTCGGGAACACAATAATGCCAGCTATACGTGTAATAATTAGCCGTCACTGTTTCATCAACAGTGCCCAGAGTATAATTTGTGTTTAATGCTCCGGAGTTGGCAAAGCTTCCGTTGCTAGGATTCTGGCTCCAGCCGGTGAAAACTGTTGGGTAGGTTGCCGAGTTAGCTGAAATTGCGTGCGCTGTACCGGTACAGCCGCTGGCGTTTCCTGTTCCGTTTTGAACTGTTAAGTTGTGAGGCGCGCAAACGAATGTGGCAGTTATAGTTTTTGATCCATTTTTGTCCTCGTTAATATAGAAAGCACAGGTATTAGAAGATCCACTACAAGTTCCTCCTCCCCAGCTTTGAAGAATCTTGTCGGGCGATGGGTGGGCAGTTAAAGTAATTCTGGTATTGGGGCTATAATTAGCTGAGCAAGTAGGCGCGCAGTTTATGCCGGCTGGGTCCGAGGTAACTGAGCCCGGTCCAGAAACAGAAACACTCATATTGTAAGGTGTTGTAAAGTGCATGCCTGAGCCGTAGGCATTCAGCGCAGATCCACCGGAGCTCTTAAGAGATCCGTTCGAGCCTAAGGCGCAATAGGCGTAATTTGTTCCTGAGGTAAGACCAGATATATTAGCAGAAAATGACACAGCACTACCGGGAGAAACCGATGTGTGAGGCGAGGTGCTATTCGGATAATACATAGCGCCACTCGGCCAACGGCAAACTCCCGATTCCGCACCCGCCAAACCCCACTCGAACCAAGCATCTGTCGAAATATTGCCGGCAGTAACATTGCCGACCAATGTAGCACTCGTCGGGTTTATAACACTCTGCCCAACATTGGTATACATATATGGTGGAGTTGTAAAAGTATTAATATCGCCAAAAGCGATGCCGTAAGTGTTTAATGAGATGTAGCAGTATTTGTAAACCGTCCCGAAATCCAAACCGGACAAAGTTTCGGACCTGGTTTGCAAACCGGAAGTAATGGGGACTCCAAACGGATCAACAAAATAATGATGCGCCGTGGCCGAGCCTCCTTTGTCGCTGCATGCGCTGGGCGCCTCGCCGGACTTCCAGTATTGGAACCAAACTTCGTTAGGTTTACCACCTGTATAGCCAGACCCGTTCAAAGTAACATTATTAGCATTACCGGTATCGCTATAAGAAGAGGTAGCATTATTGGTATAGGATCCGGTAGTGGCAGACGGGCAATACACCCTTACACTTGGGTCTGTGGCTTCGTTGCAATCAACAACAGTTTTGAGGGATGAATACGCCGGTCGATAAAATCCATTATTCACCCCGTTAGAGACTGATATATCTTTCCTTCTAACATATGGCAGACCCAGCGAATCTGAAGCAAATTGAGCCATGCTCGCCGGATAACCATTTTTATTGGCATCGATCATCCATAGTTTTGTTTTTTTGATCTGATTAGGCGGCCCGTCGATCTTCCCTGTCGGAGAAACAATAACTTGATTCCCGGGATTGAAGACAATTGTCTGGCCGGGCTGAAGTGTTAGTGTGGTATTAGAAGGAATTGTAAGATTACCGCCGTCCACCCCATTTACGCCTCCGCTTTCAGAGGTATTAAAAGAGCACCCCGAAGGGCTTACGGTATAATTAACCATCCCCGGCAAAGGAGCCGCGCAGTCACTGGCCTTAGCGGAATTTGGATAAAAAACGGCCGCCGCCAACAATAATCCGAAGAATAATATTAATAACTTACTTAAAACTTTCATTGGTGAAATTCTGAATCGATTAATTATTGATGGTTAGTCCGCTCACTCCGATATCGTGGTTATAATTAGTCCAGCTCGCTGAGTCGAACCTAGGCGCGGTTAAGCGGTAGCTCACTTCATAGCTTATAGCTGTTAGCTGAGAGCTGTTAGCTGGAGATCCGTAAATAGTTAGCTTGTTATTGACTAAGTCTTTTGCGTACCACACTCGCCCATCGAACGAAGGGGTTAAGATAATCGTCAGTTTACTCAAATTATTCTTAAGATTCGTGGCTTTACTGAAGAGCCAGAGATCCGAGCCTTCAGATAAATTATTCAGATCAACTACATATTTATTACCGCTTAAAGTGAGCGTGCCGGTCGTTTCTTCTTTAACGCCTGTCATGCCGGGCATGTAGGTCGCATAATTCACCCCGCCAATGGTATAAACAGGGTCAACTGTATTAACGGTCAATTTGTTGGCAGTTATGGTATTAGCGGCAGTTATGTTATTAGCCGCGAAGTTACCCGAAGCATCTCTCATTACAAGATTGACCGCATCGCCAGACGTCCAAGTGCTCTTCCAGCCGGATATGCAATTAGCTCTGCTAATACAATATTGCGTTCCGCTGATGGGGCCATTGCCGTCAACGCTGTAGCCACCATTATTGTTTGATATGTAAGTCGTAAGTGATCCCGATCCCTTGAACCTTGCTCCGGAAGGGTTGGGTATGCCCGGCTGAACTGCAGCGCTGCTCGAGCCATCTATTCCATATATTAGACCGGTGGCAAAAACTCCAATGCTGTTGTGGCTGTAGCCCCACACGCCGTAACTATTCCCGCTCTCCCCTAAAATGGCGGTATCATTCACTGTTGAAACGTATTCGTGACCCCCGATCAAAGTCAGGGTGTCGTTGGTATACGGAAAGACACTTGGACTCCCGGTCTTGACCCATTTCAGAGCATTATCAAAAGTTGTAACGCTTGGCGCGCTTTGATACGGGATTTGCCCTGCGGTACCTCCGGCTAGGTTAGTCGCATAGGTAGCGTTAGTGGCGCTGCCAGCACTTCCGGCGGTTGTAGCACTATCAGAAGTCTTGGAATGATTGGACTCAGTGGCAAAGGGAGCGGTCACACAAGTCACGACCCCAGAAGCGTCGGTTGAGATAACTTTATTGTTGACTATGCAACTGGCGCTAGCCAAAGCTGAAATTTGGAGAGTCCCTTTATCAATAACGAGGCCGGTCGGAAAACCGCTCGTATTTAAAGTTAGGCCAGCTTTCTTTGTCTGCCCATAATCGCTGCCATTAAGAGGCAGTTCGGCATTATTGCCAGGCGGATTGGCGGTCGGAGCTGACCAACTCCCGGTCGCAAAGGCGAACCCGGTCGTCAAAACCAAACCGGCGAACAGAATGTTGAGATAGAGGATAATTTTATTTTTCATTTTCTTTTTTTTATTTTGTCCTTCCGGTTTTGCTATTGTACCTGGTGTAATCTTCTGGGGTTGGGCTCGGGGCTGTCGGCGGCGATGTCTGAATGCCCGTTGAGCCTGTACCTGGCGGGGCGGTACCGGGCGCGGTACCCGTAATGCTTTTTAGTAATTCTTCTTGTTCTTCCTTAGTTAGGGTCTGGCCATTCTGGGTCGACCCGCCGTTGTTAGCAGGATTGTTATGAATATAGAAATAAATACCGAAGATGATCGCTAAAATTATAGCAAATCCTAGACCCAAGTAAATTAATGTTTGCTTAGTGGTCATGGTTTATTTCGCACACTTGGTTGAGCCTGGCCGGACCTCGCAAATATGGCTTGATCCGACCGGCACGGCTACCGAATTCAAACTCGGGTCGAATTCGATCCAGCCGATAGTATCCCCTCCCCACGCCCAGCCCTCAAGTTTTTTGCCGTCAGCAGTAAGACACGTTTCATAGGGTTTGCCGGGCGGATTAGGGCTATAGTCTTTGAGCGCCGGACAATCGGTCGTCGAGCCGGAGAGTTTTATCCAGCCATCCCACCCGCCGGTGTTTTGCGAAACCGGATTGGCATAACCTGAGCAGGCCACCGGGTCTTGCGCCGGAGCGCAGGCGCGAGCCCAGCCTTGTACCTGGAAACGCCCAGACGCGAGTTGCTTAAGAGTCGCCGGTATTTGAGGATTTTCCGGATACGGTCCCGGTGGATCAAAGCGTATCCAACCAATCCCTGCTCTCGCACCCGGGCCGTTGCCATTCCAGGCATAACCGCTAAAGGCTCCGCTGAACGGATTGAGTGTGACTTGATATTGCGGCGGGTTGCCGCTTGACCCGCACTCAGTATATGCGGGATTAGTGCCGTCGTTAGTGTGATCGCAATTCAAGCTAATCCAACCGATATTAGATGACCAAAGCCAGCCATGCAAAACATTCGGCTCAACTGCTGCGCCGGTAATCGGCAAATAATTTTTAAATACAAAAAGAAAAACGAAAGCGATGATCGGCAAAAGGAAAGAAAAAATAACTATTTTCTTCATTTACTCCACTATATCACAAATATCGCTAAATTTGAAAAACAAATTGTCCCGCCTCCGAAATCCGATCTACCCCTCAGAAGCACAGCCTCGCTTTCGCTATTCCATTTCGTCACCACAGATAATTTCTGCTGAAATTTCTTCTTCTCGCCGCATTGAACGGCTGCGAGAGGCTCCTCAACGGAACAGACTCAAGCTAGGCTATGCTAAGCCCGACCTTGTTCCATGAAGGGAATCTGCGCAAGCCCGTGTAGACGGGTGAGCAAAAACAAAAATCTCAGCAGAGATTTATTGTGTTTCCCGGAATGGGATGAGGGCGGGCGAGGAGTGGAAGCGAGTTCGGAGGTGGGGTTATTTTTTGTTTGCGAGCCAAGTTTCCGCGGCCACCAGCTCCGCTTCCTGTTTCGATTTGCCCGAGCCTTTGGCCTTCATGTCGCTGCCAAAATAAAGCCCGACCGTAAATATCCGGTCATGGGCCGGGCCGCTTTCTTCCAAAACTTTATAAGTTGGGGTTGTCTTGTTCTCACTTTGAGCCAGTTCTTGAACCGTGCTTTTAGCGTCTTTGCCGCCCAACTTCTCGACTTCAGACAAGTGCGGCATGACAAAAATATCGATAAAATGCTTCGCCGCTTCGTAGTCCTTGTCTAAATAAATAGCGCCGATCAAGGCTTCGATCGCGTTGGCCGCCAGCTTGTCCTTAGATCTATTCTTGGCTGATTCCTGCGCTTCGCCGCGCGACATCAAAACTTCCTCGGTTAAACCAACTTGACTCGCCACTGCGCCAAGCATCTTAGAATTTACAAGTGCCGAACGATATAAAGTAAGCTGGCCCTCTTCCTCCTTGGGGAATTTCTTAAATAAATTATCGGTAATGATAAGCTCCAAAACTGCATCGCCCAAAAATTCCAGCCGCTCGTTGTGATTAACTCCCCAATTGGGCTTTTCGTTCAGGTAAGATCGGTGAGTAATCGCTTCTTTCAATAAGTCTTGATTCTTGAACTTATATCCTATTTTCTTCTCAATATTTTTCAGATCCATTATTCGGTGGCTTTATCCGGCTCTCCTATTTCTTTATAAACTGTGCCCATCACCCCGTTAATGAACTTGCCGGAATTTTCTCCGCCATAAATTTTAGCCAGTTCGATCGCCTCGTTGATCGCGACCCGAGGCGGCACTTCGGCGCGGTCGGCGAAGAGCAATTCGTATAAACCAATGCGTAAAACATTTCTATCCACAAGCGGGAGTTTGACAATTGGCCAATCTGGAGCAGAGCGTTCGATGATCTGGTCGATCTCCGCAATTTTCTCCTGGACGCCTTTGGAAAGCTTCTCAACGAATTCCATGCCGGTAAAGCCCGGAGCAAACTCTTTAATGTCGCGCAACACTATTTCGTGCAGATTTTTCTTGCGACCGTAAAAATCCCACTCATAGAGAGATTGCAGGACAAGGGCTCTTCCCAATTGACGTGTTGCCATAACTTATTTAGTTTAGCACGCGAACTTAAGAATACTAAGATTTCTTGGCAGCCTTCTTGCGGGCCGTGGCAGACATGTAATATCCGCAGTTAGGGCAAGCAGTGTGGCCAACTTTCGGCGAATTACAATTCATGCAGCGCGAAACATTGATCGGCTTTCTAGCGAGCTGGCTGCGTCGGCGCCCAACTTTGCCTTTGGTGTGGTGTTTTATCGGTACTCCTCCCATGGATTTATGTGATTAGTTTGTAGACGATAAGTTTAGGGTATTCGAATAAAAACGTCAAATTTAGTTCTTATTAAGCAAAGCCCTCTTATAGGTGTCTAAATGTTCCAATATCACCCCTGATCCCTTCGCCACGCAGAGGATCGGGTCTTCGGCGATGTAGGTTTGCACTCCGAGTAGGCGTTTAAAGAATTCGTCCAAGTTTCTCAATTGTCCTGAGCCGCCGGAAATGATAATCCCCTTTTCCATAACGTCAGCCACGAGCTCGGGCGGGGTTTCGTTAAAAACTCCCTGCACTGAAGCAACGATATCCATCAGCAACGGATTCAGCGCCTCAGCTACTTCGTTCGAGTTGATCGTCATGTCTTTGGGTAATCCAGAAATTAAATCACGACCTCTAAACTGAAATTCTAATTTATTTTTTAACGGCAAGGCCGAACCCACCGCAATTTTAATAGCTTCGGCAGTTTGTTCGCCAATCGAGATTGAATATTTGCGTTTCACAAAACTTATAATCGCTTCATCAAATTTGTTGCCGGCTACGCGCAAAGAAGACCAGCGCACCACGCCACCCAAAGATATCACGGCGACTTCCGACGTTCCGCCGCCGATATTGATGATCATGTTACCGGAACTGGAGTTGATCGCGATACCGGCGCCGAGCGCGGCCAAAAGCGGTTCGCGGACAACGTAGGCATTTTTAGCTCCGGCTTCACGCGCGGCGTTGACAACAGCTCGCCTTTCAGTCGCGGTAATCCCGGCGGGCACGGAAATAACAACGTCCGGCTTGAAGAAGCTAAAACGGCCCACGGCATTGCCAATAAAATACTTGAGCATCGCGCGGGTAATGTAATAGTCAGCTACGACGCCGTCTTTAAGCGGCCGATAAGCGCCGATATCGCCGGGCGTGCGGCCGATCATTTCTTTGGCATTTTTGCCGACGGCTAGCACGGAATTATCCGGCAAATTCAAGGCCACGATGGTCGGTTCATTAATAATGAATCCCCTTTTCGGAACAAAAACAACCGTGTTGGTCGTTCCTAGGTCGATTCCGATTCTTCGAGTAAGCATGTGATTAGTATCAGTAATAGTAGTCGATTAAAAAGTGAGTGTCAAAATAAAATCGTTGACATTATCCATGTTATGGGCGAGGCTAAAAACAGATCCGGAGGTATTGCATGAAGATTAACCAAACCGAATCTTACTTCGCCTGCCTTGCCTACATTCCCGCTCGCAAGGATGATGATGCCAACATCGGGCTTATCTTGACGCTCGACAAGGAAGGCAAGGGATTCTTGCCGGGAGGCCGCTCAGAATCCGGCGACGAAGGCAGCCTGCGCGACGCAGTTGTGAACGGAGTTCTCTGCCAAACCGGACTCATCGTCTTCCCCCTCTACGAGTTCGGTCAAAGGTACGTCGTAACTACCGATGACGGCAAGCGCAAGATGACCATCGTCACCTACATGTGTCTCGCGAGAGGCGCTGAGCCTGATCTGAAGAAGCAAACCAACGCTCAGGAATGGACCGTAGGCAGGCTCGACCACATCAACACTCCTGAAGGCATCATTCTCTCGGATTTCACCCATGAGAAATGCCCCGACGGAGTCATGGTTGACGTGGTCCAGAACGGAGCGATCTGCATGAACCGGGAAAGCGGAGTCGTGGCGGTCGTTACGCCCGGCCGGCGAGTGCGCGATCCCGATAAGATCGGCATCCTCGGCAGCCAGGATGCGGCAGCCAACTAAGCGTCTCTGTGGGTCAACCAAACCCCTAGGCGCTCTTTTTTTTATCTCTATAACCAGCCCTTGACAAGATATTGGCTCACGTGGTATTATTCCCTCAATTAAATAAAGGTCAACGTGGTATAATAAAAACCAACTAAAAGACCAGAACATGTCCAAATCAATTGAGAATTTCAAGATGCCGAATCTTGAAGATGATGATGCCGAAGTTCAGGTTGAAGATGCGGCCAAAGAAGCCGCGAAGATTACCACTGAAGAACTATCAAAAAAGATCCTAACCGACGAATTATATGCGAAATATATAGAAACTGAATCAGCGCGAGCGGAAGCGGCCAGAACAAAAGCCGAGTCTGAAAAAAAGGAAAGGGAAGAAGACGAAATGATCGAGAAACTACTCGCCGAGGCCAAGGGCGCCAGGCAAGAAGACCCCGCACCTGATTCGAGCTTAAAGAGACAGCCCAAGCCGAAAGAACAAACGATGATTTATAGGCTACTGGCCAAAACTTTTCATCCGGATCTCCGAACATACAACCCAGCCCAAAAGGCCAAACGCGATGATTTGATGAAGGAAATAAATCATGCGAATGACGTCAATGATTTGGAAACATTAAGAAGTCTGAAAAAAATAGCATTTGGAGAATAACCAATAACCCAAACCCATGTCAAAATCATTTGAAAACATAAGAGTCCCGGACCTTAATGACACGGATGAGAACGCTCAGGTTAGAGAGGCTGCCAAAGAAGCGGCCAGAATTACTGTTGAGGAATTGGCGAAAGAGACATTGATCAAGGAGGCTCGTGAAGCCAATAAGAAAAACAAGGAGAAAGGAGAGAAGGAACTGGAGTTTAACCCGGGTGATGCTAACACCGAGGCCTTTTCTGTGGGCGCATATAAAAAGGCGAACCAAAGACAGGAAGAAATCAACGACGAAGCCAGAGCGGTTAAAGAGCGCGAAGAAATGGCGGCAGAAAAGAAACAAAGAGAGCTGGATAACAAAGTTGGAACCGCTTTTAGAAATGTCGATATACCGGTAACCGACCCGGCCAAAGAACGTGAGGAAATGGAACTTGAGAGGCTGCAAGGCCCGGCTTTTGAGGCTATGAACGAGCCCGGCTTCTACAAAGACCAGGAACAGATGGGCCGCGATAGAAAAGAAAAAGCGCTTCAATTCGCCCGTGAAATCAGCATGGAAAATCCGGACGTCGCCGATGCTATGGCGATGTTTAATAAAACCGCTGAAGCGGCCAAGGTGGAAGGCATCGTTAAAGATCGGAATCTTGATATCCGCGACCAGAAAGACCGAATCGAGCTTCTTAAACGACAAATTATTGCCCAGTACAATCTCCCGCCTGAAACAACTCTGAAGCAGATATTCGAGTTGAAAGCAAAGGGCAAAATCGGCGACATTAAGGCTGAAAGCCACGCAGCCGGCGCTCCGGAAGTCAATGCCGGTGCCGAAGCTAATAGGGAAAGATTGGAGGAAGGCGGAGTTAGAGCCACGTCCGAAATGGATCTGTCGACCGCCAGAACGCAAAATCAACCTAGCCAAAACGCAACCGCCGAAAACAACGCCCGCGGCGGCGCCTCTACTGAAGCCCATGGCGCCGGAACCGGACACACAGAAGGACACGCAACAGAAGGACACTTAGAAGACGCCGACCGTTTCGAATACTCCACTACTGACGACAAAACTATTTTTCAGGATATTCTGGCTAAAGAGCTGGAAAAATTCGGCTTAGCGAGAGACAAGAAACCGGCCGACGTGATCGACGCTTACAGAAAGAAATATTACAAACTCTATAAGAAGCTGATCGACACCGGCGTTATTAAGAAGGGCATGAAAGATGAACACATTGTGAAAGTCCTTAGGCTTCACAGACTGATTAAGGGCGCTTCGTACAAAGACAGCGGCGAAAAAACTTTCTGGACTAAGGTCAAAGAGAGCGTCAAAAAGGTTGCAACCGGCGAGGGCTATCCTGACGCCAAGCCTAAAGATGTTGTCTCGGAATCGCAGAAAGTTCACCAGGCCGCGGAGACCGAAGAAAGGCTGGCAGATAAAAAGGAGGTTTTGGAAAAAGACTTCAGCGAAGTGGACAAAAACATTCAACTCGAAGAACTGACTAAAAACGTTGCGGAAGACTTGGGCTTTGACCGATCAGCCGACCTCACAACGCTAGCCGAAGCCGTAGACTTAGTAAGCAAGAAATAATGGAAAGACACCCTAGCCCCACAACGCGCGCTGAGCAAAGGCCCGACCGCGAAAAAGAAAAAGAAAGGTGGGCTGCTATCTATGCGCTTAACCTCAAAGCTGATATAAGCTGGGAACAAATGGGCGCGGCTTATTTTAAGTCGGCCATGGCTCAAAAAGATTTAGAAGCAGGCGTGAAAACCAATCGGTCAGGGCATACGCAAAGTGAACTCGAGGCCTGGCTCGAAGCCAACTGGTCCACCCGGGAAAAAAGGCAAAGGCTATACCAAGAAAACGCTTGGATCGGAGACAAGATCCGGGCTCTGATACTTTTCCCTAATGACTATAAAACTAAGTGGGCTGAAATAGACGCAAGGAGAAACCTCGGCCCCGGGCGGGCTGAAGTCCCCGCAGAAGACGAACCGGAAGTGGAAGACATTATCGATCCTGAAGAAGAGAAAAAGGAAAACCAAGAACGCACCGAGGCTCGTTTCAATGACGAAGCAAAATATAGAATAACTCATACCGACGGCCTCGCCGGAGACGAACCCAGATCAGAATCTGAGTCTTCCGAAGCTGCTAAGCAAAAACTTATTGATCTTATTAAAGGAGGCAAATTAAAGAAGATCGTGCTGCACCAAACGCCCGATCTTGACGCTAATTTCGCGGCCTATTTGCTGGAAAAAGCAATCAGAAAATATTCTCCGGACACAATTTTGGAAATCGTCTTGGTTAAAAAGGGCAATTGGTTGAAGGGCGAATTTAATATCGATACCGGCGGGCGGCCAGCCGGCTTAACTCTCGAAAAAGACGGGAGCCTTTTCGCCGACCACCACCAGAAGGAAAAGGGCCCCTCAACCTCGGCCTCCCAGGTAATATTGGAAAGCTTAGAAGCAACCGACCTGCTCTCGCAAACCGAACTCGAACCATGGGAAAGAAACCTGGTTAAATTTGTAACCCAAATCGACAACTTGGATTATGAAATAACCCCGGAATTCTATGCCGGAGACTGGTCAAAAACTCTCTATGGTCTTTACCGGATTATCCCCTACCAAGAAATTATGAAGATCTTCCAAGAAGGCGGACCCGATTTTGACCCGAGACAACCGCTCGACGAAACCTACACTAAAAACGCGGCCCTGTCTTTTACCGCCCGGAAATGGGTCATGAAAGAATTCACCACGAGCAGCGGAGAGAAAAAGATGTTTGAAGTTCCACAAAAACATAGGTTGAATAATATCTATGAGGCCACGGAACTGGTGAAAGAAAATACCGAGCGGTCTAAAAATAATATTCAGCATGCCGTCGAGGCTATGGCAAAAGAAGGCGACCTAGGCCGGCCGATCGACCACCCGAAGTGGGGCAAAACTTTAATCGACTGGGTCAGTTACCGGAAAGTGCGGGGCGGCCGGAGACTGGACCTGCCCGACATTCATAACGAGGCCCTCAAGGCTTACGGGTACGATACTTTGATCAGATATTACCCTTCTCAAAATAGCTTCTTCATTCAAACCAACCGAGACCTGACCGATATCGCGAGGCGGGTTGAAGAGTTAAAACTGCCGCCGGATCTTATCAAGGTTATCCCCGTTAGAGGAGTCATGCTGCTCGGCCGGTCAAAAAACTGGCGCGAAACGGGCAAAATTAATTACCGAGAAAATTATATCAGGCTCCTGGACGCCCTGGAGATGAAAGGCACGGAAGACATCCATAAACTATTCCCTGATGATGTGGAATTAAAAGATTACACCATGGAGGATATCCGAAGGCAGATGATCCGAGATTTTGAATACGAAAAATCAGATATGTCTTTCAAGGAAATTATGCGCCGCCGAGCCGCCGAGATAGGCTTAACGGCTGAAGAAATTTCCGACCTCGAAAGACTGGACTCAAACATCGCCTGGAACAGAATCAGCTCAAAAATAGCGGATAAGTTAGGAATAACGCTAGAGAAAACGGTAGCAGAAAAGTTGCCGCAACTGCCGGGCAAGTCATTGAATATATTATTTAAGGCTATCGCGGCAAAATCATTTAATGAAAACCTTGCCGAAGATCCGGACGAAGTAGACTGGCTGACCGGAGAAAAGGTTCGCGCAGCAACCTCTAACGCCGACGCCAAAGGCATGCTCCAGAAGATGGGCTATAATAGTTTCGAAGTTAAAGAACGGGACGACAAGAAATTCATAACCAATATTAGTAAGGAGCCCGCCCCGATCCCCGAACCCACTCCGGCCGCTCCCGAACCAGCTCCAGCACCCGCTCCTCCTGCACCTGAACCTGAGCCACAGCCAGAACCGGCGCCTACCGCCGAACAGTTATTGATGGCTGGGCTAAAAGTCAGCCCCGAAGAATATAGAGAAGCTGGCTTGGCTAAACTAGACGCGGAAGAAATGGGCCAACTCCAATCAGCTTTAAGAAATGGCGAACATAAAATGAACTACCGAACCATTAAAGAGAAAGAACTGGCTAACGCATTTGTAGAAAGACTCAATAAAATGGGCTACGAAAATGAACCCGCGCCGACTGACAAGAACGGCAAAGCCAACCCCAACGGCCGGTTCCTGACAATTAGCGGCATCACAAAACGGAGCTAGGCGGGCCGCGCCCTCTTCCCAACTAATAGCATATGTGCTATATTGTCTCTCATGTCCACACCTAAAAAAATAGGTAAATTTATCGCCGATCTTAGAGACCAGAAGGGCCTGACCCAGGAAGATTTAGCCAAGCTTTTAGACACCACCCAAAGCGCCGTCGCCCGGATCGAGTCCGGCAAGCAGAATCTTACGACTGAAATGCTTTCCAAAATCAGCAAGGTTCTTAACCGTCAGCTAATCAACCTGCCTGAATCTTTGAATTTCCAAATTGAGGGCGGCCACCCCTTATCCGGCACGATTACCACCAACTCTTCCAAGAACGGCGCGATGGTTCTTCTCTGCGCGGCGCTTTTAAACAAGGACAAGACGACTCTAAAAAATATGCCGCGTATCGAAGAGGTGAACCGAATCGTCGAAGTACTAAACAGCATCGGCGTTGAAACCAAATGGCTGGACCGCCACACTCTCCAAATCACTCCCCCGCTTAAGATCAGGATCGAGGATATCAATATTCAAGCCGCTTTAAAAACCCGGACCGTGATTATGCTCATGGGTCCGTTGATCCATCTCTTAAAGAAATTTGACCTGCCTTACGCCGGCGGCTGCAAGCTCGGTTCGCGAACTGTTCGGCCGCACCTGTATGCTTTAGAAAACCTTGGCGTTAATATCGAAACCCTAGATAACGTTTACCGGGTCTCGGTCGGCAAACTCAAACCGGCCGACATTGTTCTCTACGAATCCGGCGATACCGCCACGGAAAATGCCATCATGGCCGCTTCGAAACTTAAGGGCAAAACCACCATCCAGTTCGCCTCGTCGAACTACATGGTTCAGGAGCTTTGCTATTTCTTGGTCAAACTGGGTGTTAAAATCGAAGGCATCGGTACGCACAAACTGGTGATTCACGGCAAACCGGAAATCGCCGGCGATGTTGAGTACGCCGTGAGCGAAGACCCGATCGACAGCATGCTCTACCTCGCCGCCGCAGCCGTCACCAACTCATCAATTAAGATTCTCCGCTGCCCGATCGACTTCCTAGCTCTCGAGCTCTTAAAGATGGAAAAAATGGGTTTTAAATATAAAATTCTCAAACGCTACAAAGGCGAGAACGGCATGATCGACCTCGTTGATATCGAAACCTATCCTTCCAAACTGAAAGCCCTGGAAGAAAAGATTCACCCGTCGCCCTACCCGGGCCTTAATATCGACAACCTTCCTTTTTTTGTGCCGATCGCGGCTAAAGCTGAAGGCCAGACCCTGATCCACGACTGGGTGTACGAAAATCGCGCTATTTATTATACTGAGATGACAAAGCTCGGCGCCAATATCAATTTGATTGATCCGCACCGGGTGCAAATCGTGGGACCAATCGAGTTTAAAGCCGCCGAAGTGGTCTGCCCGCCCGCCCTAAGGCCGGCCGCCATAATTCTCTTGGGCATGCTGGCCGCCAAAGGCACTTCGATTCTCCGCAACGTCTACAGTATCAACCGCGGCTACGAAGAAATCCACACTAAGTTGAACTCCATCGGCGCCAAAATAAAAACTTTCTAGCTTCAAATTTAGCGATATTTGTGAGATAATAGACTTATGTCAATAGAAAACCCAAATTCTTATCCGGCCGACAATCAGAATAGAGAAACTCCGGAGCCAATACGCAAGGTGGTTGCTAAAAAAACCGGCTTGCCGGAAAGTCTAACAGCCAAGGAGGCTGCTTCATTTACGGCCAACAAAGGAAAGAGCGAGGAAAAAGTGGCAATTATAGGATCCTCCAAAATGGATGCGGAAACAGCCAGATTCACCGGCTTGCCCAAAGGTTTCACCGAAAAAGAAGCGATGGGCTACCTCAAAAACGAGGACAAGGAAGAAACAAAAACCAGAATTGAGCTTGCGACAAAGACTCTTAGGGACCGATTCGGGAAGGGGGCCGGCGCTTTTGGCGGCCTTACCAACGCTGAAGCTTCAGCCTTGAAGCAAAATCAGAAAGAAGCCGAAGAGAAGTTTGATATCCGCCCTGACGAGACAGGTGAAATACCTAAGAGTATTCCGCAGAGCAAACCAGACTATCAGCACCCTGCCGATGCTATCAACATGAATCTACCCGGCGGACTAACCAAAGAAGAGGCCGCGGCCATCATCGAGGAAATCGAAAAGCCCGAAGAAACCCACCTAGAAACGCGCCGAAAGGATCAGCGCTAGGCAGTTAAGACTTCGCAGCCTTTCTCTGTGATAAGCACGGTGTGTTCAAAGTGCGCCGACATGCTCTGGTCAGCCGTCGCGAAGCTGTCATCTCTTAACTGAATTATTTTAGATGTGCCAATCGCGGTCATCGGCTCAATTGCCAAAACCATCCCTGGCTGAAGCTTCATACCGCTCCCTTTGTGGCCATAGTTATAAACGGATGGATCTTCATGTATTTCTTCGCCAACGCCATGGCCGGTCAGCCCTTCAACAATCAAAAAGTTCTTAGCAGAAACAGTTTTCTCAATCGCGTAACCGATGTCTCCCAAAGTATGCTTAGGCGAACAAAATTTGATCGCTTCCCTTAACGAGTTTTCAGTAACTTTTATTAAGTCTTGCGCTTCTTTATCAACTTTCCCAACCGCAACAGTTATAGCCGCATCGGTTATGCCGCCTTTATAGACCACGCCCAGGTCGAGCTTAACCACGTCGCCGGACTTCAGGACGTAGCTAGTTGGCCGGCCGTGAACGATCACATCATTAACCGAAGTGCAAAGAGTCGCTGGATAAGCCGTTTTGGCACCGTAGGGTCGGTAGCCCAAGAAAGCCGGTTCCCCGCCCTGCTCCACGATCAGTTCGCGGGCAAACTTATCGAGATCGAGCAGGCTCACGCCGACTTTGGTTACATTTCTGAGTTTCCTCAAAACCAAGCCCAAAATCTTCCCCGACTCACGGATATTAGCAATTTGTTTTTCGGTTTTTATCAAAGCCATAGATTTTTATTATATACTATCAATTGTTGTTCAGAAACCCATAAACCCGCTCCCCCAGTCCCTCTCCCTCAGGAAACGGGATAAATCTCTTCCAGCGAGAGATTTTCCCTCAGCGCTCAGCCAGTGGACGCCGTAATATAAAACGGCGCACCTAGCTCCACTGGCTTCCGCGATGTTCCTTGCGGGAAAAGGCCTGGGTCGCTATAGATTAGAGCAGTAGCCCGCAGCTGTATCATCGAAAGCATCCCGAGCCGGTAACCAGGAGGAGACAACCAAGATTTTGCCGGTCGTATGCCGGAGTGCTCCCCGCTTCGCGGGGACAATCTCCGGAAAATCTTGTGTTTAGTCGACGACTAAGGTGGCGAGTGGTAAGAGAGATTATATAGCTAGGGCCCCACATTGCAGAAGGGCTTGGCGGTGAGGAGATGACTACTTCCGAATATAAGAGCTAATCCTCTCGAATACTTTAGCGGGCATCGGCGTCGCGTCGATCTTGATGATCTTGAAACCCTGTCTCCTAAGCTCGGCAAAAATAGGCTGAGTTCGCTCGCGGTATTGCTCCAGCCTGCGTTTAATAACTTCGGGTTTGTCCAGCGTGCGCTTAACCAGCCTGCTGCCGCAAAAAGGACAAATCTTGGCATTTTTATAAAATGTTCCCAAAACCGAATTGCCGCAAAGAGAACAAATCAGTCTTGAGCTGTTTCTCGAAACTGAGCTTGTCTCGGGTAAAACCAGCTCAAAGAAAATTACATTTTCCCGGCCATATTTTTCAACTAGAAACGATACCAGGCCCTCGATCTTTTCGTCTCCAAAGGCCTCGTACATAGTCCTCGGCGAGCCAGACAAAATCACGCCAAAACCAGAATCAGCAATTCTTGCCACGTTGTCCTTCACCATCTTCAGCACCCACGAAGGAGTATTGAGAGTTCCGTTATCAAACAGGGTGCGTTCACGTTGGATCTCTTTAGACTTCTTGTTTGCTGGATCGTGAACGATAAATTCGATATGACTCCCCGTATCGAAGCTAATTAGATCAAATTTTCTAACTAAAAGTTGAGACTGAGTACCTTTGCCGCCTCCCGGAGGGCCGTAAAGTATGATGGCTTTCTTCATTATTATTGGATCGATTCGTACTCTCGGACCGTCAGCTGAGAATCGATTTGCTTGGCGGTTTCGAGCGCGACGGAAACAACGATCAGGATGGCGGTGCCACCGATTGTGAGAGTCGGCGTATTGGTTACGCTCTGCAAAATAATCGGCAACACGGCAACCAGGCCTAAGAATGCGGCGCCGAACACGGTGATTCTAAAAACAAGTTTCTTCAGGAAGTTGGTCGTCGGTTCGCCGGGCCTGATGCCGGGAATAAAGCCCCCGTTCCTCTGAAGACTCTTCGATATTTCTCCCGGGTCGGATGTAACTGAGATATAGAAATAGGTAAAGACAAAAACTAAGAAGAAGTAGAAGAGGCCGTAGAAAATCTGATGTCCGTAATTAAATATAAAGTTAACAAAAGTGGTGATCTTGCCTCCAATATCCTTGGAGAAAGCGCTCACAATCGTGCCGAGGAATTGAGGGAAAGTTAGAATCGAAATGGCAAAGATAATCGGAATAACGCCGGCCTGGTTAATTTTGAGAGGCAAGTAGCTCGATGCGCCGCCGTAAACTCGGTTGCCGCGGATGCGCTTGGCGTAAGAAACCGGCACCCTTCTTTCGGCTTCGTTAACCATAACGATGAGGCCAATCACTATCAAAGCCACGGCAGTGTAGCCGATATAAGCCGCCAAGAGATCGGGAGTATAGGCATTATAGGCTTGCACGATATAAGTCGGCAAGCGGCTCACAATTCCGGCAAAAATAAGGATCGAAACGCCGTTGCCGAACTTCTGCTCGGTAATCAATTCGCCCAGCCAGACCAGAATCATTGATCCGGCCGTAATTGTCACAACGTTAATAAAAACGCTAAAGGGATCGGTAATTGTAACCACTCCTTGGCTCGCCAGTAATTTCAAAAAACCAAAAGCCTGGAGGCCGGCCAAAGGCACGGTGATATATCTGGAAAACCGGTTGAATTTCACCCGGCCGGCAGTCCCTTCCTCATAGTACATCGCCTTGAGCTTCGGAAAAATCATAGTCAAGAGCTGCATAATGATAGTCGAAGTAATGTACGGGCCAAGTCCCAACATTACAATTGACCGCGAAGACAAGGCTCCGCCGGAAAATATATCTAAGAAACCCAATAGGCCTCCGGAAAAAGCTTGCTGAATTTTCTCGACGCTCAAACCCGGAATGGGAATGGCCGCGAGCAGCCTAAAAACTACAAGGATTCCCAGGATTGTGAGCAATCTATTCCTCAGCTCCTTAATTTTGAAAACTTGTAGAAATTTATTAATCATCTGTTCGTAGTGCGGGTTGGGGCTTACTTCTTGATTGCCGGCCTTGCCTTAACTCGTTTCGTATCCTTCTTATAAACGCTTGTCTTATTCTTCCAGCCTCTTAATTTCGGCATGCGCTGAATCAAGTCTCTCTCAGCCGGGCGGATGCTGCGGCCGGCGCGGGATCGCTGACCCTTCTGGCCCTTGCCTGATTTGTGACCGCGAGTATAACCTCGGCCGAGTCGGCGCCTGGATTTGTTCGGATAAAGCGGTTGTAATTCGTGAAGTTGCATAGTAGTAAGTTTAAAGTAAAAAGCTCAAAGTTAAAAGTTATTTCCAGAGTTATTTTTTAGCCTCTTCCTCTTTCCTGGCCCGTTTCGGGTCCTTTAATTTCTTGAGGGCCTCGATAGTGGCAATCGCATTAGTCAGTTTGTTGGAAGTCCGGCTGATACACTTCGCGGTGACGTCCTGAATCCCAGCCATGCTCAAAACCACACGGGGCGCTCCGCCGGCCATAAGACCGTGTCCGGACGAAGCCGGCTTAATCATAATCACAGCTGAGCTAAACTTAGCCTCAACCTCGTGAGGAATAGTCTTCTTCACCATCTTAACTTCAATAATGTCTTTCTTGGCCTGGAATTTGGCTTTGCTGATAGCTTCCATAACGTCAGCGCCCTTTGCGATTCCGACGGCTACTTTGCCCTTGCCGTTGCCGATCACGACAGTCGCTCTGAAACGCATTCGCTTGCCGCCCTTGGTCACACGGGTAACGCGGCGCAAGTCAATGACCCGATCCTTGAATTCGTCGATCTTTTGGATATTCGGCATGCGAGACCTATGTGCTGTTCTTGGTTCCATAGTAGATTTAACTTATAACTGATAACTTATAACCCATAACGGTTATTCTTAATGTATTCAGTTTTTTGCTTTTGTTATTAGTCATTGGTTATGAGTTATGAGTTAGATTTTGATACCGTTGGCTCGGAGGGATTCCGCCAGAGCTTTTACTCGACCATGATATTTATATGATCCTCGGTCAAAGACAACTTGAGCTATGCCCTTCTCCTTGGCGGCCTTAGCAATCACCGCTCCTAAATTTTCAGCCTGCTTAGTCTTGTTGGCTTTAACTTTGCTGTCGGTACTGCCCGAGATAATGGTGACGCCTCCGTTGTCGTCAATTAGCTGAGCGCGCAAATAGCGGTTGCTGCGGAAAACCGAAAGCCTCGGCAAAGCCGCAGTGCCGTGAATTTTGGCTCTGTTTCTGGTCGCCTTCCTAATTTTCCTTAATGTTTTTGCGTGCATGATATTAACTTATGACTGATAACTTATAACCCATAACGGATAGGGATTCAAACTGATTTTTTGTTTTTCTGTTATTAGTCATTGGTTATGAGTTATATGTTATTTTGCGGCAGGACCGGCTGCGGCCGCTGCTTTCTTACCCGCTTTCTTCCTAACGATCTCATCTTTGTAGCGGATGCCCTTGCCCTGATACGGCTCTGGTCTCTTAAAATCACGAATCCTGGCGGCCGTCTCTCCGACCAGCCATCGGTTCGGACCGGCAACCTTCACAATGTTCTTTTCAACGGTAATCTTAACGCCTTCCGGAATAGCAAATCTCACCGGGTGGCTGAACCCAAGGCTCAAAACTAGGTCCTTGGCCTCAAGCGCTGCCTTGAAACCGATTCCGACAACCGAGAGCTCTTTAACAAAATCCGCATTTGATCCTGCGATGGCGTTCTTTAAGTGCGCGCTGGTTGTGCCCCAGTTTGAACTGGCCTGCTTAGTCGCCCTGTCCGAGGTAAGAGTGATGGCCTTATCCTTAATCTCAACCTTAACGCCTTCCAGCACAGGAACGTTCAAAGTCGCGTTCTTGCCCTTGATTTCCACCATGTGGTCTTTCAAAACAGCGGTCACGCCATCGGGGATAATTATTGGTTTTTTAGCAATTTTTGACATGTGTTTATATAGAGTGAAACTGTCGAACTACCAGATTTCGAATAATATTTCCCCGCCGACTTTATTCTTCCGAGCTTCAATGTTGGTCAAAATGCCCTTCGGAGTTGAGAAGATAAAATATCCATATCCGTCGTGCGATTTTTTCATATCTTTGTAGCCGACATAAAGCCTGCGCGAAGACCGGCTGATGAATTTAACTCCGGAAATAGACGGCTGGCCGGTTTTATCATACTTAAGCTTGGCCTCGATAATCCTTTTAACACCGCGGCCCTTTTTGGAAACGGATTCAAGATAGCCGTGCTTAGCGAGGCTCTCCAAAATAGCCATATCTAAGTTCGAGTAAGGAACCTTTACTCTTTCGAACTTTCTCGCCAATCCGTTTTTAATTTTTATGATTGTATTATGATACATATGCGTGTTCCTACCAGCTTGATTTTCTAACTCCCGGGATTCGGCCCAAGGTCGCCATCTCTCTAAAGCAAATTCTGCAAATTCCGAAGTCCCTCATATAAGCTCTTTTGCGGCCGCAGCGAAAACATCGCCTAACAATCCTCGTTGAGAATTTGGGCTTCTTTTGCGATCTTGCTATGACTGATGTTTTTGCCATTGTGATAATTTAAGGTAAATCGGTTAAAATTGCAATTTATTCCATTATTTCTGAGCGGTTTTCATCATCGGAATGCCCAATTCTTTAGCGAATGCGGCGCCCTCTTCCTTATTCTTGGTGTTGCCGACAATCGTAACCTGGAAGCCGAAAGTTGTGTTGGTCTTTTCCTGGTTGATCTCGGGAAAGATCACGTGTTCTTTAATGCCGATCGAAATATGCCCTCGGTCATCAAAACTCTTATTGTTGATGCCTCGGAAGTCCCGAACGCGGGGCAAAGCCACATTAATAAGCCTCTCTAAGAAGTGCCTCATCTTTTTGCCGCGGAGCGTAGCCACAATGCCGACGATGTCTCCGGTTCTGGTCTTGAAAGTCGAAATAGACTTCTTGGCGCCGCGGGTGGCCGGGTGCTGTCCGACGATGGCTTCAAAATCCCTGATCACATCGGGTAAAATATTTTCAGTAAATTTAGGGCTGTTCCTCAATTTACCTACTCCGGTCGCGACCACAACTTTTTCTAAACGATAGCGTTGCATTTTTTACAATATCTTTCTTTTTTATCCTTGTTGACCTTTCTGCCAGTCCTAGCAGGCTTGCCGCAGGAAGAGCAAACGAGCATGACATTATCCAATCTGACTGGCCGGGGCGAATCAATAATACTGCCTTTCTCGCCCTGCTTTTTCGGCCTCACCGATTTCTTGTATAGGTTCAGGTTCTCGATGACGAGGGTATTATTGCCGGGCGTAACGCTAAGAACCTTCCCGGACTTGCCGCGATCCTTGCCTTTCATGATCATTACTTTGTCGCCTTTTAGGATGTTCATGTGAATTAACTTATAACTTATAACCCATAACGAATAAGGGGTTGGGCTGATTTATTGTGTTTCTGTTATTAGTCATTGGTTATTAGTTATTTGTTTCGCCTACACAATTTCTTCGGCGAGCGAAATTATTTTGTCATAGCCGAACTGCTTGATCTCCCTCGGGATCGGGCCGAACACGCGAGTCGCCTTCGGTTCCTTTTTCTCGTCGATCAATACTACAGCATTCTCATCAAACCTCAAGTAGCTGCCGTCGGGCCGGCGAATCGGGTTCCTGGTTCGGACCACGACGCACTTTACTACGTCCTTCTTTTTAACCGCTTTTCTCGGCTCAGCCACCTGAACGGAAGCGATCAGGATCTCGCCCAAGTGAGCATACCTCTTGCGGCTGCCGCCCAGCACCCTGAAACAGCGAACGGTTTTAGCGCCGGAGTTGTCTGCTACTTTTAGTATGGACCTTTCTTGTATCATGGTTAGTATTTATTCTGATTTCTTTTACTCAGCCTGAGCCAGAGCGGCCTTGGCGATGAGCTTTACGACTTTCCATCTCTTGTCTCTCGACATCGGCCTGGTCTCCTCGATTACGACGCGGTCGCCCACCTTGTATTCGTTATCCTCGCTGTGAGCTTTGAATTTGGTCGTCACAGTGTATCTTTTGTGATACTTCGGGTGCACGGTCGTTCTGGAAACTGCGACCACAACCGTCTTCATCATCTTGTCAGACGTGACGATTCCTTCTAGCTGTCTGTGTTGTATTTCTTTATTTGCCATGTTGCAACTTGATGAATGTTAAGATCCTCGCGATCTTTTTCTTGGTTTCGTTGATTGAACGCACGTTCTTGATCTTGCCCTGGGCCAGTTCGAATTTCAGTACCCTCAAGTGCTCGCGCGATTCATGAAGATCTTTGCTCAGATCAGCCGTGTTTCGTTCCTTAAGTTTTTTAATTTCGTTCTTTTTCATAGTCAATTGTTTTTTACAACTGTCCCTTTTTAACAAACCTGGTGGTAAAAGGCAGCTTGTGGCCGGCCAATCGCAAAGCCTCGCGGGCGGTTTCTTCTGGAATTCCATCCATTTCGAAAATTATTCTACCTGGTCGGACCGGGAAAACGTATCGGTCAACCGCACCCTTACCTCCTCCCAAAGTAACTTCAGGCGGCTTTTTTGTTACCGGCTTATCCGGGAAAACGCGAATCCAGATCTTGCCGCCGCGCTTAACGAAGTTGGTGATCGTTCGGCGTCCCGCCTCGATCTGCCTGGAATTAAGCCAAAAAGGCTGAGTGGCCTGCAAACCGTAGCTGCCGTAAGCCAAGCTCGTGCCGCGTGTTTCAACAAGCCTCGACTTCGATCGGCCTTTGTGCCACTTCCTGTGTTTTACTTTCTTTGGGACTAACATGTTTTTTTAACTTATTACTTATAACAGATAACTTATAACGACTGATTCTCTGTTTTTGTATTTGTTATTCGTGATTTGTTATCAGTTATTTGTTTAGCAAAGATTTCTCCCTTGTAAATCCAAACCTTAATACCGATCGTTCCCATGGCAGTTATAGCCGTAGCGGTTCCGTAATCGATGTTGGCTCGTAAGGTCGACAAAGGCAATTTACCCTTAGACAAGTGCTCGCCGCGCGCGATTTCATTGCCGTCAAGCCTGCCTGAAACAGCGATCTTGCAGCCCTTGGCGTCTCGATTTTGCATAACCATATCAAGATACTTCTTGATCGTCCGGCGGTACCTCATTCTCTTCTCCAAATCCCATGCAATGTTCTGCGCAATAACGTATGACGACACCTCGGTCCTTTTCAATTCTTCAACGTTCAGGCTCAAAGCCACGCGTCCCTTGATCGATTTCTCGAGGAGCTTGGTCAGGTCTTCGATACCCTTGCCGCCGCGGCCGATAATAATACCTGGTTTGGCGGCCTTAATGAATATCTTATATCGGTCCCCCGTTCGCTCTATCTCGATTCTAGAGATGCCGGCCAAACCGATCTTTTTCATAATGATCTCGCGAATAGCCTCATCTTCGGCGAGCCACGTTTTCATGTTTCGTAAGTTAATCCACCGGGAGTCCCATGTCCGATTAATGCCTAGCCTGAATACATTTGGGTTAACTTTTCGTGCCATAGTGATTAATTAGCTTATACTGATTTTCTATTGAATATTTGCTTGACGAAGCCTTTCTTTTCGCCGCCGATCTTTTCTTCAGCTTCTTTTTTCGGTTTCTCTTTCTTGGTCGTTTCCTTAACCGGTTTTTTGTTCTTTTTCGGTTTTGCCAAGATCAAATAATTTGGAGCTTTTACTGTATCAGATTCAGCTAAAACTACAATCACGTGGCTGTATTTCTTTTGAAGTTCGGTCGCCGATCCGCGCGCGCGGGGCAAAAAGCGCTTCAGCATCGGTCCGGTGTTGACCATAATCGTCTTAACGTAAAGTTTATTCACGTCCATTTTCTGATTTTTGGCGTTAGAAATAGCTGAAAGCAGCAGCTTTTTAATAGCATCGGCCGGGCGGATATTAGCCATCTGAATCTGAGCCAAGGCGGCGTTAACATGCTTGCCGCGGATCACATCAACCAATAACCTCACTTTACGCGGGGTGATACTCAGGTTACTTAATTTTGCCGTTGCTTGTTGCATATATTTAAATATTACTTGCCGCCAGTTTTAGCCGCTACGGCGGTTGCCTTTTCAGCTTCTTTCGCCTTTATTTCCAAATCTTTCTGGATCTTGCCGCCGTGTCTGATAAACTTGCGTGTCAGAGAAAATTCGCCGAGCTTGTGGCCGATCATCTCTTCGGTTACGAAAACCTCGATAAAATCCTTGCCGTTGTGGACGCCGAAAGTATAGCCGATCATTTCCGGAGAAATTTCCGAATCCCTTGACCAAGTCTTAATAACTGTCTTCGCGCCTTTGCCATCTTTACTGGCCGCGCTAAGTTTCTTGATCAGTCTTGGGTCTACGTATGGTCCTTTTTTTGAACTTCTGCTCATGGATTTATATTTTTATTCGTAGGTTGCTCGTTGGTCTTAATCTTTCTTCGCTCTCACGCTGACTCTCCTCTGAACGATTAAATCATTCGACCACTTCTTGCGGTTTCGGGTCTTAACTCCGCCCACGACCTTACCCCACATCGTTTTCGGCTTGCGGGTTCCTCGCGGCTGTGCACCTTCACCTCCTCCGTATGGGTGGTCAACCGGGTTCATCGCCGAGCCTCGGACGGTCGGCCTAATGCCCATCATTCTTGATCGTCCGGCCTTGCCGATAACGGTTAAATTCCAGTCTGGATTAGAAACCTTGCCCATGGAGCCATAGTTAGTCCACAAAAACTTCCTGATTTCTCCTGACGGCATCTTCAAGTGGGTGTAGCCGTGTTCATGAGCCAAAACTTGAGCTTCTCCACCGGCGCTACGGATAATTTGGCCTCCTTTACCGGGGTTGATCTCAACATTGTGCACCAAATAGCCAATCGGGAAATTCTTTAATTGCAAACGATTGCCCAGAGTCAGTGCGGCGTTTTCCGCAATCAAGATTGGGTCACCGACTTTAACGCCATTTGGAGCGATCATATATCTCCTGTCGCCGTCTTTAAAGACCACCCTCATGATAAAAGATGTCCTGTATGGATCATATTCCAAGTGTTCAACTCGGCCCGGAACATTAAGCTTGGTCTGGCCAAAGTCGACTTCTCGGTAGAGCCTCTTCACGCCACCACCCTGATGACGCACGGTAATTCGGCCTTGGTTGTTGCGCGCCATGTTCTTCTTTAAATCATAAGTCGCTCGCTTCATCGGCTTCACATCTGACAAGACCGAGTAATCAACGGTTGTCATGTGCCTTCTCTGCTTTGTATATGGCTTATAGTGTTTCATATTAGTGAGGCATTACATCTAATTTCTCGCCGTGTTTCAGCATCACAATCGCTTTCTTGGTTATAACTCCGCTCTTTTTAGTATTAATAACATTCATCTTCACCACGTGGACCTTGTAAATCTTCTCAATCGCTTGCTTAATCTGCGCGGCTTTAGCGGTCGGGTCAACCAAAAAGACATACTTGCCGGCCTGCGACAAAGCAGTCGATTTCTCGCTGATCCACGGCTTTTTGATTATGAATGCAAAATCGGATTTCATTTTTATTTAGACTTAGCGGTTTCCTTGACGGTTTTTTTCTCAACTCCATCGGTGTAGGTAGAATCGATTGCGGCGACAGCTGATCGATCTAACAAAATACTCTTGTATCTCATTAAGTCGTAAACGTTCAAAGCCTTTGGGCTCAAACTTTTAGTTTTCGGAATATTTCTTGATGCCTTAAAAATATTCTTATTGGTCAAGTCCGGAATCAGAAGATGGCTGCCAACGACTACTTTGGTCGCTCCGCCTAATGCCTTTAATAGCTCTGCCACATTCTTCGTCTTAGGAGCCTCAATACCCAAAGATTCAACAATCTTGATTTCGCCATCTTTCAATTTGCGTGAGAGCACGGCAAAAATCGCAGCCTGTTTCATGCGCTTATTAACCTTAACCGAGAAATTAACATCTTTTGATGGACCATGAGCCACGCCACCACCCTTCCAAAGCGGAGATCTAATAGATGAGTGCCTGGCGCGACCGGTGTGCTTCTGCGCCCAAGGCTTTTTGCCGCCGCCGCGAACTTCATCTCGCCCCTTAGCGTGCGCCAAAACCTGGCGGGAATTCTTAATCTGGCCAACCAAAACCTGGTGAACCAACTGAGCTGACCACTTGCGGCCAAAAACTCGTTCCGGTAATTCTACCGTGCCGGTCTTGGCTCCCTTTACATTGTATAAATCAGCTTTCATATCTAATATATTTAACTCTGGGATTTGCGAATTTTAATAGTCTTGTTCCTCCAGCCCGGGATAGCGCCTTTAACTGCCCCTTTCTTGCCGTCTTCGGCCAATTCAACCAAAACTACATTTTTGATAGTGTGAGTTTCAACGCCCATGTGTCCGGCCATACGGCGGCCTGGAAGCACTCTCTGAGGAGTCGTATTACCGATTGAACCAGGCATTCTCTGCCGGTTCTTTTGACCATGAGTCGACGGACCGCCGCCGAAGCCATGGCGCTTAACTACGCCTTGGAAACCCTTACCTTTAGTTGTACCGGTTACTTTTAATAGATCACCGACCTTCAAATCCCATCCTTCGGGCTTATCCAAAAT
This sequence comes from uncultured Candidatus Saccharibacteria bacterium, assembly GCA_964643135.1. Lineage (GTDB taxonomy): Bacteria > Patescibacteriota > Minisyncoccia > UBA6257 > Colwellbacteraceae > CAZXPC01. The sequence continues at coordinate 73,221 of CAZXPC010000001.1, read as the reverse complement.
TTCAATATAAGTTACCGGAACAACGCGGTTGTTTTGCCAGATTTGGCTCATCGTTAACTTTTTGGCTTTGACGTATGGTCCTTTCATAAATTTAACTTATAACTAATCACTTATAACTCATAACAATTGGCTTTCGCTTCTTTTCTGTTATTTGTTATCAGTTATGCGTTATCTGTTCTTGATAAAGAAAAACCCCGTAAGGGGTCGCGCCCGCTTTCGTTAGGTTTTCTCAAGTGGATACATAATAGACGATACTTATTTTCTTGTCAACACCCTGCCTCTATGCCCCCCCCTTGATTCTTGGTATAATCATTCCCAAGTCACGATGGAGAATAAGATCACCAGCAATCCTAATATTACGGCGGAAGAAATGCGCCATCAGCTCGAGATCTCCGAAATAAAATTCAGGAAGCTTTTTGAGATGGCCCAAGACGGCATTTTCCTTATCGACCCGCTGACAGAGAAGATCATCGACGCCAATCCTTTTTTGCTCAAATTAATAGGCTACTCTCTCGAGGAAGTAGTCGGAAAAAAACTTTATGAGCTTGGCGCTTTTAGAGACATTGCTGAGAGCAAGACAGTCTTCCAAGAACTCCAAGACAAGGGCTATGTCCGGTACGAAGATATGCCGCTCAAGGCCAAAGATGGACACGTGGTTGAAGTAGAATTTGTGAGCAACTTATACCCTATCGACGGCACTAAAATGATCCAGTGCAATATCAGAGATATTGCCGACCGGAAGAGAGCCGAGAGGATAGCGGCCATTTATCTTGAAGAAGTAGAGAAAACCAATAAACTATTGACCGACCGGCAAAAAAGCATGATCGATATCGGCAATACATTAAATCTAAGCGAAAGAGAAAGGGTTGAAAAGATCATGTCGACTTATTCGGCGGGCCTCTCAGCCATTCAAGACCTTATAAAAGAATGGAAATCCAAAGTTGGCGAGCAGGCCAAGTCCTAGAAGCCGAAGCGGTGGATTGTCTGCATCGTAATCGGCCCTTGGTAGAAGTAAATATAGGCTCCAAGGATCACGAGCGCTATCAGCAAAAGAATTAATTCGGGTTTGTGCATGATTGTATTATAACCAGAAGCTCCCCTTTCGGGGAGCTTTGTTCTATACCATTTTGATTTCGACGTCGACTCCGGCGGGAAGATTTAAATCTTTTAGGGATTCGATGATCTTTGTGACCGGGTTCAAGATGTCGATCACGCGCTTGTGGATGCGCATCTCAAACTGTTCGCGGGATTCCTTGTGAACGAAAGTCGAACGGTTCACCGTATATTTCTTAAATTCTGTTGGCAATGGGATTGGGCCCACGATTTTGGCATCGTGCCTCTCCAGGGTTTCGATGATCTGCTTGCAGGAGTTGTCAATCAACCGGTGGTCGTATGACTTAATCCTCAAGCGGATCTTATCGATTTGTGTATCTGTCTTTGCCATATTGGTGTGTAGAATTTAATGTACTAGGAGCGAACTGTCAAGCGCTATTTAGTGATCTTAGTGACCACGCCGGCACCCACGGTCTTGCCGCCTTCTCGGATAGCGAAACGCTGTTTCTCTTCAAGCGCAACTGGAGCGATAAGCTTAACAGAAACTTTAACGGTGTCGCCTGGCATAACCATTTCAGTGCCAGTAGCCAAAGTAACTTCACCGGTTACGTCCGTAGTTCTAATGTAGAACTGTGGCTTGTAGCCTGGGAAAATCGGAGTGTGTCGGCCGCCTTCCTCTTTGGTCAGAACGTAGATTTCACATTCAAATTCAGTGTGCGGAGTAACAGCGCCTGGCTTACAAATAACCTGGCCGCGTTCAACGTCTTCTTTCTTCAAACCTCGGAGCAAAATTCCAACGTTGTCTCCAGCCTGGACTTCATCCAAAAGCTTGTTGAACATTTCGATACCGGTAACGATAGTCTTCTGAGTTGGCCTTAGACCAATGATTTCAACTTCGTCGTTAACTTTTAAGATACCTCTTTCGGCACGGCCGGTTACAACGGTACCTCGGCCTTCAATCGAGAAGATGTCTTCAATCGGCATCAAGAACGGCTTGTCAGTTTCTCTCTTAGGATCTGGGATGTAGTTGTCCAAAGCTTCAACCAATTCAAGAATTGGCTTAGCACCGGCGTCGTCAGCTGACTTAGCTTCAAGAGCTTTAACAGCTGAACCGCGGATAACTGGAGTGGTGTCGCCTGGGAAACCGTATTTAGTCAAAAGTTCGCGGACTTCGGCTTCAACGAGACCAATAAGTTCTGGGTCATCAACCATGTCGCATTTGTTAAGGAATACCACTATGGCAGGTACTCCAACCTGTTTAGCAAGAAGAATGTGTTCTCGAGTCTGAGGCATCGGGCCGTCAGCAGCCGACACAACTAAAATTGCGCCGTCCATCTGAGCCGCACCGGTGATCATGTTCTTGATGTAGTCAGCGTGCCCTGGTGCATCTATGTGAGCGTAGTGTCTCTTTTGAGACTCGTATTCAGAGTGGTGAAGCGCGATAGTAATACCACGAGCTTTTTCCTCCGGAGCGTTGTCGATGTCGTCAACCTTTTCTTCTTTCTTCGCCCAGCCCTTCAAGAAAAGGACGTGAGTAATAGCCGCGGTAAGAGATGTCTTGCCGTGGTCGACGTGACCAATAGTACCGACGTTAACGTGCGGTTTGGTACGTTCAAATTTTGCTTTCTCTGCCATAGTTTTGCTAAATTTGGTTAATTAATATTTAGACTTATTCTTCGATAACAACTTTGTCACTTCCGTCCATATTTTGGCTGCGACTTTGCAAAAATTTTTCAGCGTACAAGCTTCTTGTATGCATCAAAATTTTCACTTCGTCTCGCTCAAAAGATGAACGAAATTTCCAACAGTTATCAAAGATTAAGTCTTTGCGACTTAAGGTTTCTAATTCTATATTAGAGTGCGTCTCTCTGTCAACTGTGGAAAGATAAAAAACTTGTCCAAAACATCTTTAAATTGTTATGGGTGTGGATAACTGCTCGCTTACCGGATAGTCTCTCGCTCAAACTCGCGTTGCGGTTTTCGCTTCGCCATCCGTCGCTGCGCTCCCCATTGCTTCGCAACGGGGCACCCCGAAATACAAAGATCAGCGCTCGAAGTCCGATCTAAAGTAACTCGCTCGCCTATAAAATGAGTTGCCGTTTGCCGTTTAGAAATTGCCGGATAAAAATAAACCCGACTTAATTGCTCTAAGAGCTTTCATTCGGGCGTTGTGAGAGGAAAAAAGACACCGTGTCGATATTGTGGACCTTTGGATCTACTAGGTCTTGACCCAGTAGCCGCCGTAACCACAGGTGGTAGGGTCGCTCTCGTCCGGACAGCATGCGACCCAGCCCTGCGTGTACTGCTGGTCAGCTATCCATGTGGGACCAACATAGCACACTCTCCCTGCTTCAGCCTGAGCGGGCTGGGCAATGGCCATGGTCACGAACGTGAGCGCGAGCATTGCTCCCAGTGCCAATACAATTCCTGTCTTCATTTTTGCGTACCTCACAGCGGAATGTCTCCCGCGACATAATATTATACCAGCGAAAATCTAAGTCAATATTTTTGAGTAAAAAAGTGGACCTAGATTGTTAGCTCAGAGTGCAAGACTCTTATTGCTTTAATCTAGGTCCGATTGGGACGCACACGGGGGCGGGTTCAGCTGGAGAAGCCGTAGACCGTGTCGTAGTTCGCGAGCACGGCCTCGTCTTCGAGCTCCTCGCCTTCGACGAACGGCACGCGGCCGAGCGTCTGGGTGTCCTCGCCGACCGTGATGGTCGGCGTGTAGCCCTGGCCGGCGATGTCGCCGAACGCGAGGAACGTCTTGCCGACGAGGACGAACTCCTCGTCGTCGTGCTGCGCCTTGGCCCGCGCGGCGTTGATCGCGTCGACGAGCTGCTCGGTCGTCGGGAAGCTGCGCTTCTCGGCCTGGCAGGTGCGGATCTCCGTCGTGATGTTGACGGTCGGCACGCCCTGGAGGTCGAAGTCGGTCGTTCCCTGGAGCTGCCCCTCGGGCATCATGGCCCAGGGGGTGCGGCGCTGGACCTGGTTGATCCAGGTCGGCACGTTCTCGAGCTTGCCGCCGTTCGCGATCGCGAGGCGGTCGCAGAGCGAGAGCACGTGGCTGGGCAGGTGCAGTACGATCGGGAGGTTGCCCTCCTGAACGCCGACGATGCCCGTGAGCGTGCTGGCGCGCGACTGCTGGATCGAGCGGCTCATGTTCTCGAGCGTCCCGGCCGGCAGGACTTGGCCGATGATGGCCTTGAACTGCGGCTGCTTCTGGGTCGCGCGGAACTGGCTGATCGCGTCCTCGCGGATCGCTTCGGCGCTGACGTCAACGGTCTTGCGGATCGGCGTCGTGGTGGTCTGGGTCGCAGGCGACATGTTGTATCGACTCCATCGTTTTTCGGTGGACATCCCCATATGTCCATCGTCCCCTTTCATTGCTGACTGGGAACCGCATCATCCGCGTATCTCAAGCCGTGAGGCTCGAAACACACAAATTCCGCGGGGGCAGGAAGAGGCTTCTTAGAAGAAATCTCCTTCTGTCCACCGCAGAATTTGAGGTTTAGTAACTCAAATTTATAAAGAACAGACTTGCTAGTATACTGATCTAAAATAATTCGTCAAGAGGTCAAAAAGCGCCCCGTAGAACGGGACGCTTTTTTACTATACTTAAATTTCTATAAAATCAGATGAGATCCAAGGCGCGGGAGGACAAACGAGGAGATGTAGTCTTTGAATACTACTTCGACGAAGTTTGTCGGGACCCGCAACGCAGAAGATCGCTGGTTTTAAAGAAATTTCTACTTTTTGCCGGCGACGATGTCAGCCTCTACCGCCTTCGGCACCGGTTCGTACTTCAAAAATTCCATCGTAAAGGATCCTCGGCCCTGGGTCATGGACCTCAGCTTGGTCGCATAGCCGAACATTTCAGAAAGCGGAACTTCGGAGTCGGTCACTTTAATCATTCCTCTGTCAGTGATTTCGTTAATGCGTCCTCGCTTTGAAGAGATGTCGCCCGTGATGTCGCCGAAGAATTCTACCGGCGCCAGCGTCTGCACGCGCATAATTGGTTCCAGAATAACCGGTTTAGCTTTCTTAACGCATTCCTGCAAAGCCATCGAACCGGCGATCTTGAAGGCTGCTTCAGACGAGTCGACATCGTGGTAAGATCCGTCAAAAACGGTGACCTCGGTATCAATTATCTTAAAACCTGCGACTACACCGCGGCTAAGGGCCTCTTCGACACCCTTCTCAACCGGCTTAATAAATTCTTTAGGAATTGATCCACCCTTAGTAGCATCGATGAATTCAAAGCCCTTCCCGCGTTCCAAAGGCTTGATACGGAGCCAGACGTGACCGTACTGACCCTTGCCGCCGGACTGCTTGATGAACTTACCTTCAGCTTCAGATTCGCCCAAAATAGTTTCTTTGTAAGCAACCTGCGGCCGGCCGACAGTCGTGTCGACGCTAAATTCCCGGCGCATACGTTCAACCAAAACTTCCAAGTGCAATTCGCCCATGCCGGAAATGATAGTTTCACCGGTTTCTGGGTCGCCAGCTACGCGGAAAGTCGGATCTTCTTCGGCCAATCGCCTCAAAGCCACGCCAAGTTTTTCCTGATCAGCCTTAGTCTTCGGGGTAATTCTCTGGCTGATAACCGGTTCCGGGAAGTCGATTTTTTCCAAAACTACCGGGTGTTCCGGGTCGGTCAATGAGTCTCCGGTTGTAGTGTCTTTAAGAGCTACCAGTGCGCCGATTTCACCGGCATAGATTTCATCAATTTCTTCTCGTTCGTTGGCATGCATACGCAATATTCGGCCAACGCGTTCCTGCCTGCCCTTAGTCACGTTCACAATATAGCTACCCTTCTTCAATGTTCCTGAATATACGCGGAAAAAAGTAAGACTGCCCACATACGGGTCAGCCGCGATTTTGAACGCAAGTGCTGTGAAAGGTTCGGTATCATCCGGGTGGCGCAAAACTTCCAAACCGGTTTTCTGGTCAATCGCTTTAACCGGAGGCACATCGAGCGGAGACGGCAAGTAGTCGATAACAGCGTCGAGCACGAGCTGCACTCCTTTGTTCTTCAAAGCCGATCCGCAAACGATTGGCACCAGCTGCACTTTCAAGGTCGCCTTCCTTAAGGCCGCCTTCAATTCGTCAACTGTGAATTCGGCGCCTTCCAAATATTTGGTCGACATCGCGTCGTCGGTCTCGGCAATCTTTTCGATCATCTGGTTTCTCCAAGTTTGAGCTTCTTCCTTCATATTTTCCGGAATTTCAATTTCAACGATTGTCTCGCCCTTGTCGCCTTCAAAGCCATAGGCCTTCATCTTAATGAGGTCGATCACGCCTTTAAATTCGCCTTCGGTGCCGATGTTAAGTTGAATTGGTACGCCGTTCGGAGTGAGCCTTTCTCGGATAGATTTCAAACAAAATTCATAACTCGCGCCCATGCGGTCGAGCTTGTTGATAAAACAGATGCGAGGAACTTTGTAGTCGTCGGCATAGTGCCAGTTGGTTTCGGACTGCGGTTCCACGCCGGAAACGCCGTCGAAAACTACGACCGCGCCGTCAAGCACCCGGAGCGATCGCTTAACTTCAACCGTAAAGTCGATGTGGCCCGGGGTATCGATTAGGTTAATTCGGTGTTCAAACTTTTTGTCGCCGTTTACATAAGTCGGGGTCCAAAAACAGGTGGTCGCAGCGGAAGTGATCGTAATGCCTCGCTCACGCTCTTGGTCCATCCAGTCCATGACGGTTTCGCCCTCGTGCACCTCGCCGATTTTGTGAGAAACTCCGGTGTAGAAAAGAATACGCTCCGAAACGGTGGTCTTACCGGCATCGATGTGCGCGATGATTCCAATGTCCCGAACTTTTTCAATTGGGTATTTACGCATATTAACTTATTACTTATTACTGATAACTTATAACGGGATGCAAATGCATTTCTGTTATTTGTTATGAGTTATTTGTTATTTGTTATTAGTTAGCTCGTTGGAGTTCTCTTGCGGGCAAAGTGGGCAAAAGCGCGGTTGGCTTCGGCCATCCTGTGAACATCAAGCTTCTTCTTGATTGCGGCGCCTTCGTTCTTGAAAGCGGCCATCAATTCCTCAGCAAGCTTCTCAGCCGTTGGCTTACCCTTCTTGCCGCGGGTAGCTTCGATAATCCACCTTGAAGATAAGATAAATTTGCGGGCTGGGCGGACTTCTTCAGGAATCTGATAGTTAGCGCCGCCAACTCTTCGCGAAACGGTTTCTACTAGCGGCGAGGCATTCTCCATGGCAGTTGTGAAAACAACCAGGGCGTCCTTCTTGGTTTCTTTGGCGACAATGTCCAAAGCGCCGTAGACAACTTGTTCAGCGGTTGATTTCTTGCCGTCGTACATCATTTTGTTAATGAAGCGGGCCAAAGCTACATCTTGATACTTAACATCCGGCCGCCTTACTCTCGCATAATTACGTTTCTTTCTCATATTTTTAACTTATTACTTATAACTGATGACTTATAACGGGATACAAATGCATTCCTGTTATTTGTTATGAGTTATTGGTTATTTGTTATTGGTTAGGCTTTAGCCTTAGGCGTCTTGGCGCCATATTTTGACCTTTGCTGTTTTCGGTCCGTTACTCCGGTCGTGTCGAGCCGGCCGCGAACAATGTGGTATCGAACGCCTGGCAAGTCCTTAACCCTACCGCCGCGGATCATAACGACTGAGTGCTCCTGCAAAGAGTGGCCTTCGCCCGGAATATAAGCTGTGACTTCTTGGCCATTGGTTAAGCGAACACGAGCAACTTTACGAAGCGCTGAGTTCGGTTTCTTTGGTGTGGTGGTAAAAACCTTTAAGCAAACGCCGCGCTTAAACGGCGAAACTGAATAAACTGGTTTGTTTTGAATAACGTTAAAGTAGTAACCCAAAGCCGGACTCTTGTCCTTTTTGGAAGGATTAGTCCTTTTTCGTTTTACGAGTTGTGAAATTGTTGGCATACAAAAATATTTTATTAATTCTTCTTTTAAAACTTAGTTCTTCCCGTGGCAACTCCGACACAAATGTTTTAGCCATAAAACAAAAGCATCGAACACAGGTCGATACAGTTCCAAATAATAACAGAAAGTGATTTCCTGTCAACTTACTGGATTGAGGTGCCGGTGATCAATGACGATACAAATAAAACCGCCTTCCCCAAAGTATCCGAAAAAAGATAAAGAAAAAGAAAGACCAAAAGAATTCCCATAAATCCGAGTCTTTCCATTTTAAAAGCGGCTTCACGAGGCAAGAAAGTAGTGAGGATCTTGGAACCGTCGAGCGGCGGAATCGGAACCAGGTTAAAAATGCAAAGAAGAACATTGATCACCACAATCAGAGTCAAAAGCTGCAAAGTGATACCCGAGAAAAATCCTCCGCCAAGTCTAATGATTAGTCCAAAAACAACCGCCAAAGCCAAATTAGAAAACGGCCCAGCCAAAGCGACCTTCAGCGGCCCAAACCGAAAATCCTTATAAAGCGCCATCGGGTTATAGGGCACCGGCTTGGCCCAGCCGAACACAATCGGCGAACCACTCATAATCATTAAAAGCGGGAGCAAGATCGTGCCAACCGGGTCAATGTGGCTTATAGGGTTAAGCGTCAGCCTCCCCTCCCGTTTAGCCGTTTCATCGCCCAAGCTCAGCGCCATCAGGCCATGCGCGACCTCGTGGATAATCGCCGAAAAGATCAGAATAATGAATTGGAATATGGTTAAAACTGATGGATTCATATAGTGTGTTGCCCCTCTTTACATTTATCTCTGACTATCATATCATATTCCGCATGAAACAGTGTGAAAATTGCGGCAAAGGTTCGATCATGGTTGGCCACCGAATTAAGCTTCGTGGTAACTACAACCCAACCAACTGGTCTCGCAAGTACCCAAACTTACAGAAAACTAAGAACGAAAAAGGCGAGAAACTCGTCGCCTGTGTTCAGTGCATCAAGACTTTTAGCAAGAACCTGAGAGTTGCCGCTACCCCAACCAAGGCTCCAGCCGCCCCAACTCCAGCCAAATAATAGAAAGGCAAAATCGCCCCGAAAGGGCGATTTTAATTTTCTGTCGGGCTGCTGGGAATTGAACCCAGGCCGCATGACCCCCAGCCATGTATACTACCACTATACGACAGCCCGCAAGACTCCTATTTATACAACTTCCGGACCCGTATATTCAACATCATCTTCTTCGAGGCGGCGGTAAGGTTTTTCGTTGACCATCTCTTCATGGATGTGCGCAATAAGCCCCGGCATACGCGCATACGCAAAAATTCCTTTGCCGATTCTCCAGTCGAGGCCGAGGTCAGAAATCACCGCCGCAATAATGCCATCAATGTTTAGTGGCAAATGCTTCCCGCTTTCTTTTTCTAAATGCTTTTCGATTTCTAGCGCCAATTTTATATGCGCACCTTCAAATTTATTTTTCTTCGCAACTTCTAATATTTTGGCTGTTCTTGGGTCGGCGTCTTTGTAGACCTTATGGCCATAACCCGAGAGTCGCTCGCCCTTGGAAATCGTTTCATAGGCAATCGACTTGGCCGATTTCTTGTCCGCAATCGCAGTTTGCAAAATCTCCGCGCATTTCTCTATTGCTCCGGCGTGCCAATTGCCCATCGCCAAAACTCCGGCCGCGAGCGCCGCGTTAAATTGATTACCAGTTGAAGCGACAGTTCTTGCGACAAAAGCCGACGGCGCTTCAACGCCATGCTCGACTGCGGCAGTTAAAATAGCATTCCACATGACCGATTCTTTCTTGTTCGGCATTCGCCCGGACATTACAAAAAACGCCGTGTCCGCAAAACTCGCCTTGCCAATCATGTCGATCAGCTTTTCCCCCCTTACGTGCAGTTCGCCGTTCTTATGAGTACTTATCCCCGTTTTCCACTTTTGCATAACTTAATAGTAGTCGTTAAATAATAATTGGTAAATAGTGTGTCTGACATCATTATACCCGATCCCCTTTATTTACGATCGTCAATAAAGGGGATATTTCTTTGAAATAAAAAAGGCCCGAGACGTCGAAACGTTCGGGTGGCACAAAATGTGCCTAGGCGGGAGTGCGAACCATGCTACTTCTTGCCGGTCTTGCCAAGTCCAGCATTGTACGTGGCGAAGCGTGCTTTGACCTCGGCAAGGACCATATCCTCCAGAAGGCCTGAGACGACGCGCTTGTCCTCTTCGCCGAGCGATGAGCAGAGCTTATCGACCGCTCCCGCGATCTGGCCAACAGGATGCCCCGGTGCAGTTTCTGGCACATCATAGGTGCCGCCGAGCATTTCCCTCGCTCTGGCGGTGAGGACTTTCTCGAGGAACTTTCGGCCGACGACGTTCGCATCTGCGGTGGAAGGTACGGCTGTCATGTTTGGATTCTCCAAGGTCAATTATACCATTAATAACCCAACTCTGTCAAGAGCCAAAAACCCAATATTTATGGGCCTAAATCAGACTTCTTAAGATGGCTCGCATATCCTCCAACGTCTTGGGCAGATATACACTCGCCTTCTTTAAGGAATGCTTCGAAAGTTAATTCGGGAATGCTGGCGGAAGATGATTGGGATTCATCACGGTCCAGAGATACCAACCAATCGCACCGACTACTACCACCAGAACAATTATTAATATAATCCTCTTCATAAATTTAATTATTATTTTTATTCGGTAAAAATCGCTGGGATGGGCGTTATTCTCTGAGCATCCTATATCTTCATTTCGCAGGCATCTTGAACTTTAACCGCGAAACCGGACCCAAGCGACTCCTGATCGATTGGCTGCAACCCGTCTAACAGTTTCACCCAGCCATCCTTAGGATTATAAGTATAGGCTTTCTCAATTTTACAGTTCCCGGAAGTTTCACTAAATTTTTTCCCGATCATGGAATAATTAATGTATTTTAAATTCCAGCCGGATAATAGATATTGCACCCCGTCATTTTGTTCTTCTAAACCTTTATAAACAGTAAAAGAAATCGTGGATGGCTCATCAAAATACAGCCAAACTGAACCAAACAGTTCTTTATCAAATGAATCCTCGGTAAGATTTATACCCATAGGCTTATAATCTGCTGCAGCTTTCTGAACATCCTGTTGATAAACATTTAAGGGTTTTATCGTAATATAACGATTTAATAACGGCATATATTGATAAGCATACTCAGCCTTATCAACCAATGACACCGGAATATCGCTACCATCCCCAAGCAAATACCATCCCTTTTGCACTTGGATATTTCTTACAGCAAGAGATCCTCCAAGATGCGTATAAGCTCTGGCACTCAAAACCCCGCCAGCGATAGCCAGCGCCATAATTGATAATCCGACATAGACATAATATTTATTCATATTTATAGGATTCTCTATTTCAATCAAGTACGGCGGCGTAACAGTTAGAACACCAGAGACTTGAAGGCGAAGTATCTAAGAGTGGCATGTAAAGAAGATCTAGCCGGCCATTCTCAGGATCAATGTGAACTTCAATAGCTAGTAATCTGCCACTAGAATCCTGGAAAATGGTACCGAAAAAGTAGACGAAGAGATCCAGGCCATGCCTATCTTTGGCTTTCCAACTCTCCGGTATAAGTTCGGGGTGGATTCCAAGAAAATCATAAACATTCGCATTAAGAGATACTTTGCCTATAACTTCCTCACGAACATCATTGCGACTCTTAGCTGTTTCTAGATCTGGAGAATATAAAATAACTTTCTTGCCGTCTATATAAAGTTCTCCGTCAAGTCTTTTTTCGATAGATACTGTTCCTCCCATTTTCTGATTTTCTTTTACGGTAATAGAATCATAGTTAGCATATATAAATGGCGGTGAATCTGCGTCAAAAAATAAAGTATTGCTCGCCGACAGCCCTGTATCTGTGCCCGGTACGGGACCATTCTGTTGGTTCTGTTTATCAGCCGATGGCACTGAATTTTTCATCAGGGAATATCCGCCAACACCAACCGCCACGATAATAACAAGGGCAACTAGCAAAACAAATATATTTATAAATCCATTTTTCTCCATGTGTAAATTATACTTTAACAACCTTTAGCTGTCTAGAGATGGTCGGGATCTCTTCCAGTGTCTTGGGCAAATAGACTCCCGCTTTGGTGAGCGATTCGATTTTTGACTTGTAGCTCCCTTTTCCGCCAGAAACAATCGCGCCGGCGTGGCCCAAGACAGTTTCTTTCGGCAGTTTTTCCGAAAATGCGCCGGCGATAACTGCGATAACTGGTTTATTGAATTTTTCCGTAATAATATAGTCGGCCATTTGTTCTTCGTAGCTGCCGCCGACTTCGCCGAAGATCACGACTACTTTTGTTTCTACATCGTCCTTAAAAAGTTTTAATATGTCAGCGAAGTCTGATCCGATTATCTGGTCGCCGCCGATTCCAATAACTGTACTCTGCCCCATTCCGGCGCGCGAGAGAACAGAAGAAATTTCGGCCGTCATTCCCCCACTTTTTGAAATTATGCCAACCGGGCCGGGAGTAAAAACGTCTTTAGTTTCACCGCTTCCGATCGCGCCAAGCTTGACGCCTTCAGCCGGAGAGATAATCCCAATCGAAGATGGACCGATAACTTGCACACCGGCTTTTTTAGCAAGTGCGTAAATCAGCGCGCAATCTTCGACTGTAACGTGGTCTGCTAATATATTTATTAGCGGGATTCTAGAAACAATCACCTCTTGCGCAGCTCCACGAATAAATTTGGCCGGCACAGCGATTAGGCTGGCATTAATATCTGGGTGCTTTTCAAGCGCTTCCTTGACCGAGTTGTACACTGGGACTCTTTTCTCCTCGCCATTGAATTGAGCCGCAACCTCCTGCCCGCCTTTACCGGGCGTAACGCCGGCCACGACTTTGGTGCCGTATGAGAGCATCTCTTTACACGCGCGCGAGCCTTCGGAACCAGTTATTCCCTGTATGAGTACCCTTGTGTCTTTGTTTATGAGGATAGCCATGGTGATTAAATGACAAAATCTAAATGACTAATCAAATTCAAATGATTTAATGACAAATATTTGGATTTTGGGTTTAGAGCTTGATTTGTCATTTGGGTTTTAGATTTTGGATTTACGAGCGAACTCATTTGCGAGTTGAACCATCAGCTTGGCGCTTTGTTCCATCGGCATTTCTCGGTCATAGATATGCATGTCATAGCCCTTCTCGGCTGCGAAAATCTTGAGCATCTCTGCCGCTTCTTTCTGTCGCGGGCCATCACGGCGAATTACGATCGGGTATTTAGGCTTCTCTGGAAGCGACTCCAGACCTTCCACAAACCCTGAAAGCGTCTCAAAGACATCTGTAAAATTAGCCGTACCGCCGATAACCCACAAGCCATTTATGCCGGGCTGACTCAGAACCCTTTTTGTGAGCTCTTTTACTACTTCACCTTTCGGGTTCCCAGAATATTCAGTGTAGTTAGCAGGCTTGCCGCCATAGTGTAAAAGCGCGTCCATATTAAGCATCGACGCTCCGCCGCCGGAAGCCAAGATCGCAATATCCCCGCCCATTGAGACAAACCTTCGTTCGTTTGGATTGATTTTTTCATCATCTAGGATAACTTTGGCATCCCCGGCGACAAAGTGGCCGCTTTTCGTTTTAAAAATCGGGTTAATCTCGGCGAGCAATGCATATTCTTTAATAAATAATTGCCACAGGTTTTGAATAATTTTGGAAAGTTCAGCGATATCACTGGCTGGAAAACCAGTTTTAATAAGAATAGTTTCTAGGTATTTTTCTGGAATAGTCGCTTCAAGGATATCCAAAGGAAATGTTTCTGCCTTTTCGATGCCGGACCCGCCAGTAACATTAAGCGCCAAAACCGGCCCGCGCGTAACCGTGTCGTAACTAATCGAAGCATAATATTCGGCGGCAATATCAATAAGTTCCTCAACTAATATCTTTTCCACCACTTCGCCGTTAATCTCGCGACCCAAAAGCTTCGCAATATTATTTCCAATATCACTCTCCTTAGTTATTATAATTCCACCGTGCTTTTTGCGGTCGCCCGACAGAACCTGGGCTTTCAAAACCACCGGCCCTTTTAAAACCGCTGAGGAAGTTGAATTAATAAGCTCTCCTTTGGGAGGCTCAATGCCATATTTCCTAAAAAGTTCCTTACCCTCGTATTCACGGAGTTTCATTGGTTCGAATAATAATATAAATATACCCTAATTTCTATAACAATTCTTTATGGTAGCATTCCAAGCAATAAACAATCCTCTGCGCCTTTGGGTCGTGAGCTGTCTCGAATTTATTCGGGCATGGTTCTTCGCCATGAAAGTGTCTGGCGGCATTCTTATAAACTTTATTCCCTGACGCCGCGCCGGCGCACTGGCACGTGCCGGGATAGAGTTTTAGGTAATTTCTTTGTTTGTTTCGCTCTTCGTAACGACAATTCGGGCAACGCCGCGGCAAGGGCAAGTTCAACCTCCGATAGAAATCCAATTCCTTCGGGAGAATTCGATAGGCCCGCTTGCAATTCAAACAGCTAATTAGTTCTTGAGTTACGCCATCAGACACATCTTTAATGTGGTCCGCCATATCGGCCGCATTAATGGTTGTCTTATATTCAACCGGATCAACTTCTCGCCAACGAAGCCCATAAGACAGCGCCTTATCCTGGTCAAACTGATTTCGGTCGACAACAACACTCTCGTTAGCCGCATAAGGCGCCATTTCGGGCGGCATAAATTCCCCATATTTATAAACCCGGCCCTTCGCGTCCCGATAGGGGTTTTTGTTCATTTGCTCAATTATCCGCGCCCGAAGTTTCTCGTAATCTTCCTTTGAATACTGCTTGTTAAAGATGCAGTACTTGGCTTTCTTCAGGCCGACACAGCCGAAGCAGTCTTCCGAAGAATGGCAATTCAAACAATATTCCAAGTTTCGCGAATTGGACCAGCAGCCGAAACAAAATTTCAAATTGCTGATCGATTCGCCGCATTCAACCGATTCGTAGATCAGTTCGGCGTTATTGCCGAAATTCGTATAGTCGTAACAATCCCTGATGCCGAAGACGGCGCTTTGGCAGTAACGCAGGTTCTCAGCCTCTTCGATTGCAAACGAATCTCTAATATTTTTTGACTCGAATATATTATCCCCGGTAATCACTCCGCTGTTGTGCCACACTTTTATATATGGATACGGAAAGCGCAAGAAAAAATCTTTTGATTTATTCTTCAGGCTCTCCAGAGCAGCATGGGAACCCAAATTAAATTCTTCTATCTTTTTAAAGTATTCTTCTTTGGAATACTGCTTGTTCCAAATGTAATATTCTTTGTGCCGCAAATTTACTGAACCGAAACAATTGTTGCAATTATCCGAATAGTTTAAAAAATAAGAATCGCGGCAATATGGCGATTGATATGCAAAATTATTTTTATAGCTAATGCCCGAGAGCGTGGTTTCATAGCAAGATTCGCATTGGTAAACGCTAATACCATCGATCGCGTCCTTGTTTTTCTTCGCAAAAACCATATACATGCAATCTTCACATTCATCGACATTAAAACACATGTAACAATCCTTGGAATTGTTGGAATTGTTACAGTAGTCGCAATTGACCAAGTTGGTTCCAGCTCGCGAAGGAAACGGCACCTCGCCCGCCAGTTTTTTCAGCTGCGGGAAAAACGGCTTTGAAAAATCATAATCCCGGCCGTACTGCATAGCATCAAAGCTGTCTTTCCACCACTCGTCGCGATCGATGATCTTAAAATATGATTCTTCTGGGTAAGCCGAGAAAATAACTTTCCCGTCAATATCTTTTTTCTTAAAAAGATTGCGCTCGTTCCACCAAGCCATGCGCCGGATCATGCGGCACTCCGGGCACCAGGTTGGCGGCGGAACTTTCATTTTTTCGTAGAACGCAAAGTCTTCCCCATCTATGTCAAACGACCGGCGGCAGTTCTGACAGGTCTTATGCTCGGTCGTGAACATTCAAATTAATTTAACTTTTTTACCAGATGCCTAACTCCCTCGGGAATCTGCCGAGGATTCTTCTTATATTCCTTTCTGGTAAGAATGGCTCCTTTGGGAACATGGCCGTTTAAAACCATAACCTGCTCGCCGCAGAACTTGCCATTCAAGTGATCGATCTCGTGCTGGAAAACTATAGCCGGAAACCCATTCAACTCTTTAGTTACCTTTTCCCCCTTCTCATTAAAATACCTGACTTTGATGCGCTTCGCTCTCGGCACAAAGAAAAACAGACCCGGCCGCGGCATGCTGATGCAACCCTCCCAGCCGTACTGGAGCTCTTTAGAATATTTAAGTATCACCGGGTTAACAATCACCGACGGAGGAACAGGCGTAATGTCCGGCCTAGTTGCAGTTCTCTTAATCTCAATAACGGCTATCCGAAGCGGCACGCCGATCTGGTTGGCGGCTAAACCGACCGCCCACTTAATCATCGAAAACATTCTTTTGACCACACTCTTAAATTCACTCGTCTTCAGATAGGCCAAAGGGACTTCGTTGGCGGAATTCCTTAAAACGTCATCATTCCACTGCGGCAAACGCCCGATCGTGTCACCTCTTTTGTTTTTCTTGGCGGCCATTTTTTGTTTAGTTAATTTCTTCTGATTTTACGAGGCCGAGAGCTCCCATCGGAACTTTCCTAGGATTTTTGAAATATTCATAGTCGGAAACGATCGCGCCCTGAACCACCTCGCCGTTAACCGTCATAACTCGCTCCCCACAAACTCGGCCGTAAAGATGGTCGATCTCGTGGCTATACAAAACTGACCAAAGGCCCTCCACCTGTTCCTGAATTTCTTCGCCGTTCTGATTGGTATATTTAACTTTTATCCACTCCGGCCGCGGGATATAAAAACGCACACCCGGGCAGCTGAGACAGCCCTCCCAGCCATACTGCAATTCCTCCGAGCGCTCTAAAATAGTTGGATTGATTAAGAATGTCGGCGGAAGCGGCTGAAATTCAGGATGTTTCGGAATCGGTTCGATCCAAACGAGAGCCATTTTGAGCGGCAAACCGATCTGGTTAGCGGCCAATCCCCAGCCCGTATCTTTGAGTTTGGCAATCATCCGGTTAGTTACGTCTCGAAACTCGCCAGTTTTGAGGTAACTCATTTCAACCGGCTTAGTCGGTTCATGCAAAACAGCCGCACCCCAGCGGGTAAAAGGATATTTTGGAACTTTCGGTTTGCTCTTCTTTGCCGCGGCGGCAGGTTCTTGATTCTTAGATTTTGCCTCCTCTTTTTCAGCCATGAATTATTGAATTATTATAGCCTTAGCGCCGCTCTTTTGTAAATCTTCTTTGAGGCGAACGTCTTCAAGAGAAATGGTATAATAAAAAGCAAATTTATAAACCCTATGCAATACTCACCAAAAAATTACGACTCATTAATAGGAACTCCCGGTTTTAGCGACGCCGCACTAAAAAACCATTTCACGCTTTATCAGGGCTACGTTAAAAACGTGAACACAC
Organism: uncultured Candidatus Saccharibacteria bacterium; assembly: GCA_964643135.1. Taxonomy (GTDB): domain Bacteria; phylum Patescibacteriota; class Minisyncoccia; order UBA6257; family Colwellbacteraceae; genus CAZXPC01. Next base: position 55,754 of record CAZXPC010000001.1, on the reverse strand, counting down.
TGCTCGAGAAACTGGCTGCTATATCCAAAGATCTTAAAGCGGGTACGCCGTCGTCACCGGAATATAACGAACTAAAGCGCCGCTTCGGCTGGGAATTTAACGGCATGCGCATCCACGAGCACTATTTTGGCGCGATGAAAAACGGCGGCATGGCAATCGATAGTTCATCTCCGCTCTATAAAAAAATCATTGAAGATTTTGGCTCATATGAAGCTTGGGAAACCGACTACAAAACAACCGCTGCTATGCGCGGCATCGGCTGGGCGATTCTCTACCACGACCCCGATGCTAACCGATTGTTCAATGTTTGGATTAACGAACACGACTTAGGCCACTTGGGCGGATGCCAGATACTTCTGCCAATCGATGTTTTTGAACACGCCTACATAACTGACTACGGCCTAAAACGCGCCGACTACATCGAATCTTTTATGAAGGCCGTCGACTGGAGCGTTGTCTCGAAGAAATTAGCCTAATTCGGCTCAACGTTGATGACGCCCGTGATATCTGGATAGTGTAAGTGATCGTGGAAGCGCCATGAGCCAATTTTGTCGAATTTAAATGACCAGCTCTCACCGGGATGGACCGGCCTCCTCGGGTCGAACTCCGGGTAAATCGTGTGGTCGGGGTGAATGTTTGAAGCCGGCCAATAATCTTCGTTTGACTCATTTACGAACTTAACCGCTTGGCCCTGCTTAACAGTGATATCAGTCGAGCTATATGCATCGTTATTCATAGTAACCACCACTGCGGCGCTTTGGCTATTGGCCGACGCCAAGTCATTGGAAAATAATTGCTGGCCGAAAAAAACATAAACGCCGATCCCCGACAGAACTATTAGGCCTAAGATAACCGGCGCGCTGATTTTGAAATTTGCTTTCATTCTTAAATTTTACAATATTTTTGATATTTATCCTCAAATGTAGCGCAAGCAGCCGCCTGGTCGTCATGAGAAGAGAACAAGCCGGGCAACCTCCCCGCCAGAGTAGAATAACATGTGTCTTTCCCTTCACCGGTTAATATTTTACAAAAATCAGCCGCCTGACCCTTCAGAGCCGGCCCCCAAAAATCCACTACGACATTGACCGCGCCGATTACGCATTGGTCATAATAATCTCCCGCCGGCACCATGCCGCACGTTGATTTCATGGTCACCGGATTGCGCAAGGAATTACCCGCGGCGTCCCGGCCGAAACTCTTGAAACAAACCGGAATCATATTCTGCGGCGCCTTTAAGCACTCAGCCTTCACCGGCTTAAAATCATAACCGTAGATCGTGAGCATCCAACTTGTCTGCATCTCATAGCACTGATACTGCAAATCGTAATTAGTCTGATCCAACTTATCGCACGGGTAGAGCGGATCGGTTTTATTGGCCCACTTCGTGGCATGAAAAACCTTCTGACTGGCGCCCAGGCCTTGAGCAGTTAAAATATTTTCCATAAACATGCCGCCGTAACATGAGTCGGTGCTGAAAGCATCTTTCAACTTCTGGCACTCTTGGATCGCAAACGGCATATCATAATCTTCGTAGGCTAAGAGTCCGTGGCCGACGCCATGCAGACACTCAAAATTGCTGAAACTGGTCTTAAAGGAGCTGCAGACGGAGTCGATATTGGCGGCAAGGTCGGCCGTCCCTTTTTCGTTCAAGAATCGCTCCATCGCGCCGTGGTAACACCCCGAGTGGCACGAAGCATCGCAGTCGCCGAAAGCCAATTGTTTATAAATCTCGTAAGCCAGCCGCCCGATCGCGTGAGCTTCCTGGTGACAATCGAAAGCCGAGCCGCCGTTCGATTCCGCTACTAATTTTGCCATCAGAGCTTTGGTGCCCAGCTGTTTTATAGCCGGCCTCAGAACATCTTCGTTCTTGACGATCGAAAGAATCGGCATATGACTGTAGTCAAGCACGGGCAAGGCGACGCCCGAAGCTGAATCCGGCAAAGAAATATTCTTCCACACAAAAAACCCGCCGAGCGCTCCCGCGCCGACCAAGGCAATCGCAATTTGAGGCAGAAATTTCTTGAACATCCCTAATATTCTATAACTAACTCTCATATAACCTCAAATCCCACCTGATTCCTCGGCGCTAACGCCATGATGGTGGGCTAAGTTCAGAGTCCAAGGACTCGAATCAAGTTCGCCCTCCCTTATAATTTGCGAGCCGGAATCTATTATTGGTGGGACTAAATATATTATACCAAATCTCTATTCCAGGATCCCGTCCAAGTTTACGTCGTAGAGAATTTCGTCAGAAATCAAGCGGTAGTCAATTAACTCTTCAGGTTTGAACCAGTGTTTAATCTCCTGCTCGGCTTCTTGGGCGTTGCCTGAAGCGTGAACCAAGTTGCGGACCGCGCGTTTGTCGACATCGGCCAGCTGATACGAATCAATCGTGTAATCGCCGCGAATCGAACCGACGTCAGATGAAAGAGGCTCGGTGCCGCCGGTCAGTTTCCGGATTATGCCGGCTGCGTGCACGCCCTGCCAAACCATGGCCACAACCGGGCCGGCCGACATATATTTCTTGAGGTTAGCCAAAATCACAGCCGTAATCGCGAGCGGATCCTCAGACGGCGGAGTTTGGCCTTTAGACTTGTATGAGGCAATCGTCTTCTCGCCGGTTACGCGGCGCCAATTCGGATCGAGCGTGTAGTGCTTTTCAATAAATTCCGGCGTAACGGTAACCATTTTCATGCCGACAAGCTTCAAGCCGGCGCGTTCATAGCGGCTGATTATTTCTCCTATCAGACTTCTCTGTATTCCGTCCGGCTTCACCACCACCAATGTCCTTTCTTTCTTCATGTGTTTTTATTTTTTAATTGAGTTAGCCTATTTAATCATCAATTCAGAGATTTATCAATTCTGTTCATGTCGCGCGGGAACATCGCGGCTTCACGCACGTTCGCGAGTTCCAAGATTTGCATCGTCATCCGCTCCGCGCCCAGGGCGAACCCGCCTTCAGGCGGCGCGCCGTACCGAAACGCTTCTAAAAACATCTCGATCTTAGCGGGGTCCATGCCCCACTCTTTAACATGCCTCATGAGCTGTTCGTAATCGTTGACGCGCCGCCCGCCCGACAGCCACTCCACGCCGCGGCAGAGTAAGTCCATGCCTTCATTGAACTCCGGCTTATCCGGATTCGGGTAGACATAAAATGGCTTTTTCTTGGTCGGGTAGCCATAAACATAAACAAAATCGGAGCCGGTTTCTTTCTTAACTATTTCGCAAATGGCGCGCTCATCTTCCGGATTCAGATCCTTCTCACCGCGAACATCTTTGCCGGTTGCGGCGAAGATCTTCTCCTGCGCCTCGGTTAAGGAATATGTCGGCGTCTTATCTATCATAACCGGCAGTGTCGCGCCCACTATTTTAAGTTCTTCGGCACATTTTTCGCCAACTTGTTTTAAAACATATCTCACAGTCGCTTCAGACATGTCACGCACATCTTGCCACGACTCGATAAAGCCCATCTCGGCGTCGAGCGAGACAATCTCGGTCAAGTGCCTGGTTGTAGCCGATGGCTCAGCCCGGAAAACTTTATTGACCGAAAAAACTCTTTCAAAAGTGGTCATCACGATCTGTTTATATAGCTGCGGCGATTGCGTCAGATATGCCTTTTTATCGAAATAGTTGATCTGGAAAACTTCTGCTCCCCCCTCGGCTGTGGCCGGCGTAATGCACGGCGCCTGGAACTCCACAAATTCTTGCGATTTCAAAAATTCTCTAAATGAATCGATAATCACCGCCTGGACTTTAAAAATTGCCTGTAAGCGCGGGTGGCGCAAAAGCAGCGCGCGGTGGTCGAGCTGAGTTGTGAGCTCGAGGTTTAACTCTCGCTCGTGTAAATCAAACGGCAAAGGCTCGGCCTTAGCTAAAACTTTTAGCTCGCTCACCTGAATTTCTATTTTACCGGTTGCAATGTTCGGATTGACCATCGCGGCCGGGCGTTCTTTAACCACGCCCACGATTTCGATCACCCACTCGCCGCGCAATTCTTTGGCAATAGTATAAACCGCCTCATTTTTCGGTGTCATCACCACCTGAACAATGCCTCTTCTGTCCCGAAGATCAATAAAAATAATCTTGCCTTGGTCGCGCCGCGCATTGACCCAGCCGGCAACTTTAACCGTCTCGCCAGTCTTAGTAATAAGATCCCTCGTTAATATTCTCATAAGTAAGTTCCATATTATATGAAAAACTCAAAAGTATCAAAACCGCGCAGCAAAAATAAAAAAGGCCCGTTCCAGATCTTGGAGCGGGGGGGCAGTGCCCTGAGTGGCTTGCGACCGCGCTAAGGCTTCCGCGGACAATTACCGTACGCGAAGTCGCCGAGCCAGCCGCCGTCACAAACCTTCTGGGCAAGCGTCATCCCGGCCACGTGCCCGAGCACAAAAGCCGCAAAGATGACTAGGAACGCAAGGAAGAGGAATCGACGGACCCCCTTGCGCGTCACCAGAATGATCCTGTATTCCGGGCCAAGTTCCTTGGCAAGATCTTGGATGAGCCTCTTCAGCTCTTGAGCGGGTTCCGGCATCCTTATCCTCTCTATAATGGTTACACCCGTACAGAGCTTTTGGCAAGAAATTTATTTTTGAGTAAAAAAGAGCCCGCCTAGCGATTCCCATGTAGATAGGTTTCGCTAGGACGGGGTGCCTGATATTTCACAGGACTTTTGGGTGCGAGCTTCAAGGAGCCGCATTACCGCAGCCGCAGCTGTAGTAGTACTGATTCAGGTTTCCAGCTACGACCAAGACTGCTGGAAGAGGCGTCTCAAGGTTCGCATCGAGCCGAACCGTCACCGCTTCACTCGGCACGCAGTCATTGTAATAAGCGTGGCAGTAAGTGGACGTCGGCGCCTGGAACCAAAAGGAATCTGGACTGCCTTGCTGGAACCACGACCTCGTGACTCCCATACAATAGCCTCCCTGGGCAGTTTCATACCCCGCCGGCGGGACGGTGCAGACCGTAGCTGCGTGCCCACACGTCGACATGACCGTGAACATATGGATGACCATGCCAGGAAATTCGTCGTAGTTCCAGTTGTTGATCGTAGGGATGTTCTGGCTTCCGATCAGCACGCTGGCAGGTGTCTGTGTCCTGCCATACATCCCGCCGCTTCTGTCGGGTTGCTGGGGCGGGTTGCTGGGACAATTGTACGTGCTGTCTGCGGCGCAGATCAGCAGGTCGCTGACCTTGCAATCCCCGTACGGTGCGGAGATACCGGCGCTGGCGGTGTTCATCGGCATAACAGCGAGCAGCATGAGCGCTCCGAATGCGATCGCGATCGACGTAGTCCTCATAACATACCACATGCCCATCCTGACGGGCGAAAGTAAGATAAAGCTTGTAATTACCTCCCTTTCGCCAGCCAGAATATGTCTTTCTTAAGGTTCTAAGAACGGCGATATGTTAACACAATCTTTTATATACTGTCAAGCCCTGAATAAAAAAGAGCCCCTTGAGATTTCCATGTTGGTGGAAACCGTCATAGGGGTGAAGGACTTAGTCCTTCGAAGAACTGTTGTTGGCTTCAGCCACCGCAATCGTTACTGCACGTACCTTGTTGATCAGGGACGAGAACGACATAGAAGTTCGTGTTGTTCTCGGCAGCCTGCAGGTAGATCTGGTGAGTCCAGCCGGCCGCAACCCACTGCCAGGACCAACCATGGCATGGGCTGTACTGGAAGCCGTCTTGGTAGCTGCGTCCGCCGTTTGGAAGAACGCTCTCCTCGCTGTAGCGGCTGAACATCCAGAACGGCTTGTCGAGAGCCGTAGCATAGAGATTCATCCCTTCGGGAATCGTCATCCACGCGGTCCGCTCGCCCGCCTTGTAGCCCTTACTGCTACTCACGAGGCCAGCTCCCTGGGGTAGCCGATCGTCAGGCTGGTTGATCTTCGATCCGCAGGTGTCCTGCTGAGTTGCCTTCCGCAGATCGGCCACGGGCACTCCCTGAGCCGAATCAGACGAGCTGGGCTTCTGGATCGTAGCGAGTCTGGCTTCGTTCATCGCCTGCAGCTGCAGGTCAGTCATCACGTTCGTGCCACTCATGTGGCCTGTATGCGTCTGGCCAGCCGTCGAGTTGCCTTCGCCGCTCGCCAAGTTCGCGGGCCAGATGAGCGTCGTCATCGTCAGCGCCAACAGAGCCGTCAGCGCAACTGATCTGATCTTCATAGTGGGTCAATCCTACCGCCAATTTAGGGGATTTACTCCCTTTCTTAGCGTGGAGCCATCGTAACACAGCAACACTACTCCGTCAAGATATGCTGCCAAGGCTTCCCCTTGGGTGGTTATTCGGTAACTGACGAGGTGACACCTCTTACAGAATGGCTCCCCCGCCGAGCATAATTCCCTTTTTGTCGTATATTACGGCCGATTGGCCCGGGGCAATAAACTTTTGACTGACGTCAAAGATAAGCTGATAGCTTTTAGCTGATAGCTGATAGAAACGAGCCGTAAACAACGGCTGGCGGTAGCGAACCCGCGTCATGACTTTAAGTCCAGATTTCGGAACGACTTGGTTCAAGTTTACCTGCGCTAGTTTAATTTCTTTGCGGTACAACGCTGGATTGGCTTCACCCTTAGCCACAATCAGCAAATTCTTTTTGATATTCTTGGCTTTTATATAATACGGCAAGTCGCTGCCGCCGATATTTAAGCCATGTCTCTGGCCGATGGTATAAAACTGTGCGCCCTCGTGATGGCCCAATACATTCCCTTTTTCATCAACAATATTGCCTAGCTTGCCTTTAATATAGCGTTTTAAAAAATCTTTAATCGAAACCTGGCCAATAAAGCAAATACCCTGCGAATCTTTCTTGTTCCAAGTCGGCAAGCCAATTCTCTTAGCAATTTTACGCACATCTTTCTTCTGACAGTCCCCAATTGGGAAAAGCGAACGCTTGATCTGCGCTTCAGTCAAAGTCCATAAGAAATATGATTGGTCTTTTGAAAGATCTTTGGCGATCGCGAGTTTATTGCCAATCCGCTTCACATAATGGCCGGTTGCCATATAGTCGGCACCGAGTTCGATCGCTTTCTTCAAAAAGACACCGAACTTAATTTCGCGGTTACACATAACGTCCGGGTTTGGCGTGATTCCCTCTTTGTAGCCCTTAATCATGTAGTCGACAACCGCCTTTTTATATTCCTTTTCTAGATCGAAAAGGTAGAACGGTATGCCTAAGTGCTCAGCCACGCGGCGGGCATATTCAGCTTCTTCGACATCACAGTCACCCTCATTCCAGCAACGCATATGAACACCCACGACACGGTAGCCCTGTTTCAAGAGCAGATAGGCCGCCACCGAGGAATCTACCCCGCCCGAGAGGCCCACAAATATAGTTTTCTTTGATTTTTTCTTCATCGCGCCCGTATTATGATTTTTCCAGGCTAAAAATACAAGCCAAAAAGATAAGCATGACTAGAAACATGGTCTTTAATTCGGTGTGTCTGGGTTTCGTCCTGGGCATACTTTGGAAGTCATTTCTGCCTTTCGACTTTTACGCCGCCGCTTTCCTTGGGACAATCTCGCTAGTAATCGGCCTATTCTTCATTTTCTCGAGGTCTGACCTTGAGAAAATTGGAAAATGGATGAAATTAATATCTTTTTTTATTTTCGCTTTTTCGCTCGGGATCATTAGGTTCGAGATTATTGATAAACCGGCTCCCGTTGTTTTTGAAAATCAAACGGGCAGCTCGGTTACTCTGTCCGGACTTATTAAAGATATGCCTATCGTTAAAGACAGCGGCACTGAAATTGTTGTCGGGACCGAGCGACAAGGAACAAACACCAATATTCTTCTCATCTCTAAAGGGGATCAGGAATATAAATACGGCGACAACATTTCCTTTACCGGTAAATTAGAGAAACCTGCGAACTTCTCGACTGACCAGGGCGCAACTTTCGACTACATAAATTATCTGAAAAAAGACGGCATCTTCTACGTCGTCCGAAACCCAAAAATCACAGTCATTTCGACCGGCGGCGGAAATTTCCTGAAACGGTGGCTTTTCTTAGTCCGCGGCCGGCTAGTCGCCAATTTAGATTCATCAATATCAGAACCCGAATCGGGATTCATGCGGGGATTAATTTTAGGCGACCGCGCCTCGTTTAGCGCAGATGAGAAAATAGCTTTGACCTCAACCGGCTTAGTCTACTTGGTAACTATCGCCGGTTATCATGTCAGCCTGGTCTCTAACATGATTTTAAAGCTGTTCGGTTTCCTGCCGGCCGTTTTCGGCGGCATCATAGCCATGCTGGGCGTTCTTTCATATATTCTGATGACCGGCGCAGCGCAGACTTCAATTCGCGCCGGCATTATGGCCTTGCTAGTCCTCATCGCCCGACTGACCGGCCGCACTTATGACGCGGGGCGGGCCCTAATTTGCGCCGGCGTCATTATGATCTTCCTTAACCCGTTTATTCTGGCTTTTGATGTCTCTTTCGAACTCTCTTTTTTGGCCACGATTGCCGTATTGTTTTTCACTCCCCGAGTCGAGGAAAAGCTCCAAGTAATTAAATGGACGTGGCTCCGCGAATCCGCTGCTCTCACAATTGCGGTCTATATCTTTATTCTGCCCTTCATTATTTGGAAGATGGGAACTTGGTCGCTCGTTACTATCCCAGCCAACCTATTAGTGCTGCCATTCATTCCTTTCACCATGATCTTTGGTTTCGCAACCGGCTTCGCGGGCATTATTTCGAATATCGTCGCCTTCGTTCCCGGCAAAATATCTTATGTCTTGCTTCGCTATGAACTTGGCATCATCAATCTTTTCTCTCGCTTGCCGTTCGCATCGCTTACCATCCCCCAATTTCCATTTGTCCTGGTTATCCTGATTTATGGGCTATTTTTCTATTATCTTTTTAGGCAATCGAAGAACAAAATCCCCTTTCTAATTCCCTTGGTCGCATTTCTGCTCACAATCTCCGCGGCCGGCCTCATATCTTTCCGCCACTCAGAGTCAAATAAGGCCGCGAAAGAAAATATGCAATCGCTCCTCGCCAGTTCATCAGCCGCCGCGCCCCTCCCACCAATCTTGACGCGGATCAAAACTGCTTCGTGCGAAATAAAAGGCCCTCTACCCAATTCGGATTGTTCGCCCGGAGCGATTTTTCCCAACGCCACAGTCGAAGAAATCTGCGTCAAAGGCTACACCAAGTCCGTTCGCAACGTCTCCCCCAAATTGCGCAAGCAAGTTTTTGCGGAATATGACTTACCTTACCCGCCGGCCAAGGGCGCTTATGAAGTTGACCACATTGTGCCGTTGGCCTTGGGCGGATCAAATGATATCGCGAACTTATTTCCTGAGGCCGCGGCGCCCGTGCCGGGCTTTCACGAGAAAGACTTAGTCGAAATTTATTTGCAAGGCCAGGTCTGCGACGGCCGAGTCGATCTAAGTATCGCCGCTCATCAAATCGCGAGCGATTGGCTCGCCGTCTACAACAACTTAACGCCGGAAGAAATCTCCGCTCTCAAGAAAAAATACGGCGGACACTAGTTACTCCACCGTAACCGACTTTGCCAAGTTTCGCGGCCTATCAACGTCTCTTCCGCGCGCCACACCTGAGTGGTAAGCAAAAAGCTGGAGCGGAATCACTGACAAAAGCGGAGTTAGCATTTCCAAAGTCTTGGGTATAAAAATCACATCTTTCGTAATATGCCTGATATCTTTGTCGCCCTTAGTCGCAATCGCGATAATCGGGCCGCTTCGGGCTTTAATTTCCTGCAAATTTGAAAAATTCTTTTCGTAAACGCTGTCTTTGGGAATAATTGCTACGGTCGGAAAATCTTTATCGATCATCGCGATCGGGCCGTGTTTCATTTCGGCCGAGCTGTAGCCCTCGGCGTGCGCATACGAGACCTCTTTCATCTTCAACGCGCCTTCGTAAGCAATCGGATAATTATATTTCCGTCCGACATATAGGAAGTTATTGAAATCTTTATATCTCTTAGCTATATCTTTAATTTCATCAGATTGTTTTAATACTTCGCGCATTAGGTCCGGGATCAGTTTCAGCTCTTCGGCGATTCGCTTGCCAGTCACAACCGACATACCTCGCTGTCTGCCCAAAAATAATGTGTAGAGCGCCATAGCCGTCAGCTGTGAAGTAAACGCCTTGTACGAAGCCACCGATTTTTCGGGACCCGCGTGCGTATAAACCCCGGCATGGCTGTCACGAGCAATTGAAGAGCCAACGACATTCACGACTCCCAAGGTCAGCGCCCCCTTCTCTTTCGATTCGCGCAAGGCCGCCAGCGTATCAGCCGTCTCCCCGGACTGGGAAACGCAGATAACAGCGGTGTCTGGGTCAATAATCGGCTTTCGATATCTAAATTCCGAAGCCAAATCAACTTCAACCGGAATCCCGGCATACTCTTCGATCATGTATTCTCCGACATTGCCGGCAAAACCAGCCGTACCGCAAGCGGTGATAATAATACGTTTAATATTTCTCAATTTCTCTTGGACAGAGTCCAGGCCGCCCAATTTAGCTCGCCCTTCCTCGACTAAGAGCCGGCCTCGTAAAACGTTTTCGATCACTTCGGGCTGTTCCATAATCTCTTTCATCGAAAAATGTTCATGGCCACTCTTCTCCGCCTCTTCCACAGTCCAGTCAATCTCGCTCACATCTTTATTCAAAGACTGGTGGCGGAAGTCAATAAATTCATAACCCGCGGGAGTGACGACTGCCATATCACCGTCATTCATATATATGATCTGCTTGGTGTATTTTATAATCGGCGTCGGATCTGAGGCAATAATATATTCATCGGTACCGATGCCCAAAATGAGCGGACTGAAGTTCCTAATCGCAAAAAGTTTATTGGGCTCTCTCCTGATCAAGATGACCAATGAAAAAGCTCCCCGTAATTTCTTAACCGAACTCAGAATCGCCTTTTCGGAGGTGTCGTTCTTCGGGTTCTTAAATTCCTCTTCAATTAAGTGGGTAATGACTTCGGTGTCGGTCTGAGATTTAAATTTGTGGCCCCTCTTCTCGAGCTTAGACTTCAGAATCTTGTAGTTCTCGATAATGCCGTTATGGGCCAAAGAAATTTCTTCATGGCAGTCAAAATGCGGGTGGGCATTCACATCATTTGGTTCGCCGTGGGTAGCCCAGCGCGTGTGGCCAATCGCCGCCTGGTCGGGGTAATCCACTTCGCCCGTTAAAAGTCCGACCAAGTTGTCTAACCGGCCGGCTTTTTTTATAGTTTTTATTTTCTCTCCGTCCCAGAACGAGACACCGGCGGAATCATAACCGCGATACTCAAGGCTTCGCAAACCGTCGACAAGGACTTGTAGTGGTTTTCTCTTACCGGTATAGCCGACAATTCCGCACATTTCTAGAAAATTTATTTTTAGTTAACCTCTTAAGACGAATATAGCACATATGCTATACAGATACAACTTGACCGCCTGTGGATGAGTGTGGCCTGATCAGCTTTTAGGCGTTGACGCGTTCAACGTAGTCGCCGGTTTCGGTGTTAACTCGAATTATGTCTCCTTCATTCACAAAAAGCGGAGTTAAAACTTTGCCGCCGCCCTCGATCGTAACCGATTTATTGCCGCCCTGAGCTGTGTTGCCCTTAATCGCCGGCGGAGCTTCGATAACTTTGTACTCAACCTTAATCGGCATCTTAACTTCAACGACATCATCGCCGAACTTGAGCGCAATTAAGATCATATTGGGCTTTAAGAATTCCGATTTACCGACAATCTTCTTCTCCGGGAGGGAAAATCTCTTAGACGGGTCGTTGGGCGCCGTAAACCAAAACTCTCCTCTATTAGCGTAGATAAACTTGATGTCTTCTTTCTGCAAATCAGCCTCTTCAATCTTGTCGCTCTGATGAAAAGTCTGCTCCATCACGCGGCCAGTCACTAAGTTTCTAAGCTTAGTCTTGGCCACCGGCTTTCTCTGCTGCATCCTTAAAAAGGCGAATTCCAAGACTTCCCACGGTTCGCCGTCGATATCCAAAAAAGTTCCCGGTTTTAGTTCGTTATACGCCAATGACATGCCGTTAATATTAGCCTGAAGTCCCGGAAAAAATCAAATTTTCAATCTCCTATTTTTATGCTATCTTACTTATTAGCCAATAAGCAATATCTATGAGCCACGGAAGCCACGCCCCGGATAAGAAAAAGACCGAAGAAAAGAAAGCTCAGGATTTCCTAGGTAAGAAACCTGATGTCGTTTTTTTCGGCACGACTAACTTCCGGAATCATGACAAGCTCTTCGGCATTAAAAGAAAAGACCGCCGACAACACATGTATGTGATCGGTAAAACCGGCACCGGTAAGAGCGTCCTCCTTAAAAACCTGGCGATCCAAGACGTTACGAACGGCGACGGCCTGTGTGTGGTCGATCCCCACGGCGAGTTCGTCGAAGACCTCTTAAACCAAATTCCCGCCCACCGCCTCCAGGACGTAATCTACTTTAACCCCGCTGATACCGACTATCACATCGGCTTCAATGTTTTGGAGTTACCGGACCCTAAATACAAGCATCTGGTCGCTTCGGGCCTGATGGGCATCTTTACCAAGATCTGGTCGAACGCCTGGTCGGCCCGTATGGAATATATTTTGAATAACGCTATTCTCGCTCTGCTCGACACTCCGGATACAACTCTGCTCGGCATCCCGCGGCTCTTGGTGGACAAAAGCTACCGCCAAAAAATAATCTCCAACGTTAAAGACCCGGTAGTCAGGGCTTTCTGGATTCACGAATACGAAGGCTGGCAGGATAAATTCCGGAGCGAGGCTATCGCCCCGATTCAGAACAAAGTCGGACAGTTCCTATCGACCAACATCATCCGAAACGTCGTCGGCCAGCAAAAGAGCACCATCGACATCTTCGATCTGATGAACAATAAAAAGATCCTCCTTCTGAACGTTTCAAAAGGCAGAATCGGCGAAGACAACTCAGCTCTCCTGGGCGCCATGTTCATCACTAAAATTCAGCTTTCAGCCATGGAACGCGTCCGCATTCCCGAAGCCGACCGGAAAGACTTTTTCTTGTATGTAGATGAATTCCAGAACTTTGCCACCGACTCGTTCTCCAACATTCTGTCGGAGGCCCGCAAGTACCGGCTCAACTTGACGCTCGCCCATCAGTATACCGGCCAGCTCATTACATCAGTTTCTTCGGCTGGAGGCGGAGGTTCGACTAAGGTCCGCGATGCCGTTTTCGGCAACGTCGGCACCATGGTCGTTTTCCGCGTTGGCGCCGCTGACGCCGAGTTCCTCGAAAATGAATTTACTCCTGAATTCACCATTCAAGATATCGTCAATCTACCTAATTATTCTATTTATATAAAACTTATGATCGACGGCATCACGAGCCGGCCGTTTTCGGCGCACACTCTGCCGCCTATCGAGCTCCCTGCCTCAGAAGGCATGAAGGAAAAGATCATTGAATCATCCCGCAAGCTTTACGGCCGTTCCCGCGATTCAGTCGAAAGAGAGATCAACGAATGGGCTGGCCGGGTCAGCGCGGAACAAGAAAAACCGGCGCCGGCACGGCAGCCATCGAGCGGCGGAGGGGCCAAGGGCGCACCTTCGGCAAAAACAAGCGTCTTCAACAGGCCTGCCCCGAGAGCCGCCGCGGCCAACGAATATATCGCCGATCTCGCCAATCTTGGCATCGAATTTGATGCTAAGAAGAAAAAACCGGAAGAACGCCGGCATGAGCGCCCGGGCGCCCGGCCGGTTTCAACCGAAAAAACAATTTCCTTATCGGACCTTAAGCCTCATGAAGAGACGAAGCACCACATCAAGAATTCCGAAGAAGAGAACGCAGATTCCCTCGCCGCAACCTTAAAAAACAGCCTGAAAGTTGAAGACGATGATGACACCGACGACCGCGAAAGATACGGTTAATATTCTTGATCAGAATATTTCTCGGTTATAGCAATCCTTGCAATAAATTATACGCGGATCTTCGGGGCGATAAGGTGTCTTGAATTTGTTTGGACAACTCTCGGTCCCGTGAAAATGTTCGGCCAAATTCTTATAGACCTTGTTTTGAGACGCCGACCCGCCGCACTGACACTTACTCTCGTAAAGCCTAGGCAGATTGCGCTGGCTAACTCTTTTCTTAAACCGGCAGTCGATGCAAAACCTCGGCAAAGGCAAACCAAATCGCCGATAAAAATCCAGCTCTTTCGGAACAATCCGGTAACCCAAGCCGCATGCCTCACAACCGATTATCTCCTTCAGGACCTCATCACCCGTATTTTTGATGTGATCCGGCAGTTTCGCCGATCCGATGGTAATCTTATATTCGTTCGGCTTCGGCTCGCGCCAAATAAGTCCATATTCCAAAGCCTTCTCCTTGCTTAGATCAATCCAATCGGTGATCGCGGTTTCATTCGCGGCAAAAGGCGCCATATCGATCGGAAAGAACTCGCCATATCGGTAAATTCTGCCGAGCTTATCAATATAAGGAGCGGTGTCCATCTGCGCAACAATCTTTTCTTTAAGTTCGAAATACTCTTCCTTAGAATATTGCTTGTTGAAAATACAGTACTTGGCTTTCTTGAGGCCCACGCAGCCGAAACAATCTTCCGAAGAAAAACAATTGAGACAATATTCCAAATTCTGTGAATTCGTAGCACAACCATAAGAGAACTTAATGTTCCGAATCGAATCCCCGCACTCAACCGCTTCATAGACCAGCTCGCTTTTCACTCCCCAGTTAGTAAAATCATAGCTGTCCTTGGTGGCAAAAGCCAAACTTTGAGAATAACGAACATTTTCTGAGTCATAGAGCGCGTAAGAGTCTTGAATGTTCTTGGAACCGAAGATCGTGTCTCCGGAAATTTCTCCGCTATTGCGGGCCCCGCTCATATATTCATACGGAAACTTCAATTTGAAACTATCGAATCTGCTTTTTATTTCCTGAAGTGATGAATGCGATCCCAAGTCGAACTCCGCCAATTTTTTTAGATAATCGGCTTGGGAATAAGGCTCGTTAAAAATATGGTATTCCTTGTTTCGCAGGTTAATACAGGCAAAACAATTGGAGCAATTAAAGGCGTGGCTCAAGAAATACGATTCCCTCGAACCCCGGGATCTAACTCCGAAAAATAACCGATAATTGTCGCCGGTCGTATACAATTCATAGCAAGACTCGGCATTGCCGGTCGTAAATACATCGACGCTATCTTTCACGTCAGACGAAAAAACCGTATAAAGACAATCCTGGCAATCGGTATCGTTAAAACACATGTAACAATTCTTCAGACCGTTCGAAACATTGCTGTATTCGCTGTTGAGCATATCTGTCCCGGATTTGTCCGGAAACGGAACATCAGCTGAGAGCTCTTTTAACTGCTCAAAGAATGTTCGCGAGAAATCATAATCTCTGCCATAATCTTTCGCCTCAAATTTATCGGACCACCAAGTTTCTTTATCGATGGTCTTAAAATAAGATTCCTCGGGATAAGTAGAGAGAGCCGTTTTGCCGTCTTGGTTTTGGCGTTTAAAAAAATGACGTTCGTTCCACCAGATCATCCGCCGGACCATGCGGCAGTCCGGGCACCAAGTCGGCGCCGGAACTTTGATTTTGGCGTAGAAATCAAAATCTTTCCGGTCAATTAAAAATTCTCTTTTGCAATTTTGGCAGTTTTTGGTCTCTTTATCCATAAAACGCGCTAGACTATATCAAAGGCGGCGGAACATCTTCAGCTTTAACCGGCGGGGTTGAAGCCTTGCGGAGTTCAGCTTCTTCGGCGGCCATGAGTTCTCTGGCGGTACCGGCCTGAAGCGCATACTTTCTCCTTGAAGCGTCGATTATCCTCTTCTTAAACGACTGGTGAGTCGGTTCCAAAACCTTAAGAGTCTGGGCTGAGAATGGGTCATATGTTTCTCCGTCGATAGTGAGTTTAATATAAAACTCCTGGAGACCCAGGTTAATCATATCTTTCGCTTCAAAGACCGGCGCCATCTCGGACTCCAGCAATTTGCCGTCTTCTCCGCCTACCCGGAAAATAATCATGGTTCCGACATTGCCCCGTACCGCCTGCTGGACTCTCGGCCAGAGCTGGCCGACATATTGATGCGCCATTGTCAGACAAATTCCGTATTTCCGGCCTTCGGACAAGACATTCTCAAATGTTTCTGTTACAACCGAATGAAACTCATCAACGTATAAATAAAAATCCTCACGCTGCCTTTCGGACATGGCGGCGCGCGCCATTCCCGCTTGGCTGATCTTAGTTATAAACATCGCGCCTAAAAAACTCGAATTCTCTTCGCCCAGCCGGCCCTTCGATAAATTGATGAGCAGAATTTTCCGGTTATTCATAATATGCTCAAAATCAATTTTGTTGGCGCTCTGGCCAAGAATATCGCGAAGCAGCGGATTCGAGAGCAGCTGGCTCAATTTATTGACCAGCGGCACAATAGCGTCGTTATCGAATTTTTCGGACCAGTCGGCAAATTCGATCGCCCAGAAACGCTTTACGGAGTCATCGGTGATATACTCAATAACTTTTTGCCGATAGTTGCGGTCGGTCAGCATCATAACCATCCCCTTCATGGTCGCCTTCGGATAATCCAGTAGAGCGAGACACGTAAACCTAAAAACGTGTTCGAGCCGGGGCGTCCAATTAGCGCCGAACTGCTTTCTCATAACTTCAATCAAACTCTGAGTCAGCTGATGCCTAAAATCAGGGTGAATGTTGGCAAGAGGGTTGAACGACACCGGGTGCTCTGTATCAGCCGGATTGATCAGGACTACGTCTTCAATGCGTCTTTCAGGAATAAAATCCAATATATTCTCAATCACATCGCCATGAGGATCGATTAAACAAACGCCGTAGCCGTAGGCGATATCCTGGCGCAGCATTAACTCCAAGAGCTTGGATTTGCCGACGCCGCTTTTCCCGATCACATAAACATGGCGGCGCCGATCGGACCTTTTGATGCCAAAAACAAATTTTTTCTCATCTAAAGAAGCTGAATAGTTGGTCCGGCCGATAAATGACGCGTCTTTAAAAGCCGTATTCTGAGGCGTCGGCAGCTCGGGCGGCGGCGGAGCATATTTTATCTTCTGTATTTTAGTCGAATCAGCCATGGTAATCTATATCAGGATATACTAATTACTGATCGAAGGTCGGCAGAGTCAAAGGCGGGCCGACTTTCTTGGCCTGAACCGGCGATGTTTTCTGGATAGCGGTAATCGGAGCGCCCGGCGGGTGGAAAACGGTCGCCAATTCCTCAGCGCTGAGAACAATAGACTGCGTAAAATAATCGCCCGGAACCAAAGGATGACCGGCCGGAAAAGCTCTTTCCCGGTAAGCCTTGTAAAGAGCTCTTTTTCTATTCACCATTCTTCTTTTCTTAAAGAACAGGTTCGGGCTGGCAGCCAAGTATTTAAGTTTTTCGGGAATGGTAAAACTGCCCGGCGCCGGCTTGAAGTTATTCATGTTCCGGTCGCTAAATTGCGTGACCGCGCCGAAAAATGCCTTAGCATTATCGCTCGCAAAAGTATCCTTCTTGTCTATGTAGACCACGCGGAAAATAGTTTCAAAAAGATTCTTCGATATCTTATTCTCAACGGCCTTGGCAACATCCTGCTCCGTCGGCGTCGTCATTTCGTACATTTTGAATTTCGGCTCTTCCTCTTCATGCTCGCCCCACTTAGGCGGGTCAAAGAAGGCGACCCCCACATTTTTTACAAAACCGCCGACATGGCTCATGATGCCGGGCTTATGCTCGTGCTTCTCTTCCCTCTTCATGATCCGATTAACTATATTCTTGGCCGACTCATAAACTTCAGGGTGCGTGTCGCGGCCGGCGGCCCTAATAACCAATTGCATCATAAAAACTTCATCATCCTTCAAATTTGAGATCGCCTCGGTGATTGTCGCCATCGGATCCAGCCGCTGGTCATCTGAGGGCGACTCAAAGAATTGATAGGTCTTAACCGGCATGGCGTGCCCCTCGGGATTGGGCATTTCGAATTCTGTCCCGTAAAGATTGTACTCTTCATTCGGAATCTGCTCCGGCAAGTTCTGCAAATAATCTTCCGCTTCCATAATTTCCACCTCCGGATATTGCGAGAAAAAAGCGGCTTCAAACATCTTCTTCAGCCCCGCCAGAACAATGGCATAGAAAGTGATGCCGGTTGCGGTGCCGACCATCTCCAGAACGAACCAATCCTCGACTTTGCCCTTGATAAATTCATCACGCCACGTCTGGCCGAAACTGTATGTGCCGTGGAGGCTCGTAATAACCTGCTCCATCGCTTTGGGCGTTTTCAAGTTCTCGCGGGGAAAACGCAGCTGCAGAACTACCTTCTCCGCATGGTGAATATAATTATGCCTGATGCCGTGAAGATAGAAATGCCACCACACCTTAACAGCCTCTTCGACAAAAATAAAAACCATTCCGGAGAAAGTCAAAATTATCCAGTGGTCGATTAAAAATCCTTGGATATTCTCGAGATAAGCGACAATCTGTGCAACCATAAAATCTATCTAATAATATCGAGTTTTAGCTATAAAGTCTACCAATCGAACCAAGCGCAATATATCTTCAGCAAACAGAATAAATCTGCTCCTGCGGCAGATTTTTCTTCGCCCTCGGCCGGTGGTCTGCGAATATAAAACGCAGCTCCAAGCTCCACCAGCCTGCGGGATGTTGCTTCAGATACATTGTGCTTGCTTCTCGTTGATCTTAAGAAAATAACAAAATATCAAAACCCTCCTAGGCATGGAGATGCGAGTGAGGAGACGTAGTAAAACTACGTCGACGAAACTCGAGAGGCTCCATAACAACGGAGGGTAAAGATATTTTTTTATTTTAAGGCGTACATGCCGCGGCCGACTAATACAAACCGGTCGTCCTTTATGAGTTCGTTGTGAACGGTATCCGGGTGAGATTTCTTAACGCCGTCGAGCTTGTTAACCAAATCAGCTATTTCGCGGAAGTGAAGCGGCCGGCCGGCTTTCTTCAAAACCAGATAGTTCTTATCGCGGGCGGTCTTGGGGTTAACGTGAATCCAGTGCTTAGCACCCATCTCGCCGTAAGGGCCGGTGCCAAACTTCTTAGAAGCCTGTAAGTAGTTGATAATGGTCTTTTCCGAAAGTCCATGCTTTTTCATTGCCTCCTTCAAAAATGCCTGAAAATCGTGGTCCTGGAACTTAACCAGATCATCAACCAAAGCCTGAGCTTTCTCGTAAGCTTTCTTGTCGTTATGCCAGATGCCGTGCCAGTCGTTATCCTCATACATTACGTTCGGTTCGCCGGCTAATTCAGCCAAAAAGTGGAGCCGGTTGGAAAAAATCTCCTCGGCGTATTCAGATTTCTCGATATCCATGAAGTCCTTAACCAAAAGCTTCGAAGAGCGAAGGCCGGACATCTTGTCGAGATAATTGTTAACAAACTTCAAGAACTTCATGGTTTCGCCATGCTTTAAGACCTCTTCCTTGATGCTCTTAACAATCACGGCCTGAATCTGCCTGATCCTCTCTCTGGTCAGGTTATATTCCTTGCCAAGTTCCGCCAAAGTTGAAGTCTCTTTAGTATCCAAGCCGTAGCGCTTGGTGATGATCTTAGCCGACCTCTGATTCTGGCCCGCGACCGCTTTGTTTATTAAAGTGTCTACCTTTTTGAAATCCATGGGTTTGGTTGGTTTATTACTGTAAACTTTGTTTTTATGATATTACAGCATTCGCGTTCTAATGTCAAATACCGCCTCTGGATCTGACTCTGTTTCCGAAGGGCGGAGGTTCGGGGGGGCTGAAGGGGCAGACTAAATTCTTTCCAAAAGGATGCGGAGTTCCGCCGGGTTGAGCGAGTAGAGTTCGGCGTTTTCGAGGCTGACTTCTTTGCGTTTAACAAGTTCGGCCAAGGAGCGGTTCAGGGTCATCATGCCGTCTTGCAGGCTGGTTTCGATAACGAGATCGATCTGGTAAATTTTTCTTTCGCGGATCAGGTTGCGGATAGCCGAATTCATAAACATAATTTCACAAGCCGGCACTCGCCCGCCGTCGATACGCGGCACCAAGCGTTCGGAAATAATACCGACTAGCGTAGCCGATAGCTGAGAAGTGATTTGACCTTGCTGGTCGGCCGGGAAAGAGTCGATGATACGGTCGATAGTTTGCGCGGCGGAGTTGGTGTGGAGCGTTGAGAAAACCAAGTGGCCGGTTTCGGCGGCGGTGATGGCGGTTGAAATGGATTCGCGATCGCGCATTTCACCGATCATCAGCACGTCCGGGTCTTGGCGCAAAACCGAACGCAAAGCGCGGTGGAAAGTCGGCGCGTCGCTCCTCACTTCACGCTGGGAAATAATTGACCGATCTTGCGTAAATAAATATTCAATCGGGTCTTCAACGGTAATGATATGTTCGGTTTTTTTGTGGTTAATTTCATCAACCATGGCGGCCAAGGTCGTCGATTTGCCGCTGCCGGCCGGACCCACTACGAGTACGAAGCCTTGGTTCAGCTTAGTAAATTCGTGTATGATCGGCGGCATGCGGAGTTGCTCTAAAGTTTTGACTTCAGCATTGATTAAACGAAGCGCCGCCGCCATATATCCCCTCTGCAAAAAAACGTTGACCCTGAAGCGCGCCTTGTCTTCAAACGAATATGAAAAGTCTAAGTCGCCGAATTTTAAAAATCTTTCTTTCTGATCGGGAGTCAGCATCGCCAAAACCAAACCCTCGGTATCTTCCGGAGTTAAAACATTTTCTTTTTGAAGGTTGATTAAAACGCCGTCGATCCGGAGGGTAGGTTTGCGGCCAACCGCGAGGTGCAAGTCAGAAGCGCTCTGCCTAGCGGTCGTTAAAAGTAAATCATTCAGCCTAGTCTTGAAATCTGCCATTAAAATTGTGGGTTAGATAAGATTTTAACACTTTAGCAAACCGGTATCAAATTAAATTTGGAAATATTACGGGCCGACCCACTCAATTAGGGCGTAGCCGCCGCCGCCGGTTCCTCCTGTTCCACCGGTTCCGTTCGAAACGCTCGAACCACCGCCGCCACCACCGCCGCCGCCCTTAGTTCCGACCGCGCCCGCCAATCCGGGGTTCCCGCCCGCACCTCCATTTCCCCCGAGACCAAATGAACCACCGCCACCGCCGCCGCCTCTGGTAGCGCTGGTTCCGCCGGCCGCACCGCTTACCCCACCCGCTGCACCGGTGAAGCTGCCTGTCGCTCCACCGCCGCCGCCGGCTCCTCCTAATATAAATAAGTTTGAAGTTCCATTGCCTCCATTTGTGGGCGCAGAAGTACTGCTAAAGGATCCGTTGCCTCCTGACCCAGCCAATGGACCGCCGCCGTCCCCGCCAGAAGGAAGCCCGCCGCTACCACAAGCAGCCTTAAGTCCCTGAGATCCTCCATTAACCGTAATCACTGAGACAAGAGATGACTGATTACCGGCATTGCCATCGACGTTCTGCGCTCCACCGGTGCCGCCCGCGCCAATCGATACAGTGTAAGATGCCGCGGAAACATTAACCGGGTACTTGAAAACCATTGCTCCGCCGCCACCGCCGCCACCGCCGCAAGAGTTTGAGGAACTGCTCGCAGTACCCCCTCCACCGCCGCCACCGCCGCTGCCAACTAGGGTAACCCAAAATAAACTAACTCCGGAGGGAGGCGTGAACGTAGTTCCGCCGGCGGTACAGGCTGAGCCGACCGTGGCTGTCGCGCCAGACGTGGTATATGAACAAGATTTCGAGGTTGTTCCGCCCGCCGCTGCATCCACGTAATTTTTAGTTGCCACATCTTGCGCGCTAGTCGGATCAGCAACATTGGTAATTTTATATGTTGCAGTGGCTCCAGAAAGTTTTATCGCGCCGTTTACTTCGAGAGGCGACCCTGGCGTTGATGTTCCAATGCCGACATTGCCAGTAGTGCCCGCACCGGCTGATGTCCCGATAAAGAGAGTTGGGACAGTACTGTTAAAACCAATCATCAATGAATTGGCGGTATTGTTGACCAGGCGGTTTACATTGTCTACTCCAGTACCGATAATCATTGAATCGATAGCTGTCCCAGCGGTTACATAATGACCAACCGCAAAAGATCTAGAACCACTGGCGGTGGCGCCATCAGTTGCTACGGCTATCGCGTAGTTGCCACTGGCTGTTGCTCCTGTGCCAAAAGCTCCGCTCTCATAACCGCTGGCGGTGGCGCCGACGCCCAGTGCAATACCATCAGCTCCGCTGGCAGTGCTGTTGTGACCGGCAGCGAAACTTGAGCCGTTAGTTGAAGTAGTACCGATTCCAAATGCCGCCGTGGTACCTCCATTGATGTTGCCATTCAGCACTATCGATCCTGTCCCGGATGGAGTAAGAACAATGTTCTGGTTGGTGCCTCCGGCGTTAAGCATTAAGACACCTGCGGCGCCGGCCGATGTTCCAGCAGTGATTGATCCGAGAACAGACATGGACGTAATATCATCATTCTGACCGTTGCCTTGGGCGGCTAGGACATCGTTTCTGAAGAGAGCCTTGCTGGCTGAGTCGGTGATTGGCCGGCCGGTGCCGCCATAAGCCAATGGGAGCGCGCCGTTTCCGGAGGAACTATTGAAATTGAATGTGGCGTATGAGCCGCTGACGCCGATCGTGAGAGAAGCCTGAGGAGGTGCGCCGGTTATCTGGATTACTCCTCCATTGGGAGGGTTCTGGGTGGGGGCGGCATAGACAACTGATGACTCATAACTGATAAATAACGACAGAACAACGAAGATGGCTCCGATTGAAAAGATTTTGAAGGTTTTCATATGGTTAGATTATATCAAACTGGCACAAAATGCCCAAGGCCTCACCTCGGGCACTCCCGAGGAGACGCCTTTAGTCGCTTTCGGTCTCTCGCAAAACTTCTTCGATCGAAACACTGCCGCGGAGAGCTTTTAAAATGCCGTCTTGCCTCATCGTGATCATCCCCTGTTTTTTAGCTTCGTCATAAATCTTATTTTCATTAACATCGGTTGTCACGATGTCAGCCAGGCTCCGAGTCATGGCAAAAACTTCGAAGAGCGCAATCCGGCCGATTACGCCTTTGCCGTTGCAAACTTTGCAGCCGGCGTTGGTGTAAATTTTATAGGGCGGCTTGAATTCTGTTTTGGCTTTGCTATCGGCCGGCAATTTCGCGATCTCGGCGGCAATAATATCCTGAATGTCTTTAGCGGCCGGCGCGGCAGTTTTGCAATTGTCACAAATGCGGCGGACCAAACGCTGCGCAATCATGAGGTTTAAAGCTGATGGCAGCAAGAAAGAATCCGCGCCCATGTCGATCAGCCTCGGAATCACGCCCACTGCGTTATTAGTGTGGAGAGTCGAAAGCACGATGTGCCCTGTTAAGGCAGCGTGGATGGCGAGCTTGGCAGTTTCGGTGTCCCGTATTTCGCCGACCATGATGATATCCGGATCTTGCCTCAAAATTTCTCGGAGGCCGGAAGCAAAGTCATAGCCGATTTCGGGGTGAACCTGCGACTGGTTTACTCCTTCCACGAAATATTCGACCGGGTCTTCAAGGCTCACGATGTTCGAATCTTCATTATTCAAAATCTGCAAAAGCGAATACAAAGTAGTCGTTTTGCCGCTTCCGGTCGGGCCCGTAACGAGAATCATGCCGTACGGTTTTTTGAGGGACTCCATGACCAAATCAGCCGACTTGTCCTGCAAGCCCAAACTGCCGACTCCCTTCAAGCCGACCGAAGGGTCCAAAACACGGATAGCGACCTTTTCGCCAGCCGGCGTTGGAAAAGTGGCTACGCGGAAATCGATATCGCGGCCGAAGATCAGCGTCCTAAAACGCCCGTCTTGCGGAATGCGGGTTTCGTCGATCTTGAGGTCAGACAAAATTTTAATGCGCGAGACTATGCTGCCGTGAAGTTCGATGGGCAAAGAAGCGCGCTCCTGGAGGCGGCCGTCGACCCTAAAGCGGATTCTGGTCCGCGTGCGCTGCGGCTCGATATGGATATCCGAAGCGTTTTCGGACACCGCATTTTTTAAGGTCGAGGCGACAATTTTGATAATCGGAGCTTCTTCGGCCACGCCGCCTTCCTCCAAGGCCACGAATTTCTGCGTAGCTTTAACTGATTTTAAGTTGAGAGACCGGAGCGCCGAATCGATCTCGGACCGATAAGAACTGTAGCGGCGCAAAACTTTTTCCCAATCGGTCGGAGTGATGATGTAGACGCCCAGCGAAATCCCCTGATCTTTGGCGATAAATTTCAAGGTTTCGGCGGCGCGGGTATCGGTCGGGTCGATCATGCCCACGACCAACAGATTGCCCTGGCGCTGAAGCGGGGCAATTTTATAAGTCTCGGCGGTTTCTTGAGGAATGAGTTTCAAGACGGCATCGGGAATGGCGGCCGCGTCGATTTTCTGGTACGGAATCTTAAGGATTTCGCTCTTCAGCGCCGCTACGCCGGCCTCGTCTAAGATCCTTTTATAATAGATCAAGTCTTCAACTTTGCGCCGGCTGTCCGCGGCTTCAGTTAAAAGCTTCTTTGATTCCTCTTCGGTGAGGGTTCCTTTTTTGACCAGGGCATCGGCTAGAATTCGATCATCCATGAAAATTAACTTATAACAAATAACTTATAACCCATCACGACGATTTGATTTTTGATTTTGTTTTCGTTATTAGTCATCAGTTATGAGTTATTGGTTAGAAAGAAATGGGTTGGGTCGACCAAAGGTACCGGGAGCGGGCGGGGCGACGTAATTTTTTAGGAGAATCCTAACGGGGTGGTCGGTCACCTGCTGAATCGTACTTTTATCGATCGTGATCTCGGAAATATCCGAAATCTTTTTAAGTTCGGGCGGAGGAGCGATCGATTCTATGAAGGGAGTCGGCGAAAAGAAAAGGTAATAGGTCGAAGCACCTAAAATTATAAAAACAACTAAAATCCCGATCAGGACTTTCCAATTTATTCTCTTTTCTTCTTCTGAAATTACAATGGCCATGGTTATTCGTTATTTGCTTTGGTAGTAAGCATCCATAATTAAATTATAGGTGAGGTTGGTCTGTTTCGAAACCCCGCCGCCGTCGATCCGGAGCGAATTAACGTCGATGACTCTGATGTTGGTCTCGATGTCCCTCAAGAACGCCTTGAAGCTCTCATATGAACCGGTTAAATTAGCGGTAATTCTGATTGTGCCCAAACCGAGAACGATGGAAGACGGCGCTTTAGCTATCGGCGGGTATTGGAACGAAATAGAATTGAGAACGACAGAATTATTGGCGGCCAGCGCCTGAACATCGTTCATCAGGATCGAAGTTTGAGGTTCGGTGGGAAGAATCACCGACAAGGCCTCCTGAACAGTCGCCAAGCTGTTGTACTGGTTAATCAGCCCCCCGATTTTATTGGACGCTTCAACTTGATTTTCATAGAGATTAACCGCCTGCGCGCGTTGGAGGCGAAGACTTTGAACGCCCTGATAGCTCGGAATGAGGAGAGAGACGAGCACATAAATAGAGGCGATCATGAGCGCGAATGATCCCAGAATTATGATTAGCCTTTGTGTAGAGGGTTTCATGCTACTTGGTTTGGTTCATGTTGAAAAAATCCGGGACCAGAATAACCTTGAGACTGAATCGCACCACGCCTTTGTCCAATGAATTTTGGCCGAGCGTAACTGACTGAACCGATTTTTGAGTTTCAAAATATGATATTTGGCTAACCAGGCTTCCGAAAGAATCTGCCAAGCCGTCCAAAGACAGGGAGCTGTTTTTAATATCGAGCGCCGCATCGGTATAGGCGATATTCGAATTAGTGGAGGCTTCTAAGAAAGCCGTGAGGTTCGAAGGAAAGACGTGCTGAGCGAGAAGCGACTTTAGATTGGTAAGCTGAGAATAGAAAGCGATCAGCTTGGTTTCCTGGTCCGCGCCGAACTTAGCCGGAATGGCCGCGGCTTTTTTATTGTAATCGTCGATCGAAGCCTTGAGAAATGTTTTATAGCCGAACTCCAGGCCGGCATAGGAAAGCGCAAACGCGGAAAAAATTATGAGCAAAAAAACGAAGAGCCGCCAGGACAAGCCGGCGCGAAGCTCGTGGCTAAAGAGTGTCGTATTTTGTTCTTTGGGTTCGAAGGCCATAGTTTATATGAACTCTCTAATTGCCAACCCCAGCGCTACGGCGAACGCGGAACCGATATCTTTGGCTAACGGTTCCAGGTTGGGATTGTAATTCACTTTCTGGAGCGAATTAACCCGGAAAGCCGGCAGCTGAAATTCCCGGTTGAAATAATTTTCGATGCCTTTCAAGTTAGATCCCCCGCCGGCCAAAATAATACGTTCGATCCGGGTTTTGTAATCCTTCTCGAAGTTGTATTTAGCCCGCTTGGCCTCTCCAATTATAACATCGAGGAAGGGCGACATCAAAGTAGAAAGCTCATATTCCCCGCCCGTGCCGGAGAGGCCTCTCTGTTTTTTAAGTTCCTCGGCGCGGAGAACGCTGATATTGAGCCCTGAGGCCACCGCCTGAGTAAGCGACGAGCCGGCGTAATCGACTTGCGAGTTGTATTTTAGGAGTCCGCTCATCGCAATCGCGAGAGTCGTTGACCGGCCGCCGATATCAATTAAAAGAGACGGCGTCGGGTCGCCCGAAGTCGCGATGCGGGCCAGGCTGAGGCCTTCGATCTCGAGAGCTTTAAGGTTCAAACCGACGGCCTTAAAGATGCCCTGATATTTTCTGATCAATTCGTTGGGCACCGCCGCCAAAAAAATCTGCTGCCGCTTAACGCCGCGGTCGTCTTCATACTCCATAACTTTGTGCGGGTCGAGCGTCACGTCGGTAATGGGAATCGGCACCAAGGTGCGGGCCTGGTATTGAACCGCTTGTTCCGTTTCGGCCTCGGTCATCATCGGCAAGTCCAAGAGCGTCGTAAAAATAGAGAATGACGGCAGAGAAGCAACGGCATCCTTGGCCTGAATATTTAATTGCTTGAGAAGAAGCGTTAAGAGCTGAATGACGTCGCGGTCTAAGAGCTTGAGGTTGCTCGTTTGGAGCGCGTTATTAACCCTGTCTAAGCCGCTCTTGCCTTCGAGCGTGCCGTAATTGACGAGGTCGGGCTTACTATCTTTTTTGCCCGCCAATTCAACCACCTTAATCGAGGAAGTGCCGATATCGACTCCGACATAGTTTTTCTTCCCCATAGATTGAAACGGCGACTTGAAAAGATTGAACATTTAGAAATTCTTAATTAAAAATTGATGAGCGATCTGCCTTAATATCTGTAACCTCTTTCTAATAGTTTAACACGAAATGAACCATCTAATAAAGCTAATCTATCGGCGGACGCTCGACCTTATTCTCCCTCTCCGGTGCGTCGCCTGCAATACCTCGATTGAAAGCAATGTCCACGGTCCGATTTGCCTAAAATGCCTGGATGCCATTTTAATTTTTAGAAGATTTTCGGAGCTCAGGCCGGAAGTTTACTTAGCCGCGATCGGCTTATATGAAGATATCATCTTGCGAAAGCTGATTCAGCAATTAAAATACCGCAAACTCCGGAGCCTCAAGGGAGCGCTCGCAGAATTGATCAGGCGTTATTTTCTAAACGTGAATCCGGCTAAGATCGTAGGCGGCCATACGGTTGTCGTCCCCGTCCCCCTTCACCCAAGGCGTGAGCGCGAGCGGGGCTTCAACCAAGCCGAAATCATCGCGCGCTTTGTGGGCGAAGAAACAAATATTCCGGTAGTTCAAAATGCTTTGCGAAGAGTAAAAAATACCAAGCCGCAAACGACCCAAAAAAATAACGAGGAGCGGAGAGAAAATATTAAAGGCAGTTTTGGAATGCGCCGAAGAAAAGCGGGCGCGGTAAAAGGCAAGAACGTTATCCTCGTTGATGATGTCTATACCTCCGGCGCGACAACCAACGAGGCCATAAAAACCCTGCGCCGGGCGGGCGCCAAAAGAATTTTAATTTTTGTAATCGCGCGAGCCTAGACCCTATCTCAAGACCCGATGGCAATGATGCTCCAAGTCGAAGAAGCCGGAGTGCAGGTCGCCCCCGCATTCACGAAATGAACGTTTAGGATATTCGTGGTCGCCCACACGCTGCCAATCGCAACCGCGCAAGTACCAAAGTTTGCCGACGGATTAACAATCAGCTTGTCGGTAGCCGTAAGGCCGGTTACGGTAAACGTCTGGTCGCTATAAGAACTAGCCGTGACGGACGTTGGACTGATAGTCTGCGAATAAACCCTAATCTGCGATATCGCCGTACCAGCGCTGCCAACAGTTAAGGTGCCGCCGAGGTTTAAGTTGCCGGAAAACCAGCCGTTCTGCCACTTAGCAGAAGATGAACCGACGTTCGAAGTCGCGCCGCTGGGCAAAAGGTCGGTATCAAAAGTGGCGGCCGAAGCGCGCCCGATAGCAGAATGAATCGCGCGCGTCACAACTTGCAAAGCATTTGCAGAAACGTAGGTCAGCGAGAGATCAAGGTTCAAGATGCTATGGCCGCCCGGCACGTTATCAATCGCCAAATTTAAATTGTTGACCTGAACCTTGCTATTGACCAAATTAACAGCGGTTTTGTCACACTCCTTGGTGTAAACTCCGCTCGAGTCGGAAGTGATAAATAATTTATCGGCGATGGTGGTGTCAGTGCAACCGGTGGCGGATTTCGGCATCCTAAGCTGGGCGGAACAATACTGACTGCAAGCGGTAGCTTGGTTGTTGCCTTCATAAACTTTCTCAACCAAGCTTGATTGCTGAACCAGCCGCGTCACATTCTGCAAGACAAAGCTAAGCTGATCAGAGACTTCGCCGGAGGAGCCCTGCTTGCTCTGGATTTTGACGGCCGTGATCATAACGGAAGTGAGCGATACCGCGACCACGGAAAAAACAGCAATGTAAATAAGAAGCTCGATTAGCGTAAAACCGCGGCTAGCTTTGAGCTTTGAGCTTTGAGCTTTTAGTAAATATTTTTCTGTAGCTTGCATTTAACTCTATCAGCTATCAGCTAACAGCTAACAGCTATATGTTGCATATTATATCACAACTACTGGCAAAATAATTAATTTTGATTTAAGATGGCGCTATAAACCCATGGCAAAAAAATCAAAATTCTACAGCGATCTCAAAGTTAAAAAACTAAAGGGTTCGGAGGTCGAAATCGAGGCCTCGATCCCGGTTGAAGTTATTGAGCGACACCGCGAACACATCTTGGAAGAGATGCGCAAGGATTTTGCGGCGCCCGGTTTCCGCAAAGGCAACGTACCGATGAGCATTTTTATACAGAATGTAAATGAAATTCTGGTTCTGCAAGAAGCCGCCGAGTTGGCTCTAAACGAGGCCTATCCCGAAATTGTTAAAGACGAAGAGATTAAGGTCTTCGGGCGGCCTCGCATCTCTTTAACCAAGCTGGCGCCAAAAAATCCGGTTGAATTTAAAATCAATGTCGGCGTCGTGCCGGAAGTGAAGCTGCCGGACTACAAAAAGATCGCCAAAAAGATAACCGACGAAAAAGAACCTATCTCAGTTTCTGAGAACGAGATCAATGAAGTCTTGAGCCAAGTTAAAAAAATGCGCGCGACCAAGGATGACGGCTCTAAAGCTGAAACGCCCGAGAGTCAGGAGTTAACCGACGAATTTGTAAAAACGCTCGGCAATTTTACGGGCGTAGAAGATTTTAAAACCAAGGTAAAAGAAAACATGATCCGCGAAAAAGAAACCGCCGCCTGGAAAAAACGCCGGGAGATGATTTTGAAGCACCTCGTTGATAACGCCAAAGTTGAATTGCCGAAAATCATTGTTGAAGACGAAGCGCGGGCCATTGCCGACCGCTTTGAAACGAACCTGGCCGAGAAAAACCTGACCAAAGCCGAATATCTGAATAAACTCGGCAAAACTGAGGAAGACGTTCGCAAAGAAGACGTCGCTCATGTCGAAAACGAGCTTAAAGTCAGGCTGATTCTGGATAAGATCGCCGAACTTGAGAATATCACAGTGGACGAAGCCGAAGTCGAGGCGGAAATGGAATTTATGGCAACCCGCCACCCAGAAGCGGATCCGGAACACTTGCGCGTCTACATAGAATCAATTTTGAGAAACGAAAAACTTTTGCGCATGCTCGAAGGCGCGCCCGAACTCAAAAAAGATCACAGCCACGATGGTCATAACCACTAAGCGTAGTTAATTTGATCCAGTATATCCCCTTTCTGAAGCTCATCAGTCCAAGCTGGGATAAATTTCTTGAGCTCCTTTTTAGCAATCGGGTCAGATATTTTGCTCACAACCGAATTGAGGCTTTTGGTGTTCATGGCGATAAAATTTTTCGGAACCTGCCTCATGTAGAAAAGGTAATGAGCACATTCTAGGCGGTCAGCAACTTTGGAAATCAGTCCTTCGTCGGTCTTGGCATCCTGAATCTCCTGCAAGAGGTGCTCTAATTCCTTCTCGTCGTTATCCATATAGAATTTGTTGATGAACTTGAGATTCTCGGCCTCAAAAGCCTTGGCGTGTTTGCGAGCCGCGGGGTTTGCGATGGCATAAGGCATGGAAATATCGCCGCCAAAAAGTTCGCCCAAGTCGTGGAGTAAAGAAATTTCCAAAACTTTTTCAATATTCAATTTGGCGCCTTTTTTATTCAAAGCCTGCGCAAGTTTCAAGGCCATAAAAGTAACCAAGTAGTGATGCTCAGCGAGATTGCTCAAGTCACCCTGCGGAATTTGGCGAATAGCATAACCGTACTGCGGCTGGCTGCGAGTCATTTCAACCAGCTTAAATAATTTAGTCAGGTTCTTCATGCGTTTATGTTATTTGTAATAGTAGTGGATGTTCGAAGTTTAGACAAATAAAAATGGAACTTGAGTTGATGTCCGCGGAGGGATCAAACCTCAAGTTCCAGAACTCCGGTGTTGTCGATGTAGGGCGCGCGGAGGCCCTCTTCCCAAGTCCAGCCCTTCACGACCGCCTGGATCATCTTGCCGGTATCTCCGTGGGTCACAAGGAGAACCGTCTTGTTGAAGAGATACATCTTGAGCGCATCAACAAGATACGAGGCTCTTGCCCTTACCTCCGGGAAAGTCTCCGCTCCCTGCGCCCGCAAGAAGTATGTGACGCGTTCGGTCTCCATGATATCTTCGGCAGGAATAAGCTTCCTGATATCAGCGACCAGCTTGCCGGTCATGATGCCGAAATCGCGTTCGACGAGCTGATGTTCGACAAACACCTCGCCAGATCGGCCGATCTGATCCGCGATGATGTTGGCTGTTTCCTGCGCTCGCTTCAAAGGCGAGCTGTAAATGAGCTGAATGCCCTTGTCTTTGAGCTTCCCGCCCACGATCCTGGCCTGATCTTGGCCAAGCTGGGTCAGGGGGTTGTCCCTCCTCCCGTTCAGAACGCCAGCGGCGTTATCCGGGTCTTGCCCGTGGCGAACTGCGATGAGTTTCAGAATAACACCTCCTAAAGAGCGTAGGATATAATAATTTTCTCGTCAAAATAAAAAACGGGTGCAACCACATGGCTGCACCCGGACCAATCCTTCTCGGACCTCAGAACGGGACGACGTTCACGAGGCGCTTCTCCTGCTCGTAGCGGAGGTCGGCGTAGAGCCGGGGGTTCCGCTGCGCGAGGATCTGAAACGCCGCGAGCACTGCGTTCTGCGGAGAGAGAACCGTCATGACCGGCACCTTGCTCGGCACCCGGAGCGAGGACCAGATGTCGTCCGGAAAGTCCTTCACCGTGGCCGGCACGGTAATGACCGGCGCGGTCGTCTGCGCAGATAGCGTCGGTCCGGCTCCGTTGCTCATGCCGATCGCGGCGATCACAACGGTATCGGGAATTCCGTGCGTGACTTCGCTCAGCTGTTCCAGGGCGGAAGCCGGCTCCTTGTGCATTGAACAGGTGATCTCAGCCAGGAACCCCTTCGCTTCGAAGAAGTTGGTTGTCATCAACGCCTGTTCGTAGACCTCTAGGTCGTCTTTCTCCGAGCCTCGCCACAGCACGATCTGCTGGCGCGGGATCTCGAAGCGGCTGGTCAAGGCCTGCACGTGGCGGTACTTCGCGGTCACTTCGTTGAGGTCGCCGCCCTCGCGGTAGAACTGCTTGTCGATGTAGACGCCGTTCTCGAGAACGCGCCAGCTGTCGTTGTCGATCACATCGGCGATCAAGAGTTTGCCCTCCTGGTCAACACCGAACTCGATCTTGAAGTCGACGAGCCGGCGACCGAGGATCTGCCACGCGCGCTCGAGCGCGAGGAAGGTCTTGCGCGTGATCTCTTCGATCTCCGCGCGCTTGATGATGTCGCCTCCGAGAGGCGGCTCATCGAGCACGAGGAACGGCTGCTGCGCCCAGATCGGCTGGTCGGGAAGGTAGAGCGATGCCCTACCACCTTCGCCGTAGATCATGAGCGGGTCGTCCTTCGGAATGACCGTCCCCTTCCACTGCTTGCCGGAGGTCTTGAGGAACGTCTCGAAGACCAGCTGCGGGAAGAGGTGACCCTTCTTCAGAGTCGGGTAACGCTTGAGGCACGAACCGTGCGCTTCGCGCCGCACGACCACTTCGATCGGGATCATCTCGCAGTTCTTGGCGAGGATCCGCGTCGGGCTAAGCTGCTCCACAAACGCGACCGGCAAGCCGCACTCCCGAAGGAAGCGGAAGACATTCGCGGTCGTTGTGGTGGCGATATCCGCCTTGCCCAAGATCACATCGTGCATCCTGCCGTCGCCGGCAGTGATATCGTCTTTGCCTACCATCACGACGTGGCCCGGCATGTTCTCGACTGCGAAGATCTTCTTCGTCTTGCCTTCGTTCAGTAGCTTGCCTGTGACAACCTCTGTCTTTTGCATTCAAAACCCTCATCGAGCGAACTCGACAAATAAACACTATAAAACAATGGAGAGAAATTCAAGTCAAATAAAAACCGCCTCCTCACAAGACGATTCCCTTGAGGTATGAGACGAACTTAAGGAGTTTGGCTTACTAACTTAAAAGTGCCGGCGATCTGGCGCAAAACGGAAAAAGCCTGCTCCTTGTCGAACTCGGCAACTGGAGGGTCGTAGTTGCCGATGTTGCCGGTGTGGACGGTCGAAACCATTTCGATACAGCGCTGATCAACCAGAGCGCGATAAATCTCGGAAGTATAAATCTGGCCGGCTCCGACGCCAACGCCTGTGCCGAATCTAAAATCGATGCCATTAATGGTTTTGGTCTGCTTTAGCGCCGAGCTTCCCCCCTCGCCTCCTTCAGTATTAACATAACAGTTATCAATTGATTCCTGATCGCTGCCAACGCTAAATGTTAAGTATGCCTCGCCAAAATTGCTCTTTTGATATTGGGGCGGCTGAAAGGCATCCTGCGGAAATCTTAGTTGAACTTTCGACTTGCCGATAAAACCGCCGTTCGCTTGGTCGCCGCGGAAGACGTCAAAGTCGCGCGGATACATGAGCTGGTAGCCTTGGTAGTCGCCGTTCGGGACGGAGCCGTAGAAATCGCTCCAAGTTTTCCAGTTCTCGGTCGAGGCGGCCGGAGCGGGAGCAGGGGCCTCAGCGTTATAGGCAGGCTTATAGTTGCTAAAGAAAAGGAAAGCCCAAGTGCCCAAACTGAGCGCCAGAAACACCACGATCGCTAAAGTTATTTTATCTCTGCTCATATATTTTATGACGTATTTCTTAGAATATTATTGCGGGCAGAGCTATAGCCGCAGTACTCGCACATAGCGTTCGGCGGAGGAATTTCGCCTTGGTCTAAACATTTTCTGATATCAGCGAGCGCGCCGGGGATCCAGCTGTCGTCACCTTTATATGATAGCACTTTGACGTCGAACTCGATCCGGCCGTCGAAAGCTTCGAGGTCAGTCCGGCCGTTGCAGTAGACAAAGTAGCCGGTCGAGGCAACTTCAAAGCCATTTTGCCGCAAGAGCCATTGATAAACTTCCATCTGGCGCTTATAGCCGATCTGCCAGTCGGCATCGAGGCTAACTTCGGTTGTCTTGGCGGTCGCTTTGTAATCAACCACAATCAATTTTTTGTCGGGTGTAACCCAAATGTCGTCGACGGCGCCCGTCACAATTAAATTGGTCGCCTCATGTAAATGCTGAACGCCCTTAAAATTCTCCCGCCATTCGTCCATCATGCTGTGGCTAAACGGAACCGCGTCGATGCCGTAACTTTTCATTAACGGGTGGGGCGTGCCTTTAGCGCGATGAACATCGAATTCTTTTTTTAAGAGAGTGTCGACGGCTTTGTTGATATTAAAAGGCGGGCCTTCGGGACGCTTCAGCCCCAAAACTTTGTCGAGATAAAAACAACGCGCACATTCTAAAAATAAATCGATGCCGCTGCGGCTAACTTTAAACGGCGCACCATCCCCCTTTTTATAAAGATTTCTAGACTTGAGTTTGTATTCTTTCTGCATCACTTGAATACTACTATAAACTCGCCTAAACTCAATAAATATTGGAGGCGTGGCAGAGTGGTCTAACGCGCCGCACTCGAAATGCGGTTGGGCAGAAATGCCCTCGGAGGTTCAAATCCTCCCGCCTCCGCCAAGTAGTGATAGGTTATTTAGCGACAGCTCCAATTTTGTAGCAGGCCACGCCGTCGCACTCTAGGCCAAAAATATTTTCTGCTTCGTGATAAGTTTTTTCCAACTCTTTAACAATCGGGTTCTGTAGGCGTTCTTTTAAGACGCTTAGAACTTCGCCGTAGAACCAAACTTTTTTGTCTTCCGGCGCGTTGAACTTTTTCCAGATTTTTTCGCCGCCTTTTTTATATTCGTCGATCATCGATCGCAAGTTATGAATCTTATCGGCCGCCGAAATCATCAGCGCTTCGTAGGGGTCGGTTTTGAGCTTCTTCAAATAGCTGTCCTTACGATCCATCCAGGTCTGCTTGGCCGTTTTTTTAGTGCGCGGGCTCTTGACCTCGCTCACGCCCTGGACCAAGTCAGCGATCTTAACGCCAAACTCCTTTTTCATATCTTCATATTTATATTTCGGCACATCTTCCAGCACATCGTGCAAAAGACCGGCGACAACTATATTCTCATCAGTCGTGTATTGAGACAAAATCAGCGCCACCGAAAACGGGTGCGTAAAAAAAGGCGTCTTAGTAACTTTCCGCATCTGGCCGGCATGCAGCTCGGCGGCCCTATTTATTGCGTATTGTATTTTCGGAGTCAGCTTCATAAATTTGAGCGTAATCTTCATTATGCCATAAAAGACGCCAAAAGACAAATAAAATTACCCGATTTGAGTTTTCCGGAGATTTCACTATAATTGCATCATCTTTAAAAATTGATGCCTGGGCTCATCGTATAATGGCAGTACGCCACATTTGCAATGTGGAGATTGGAGTTCGATTCTCCATGGGTCCACAACTGCTCGCTTACCGGATTACTTCGACTCAAACACGCGTTGCGGTTTTCGTCTTCGCTATCCGTCGCTGCGCTCCCCATTGCTTAGCAACGGGGCACCCCATCAGAGATCGAAAAACGGATTCTCGCTGAACCCAATCGTTAAGACTTCGGGCTTGATCTCGACGCCGAATTTGGCTTGGACTTCTTTGATTATCTCCTTGGCTAGATCTATTAGCTCATTTGCCTTAGCGCCGCCCAAATTAATCAGCGACAGCGAATGCTTCGGCGAAATTCCGGCATTTCCTTTTTTGAAACCCTTTGGAAAGCCGGCCTTTTCAATCAGTTTAGCGGCCGATATTTTTACGCTGCCATCGCTCTGCTCCCAGAACCATTTATCGGTGTCAGTTATTTTCTCCTTTACTTTTTCAAAAACTTCTGCTGACACTACCGGGTTCTTAAAAAAAGATCCGGCGCTTTGATAAGACTCATAATCCGGGTGAATCACCATGCCCTTCCTGGCCCGGATCTCGATTACGGCCTTGTAAATCTCGTGGACCGTCGGTTTCGGGCCATCCTTCAGTCTGGCCTCAAAATATTTCTGTAAATCTTGGTAGCTTAAGTTCGGCTCGCCGCTTGTTTTTAGTTCGAAGACAACTTCGAGAATAATATATCGGCCCGGATACTTGGAATTAAAAATGCTTTTGCGATAGCCGAACTCGCACTCTTTATTGGCAAGCGTAACAATTGAATTCTTATCCAGATCATAAGCGATAACTTCTTTAATAACGCTCGAGGCTTCCGCGCCGTAAGCGCCGATATTTTGCACCGGCGCCGCTCCAACACTGCCCGGGATGCCGGCCAAAGTCTCAATCCCCGCCCAATTATTTTCGGCGGCAAACTTAACTAAATGGTTCCATTCTTCTCCTGCTCCGGAAGTCACGATAATCTTGTCGCCCTGGACCTCGCTCTCGATACCCTTAATTTTGTTTAGAATTACGAGCCCGGCGAAGCCTGTATCAGAAATTAAGATATTACTGCCGCCGCTCATCACAAAAACAGGCAAATTATTTTTCGAAGCAAACTCGAGCGCACTGATTACGTCCGGCAAGCTATGTACTTCGGTTAGATATTTGGCCCAACCGCCCACATGAAGGGTCGTAAACGGAGCCAATTCAATGTTTTCTTCGATCTTTAAAGACATGCTAATAGACTATAGTAAACTTTGTCGGAAAAAAAGAGGCCCACCGAAGTGAAAGCCATTTAGCGCCAGTGTTCAGAGAGGGCTGATCGGCAGAAGTCCGGGCCCGCCCGGGAACCGAACGCGGATCGCCGTCTGGCCGTAGCCCCGCACGCGCGCCACCTCCTCGGCGACGCCCGAGTTGTGCTTCTTGAAGAGTTCGAGCTTGTCACGACACCGGTTGGCCTTGGCCGTCTTCTTGGCCTTTTCGGCGTCCCTCAGCTGGCGTTCCAGGTAGAGAAAGGACTGAACAACCTGGGCCGGGAAGAACTGAATATCGGTCATCTTGTGAATCCTCAAATTTAGCGTACAACAGCCTTAGTTTTTGTCAAATTTAATAGGGTAACCAAGCGGCACCGAAAGTGTTATACTTTGTAGGAAGGATGATTGCACTATGAGCACTCTTAGGCTATGGGCTGAATCCCAGCAATTGCTGAAGATGGCCGACCCTGGCGGAGCACTGAGTCTCCCCACCCGGGCAGTCAGACTGAGTAAGCTGCAGATCACGATTGACCTGCCCATCGAAAACCTGAAGCTGCCGGTAATGTGAACACCCCATGGGGACCCAACCAACCTTGAGCCCCCGCCTTTTTTCAAACTAAATTTGACGGGAAGATCGCCGGAAACGGTATTTTTTTATTCCTGTGGACCTATGGGGAGATCTCACGTCGTCGCCATGCTCAACCGGGGGTGCCCCGTTTGCGAAGCAAATGGGGAGCGCAGCGACGGATAGCGAAGACGAAAACCGCAATGCGTGTTTGAGTCGAAGTAATCCGGTAAGCGAGCAGTGGACCTATGGGGAATCGAACCCCAACCTCATCCATGCCATGGATGCGTATTACCACTATACTATAGGCCCGAAAAACGACTAAGCTCTATTCTACTTTATTTTTAGCGAGAATCAATATAGAATGGCCATATTCGAATGGTGGGGTGGCCGAGTGGTTTAAGGCGCTTGTCTTGAAAACAAGTGTACCGCAAGGTACCGTGAGTTCGAATCTCACCCCCACCGCAGTTATAGAAAGGGTCTATTTAGATTTCTTAGCGCGCGGTTTCTTAGATAGCTTGGCGACTAAACTTTCTAGGTACTCAATACGTTTGACTAGCTTCTCAGTTCGCTCATCCAGCTTCAGAGCTATTTCCTTGCCGTAAACCGCTAAGCGCTCTTCTAACATTTTTTGTTTAGTTATATCTTCCATTGAAAGCAGGATCAAAAGAGGGAACCCCAAAGAAGATGCATCTTTCTCGTAAACCCGGCGGGCGTTCAGCATCATGGTTCTATGCCCGACTATGGGGAAGTTATGCTCAACCTCAAAGTCTTTGAAAAAGATATTTTTAGGCAGTATGTCGTCTAAAAGCTTGCGCAAGTGCGGACTCGCCCATTGGCCATTGCCAAGGTCATAAATGAATTTCTTCTCTGTTTCGGCAGCTGTAACTTGGAAAGTTCTGTAAAATGTCTCGTTGGCAGTCAAAACTTTTAGATTTTCATCAAGGATCAAAAAGGGCTCTCGGGTTGTGTCGACGAAACTTTTAATATAAACCCATCCGGTTTGCCAGATGACGTCGGCATAAGCCTGGGGAAACTCGATTTTTTTCTTGTTCTTTTCCATTGATTCAGTGTAACACGGGCGATGGACCTAGAAATAGCCTTACAAATTAGGCTAAGGACTTGAGCCTTCTTAGCCCTCGGTGGATTTTCACTGAAATATTATTTCTTGATTGATCGGTCAGCAAGGCGATTTCTGTGATTGAATGCCCTTTAACATATCGCAGGCGCATAATCTTCCGGTATGTCTTAGGAAGCCGCCGAATTTTTAGAAATATTAATTGGTTATCAAGAATATCTCCGAGTTTCTGGCCGGCGATTATCGGCTCGAAGCCTTTTTCTAAAAGTGCATCGAGAGAAGTTGCTTTGTGTTTGCGATATTCATCTATAATCAAATTATTAAGGATGTGATAAAGGAATGACCGCATAGCAGTAATTTCACCGCCTTTTACCAGATAACCCCAAGCTTTGGTAAAGGTATCTTGGACCAAATCTTTCCCGGTCGCACTATTGCTGATTTTGCGAAGTGCGTATAAATTCAAGCCCTTCTCGTAGTCGTGATGGGCCACACTTAACAACGCTTGCAGTCGTGTTTTTTGTGAGGCTTTCATTATATATTTTTTTGAGGCAGGCAGATTCTCGGAACATCGTTTCTTAGAAGGATTAGGATGAGTTGCCTAAGGATACCATTATTAACCTCCCATATCCATTATAGATGGATGAGTTAAAGAAAAAATGAAGAATTATTTAGGAGGAGCATGTGCAAGATTCTGCTCCCCTTAACGTCTTCAGTGTTGTATGGTGCCAAATGAATGTAATAGGTGCCTATGTACCGATAAAACCGTGGTCGATATGGTGCGGGTTCTTTTTAGTTAAAATTTAACCAATAAAATAATATCAATAATAAAATGAAAAAGTTTAGTAAGTTTTTAAAATTAAGTTTGTTAGTCATTCCTCTTCTAGTTGGTTTGGCCGGGCCAAGTTCAGCTTTGGCGGCAACTTCGCCAAGTCTTGGAACGGAGAGTACTTATGGCATTGTTTCCAGCACGTATACCAATTCTCTTAATGCCGGCACCGAAACAACTATCAACGGCGACGTTTGTTATACCACCGGTCCCGCAACGGCGCCGATAGCGATCAATGGCGCCACCAATTCGCCTTGCCCGGCTGCAACTGGGACAGCTCAATCAACTGCTTTGGCTAATTTGAACAGCCAGGCCTGTACATCCCTCGGGTCTAACGTTGTTCTAAGCGGAACTTTTACTCCTGGCTGTTATTCCAGTACCGGTACGATGGATATAACTCTAAGCACGACAGTTACTCTTAATGGTCCTGGAACTTATATCTTTAGGTCCGGAGGCGCACTAACTACCGGCGCCAACTCTAAAGTTGTTTTAACCAACGGCGCATCGGCCTCTGATGTGTTCTGGACTCCGGGTGGAGCCGTGGTGATCGGTGCGAATTCCTCAACGTCGGCTACGCCCACATTTGTCGGGAACATAATCGCAGATGCTCTTGGTTCAACCGGAATTAATTTGGGTCATTTCGTGAATTTGCTTGGCAGAGCGTTGGCCTTTGGACACACAGTTACCACCGACTCGAACACGATCACTGTACCGACTACGCTCAATGTAATAAAGACAGTTATCAACAACAACGGTGGCGTTGCTGCTTCTTCTGCCTTTAATCTGCACGTGAAGCTTGGCGGGACCGATGTTGCAGGCAGTCCTGCAGCCGGCGCCGCAACCCCCGGCACTCTTTACACTCTATCTCCTAACACTTACGTGGTGAGCGAAGACGCCAACTCTTCATACACTCAGAGCTTTAGCGGCGATTGTAATGCGAGCGGCAGCGTGACTCTCGTAAGAGGCGACGCCAAAACTTGTACGATTACCAATGACGACGTTGCCTCGCCTGTTCCTCCGTCGCCGGCGCCTGCTTCATCAACTCAACCAGGCACGATCAACGTTGTGAAGACCGTTATCAACAACAACGGCGGCACCAAGGTTGCATCCGACTTCCCACTGTTTGTAAGCGGCACAGGGGTTGTTTCGGGACAAACTAATACTTTCCCGGTAACCGGCGGCATTTATACTGTGACCGAAACCAATAATTCAGGTTACTTGCAGTCGTTCTCGGGCGATTGCGATTTGAATGGCCAACTGAATCTAAATCACGGCGATAACAAGGTTTGTATCGTTACCAATAACGACATCGGAGCATCGGCCCCTGTCGTGCCTCCTCTCATTGATGTGGTCAAGGTGCCCAGCCCGCTTTCTTTACCGAATGGTCCAGGCCCGGTAACTTACACCTACACTCTTCGCAATGTCGGCACTGTTCCAGTAACTAATGTCACGATGGTTGGCGACACGTGCAGTCCGATCACCCTTGCCTCGGGCGATACGAACAATAATTCGCAGCTCGACTTAAATGAAGTCTGGACATACACCTGTTCGACCAACCTCTCGGCCACTCACACGAACACTGTTACCGCTACCGGGTGGGCCAATGGTATCAGCGCGGTTGATGTGGCCAGCGCTACAGTCGTGGTAGGCGCGCCGATTGTGCCGCCGTTAATTCATGTCACCAAAGTGCCCAGTCCGCTCCTCCTCGGTGCGGGAGGAGGATGGGTGACTTACACAGAAACAGTCACTAACCCGGGAACGGTTGCGTTAAGCTGGGTCAGCTTAACTGATGATAAATGCGCAGTGAGCTATGTTTCCGGAGATGTAAACGGCAACGGCATGCTGGACACGACCGAAACCTGGACCTGGACTTGCCAGCAGAACCTTACGCAGGACACTACCAACACGGCTGTCGCGACCGGCCAGGCTAATGGCCTAACAGCGAGAGATTTCGCTATTGCGACCGTTCTTGTCCCCGTAACTACGCCGACACCTACTTTCCCTAACACCGGCTTTGGCCCGACAGAGGAAAATAATTCATGGGGTTTTGCCATGTTAGCCGGAGTCTTGGCATTGGTCTCGACTTCGCTAGTCTTAGCCTTGAGGAAGAGTAAAATAAAAAGCTAATTACTCATATGCTTTTAAATATTGCAATTATACTTCTGATCCTTTGGCTTATCGGCTGGATCGCTTTGCCGGCGGTTGGAGGATTGATTCACCTCCTGCTCGTGATTGCTATCATTGTGATTGTAGTTCACCTGCTTAGGGGCAAGTAGAGCCTAGGTAAAAAAGACCCCGCCGAAGCGGGGTCTTTGCATCGAGGCCTTTAATATTTACAGATCAAATTGAAAATCTTTTCAAAGCCGTCAATAGTAATTATTATCTTAGGAATAATATTTTCCGCCATAACTATTTTGTTTTTTAGCCCGGTCGATCTTAGAATTAATCAATCCAATAAAAAAATGAGTTACTACGCGAACATTGTAAAAGATACGCTGGAAAACCATAATTTTCGACGAGTATTGTTCACCGGGTCGAATAGTCAACTGGTTGTGATGAGTATCCCGCCCGGCACGGATATTGGCGCGGAGACGCACAAGTACACCGAACAGACGCTATTTTTCCTCTCGGGGTCGGGCGAAGGCGAGCTCGACGGCAGAAAGTTTCCTATCAAGGCGGGCGATGTTGTTGTCGTGGTGCCCGGCACTCGGCATAATTTTACTAACACCGGCCCGACCGACCTAAAACTTTACACAGTTTACACTCCCCCGAACCATATTGATGGCCGTGTTCATAAAACCAAAGCCGACGCTATTGCCGATACGGCTGATGAAGCTGTCGGCGAGAAGCCGCCCGTCAAATAAGCGCGAAATATAAAGTTCATGCGTTTAAAAAAATCCCTAATTATTCTTAGTATCGGCGCCGGATTTTTGTATGCTCTAGGGGTTGCCTCCTATCAAAATTTTTCAGCTGCATCTATCCAGAACAGCGCGTTTTCAAAACCAGCCGATCAAATAAGTCCGCCTATTCCCCAAGCTAGTTCAGCGTTTCCAATCCGTCTCAAAATCCCCAAGATCAATGTTGATGCCGCTATTACATATGTGGGTCTGACGCCTCAAGGCGCAATGGATGTGCCAAAAGGTCCTGCTGACGTAGCTTGGTTTAGGCTCGGGCCGCATCCGGGGGACATTGGCAGTGCGGTTATGGCCGGGCATTTTGGTCCTTGGAAAAATGGAGGAGGCTCGGTATTCGATAATCTGAATAAATTGACCAAGGGAGACTTAATTTCTGTCGAAGACGACAAAGGAGCGACCGCTACCTTTGTGGTCAGCGGATCTCGGTTGTATTCTAAGACAGCGAACGCTTCAGATGTGTTCAGATCAAACGACGGCAGGGCGCACCTT
Source organism: uncultured Candidatus Saccharibacteria bacterium (assembly GCA_964643135.1). Classification (GTDB taxonomy): domain Bacteria; phylum Patescibacteriota; class Minisyncoccia; order UBA6257; family Colwellbacteraceae; genus CAZXPC01. The sequence continues at coordinate 13,392 of CAZXPC010000001.1, read as the reverse complement.
AATATCATTACGTGCGAAGGCGTTTGGGATAAAACCAAGAAAACTTATTCCGATCGGCTAGTCGTGTTTGCTGATAAAGAATAGCGATCTGGTACAATAGAAGAAGCCCGCATGAAACTTTTCTCAGAAAAAAATTTCCATTTGTTTTTTAAGATCGGCGTTATTATTAAAGCCGTCGATAGTATTTTGGAAATCGTGCTCGGATCGATATTCTATATCGCCGACCCGGGCTTGATCAGCGCACAATCTTTTTGGGCCTCGCTGCTGCTCGCTCACGGGATCGTCAAAATATTTCTAATCTGGGGCTTGCTCCATAATAAGCTCTGGGCCTTTCCTCTCTCGGCGCTGGTTTTCTCATGTTTTGTTCTTTATCAGATCCACGACTTTCTAACTTCCCATTCGCCTTTCGTCGTGCTTATCACTATTTTTGATGCGTTCTTGATCGTCCTCATCCTGCACGAATACCGGCACCGCCTGCAAAAATCCGGAAACACTATTTAAATAGCTTGCCAGAATTAGCCGCCCGGCACGTCTCCCCTTTAGAGACATGCAAAAATATAACAACCCTAAAAAAATTCTGGTCCTCGGCGGCTCAGTTTTAGCTGTAGCAATGGGCCTGATTCTCGCGCCAACCCGGCAAGTGCGCCTTGACGATATTCCGGCCAGGCCGGATTTGCCCATATCAGAAAAGATAGTTGTGACACCGGCTCCGCCGGCGCCGGCCGCAACTCCGCCGAAACCAATTTCCGATGCCGCTCTCTTGGTTCTCATTAAGGCGGCGGTTATGAAGCAAAACAACGGCCAGCTGGATATCAGTAAAGCGACAGCGATGCACATAACCGAAAAGGCGGACCTGACCGGCGACAATGTCCCGGAATACTTAATCGACCTCGGAGCCGGCGGAGCGGCCACGGACAGCTACGCGATCGTAAAAGTTGAAAACAACGCCCCTATTCTGCCCAGTTTCAAAGAAGGCAACGGCAAAGTTTCTTGGGCTCCGCTTCTTTCGGGAACCGGCGGAGGCGGCCGATATTCCAGCACCTTTGTTTTAGATGCTGTGAACCACGCCGTTTATATTAAATCATTCTCACTTTACGGCGATTCAACCGACTACTGCTCGGGCAAGGCTTATAAGTGGAACGAATCGACCGGGCAATTTGAATACGATCAGGTTTTGAGCGCCGAGCCGCAGAAGGATATCAACGCCATGTGCGCTAAAGTTAAGAGCGCTACTTAGTTTTGATGAATTGAAAGGAAGATGACGGATGGAAGATCAGCTGGATCAAGTCTATATTTTGCGCTTTCAATTGCGCAAAGAAATAGCCCAAAAGCCCCAAGAACACGGCCAGGAAAGCCAGTTTGTGTATGAGACCGATCAAGCCGAAATAAGCCGGCTTGGCTATATCAAGCAAAAATTTATCGAAGGTGAAGGAAGATTTTTTACTGTGCGCGCTGGACATTGGCCTTGTTAAATTATTCTTATTATTCTAGCACAAAATTAATCAATCGGCCCGGGACGAAAATTACTTTTGCCACAGTTCGGCCGGCTAAATGGCCGGACACAGTTTTATCAGCCTCAGCTAGACTGCGCGCTTCAGCTTCAGAAATATTAGCCGCCACTTTTAATTTGCCACGGAATTTACCGTTCACCTGAATGATTAAATCAATGTCTTCAAGCCGGCTGAGCTTCGGGTCGAATCTCGGCCAAGGCTCCAGGTGAATTGACTTTTTATGGCCCAGCTTGCTCCACAGCTCTTCCGCGATGTGCGGCGCGAAAGGTGCTAAAAGGAGCAGGAATTTCTCCCAGACCTTGGTTGGAATTGCATCTTCCCTAGAAGCCTCGTTCAAGAAGATCATCATGGCGCTGATGGCAGTATTGAAACCCATCGTTTCGATGTCCTCCGAAACTTTCTTGATGATTTTATTGATCAGATGTTCGAGCTCGGCGCTCTTATCTTTGGCAACAACTTTCGTTTCTTGGACATTCCAAACTCTCCCTAAAAATCTATATACGCCTTCGATGCTGCGAGTGTCCCACGCGATCGCCTGGTCGAACGGCCCCATAAACATTTCGTACATTCTTAAAGAATCGGCGCCGTAAATTTTGGTTATGTCGTCCGGGTTAATAACATTGCCTTTAGATTTAGACATCTTCACTCCCCCTTCGGCCAAAACCAGGCCGTGGGCAGTGCGCTTTTTATAGGGCTCCGAAGTCGGCACGAGGCCAATATCGTAAAGGAATTGATTCCAGAAACGGGAGTAAAGCAAATGAAGCGTGACATGCTCCATGCCGCCGTTATACCAGTCTACCGGCATCCAATATTTCAACCTTTTAAAGTCGCCAAATTCTTTTTTATTGTGAGGATCGCAATAGCGTAAGAAATACCAGCTCGAACCAGCCCAATTAGGCATAACATCGGTTTCACGCTTGGCCTTGCCGCCGCAGTGGGGGCACATAACGCTGACCCATTTGTCTAAACTCGCCAGCGGCGATTCGCCATTTTTTCCGGGCTTGAAATCTTTGACCTTAGGCAGAACTACCGGCAAATCTTTCTCGGGGACGGGTTGGAAACCGCAGTCAGAACAGTGAATTATCGGTATCGGCTCACCCCAGTAGCGCTGGCGGGAGAAAACCCAATCGCGCAGCTTGTATTTAACGGTCATTTTCCCGTCGACAGATTCGGTTATTTTCTTCTTTGCTTCTTCAGAACTTGAGCCGTTGAATTTGCTGGAGTTTACAAGAACTCCACCCCCAGAATAGACGGCATTATTATCGCGGGCTATTTTCCAATCACGCCTTTGACCTTCGGGTGTTATAAATTTTTCTATCTCGGCTGGAGAAAGCCAGACAACCTCATGATTAGCCCGTTCTTCTTCAGAAATATCTTTCCGCTCTCCGTCTTTCAGCTTGAATAAGAAATTGTGGAAATGCGCAAAACGATTGACATCTTTAGGCACATGGTAGAATTTGCTATGCGATCGCGGAAGCTCGCGTATCAGCTCGATATTTTGGAAGCCCGTTTCTTCCCTAATCTCCGCAATGGCAGCCGATTCAGGAGTCTGGCCTTTCTCAACGCCACCCGTGATAAAAGTCCCCCAATTAACTTTCTTCCATTTTAAACCGATATATTTATCTTCAGACCAGTGCCTCACGATCGCTGAAATAGCCTCTCTCTCGACGAACGGCGCCCCTTCTTTCAAATTGTCGACAAAAACCGGTTCAATGACCTGCTTGATTGCCAAGTTGAACTTCTTGGCGAACTCAAAATCGCGTTCGTCGTGAGCCGGCACAGCCATAATCGCGCCGGTACCGTAATTGGCTAGAACATAATCGGCGATAAAAACTGGGATTTCTTCATTGGCTGCCGGATTGATGGCAGTGATACCTTTGAGTTCCAGGCCAGTTTTTTCTTGACCTTCGGCGGTACGGTCCATTTCGGTTTTAGCTTTAGTGGCGGTAACATACTTTTTGACCTCCGCGAGATTACCGATCTGACTCTCTAGTTGATGAGTAATCGGATGTTCGGGCGCCAAAACCAAATAAGTCGCGCCAAACAGAGTATCGGGCCGGGTCGTAAAAACATTTACGACAAATTCTGAGCCCTTAAGCTTAAAGCTGATCTCCGAGCCCTCTGACTTCCCTATCCAGTTGATCTGCTGGGTTTTGATATCATCGCGAAAATCAACATTCTTTAAACCGGCCAATAATTTTTCAGCATAGGCGGTGATCTTTAACATCCATTGCTCCTTCTCACGTTTCTCAACTTCGCCGCCGCAGCGTTCGCACTTGCCGCCGACTGTTTCTTCGTTAGCTAAACCAATCTTGCACGAAATACACCAGTTAATCGGCGTTTTGGACTTATAAGCCAGGCCGTGCTTGAAGAACTGCAAGAATATCCACTGCGTCCATTTATAATATTCGGGGCTAGTTGTATCGATCTCCCGCGACCAGTCGAAAGAGAAACCGAGCGCTTTTAGCTGGCGGCGGAAAATATCCGTATTTTGCTTCGTAACTTTGGCCGGCTGAATACCGGTTTTGATAGCATAGTTTTCGGTCGGCAATCCAAACGCATCCCAGCCGATCGGATACAAAACATTATAGCCCTCCATACGGCGCTTGCGCGAGACAATATCCATAGCTGTGTTGCTCCGCACATGGCCAACGTGCAAACCGGCGCCGGACGGATATGGAAATTCGATTAGTGAATACCACTTTTTCTGCCGTTTTCCTTTGGTCGCATCCTTAGCGGCGTAGATATTAGATTTATCCCAAGCTTGCTGCCACTTCTTTTCTATTTTTTTGAAATTATACATACCCGAATAGTCTAATTCCTAAAGTCCAAAATGTAAATTTTGGTTTTCCCTCTTGCGTCGAAGAAATATTTATGCGTTAATTTAACGAGAGGCTGTACATTTGGACCCTGCCATTGACTCGGACGGAGTTGAGCTCAGTAAAGAACTCGCGGAGCGACGCATCGAAGAAGAGGTCGTGAGAGTATCAGCCCTGACCCAAGGCCTGGCGGAGCTGAAAGACATCCGCACCCGGCTCGGCGCCGAGAAGGTCAAGAATCTGGCCCGCTACGCGCCCTCGATCGAGATCCTCCAGGAAAGAACCCTGCGTGAACTTGATCGGCTGATCGCCGCGGCAGAAGGCGCCAACGATCTCTAAACCGTCCGGAGGTTTACACTTGGCTCAGAGAGAACCCAAAGCGACCGCGAGCGATTATCGGCGAGCGGTCATCGAATCCCAAAACCGCCGGAAGAACTGCAGCTGCCGCGACCAACTAGAGCGGTGCCGCAACTGCAGCGTTAACACCATCCTCGAAGAGAGAATACCCGGCCTGAGGGGCAAGCTGTGAACTCTCGCCCCGGCTCGGACTAACCCCCCGGGTCTTTTTTTTAAATCTTCAAAACTCGGCGGGCGTTTTCGGTTGTCCTCTTGGCCACGGTTTCCGCGTCGAGATTTAAGATCTTACCTATCGATTCAGCGACATGCGGCAGATAAAGCGGCTCGTTGCGCTTGCCGCGGTATGGCACGGGCGTTACATACGGCGCATCGGTTTCTAGGAGAATTCGGTCGATGCCGATATATTTTATAACTTCATCATAATCGCGAACAAAAGTCGTGACTCCGCCGAAAGAGAAATAAAACCCGAGGTCCATCAAGGCGCGGGCATCGGCCTTGCTGCCGGCAAAAAAGTGAACAACACCCGGGTTGTCGCTTATTTTCTCATCATTGTATTTAATAATCTTCACCAAGTCGGAAAAGGCATTGGCTCCTCCCGACAGACCGTTGCGGCAATGGATCATGAGCGGCTTCTTGGTTTCGAACGATAGAAAAATTTGCACCTCGAAGGTTTTAAATTGACGCGCTTTGGTTTCATCAGACAGGCGGTAATAATCGAGGCCACATTCGCCGATTGCGACCACCTTGGGGTCGCGCGCCAGTTCTAAATAATAATCGTAGTCAAACCGCTCGCCGCGCGAGACGAAAGCTTTGGCCGCGTCTCCGCCGCCCAGCTCTTTTTCGTCGTGGAATGATTCGCTGGTGTGAATCGGGTGCAAGCCCACGGCCGCGTAAACGCCTTCGGAATATTGGCGCGCCAAAAGCACCGCATCTTTAGAGGTGGTTTGCTGAGTGCCGACATTTACAACCCAAATGTCGTTTTTTAGAGCGCGCTCAACAATCTCTTTGGGATTTTCGTAGGCCGCAAAATGCGTATGTGTGTGGACATCAATAAACTTTGGCATTTGATTATATTCTAATGAAAAGAGCTTCCGCCGGCGTCTTATTGGTTTTAATCAGGTTCTTAATTATCTCTGACGTAGCCGGCATAATCGGATTTAACATCCTGCCTATAGTATAGAGACGGGCCACTAATTCTTTTATGATTTCCTTCGCGGCGGCTGGATCGGTTTTAATGAGCGAAAATGGTTTGGTCTCTTGAATCCGACGATCAAGCGCCGCTATTTCAGCCCAAACTATTTCAGCGGCCTTCTTAATATCCGCTAAGTCCATCTCTTTCTTAAAGGCTTCCGGAATTGTCTCAGCCGGAATGGCAACTGGTTCGGTCAAATTCGTCTCAGCCATTTTCATAATGCGGCTGACCAAGTTGCCGAGGCCGTTCGCCAGGTCGGCATTATAACTGTCTCGAAACTTATCCCAAGTAAAATCGCTGTCTTCAAAAGTATTAGCCTCTTTAGCGCACCAGTAGCGCAAAACATCCGCGCTGTATTTTTGGACGATCTCCATCGGGTCGACCACATTGCCAAGGCTCTTCGACATCTTCTGGCCATTCGAAGTAATAAAACCGTGAATAATAATTTGTTTTGAAGTTGGTAAATCAGCTGACATAAGCATCGCCTGCCACATAGCTGACTGCTGGCGGAGATTGTCTTTGCCGGCAATCTGAATGGCGTTGAGCCGGGCTTTGGTTCCCCAAAACTTTTCGAAGTTGGCCGTGTCTTCAGGCCAGCCGAGCGTCGAAACATAATTAGTGAGCGCATCGAACCAGACATACATGACTTGCCTGTCATCCCCGGGAACCGGCACCCCCCACGGCATTTTCTCTTTCAACCGCGAAATGCTGAAATCACTGAGGCCCGCGGCGACAAAACTCTTAATTTCTTTGAAGCGGCTGGCCGACAAAACAAAATCGGGATTCTTTTCGTAGAATTCCAAAAGCGGCTGCTGGTATTTAGACCAGCGGAAAAAATAGTTTTCTTCTTCGATATTTTCAATGTTCAGGTTCGGATGAATCGGACACTTGCCTTCGACTAACTCTGAATCGGTCTTTTCAAGCTCGCAGCCAACGCAGTATTTGACGCTGTACTTGGCTTTGTAGATGTCGCCCTTCGCGAGACAGCGGCGCCAAAATTCTTGCGCGGCGGCCTTGTGATGAGGATCGGTGGTGCGGATAAAATTGGTGTAGCTCAAATTGAGCGCGCTCTTTAAATCCTCAAATTTCTGCGCGTATTCATCGACGTAGGCCTGCGGGTTTTTCCCTTCTTCCAAAGCCTTGCGATAAATTTTCAAGCCGTGCTCGTCGGTGCCGGTATTGAAAATAACCTCGTCACCCAAAAGGCGGTGGTAGCGCGCGATAATGTCGGCCTCGATAAATTCAAGCGCATGGCCCATGTGGGGCTTGGCGTTTACATAAGGCAAGGTTGTCGTAATATAAAAATTTCTGGCCATAATGAAAGCGGAAACTCTTTAAATCGAAACCGTGTCCGGGGCTTTGGACTTCTTAGCGATCCAGTATTCGAGCAGTTCATCGGCCAAAACCGTTGCCGGAATCGCCAGGACCATGCCAGCCACGCCGGCGAGCTTAAGTCCGGCCAAGAGCGCCACGATGACCACAACCGGATGAATGTCGATTGCTTTCTTCAGCATGAGCGGCACTAAAACATTGCTCTCAAATTGCTGAACCACCACGCAGAAAACAAAAACATACGCTCCGAGATGCAATGAGTCCGTAGCGGCGATGATGACCGAAAGAGTGCCGGCAAAAATGGGGCCGACGACCGGCACTAATTCCATAACGCCGGCTAGAATGGCCAAAATCAAGCTGTAACGAACGCCGAGAATCGTAAGACCCGTGAAGAAAAGTATGCCGACGATTAAACTTAAAAGCAGTTGAGTATGGAACCAGCGGCTGATCTTGCGGCAGGTGCGCTCGTAGATCAACATGGCTTTTTCGCCGATCGAATCGGGGAAAACGGCGCGGAGAAATTTCAGGACGCCGTTCCGGTCGACTGTTAGATAGAACGACATGATGAGCACGGTAAAGAAGTAAGCGACGCCGCCCAGAAACCGGCCGACGACATCAAGAAAAGATGCGTTCCCAGCCAAGAGAATATTAGCCAAGTGATTCAGGTCCGGATTAATAAAGGCCTTCAGCTTGGCCGTGGCGTCGGCACCCAAAAGATTGCCGACCGTGCCGTTCAAGTTATTTAAAAGAGCGTTCAGCTCGATAATGGCGATCGGAACGATGGTATAAACGATAAAAGCCAGCAGCGTAATCGCGATCGCAAAAATCAGGATGGTGGAAATCACGCGCGGAATTCTGAATTTCTCAAGCCGGGAGACAATGCCATTTAGCGCCGTCGAGATGAATAAAGACAGCAAGATCGTGATGGCGACATCTTGGAGGAAATAAAGAAGCACGATAAAAAGGCCGACCACAACGACGCGCCACAAGCTGCTCCAAGATATTTCAAGCTTCAGCCTTTCCATGAGCTAATATTAGCCCACTCTCAAGAGGTTTTGCAATGCAGTCTCGTCTTTTATCGGCCCCAGTACAGCCAAATTGAGATTCTCGTCTTTAAAAATATCCCGCGCCACAGAGCGGATCTCTTCCGCGGTCACCGCCTGGATTTCTTTGATTGCTTCTTCAGGAGTCAATATATGCCGCTCAACCATTTCCTGATGGCCATAGAAAGACGCTAATCGGTTTGATGTCTCAAGGCCTAAAATTGTGCCGCCGGATAAATGATTCTTAACCCTTTCCAACTCTTGCTTTGGAACCAACTCGTCGCAAAGGTTTTTAAATTCCGCCATAATTTCGGAGATGACCGGCGATATTTTATTTTTGTCGATGCCGGCCGCAACCGCGAGAAGCCCGTGGTCCGTGTAAAAATCGGCGCCGGCGGAAACATAATAAGCCGCGCCAAGCTTGTTGCGAAGAATTTGGAAAAGGCGCGAGCTCATTCCCCCGCCCAAAATGTGACCCAGGATTTCCAACGCATTCCTCCTCTGATCACTAATGGGAAAGGCCCGGCAGCCCAAAACAATGTGAGTCTGATCCGATTCTTTGTATTTTATTCTGAGTTCAGGCTTGGTCTGCTGCTCGACGGTTTTTATCTTACCGCCTTTGCTCGCGGCTTCTATACCGGCAAAACTAGTTTTGATTTTTTTGAGCGCGCTTTCTTCGTCCAAGGCGCCGGCCACGATTACAACCGTGCCCGCGGCGACATAATGGCTCTTACGATAATCTAGAATCCTCTTCTGATCCAATTTCAAAATATCTTCCCGGCTGCCGCTAATATCCCAGCCGGCGGGCGTATCACCGTACATCAGCTCCATAAAGAGCTCGGCGACTTTGTGAGGCGGGTCATCTTCGTACATATTGATTTCTTCAATCACGACGCCTTTTTCTTTCTCGATCTCTTCGCTTTTGAAAACCGGGTTCAGATAAACGTCGGAAATCAAGTCGAGCGCCTTATCAAAGTCTTTGGATTGAACCTTGGCATAGTAGCCGGTGTATTCGAGGCCGGTAAAAGCGTTGTATGATGCGCCTAATCCGTCCAACTCGCTCGAGATTTGAAGCGAATCTTTCCGCTTCTCCGTACCCTTAAAACACATATGTTCCAAAAAGTGCGAGACGCCGCGATTATACTTGCCCTGATCTTTGGTCTCATATTTTGACCCTGCCTCAACCAATACCAAAACCGTGACCGCTAAATTCCCCGGCTGCGGCGCGGTAATTATTCTTAGACCATTATCCAAAACTGTTTTCTTAAATTGCATATAGGGCAGCTACTTCGTCACGCTGATCTGCGCGCTCCCGGAGTTGGCGTTAGGCGAACCGTCTAGAGCGGTAGCTCCGATAGTGTGATTTCCTTTGGATACTTTGGACATGGACCAGCCATAGGAGCAGGAAGTCGCAGAGGTGCAGGTTTTCTGAAGAACGTTGTCGATATAGACCTTGATGCTCGCGATGCCGCTCGTGTCCGAGGCCGAGACATTGATAGTCACACTGCCTTTGGTCGGAAGAACCGAGTTGTTGGCCGGGTCGGTGATCTGAACTGAGGGCGGGGCGGTGTCGGAAGTCTGGATGGTATAGGTACCGCTGGCGTTGCCGGAATAGCTGGCTAAATTGGCATTAACGGCAGTCTCGGTCACGGTGTAATTGGCAGCAGTGGCGCTCGATGGAGAAGTGACGTTGATGTTGGTGCTGTAGGTTCCGCCCGGAGCAATAGACTGATTGGAAATAGATGAGGGAGATTGAGTCCAAGACGGAGGCAGGCTTGAAGTGAGGTTGAAGGATGAAGAGGGGCATGAGCCGGAGTCGTTATTCTTGATAGCTACGGTATAGCCGAGAGCTTGGCCGGGGTTGCCGGTCTTGGACGATGGGGTCACGGTTACGGTCGGATTGGCGTTAGCGCAAGGCTCCACGGCGTAGATTAAGACCGCTCCAGCGGTATCGCTTGAGTTGGAAACATTGGTAACATTTTCGCTTATGTTGTAGTTGCCCGTTGAGGCGGATGGGTCAGAAGTGATTTTAATCGAGACCGCGCCTGTGGCTAATGGAGCTAGAGTGATATTGGAAACGGGACTCTCAGACCAGCCTGAAGCAAGACCTGACGGAGAAATACTATAGGTCGTGGAATTACAGTTATCACCGTTCTGGATATTGAGAAGGAAAGTCTGAGTTGTGCCCGGAGCACCGGCTTTCTCGTAGTATGAATTGGCGTAAGCGGTAGAGTTACCGGCATATACCTGGGGGTTATTGACGGTACATGTTGTAACGGCGCTGTGAGTAACCCAGTTATTCAGGCTTGAGCCGATATTCCAGTGGCTGTAGAGGTAATTAGCTGAATCTGGGTTGAGGTTAAAATAGTCATCGTGGCGGCAGTCGAACCATTGGCGATTATTGCAAGCATAGGTGGACGTTCCGGTCGGCCCGCCGTCGTTGTAGCAGATTACATCATATATATCGTTACAATGACCGGCGCCGGTCGTATGAGGAGCAGTTTTTTGAACAGCGCCGAGGGTATGCCCTACTTCATGCGCAACAGAATACGCGTCATAATAACCGCCGGTTCCATCAACGAGAGCGTAGGTCCCGCCCAAATTATTTTGATTATTCGCAGTCAACCTATCGTCGTACCAAAGCGTGCCATAGCCGCTGAAAAGAGAGGCAGAGCCCCCATCAAATAGAACATCGTACTTGATATTCGAATTCTTATAACCAAGATTCTTCAAATCTGTTACTATGGTGCCTACAGTTGTGTTCGCCCTCGATGTCGGCAAAGAGACATCAATAATAGACATATCACCGGTGCTATCACAGTTGAATTTCAGATCCATGGTTTGGTTGAAAAGGCCGGCTTCCTGGTTATAAAATCCGTTCACCGCGTAGGTTCCTTTAATAAAATTCTGCCTGTACTGCTGCAAAGAACTAGCAACGTCATTAGGTCTGGCGTAGATGGCCTGGAAATAATCATTGCTGGTGTTTGATTCACAATAAACATGCCTGGAAGGAGCACTCGATGCGCCGCTGCTTAAATTTGATCCTGCCACAAGAGCCGTCTTCGAATCCGGCCCATGCGTCAGTACGCTGCCGCCGCCGCCGAGCAAGACTCTGTATCCCCCATCTACCGGACAGACGTCCCCCATTTGCTTGTCGTGGCGGAAGCCCGGGCAGGAGTTGTCGTAGTTGCCGAGATTATTGGCGGTGGCTAAAATCTTGACGGCATTGTTAGCGTGGATATTAGCTGATGCTGAGTTTTCGGATTTTAGACTTTGTTCGCCTTCTGAAAGTTCTAGTTCGGCTTGGCCTAGGGCGTCCTGAGCTTTGTCGGTTTGAGGCATAAAAGCGTAGATCTTGTCATGGGCATCTTTGAGGCTGAAGGCGGCGGGGCTGGAAACTTGCGTGGTCTCAGCCACTGCCTGGGAGTCGAAACGGTCAATCTCGGCCCTGGCTGAAACAATGAGGCCTAGGATGATAGCCGACTGGATAGTGAATATGAGGACTACGATGGGAACGCTTAACTTTTTGTTTAAGATTTGACGCATGGGTTTATTATAACCTATAAGAGCTTGTTTTTAAGCCATCTCTTAAGCTCGCTCACTCTAACTTTTTCCTGCTTCATCGTGTCGCGGTCGCGGACGGTTACAAATTTCTCGGCGCCTTCCAGCGTTTCGAAATCAACTGTTATGCAATACGGTGTACCGATTTCGTCTTGAGCATAATACCTCTTGCCAATATTACCGCGGTCGTCCCACAAAACATTAATGTCTTTCTTAAGCTCAGTATAAATTTCGCGCGCGAGCTTTACCAGCTCGGGTTTATTTCTGAGGAGTGGAAATACAGCGGCTTTAAACGGCGCGATGTTGCTCTTGAACTTCATAACGACTCGGTCAGCCTCTTCGGTATAGGCGTCGCAGAGAACAGCAAGTACGGTTCGGTCCACTCCGAAACTCGGCTCGATTACATGCGGGTAGAATACTTCGCCCGTCTCGTCATTCCGATATTCGAGCTTCTCGCCGGAGGCCTCGCTGTGATTTTTAAGGTCAAAGTTGGTGCGGTAGGCCAGACCATATAATTCTTTCTGGCCGAATGGAAATTTGTATTCAAAGTCGGTCGTTTTTTTGGAATAATGAGCCAGCTCTTCTTTAGGCACATGAAGTTCATGAATATTCTTAAGATTAATGCCGATCAGTTCAAGCCAATTTAGAACTTGCTGGCGCCAGTGCTCAAAAAGCCCTTCCCACTCAGCGTCCATTTTAGGTTCTTGGAAGAAGTATTCAATTTCCATCTGCTCAAACTCGCGCGTGCGGAAAATAAAGTTGCCCGGTGTGATTTCGTTTCGAAAAGCTTTGCCGATTTGCGCCATGCCGAAGGGCAGCTTGGGCCGGACTGAGTCCATCACGTTTTTAAAATTAACAAACATAGCCTGAGCGGTTTCGGGCCGAAAATAAACCGTGTTGGCCGCCTCTTCAGCTGGACCCAGGAAGGTTTTGAGCATCAGGTTGAATTGTTTGGAAGCGGTGTAGTTGTCTTTTGTTCCGCAATTCGGGCACTTGCGATCAGCCGGCAATTGGTCCTCTCTCAGCCGAGCGTGACATTTTTTACATTCAACCAAAGGATCGCTGAAGTTGGACAAATGACCGGAAGCCGTCCAAACGCGTGGGTTCATAATGAGCGCGGCATCAATGCCGACCATGTCTTCACGAGATTTTACAAAGGTCTCCCACCACAGTTGTTTGATATTGTTCTTAAGTTCTACGCCCATCGGGCCGTAGTCCCAAGAGTTGGCGAGGCCGCCGTAGATTTCGCTGCCGGGAAAAATAAAACCGCGGCGCTTGCAAAGAGCGATGATTCTATCAATCAAAGGCTGTTCCTTCTTTTCCATAGTTATCATATTAAGGCCTAAAAGGCCTGCTCGCAAGCGCTCTCTTTTATCCCCGCCCCCTCGAGAGCCAGGCGCTCGCCTCGCTTTCGCTATTCCATTTCGTCACCACAGATAATTTCTGCTGAAATTTCTTCTTCTCGCCGCATTGAACGGCTGCGAGAGGCTCCTCAACGGAACAGACTCAAGCTCGGCTACAGAGCCGAGAACTCGGTTTCGCTCTGAGGAAACTGCGGAGGCGGGTAGCCGAGCGGT